>CAYVOK010000013.1:89997-92567 GCA_964453335.1 uncultured Acidimicrobiaceae bacterium
GCGCCGTAGGCCGGTGCTGCGGGAGCGCCGTAGGCCGGGGCCGCAGGTGCGGCCGGCGGCTCGGGGGCTGCGCCGCCGATCGGTCGGGTCGACGCCGTCCACGCGTTGCCGTCCCAGTAGCGCTCGGTCCCCGGAGCGTTGGTGTCGGGGTACCACCCTGCGGGTGTCGGCGTCGTCATGAGGGCCTCCCTGGTTCGATGGCGCAACGGTAGCGTGCCGCCATGCGCCTCGGTCTCCTCCTCGGGTTCGACCCGTCACTCGACGCCCTCGTCTCCCTCGCCCGTGCAGGCGAGGCCGCCGGTATGGCCGCGATGTACCCGGCAGAGGCGCAACGATCGGCCGTCGTCGGCGCCGCCGCGGTGATCGCCGCCACCGAGCGGATCACCGTCGGCACCTATGTGGTCAATGCGTACGCCCGCGACCCGTGGCTCACCGGCATCACCGCCCGCGACCTCGACGAGCTCAGCGGCGGACGGTTCGTCCTCGGCATCGGCACGGGCAACCGGCACATGAACGAGTGGTACATGGGCGCCGACACGGCGACGCCGGTGCGGAAACTCCGGGACTACGTGACGATCGTCCGCGCCGTTGTCGCAGCGCGCGCCGGTGAACCCGTCCGTTTCGAGGGCCCGGAGCACCGCATCCGCTGGCGGGCGACGTTCGAACCCACCCGGCCCGCCCTCCCGGTGTGGTTGTCGGCATCGGGGCCGCGCATGGTGCGCCTCGCCGGCGAGGTCGCCGACGGGGTCGCCGTCGGGATCATGTCGTCGACGACGTTCCTGCGTGACGTCGTCATGCCGAACGCCCGCGCCGGGGCGGTCGCCGCCGGTCGTGACCCCGATGCGCTCGCGTTCCCGATGGGTGCGCTCGTGAGCGTCAACGACGACGAGGAGATCGCCCGCGAGGCGGTCCGGCACAAGATCTGCGGGCTGTACCACCCCGTGCCGCACCCCTACTACGACTCCCAGCTCCGTCAGCTCGGGTTCGCCGAGTTCGCCGACCGCGCCACCGAGCTCGTGCCCGCCGGCCGCACCCGTGAGGCCATGGCGCTCGTCCCCGACGAGGTCATCGACACGATGACGATCACCGGGACGCCCGCGCAGTGCGCCGCACGGGTGCGCGCCTACGAAGGTCTCGCCGACGAGATCGTCATCCTCCGGGTCGAACAGCCGGGCGAACCGGCAGGACTCGCCGCGTTCGACCCGGTGTTCGCGCTCACCGCCGAGGTCGCCCAGTCCTAGGACACGGCGGCGCTCAGCCGCCCTGGTGCGGGCGCCACATCCCGAGCAGGGTCGGGCCGCCCTCGATCTCGATCGGCTGCACCGGGGTGAACCCGTGCCGCTCGTAGAAGGAGACGTTCCGCGGGCTCGACGACTCGAGGTACGCCGGCCAACCCTGCTCGTCGCACGCACGCAGCACCGGGGCGATCGCCTCGGCACCGGCGCCGCGCCCGCGCTCCGCCGCACCGAGGAGGAACAGGTAGAAGTGCGGTTCGTGCGGGTGCGCCGCCCCGGTCGCCGCAGCGGCCGCGGCGAGACGCGCGAGACCGGCGTCGCCGTAGCGCTCGGCCATCGCGGCCTGCAGTGCACCGCCCTCGGTGCGGTCGAAGTTGTTGACCGACGGCGGCGACCAGACCGCGACCGCACCGCCGTCACCCGACCGGTAGGTGTGGCCGCGTCGCACGCCCGCCCGCACACCGATGTCGAACCACGACCAGGCGGCATCGCCGCCGTCGGGGTACAGCCACGAGGTGAGCGGGTCCTCGGCGAACGCACGCAACAGGGTGTCCACCGCTGCGGCGGCATCGGCTCGGGCGACGAGACGGGCAACCATGGGCGGACCCTACCCGGCACCGACGAGGGCATCCGGGCGGCGGCCTTCGGACAACACCCGGGGATCCGCCATGCTGGGATCATGTCGACCACCCACACGCAGCCCGACGAGGAGCACCGCAGCGAGCGGGCCGGCTGGCTGCGCGCCGCCGTCCTCGGCGCGAACGACGGCCTGATCTCCACCGCCGCCCTGATCGTCGGTGTCGCGGCGGCCGACAGCAGCCGGTCGGCGGTCATCATCGCCGGCATTGCCGGGATGACGGCCGGGTCGCTGTCGATGGCGGCCGGCGAGTACGTGTCGGTGAGCTCCCAGCGCGACACCGAGCAGGCCGACATCGCCCGCGAGACGGCCGAACTGCGGGACTTCCCCGAGGCGGAGCAGGCCGAACTCGCCGCCATCTACGAGTCGCGCGGGCTCTCACCCACCACCGCCGCACTCGTCGCCGATGAACTCGCCCAGCACGACCTGCTGCGGATCCACGCCCGCGACGAGCTCGGCATCGACCTCGACAACCTCGCGAACCCGGTGCAGGCGAGCGTGGTGTCCGCACTCAGCTTCGTGGTCGGGGCCGCGATCCCGATCCTCGTCGTGATCGGCGCACCGGCCGCGGCGCGCGTCGCGGCGACGATGCTCGTCACCCTCGTCGGACTCGTGGCGCTCGGCGCCACCGGGGCGCGCCTCGGCGGTGCGCCGACCGGGCGGGCAGCGGTCCGGGTCCTCGTCGGCGGCACGGCCGC
>CAYVOK010000014.1:0-76958 GCA_964453335.1 uncultured Acidimicrobiaceae bacterium
CGCTTCGACGAGAACGCCGCCGTGCTGATCAACGACCAGCTGCAGCCGCGTGGCACGCGCATCTTCGGCCCGGTCGGCCGTGAGCTGCGTGACAAGAAGTTCATGCGCATCGTGTCGCTGGCGCCGGAGGTGCTGTGATGGCAGGCCTGCGTATCCGCAAGGGCGACCGTGTCCGCGTGCTCACCGGCAAGGACCGGGGCCGCGAGGGCGTCGTCTCCAAGGTCCTGCCCCGTGAGGGCAAGGTCATCGTCGACGGCATCAACGTCGCCCGCAAGCACGTCGCCGCCAACCCGGCGAAGAACGAGCCGGGTGGGGTCATCGACAAGGACATGCCGATGGACGTCTCGAACGTCGCCGTGATCAGCCCGAAGGACGGCAAGCCGACCCGTGTCGGGTTCCGCGTGGCCGACGACGGCACGAAGGTCCGCATCTGCAAGCGCACGGGGGACGATCTCTGATGGCGACGATCGAAACCGCTCCCCGGCTCAAGCGCCAGTACAACGACGAGATCCGGGCGAAGCTCCAGACCGAGCTCGGTCTCCCGAACATCATGATGGTCCCTCGTCTCGAGAAGATCGTCGTGAACGTCGGCGTCGGTGCTGCGCTCGCCCAGCCGAAGCTGCTCGACGGTGCGGTCGCCGACCTCACCGCCATCACCGGCCAGAAGCCGGTGATCGCCAAGGCCAAGAAGTCGATCGCCGGCTTCAAGCTCCGCCAGGGCAACGCCATCGGCGCCCGGGTGACGCTGCGCGGCGATCGGATGTGGGAGTTCCTCGACCGGCTCATCAGCCTGTCGATCCCGCGGATCCGCGACTTCCGGGGACTCAACCCCCGAGCCTTCGACGGCACCGGCAACTACACGTTCGGTGTCACCGAACAGCTGATCTTCCCGGAGATCGACTACGACAAGGTCGACGTCCCCCGGGGCATGAACATCACCATCGTGACGACCGCCCGCACCGATGCCGAGGGCAAGGCCCTGCTCGATGCGTTCGACTTCCCCTTCAGGAGGGACTGAGCGTGGCCAAGAAGGCGCTCATCGAGAAGCAGCAGCGCACGCCCAAGTTCAAGGTGCGTGGGTACACCCGCTGCCAGCGGTGCGGCCGTCCGCGGGCGGTGTTCCGTCGGTTCATGCTGTGCCGCGTCTGCCTGCGGGAGCTCGCCCATGCCGGCGAGATCCCCGGCGTGACCAAGGCCAGCTGGTGAAGGAGGATCGTTCCAGATGATGACCGACCCCATCGCCGACATGCTCACCCGGTTGCGCAACGCCAATGTGGCGATGCACGACGAGGTCGCCATGCCGTCGTCGAAGCTGAAGGAATCCCTCGCAGCGCTCCTCGAGCGTGAGGGCTACATCGCCGGCCACTCCGTGGCCCCCGCGTCGAAGGGTCCGGGCACCGTGCTCACCGTTCGGCTCAAGTACTCGCCGGAGCGTGCCCGCACGATCTCCGGCATCCGCCGGGTCTCCAAGCCCGGGCTGCGCGTCTACTCCAACGCAGGAGACGTGCCCCGTGTGCTCGGTGGCCTCGGTGTCGCCGTCCTGTCCACCAACCAGGGGCTCATGACCGACCGCGAGGCGCGCAAGCGTCGCGTGGGCGGCGAAGTGCTCTGCTACGTCTGGTAGGAGCGACGATGTCCCGCATCGGTAAGGCACCGATCCCCGTGCCGTCGAACGTGCAGGTCGCGGTCGTCGGAGACACGGTCACCGTCAAGGGTCCGAAGGGCGAACTGTCCCACGACCTCCCCGAGAAGATCACCGTCCGTCAGGACGGCGACCATCTCCTCGTCGAGCGTGCGGACGACGAACGTCGTTCGCGGTCCTTGCACGGCCTCACGCGCACGCTCGTCGGCAACATGGTCGTCGGGGTGTCCGAGGGGTTCCGCCAGGAGCTCGAGCTCATCGGCGTGGGTTACCGCGCCACCGCGAAGGGCCCGTCGGCGCTCGAACTGGCACTGGGGTTCTCGCACCCCGTGAACGTCGACGCCCCGGCCGGGATCACCTTCGAGGTGCCGAGCGCCACCCGCATCGGTGTCGTCGGCATCGACAAGCAGATGGTCGGCCAGGTCGCCGCTGACATCCGGGCGATCCGCAAGCCCGAGCCCTACAAGGGCAAGGGCATCCGGTACGTCGACGAGCGCGTCATCCGCAAGGCCGGGAAGACCGGGAAGTAAGGGCAGCCACGATGAGCGACGCAGCGAAGAAGAAGCGCGAAGGGCGCCTGCGACGGCACCGCCGGATCCGCAAGAAGGTCACCGGCACGGCGGCGCGCCCGCGTCTCGCCGTCTACCGGTCGAACAAGCACATCCATGCCCAGCTGATCGACGACGTCGCCGGCCGCACGGTGGCCGCAGCGTCGACGCTCGACGCCAACCTGCGCTCCGGGTCGACGGGCAACGTCGACGCCGCGGCGAAGGTCGGCAGCCTGCTCGCCGAGCGTGCGCGTGCCGCCGGGGTGACCGAGGTCGTGTTCGACCGCGGTGGTTTCTCCTATCACGGGCGGACCGCTGCCCTCGCCGACGCCGCCCGTGCGGGCGGACTGGAGTTCTGATTCCGATGGCCGCAGCAGACATGCAGCTCCGGGACAGCCGGGTCATCAACATCAACCGGGTCGCCAAGGTCGTCAAGGGCGGCCGGCGGTTCAGCTTCACGGCGCTCGTCGTCGTCGGCGACGGCAACGGTCGCGTCGGCCTCGGCTACGGCAAGGCGAAGGAGGTGCCCCTCGCGATCCAGAAGGGCACCGAGGAGGCTCGCAAGAACCTCTTCGAGGTCCCCCTCGCCGGTTCGACCGTCGTGCACCCCGTCATCGGCGAGACCGGTGCCGGTCGTGTGCTGCTCAAGCCGGCGTCGCCCGGTACCGGCGTCATCGCCGGTGGTGCGGCCCGCATCATCCTCGAGGAGGCCGGGATCCACGACGTGCTCTGCAAGTCGCTCGGTTCCTCCAACCACATCAACGTCGCCCGGGCGACGATCGCCGCACTCCGGGCGCTGAAGCGCCCCGACGAGATCGCACGCCTGCGCGGCCTGCCCGCCGACACCTTCGTTCCGGCGGGTCTGCTCAAGGCCTACAACGAGGGACGCCACGCTCGCGCGGCGTCCGCAGGGGAGTGAGCATCGGCATGGCGGACCTCAAGGTCACCCAGGTCCGGTCGGCGATCGGCGCGCAGCCGAAGCAGCGTGGCACGCTGCGGGCGCTCGGCCTGGGCCGTATCGGCAAGTCCAACACCCTGCCCGACCGCAAGGAGATCCGGGGCATGATCGCCCGGGTCCCGCACCTGGTCGCGGTCGAGGAGGTCTGAGTCATGAAGTTGCACGATCTCCAGCCGCCGGAGGGCTCGAACCGTCGCCGCAAGCGCGTCGGTCGGGGTATCGCCGGCAAGGGCGGCAAGACCGCCGGCCGTGGCACCAAGGGCCAGAAGGCCCGTCGGCAGATCCCGATCGGCTTCGAGGGCGGTCAGATGCCCTTGCAGCGTCGGATCCCGAAGCTGCGCGGCTTCACCAACCCCTTCCGGGTCGAGTACCAGGCGATCAACCTCGATGTGATCACCGACTCCGAGCTCACCGACGTGACCCCTGAGGCGCTCCTCGCCAAGGGTCTCGTCGGCAAGGGTGCGCTCGTGAAGGTGCTCGGTCGTGGCGAGCTCACCCGCACCGTGAACGTCTCGGCGCACGCGTTCTCGCAGTCGGCCCGGGCGGCCATCGAAGCCCGTGGCGGTCGCATCGAGATCCTGCCGATGCCGTTCGGCAACGGTCGCCCCGCCGCCAAGGGCAACCAGCACACCAACCGCTGACGGGCTCGTCCCCGCACGAGCTCGACGACACCGAAGGAGCCCCGACCACGTGGCGACCGGTACCGGACGATCCTCCTCCACGGGCGGCCCCCGCCTCGGGGGTATGGCGAACATCTTCAAAGCGCGCGACCTGCGCCGGAAGCTCCTGTTCACCCTCGCGATCATCCTGCTGTACCGCTTCGGTGCGTTCGTCCCGGCTCCGGGTATCGACCTCAACGCCGTCCAGGTACTGAAGGACAACGCGGACCAGGGCGGCATCCTCTCGCTGCTGCAGCTCTTCTCCGGCGGCGCGCTCACGAACTTCGCCGTGTTCGCGCTCGGCATCATGCCCTACATCACCTCGTCGATCATCCTGCAGATCCTCGGCGTGGTGATCCCCAAGCTCGAGGCGCTCCAGCAGCAGGGTGCGGTCGGGCAGCGGAAGATCAACCAGTACACGCGGTACCTCACGATCGCGATCGCGGTGCTGCAGAGCACCGGCCTCGTCTTCCTGTTCCACAACGGCGGCGGCAGCCTGACCGGTGAGGCGTCGAACAACCTCGACCTCGTGCCGAACTTCACGCCGTTCCGCGTGACGCTGATCGTGCTCACGATCACCGCGGGGACCGCGCTCATCATGTGGATGGGTGAACTGATCTCGAACCGTGGCGTCGGCAACGGCATGTCGCTGATCATCTTCACGTCGATCGTCTCGAGCCTGCCGTCCCAGGGTGCCCTGATCCGGGCGCAGGGCGGCACGGTGGCGTTGCTCGTCGTCATCGCGATGTTCATCGCCCTGCTCGTGGCGATCGTCGCCATCGAGCAGGGTCAGCGTCGGATCCCGGTGCAGTTCGCCAAGCGGGTCGTCGGTCGGCGGATGTACGGCGGCCAGTCGACCTACATCCCGCTCAAGGTCAACCAGTCCGGCGTGATCCCCGTGATCTTCGCGAGCTCGGTGCTCTACCTCCCGGTGCTGCTCACCAACCTGGTGCCGGCCACCGGCTGGGGGGACACGGTCCGCCGCCTGGTGCAGGACAACCTCGTGAACCACACGAGCATCTTCTACCTCGCGTTCTACGGGCTCCTGATCATCGGCTTCGCGTACTTCTACACGGCGATCAGCTTCGACCCGGTCCAGCGTGCGGACGAGCTCCGCAAGCAGGGCGGGTTCGTCCCCGGCATCCGCCCCGGCCCACAGACCGAGCGGCACCTCCAGCGGATCGTGTCCCGCATCACGCTCCCGGGCGCGCTCTTCATCGCCGGGATCGCCCTGCTGCCCCCGCTGTTCATCAACTACGTCCTGCGCGTCGACCTCTCGGGCCAGCAGCTCGCCTTCGGTGGCACCTCGGTGCTGATCGCCGTCGGCGTGGCACTCGAGACGATGAAGCAGATCGACAGCCAGCTGATGATGCGCAACTACGAGGGCTTCCTGAAGTGACCGTGCGACCCGATCGGAGCAGCCGCCCATGACCAAGCCCGTCCGACTCGTCATCTTCGGCCGCCAGGGCGCGGGCAAGGGCACGCAGTGCACCCGACTCGTCGAGCACTACGGCGCGGTCCACATCTCCACCGGTGACATGCTGCGCGCCGCCGTGGAGGAGGGGACCGAGTTCGGCCGCAAGGCGGACGAGTTCATGTCCGCAGGCCAGCTCGTGCCGGACGAGGTCATCATCGGCGTCGTCCGTGACCGCCTCGCGCAGGACGACGTGCGGGCCAAGGGGTTCCTGCTCGACGGGTTCCCGCGGACCGAGCCCCAGGCGCAGGCGCTCGCCGCGACCATCGGCGCCGACGGGTTCGACCTCGCCGTCAACATCGAGGTGCCCCTCGACGTCGTGAAGGCGCGCATCGCCGGCCGGAACCGGGGGGACGACACGCCCGAGGCCGTCGCCCGCCGCCTCGCCGACTACGAGGAGAAGACGGTCCCCGCCGTCCGGTGGTTCTCCGGGATCGGCAAGCTCGTCGAGGTCGACGGCGTGGGCGCCGAGGACGTCGTGTTCGAACGGCTCCGGCAGGTGATCGACACCCATATCTGATCCTCCGTCACCGTCGTCACGGAAGACGATTTGGTGACAGGGCACCGAGCCGGTAGCGTGGCGCTCCGGCTTTCCGCCGTCCGCGCGCGCTGCTCCCATCACGACGGTGGGACCGCTCCAGCGCCGTGACATCGCAGAAGCATCCACTCCAGCCCGAAAGATCCCTGATGAAAGTCCGTCCCAGCGTCAAGGCCATGTGCGACAAGTGCAAGGTGATCCGCCGCCACGGTGTGGTGCGTGTCCTCTGCGCGAATCCGCGGCACAAGCAGCGACAGGGCTGAGGAAAGGCCGACCATGGCAAGAATCGCCGGCGTCGACGTCCCGCGCGAGAAGCGCGTCGAGATCTCGCTCCGCTACATCTACGGCGTCGGACCCACGATCGCGAAGCAGATCTGCGCCGCGACCGGGGTCGACGTGAACACCCGGGTACGGGATCTGACCGACGAAGAGGTCAACCGGATCCGGGCGTACATCGAGCAGAGCCTCAAGGTCGAGGGTGACCTCCGCCGTGAGGTCGCTCAGGACATCAAGCGCAAGATGGAGATCGGGTGTTACCAGGGTCTCCGTCATCGGAAGGGTCTGCCCGTCCGCGGGCAGCGCACCCATACGAACGCTCGGACCCGCAAGGGACCGAAGAAGACCGTGGCCGGTAAGAAGAAGGCCAAGCGGTAGGACCGGGACGACCAGGTAGTAGGAGAGCAACGCATCCATGGCGAAGCCCAAGCCAGGCGGCCGTCGGCCCAGGCGCAAGGAACGCAAGAACGTCGCCTACGGGGTGGCGCACATCAAGTCGAGCTTCAACAACACGATCGTGACCATCACGGACCAGGAGGGCAATGTGCTCTCGTGGGCGTCGGCGGGCAACGTCGGGTTCAAGGGCTCGCGGAAGTCGACTCCATTCGCTGCACAGATGGCGGCGGAGAAGGCGGCCCGCGCCGCGATGGACCATGGCGTCCGTCGTGTCGACGTACTCGTCAAGGGTCCCGGCTCCGGTCGTGAGACCGCGATCCGTTCGATCCAGAACACCGGCATCGAGGTGACCGGGATCAAGGACGTGACGCCGGTCCCGCACAACGGGTGCCGTCCCCCGAAGCGGCGGAGGGTCTGAGATGGCGCGCTACACCGGTCCCAAGGCTCGTGTCTCCCGCCGTCTCGGCGTGAACATCTGGGGAACCCGCGGCGAGAACATCGCGCTCGACCGCCGGCCGTACCCGCCCGGCGAGCACGGGCGCACCCGTCGTCGGTCGAACCCCTCCGAGTACCTCCTGCAGATGCAGGAGAAGCAGAAGGCGCGTTTCACCTACGGCCTCTCCGAGAAGCAGTTCCGCAACCTCTACGAGGAGGCGAACCGCAAGGAGGGTGTGACCGGCGAGATCATGCTGCGCTACCTCGAGCTCCGGGTCGACAACGTCGTCTACCGGGCCGGCTGGGCGGCGACTCGTCCCCAGGCGCGGCAGTTCGTCTCCCACGGGCACGTGAACGTGAACGGCCGTCGGGTCACCATCCCGAGCTACCGGGTCCGCAAGGGCGATGTCGTCGAACTGCGCACCAAGGCGCGCGAGTTCATCGTGATCCGTCACAACGTCGACGTGCTCGATCGCACACCACCGCCGTGGCTCGAGCCCACCGAGGGGGGCCAGATCGTCACGGTCAGGGAGCTCCCGCTCCGCGAGCACATCGACGTGCCCGTACGCGAGCAGCTCATCGTCGAGCTGTACAGCAAGTAACCCCGCCCCCCGCCCCCACCGAAGAGGTCGTCATGCTGGTCATTCAGCGCCCCACCGTCGAGCCCGCCGGGGAGCAGGTCGGCAACCGTCAGCGTTTCCAGATCTCGCCGCTCGAGCCCGGTTTCGGGTACACGCTCGGCGCAGCACTGCGTCGCACCCTGCTCTCCTCCATCCCCGGCGCCGCGATCACCCAGGTCCGGTTCGAGGACGCCCTGCACGAGTTCGACACGATCAGCGGCGTCGCCGAGGACGTGACGGACATCATCCTCAATCTCAAGGACCTCGTCGTCCTGTCGGAGACCGACGAGGCGGTCACCGTCCACGTCGACATCCGCGGACCGCGTGAGGTGACCGCGGCCGACATCTCGACGCCGACCGGTGTCGAGGTGCTCAACCCCGAGCTCCATCTCGCGACGCTTTCGGCGAAGGGTCGTCTCGCGTTCGACATGACCGTCGAGCGCGGTCGTGGCTACCTGTCGGCCGACCGGACCAACCAGGCCAACACCATCGGTGTGATCCCGGTCGACGCGATCTTCAGCCCGGTCCGCCGGGTCGCCGTCGAGGTCGAGCCGACCCGTGTCGAGCAGTCGACCGAGTACGACCGCCTCCTCCTCGACATCGAGACGGACGGGTCGATCAGCCCCCGGGAGGCGCTCGCCTCCGCGGGTGCGACGCTCGGTGCCCTCATCGGCCTCGTGGCGGAACTCGTCGACGAGCCCGTCGGCCTCGAGCTCGCCGGCGCCGAGGAGCCCGCCCGGGCGCGTGACCTCGACATCCCGATCGAGGAGCTCGACCTGTCCGAGCGTCCGCGCAACTGCCTCAAGCGTGCGCAGGTCAACACGATCGGTGAACTGATCGAGAAGACCGAGGACGACCTCCTGAACATCACCAACTTCGGCCAGAAGTCGCTGGACGAGGTACTCGAGAAGCTCGATGCGCGGGGCCTTCGCCTCCGCTCCAAGGACTGAGGAGGACCGCCGTGCGTGGAACCCCCAGGCAGGCCCGCCGTTTCGGCGGCAGTGCTGCCCACCAGAAGGCGATGATGGGCAACCTCGTCGCGTCGCTGATCGCCGCCGAGGCGATCGTCACGACCGAGGCGAAGGCGAAGGCGCTGCGGCCCGTCGCCGAGAAGGTGATCACGAAGGCCCGCAAGGGCGGCGTGCACAACCAGCGTCTCGTCGTGTCGTTCATCCGGGACAAGGACATGGCGTCCAAGCTCTTCAACGAGATCGGGCCCCGCTACGCCGACCGTCCCGGTGGCTACACCCGGATCCTGAAGCTCGGTCCGCGACCCGGTGACAACGCGCCGATGGCGCGCATCGAGCTGGTCTGACCGACCCCGCGGGTCGCATGACCCCCGAACCGGTTCTCGAACCACGACGAGCGGCCCCCGGCGGGCCGCTCGTGCGCGTCCGGATGACGGTCGCCTACGACGGCACCGATTTCCACGGCTTCGCCGAGCAGCCCGGTCTCCGTACGGTCGCCGGCAGTCTGCGGGCCGCCGTCGAACGCGTGGTCGGGCATCCGGTCACCCTCGTCGGGGCGGGCCGCACCGACCGCGGGGTGCACGCCCGTGCGCAGGTGGTCTCCTTCGACGTCGAGCACGGTGTCGACCTCGCGGCGTTGCGGCGCCGGGTCGACCGGCTCACGGGCGAGGACCTCGTCGTCGGTGCGGTCGAGGCCGTCGCCGACAGCTTCGACGCCCGGTTCTCGGCGGTGAGCCGTCGCTACCGCTACACGATCTGCAACCGGCCGGTCCCCGACCCGCTGCTGCGGCGCACCACATGGTGGGTGCCCGAGCCGCTCGACCTGCGGCTGCTGCGCCTCGCCGTCGACCCGCTCATCGGTGAGCACGACTTCAGCTCGTTCTGCCGCCGCCCGCGTGGGACGGGGGACCGGGTGTCCCTCGTCCGTCGGGTCCTCGACGCGTCGTGGGAGGACGCGGGTGGCGGGATCCTCCACTTCTGGATCGAGGCGAACGCGTTCTGCCACCAGATGGTGCGCTCCATCACCGGGACGCTGGTGCGCACCGGAGTCGGGGAGCGCCCCCGACCGGGTGACATCCTCGGGGTGATCGCAGCCCGCGACCGGTCGGCGGCGGGACCGATCGCCCCGCCCCACGGCCTCCTGCTGTGGGAGGTCCGGTACCCCGACACCGTCGGTTTGTCTCCCCCGTCCTCCGCCCCTATGCTCTAGAGCCGCTTCACGGGTGCCGCCGCGCCCGTGCCGGAAGGAACGCAACGTGAGCACGTACAGCCCCAAGGCCAGCGAGATCACCCGGAGCTGGCACGTCGTCGATGCCGAGGGTCTCGTCCTCGGTCGCATGGCGACGGAGGTCGCGCGCATCCTGCGCGGCAAGCACAAGCCGATGTTCGCACCGCACATCGACACGGGTGATCACGTCATCGTGATCAACGCCGACAAGGTGGTCCTCACGTCGGGCAAGGCCGCCCGCAAGGACGTGTGGCGCCACTCCGGCTACCCGGGTGGCATCAAGCGTGCGACCTACGGCGATCTGCTGCAGTCCAAGCCCGAGGAAGCCGTGCGCCGCACGATCCGTGGCATGCTGCCGAAGAACCGGCTCGGTCGGGCGATGGCCACCAAGCTCAAGGTCTACGCCGGCCCCGACCATCCGCACGCCGCCCAGCAGCCGAGCCCGCTCGTGCTGGACCACGCCAAGGCTCGCTGAGAAGGAACGCAGAATGCCCAAGCCCCTCGTCCAGTCGACCGGTCGTCGCAAGGAGGCCGTGGCGCGTGTCCGTCTGCGCCCCGGTTCCGGCACCATCACCGTGAACGGCCGTCCGGCGGAGTCGTACTTCCCGTCGCTGACGCACCGCATGGTGATCGCGGAGCCCCTCCGCCTCACGAACACCAACGAGGTCTACGACGTCGACTGCACGATCGACGGTGGCGGGATCACCGGCCAGGCCGGTGCGCTCCGTCTCGGCATCGCCCGTGGCCTGATCGAGCTCGACCCGGAACTGCGCCCGACCCTCAAGAAGGCCGGCATGCTGACGCGTGACGACCGGAAGAAGGAGTCGAAGAAGTACGGCCTCAAGAAGGCCCGTAAGGCTCCGCAGTACTCCAAGCGCTGACGGCCGGCGAAGGCCCAGCGGTATGGCGCCCCGCTTCGGGACCGATGGGGTCCGTGGCGTCGCAAACGTCGAGGTGACCGCGGAATTCGCGGTCGTCTTCGCGCGTGCGGTCGCGGCGGTGCTCGAACCGGACGCGGTCGTCATCGGCCGGGACACCCGCCGCAGCGGGCCGATGCTCGAAGCGGCGCTCGCCGCAGGGTTCTCGGCGGCGGGAATCGAGGTCCGTCTGCTCGGTGTCTGCCCGACGCCGGCGGTTGCGTGGGGAGCCGCGGCCGGGACCGGTACGACCCGTCGCACGGTCGGCGTGGTCGTCTCGGCCTCCCACAACCCCTTCGAGGACAACGGGCTCAAGGTGTTCGCCCCCGGTGGGCGCAAGCTGACCGATGCCGAGCAGGCTGCCGTCGAGGCGTGGCTCGTCGCACCGCCGGGACCGGCTGCGGACGACGTGCCCCGGGGGCGTGGGGTGGGGACGATCGAGGCCGACGAGGACGTCGTCCGCGGCTGGTCGGCGTCCGTCGCGGCGTCGATCGAGGGCCGTCGGCTCGACGGGCTCACCGTGATCGTCGACGCCGGTCACGGGGCGGCGTACCGCGTCGCCCCCGACGTGCTCCGCGGTCTCGGTGCCGAGATCGTCGTGCTCGGCGCGGAACCGGACGGCTGCAACATCAACGACGGGCGCGGATCGACGGACACGGCGGCGCTGCGTGACGTGGTCGTGGCGACCGGTGCCGACGCCGGGGTGGCGTTCGACGGCGACGCCGACCGACTCGTGGCGGTCGATGCCGACGGCCGTGAGATCGACGGCGACCAGATCCTCGCGATGTGTGCGATCGACCGCGCAGGACGCGGGCTGCTCGCAGACGACACCGTCGTCGCGACCGTGATGGCGAACCTCGGGCTCCGGCTCGGCATGGCGGCCCACGGCATCACCGTGCGGGAGACCCAGGTCGGCGACCGGTACGTGCTCGAGGAGCTCGAGGCCGGTGGATGGACGCTCGGCGGCGAACAGTCGGGGCATCTCGTGTTCCGCGACCTCGCCACGACCGGCGACGGGTTGCTGAGCGCAGTGCAGGTGCTCGACCTCCTCGCCCGGAGCGGACGCACCCTCGCCGACCTCGCCGACGCTGCGATGCGACGTCTGCCGCAGGTGCTGCGGAACGTGACGGTGCGACGCGACGCCGCAGCGGTCGTCGCCGCGGTCGAGGCCGATGTCGCCGCGGTCGCGGCAGGCCTCGGCAGCGCCGGGCGGGTGCTCGTGCGGGCGTCGGGGACGGAGCCGGTCGTCCGGGTCATGGCCGAGGCCCCCGACGAGACGACCGCCGCGGCAGCGGTGGCGTCCCTCGTCGCTGCGGTCGAACGCGCCGCCGGATGAGCGAAGGGCGGTCCGGGCACGACCGGTAGGCTCCTTGGCGGTCTGGTCCGGAAGGAGGCGCGCCGATGTGCGGCATCATCGCAGTGCTACGCCGCCGTCCGGGACGACCGGCGCCGTCGGCCGACGAGGTCCTCGGACTCGTCGACGACGCAGGTCGGATCCTCGCTGCGGAACGGGTCGATGCCAACGCACTCGGTGCTGCGCAGGGGGTCCTCGATGAGGCGGACCGTCTCCTGCGGGGTGCACCGGGCGTCGAACTGCTCGCCCGCGACCGGGCCGTCACCGACACGCTCGACGAGCGACTCGGCGCGCTCGTCGCACGACTCGACGCGCTCGACGCCGACCTCGACGTTGCCGGCGGTCTCGGACCGGATGAGCTCGAACGGCACAGCGCCCGAGCGGTCGCCGTGCGCGACGCGCTCTGGGCGCTCCGCAACGACCGGTTGCGCACCGCCCGTGAGGTCGCCGCGCTCGCCGGTCCGACGGCACCGGCGAGCGCGCTGGCCGCATACCTCGCGGTGCAGGAGGCACTCTCGGGCCTCGACCGTCTCGAGGTGCGCGGTCGCGATTCTGCGGGCGTGCACGTCTACGTCCGTGGACCCGGCATCGACCTGACCTCGCCTGCGGTGATCGCCGCGCTCGCAGAGCGTGGGGCCGATCCGCTGTTCGGGTCGGGGACGGTGCGTGTCGTCGACGGCGTCGTCGGGTTCGTCTACAAGGCGGCCGCCGAGATCGGTGAGCTCGGCGACAACGTGCGGGCGATGCGGGCGGAGATCGCCGCCGACGACCTGTTCCGGCGTGCCGTCTCCGGCGAGTCCGCCGAGGTCGTCGTGCTCGGGCACACGCGCTGGGCGTCCGTCGGCATCATCTCGGCGGCGAACGCACATCCGCTCGACGCCACCGAGGTGGACCGTCGTCCGGGCGTGCACGTGACCGCCGCACTCAACGGCGACGTCGACAACTTCGCCGATCTCAAGGCGACGCACGGTCTCCGGATCCGACCCGAGATCACGACCGATGCGAAGGTCATCCCGACCCTCGTCGCCCGGGCGATCGAGGAGGGTAACGACATCGTCGAGGCGTTCCGCCGGTCGGTCGAGCAGATGGAGGGCTCGATTGCGATCGCGGCGCAGATCGCACGGGCACCGGAGCAGCTGCACCTCGCGCTGCGAGGGAGCGGGCAGGCGCTCTACGTCGGCGTCGCCGAGGACCTCTTCGTCGTGGCGAGCGAGCCGTACGGGCTCGTCGAGCTCGCCGACCGGTACCTGCGGCTCGACGGGGAGACCCCCGCCGACCCGGGGAACCCGACCGGGAGCCGCGGCCAGATCGTCGTGCTCGACGCCACCCGGGCGGGCACGGTCGCCGGCATCGACCGCCGGTCCTTCGACGGGTCGGGCCTGCCGGTCGACGACGGCGACCTCGCCGCGACCCAGATCACGACGCGCGACATCGACCGTGGCGACTTCCCGCACTACCTGCTGAAGGAGATCTCGGAGTCGCCCGCCTCGTTCCGCAAGACGCTCCGGGGCAAGGTCGTCTCCCGGGGGAGCGCGCTCCGCGTCGAGATCGGTCGTGAGGCGCTGCCGCAGACGGTGCGCGACGCGCTCCGTTCCGGTGCGATCCGCCGGGTGTGCGTGATCGGTCAGGGGACCGCCGCCGTCGCCGGACAGGCCCTTGCGCTCGCGCTCGGGAGGGCGCTCGGCGAGAACGGACCGATGGTCGAGTGCCTCCCCGCCACGGAGCTGTCGGCGTTTCACCTGCGGTCCGATCTTCGGGACACGTTGGTCGTGGCGATCAGCCAGTCGGGCACGACGACGGACACCAACCGCACGGTCGACCTCGTCCGGGCGCGGGGTGCGGCGGTGCTCGCGATCGTCAACCGACGGAACTCCGACCTGACCGATCGGGCGGACGGCGTGCTCTACACGTCCGACGGTCGCGACGTGGAGATGTCGGTGGCGTCGACCAAGGCCTTCTACGCGCAGGTCGCCGCAGGGTTCCTACTCGCGCAGGCGCTCGCTGCGGCCGTCGACCCGGCACGCGACGGGACCGACCCGGCCACCCAGGAACTCCTCGCCGCACTGCTGCACCTGCCCGAGTGCATGGAGGCGGTGCTCGCCCGCCGTGCGGAGGTCGCCGCGGCGGCCCGGCGATTCGCACCGCAGCGTCGACACTGGGCGATCGTGGGCAACGGCCCCAACCGCATCGCGGCAGCGGAGGTGCGGATCAAGCTGTCGGAGCTCTGCTACAAGTCGATCGCCGCCGACGTCACCGAGGACAAGAAGCACATCGACCTGTCGTCGGAACCGCTGATCCTCGTGTGTGCCACCGGGCTCGTCGGTTCGACGGCGGACGACGTGGCGAAGGAGGTCGGCATCTACCGGGCCCACCGGGCTGCGCCGATCGTGGTCACCTCCGACGCTTCGGTGCCGTTCCCCGCCGCCCTCGCCGAGATCCGGGTGCCGGACACCCACCCGCTCCTCGCGTTCGTGCTGTCGGCGATGGCCGGGCACCTCTTCGGGTACGAGGCGGCGCTCGCGATCGACGCGCTGGCGGTCCCGCTGCGTGCCGCACGGTCGGAGATCGAGGCGGCGATCAGCGCGGGTGCGGACACCGACGCGCTCGCAGGTCTCGGCCGACGGTTCGAGGCCCCGGCGGCGCAGTTCTTCGCCGGGTTGCGGGCAGGCGAACACGACGGGCAACTCGACGCCTCGACGGCGGCGCGCCTCGCCTCGCTGTTCCGGTACGCGACGGGTGTCGTCCCCCTCGACAGCTATCAGCTCGAGTGGGGCAAGGTCGGCACGCCGGCGGTCGTCGTCGAGGACCTCACCGCGGCGTTGACCCAGGCGATCGACGAGCTGACCCGCCCCGTCGACGCCATCAAACACCAGGCGAAGACCGTCACCGTGGGTATCTCGCGTTCCGACGAGACGCTTCTCGAGACCGGTCTCGTCCGTGCCACGCTCGACGCCGGCGCCGGTCGTGACCGCCTCAGCTACGAGACGTTGCGCACGCTCGCCGCACTGTCCCCGCTCGTGGCGGAGTGCATCGGGTACACGCGCTACGGCATCGAGTCCGGACCGGCTCCCGACGATGCTCGGATCACCGTGGTCGACCGCGGGGGTATCGCCCTCGATCTCCCGCTGCGCACCGAGCGGGACCCGCGCCTGCGGGGGACGAAGCGTCTCGTCGCGTCGGAGCAGAAGGTCCTCGTCGGCCGGGGCCGTGCGGACGGTCGACTCATCGTGATCGTCCCCGAGGTGAAGGACGGCGGGACGGTCGGCATCACGCTCCTGCACGTCCGCTTCGTGGACGCGTTGCCTGTGCCGACGCTGCGCACCGCGCTCACGACCTACCGCAACCGGTTCCGGGCGATCGAGGCGGCGGTGACCGAGACGGAACCGACGTTCCGGGACGACCTGCTCGCGACGGTGCCGCTCGACGAACTGTTCACCCTTCCCGTCGCGACGCTCGCCGACCGCTGGCGGACCTGACGTGACCGGTGCGGAGGGCACGGTCGGCGCGCTCGCCGAGGTGGTCGGTATCGGCGTCGACGTCGTCGACGTCGACCGGTTCCGCGCCGTGCTGGCCCGCCGGCCGCGCCTCGCCGACCGGGTCTTCACCGCCGAGGAACGCAGCTACGCGGCGCGCCAGGCCGATCCGACCCGGCGGCTGGCGGCGCGGTTCGCGGCCAAGGAGGCGGTCCTCAAGGCGATGGGCGTCGGGCTCGGTGCGTGCGCGCTGCGCGACATCGAGGTCGTGCGTGCCGCGTCGGGTCGACCCTCGGTCGCCCTGCACGGCACCGCCGTCGGTGTCGCCGAGCGGTGCGGGGTCGGTGCGTGGCACCTGAGCCTCAGCCACGGCGATCTCGTGGCGACGGCGACCGCGGTCGCGGTGCGCAGGGTGGTGCGGTCGTGATCCCCGTCGTGACGCCGGAGGAGATGGCTGCGATCGACGCGGCCGCGCCCGAACCGTTCGATGTGCTCGTCGAGCGCGCCGGAGCGGCGGTGGCCCGTCGGGCGGTCGCGTTGCTCGGTGGCACCTACGGGCGACGGGTCGCCGTGATCGCCGGACGCGGGCACAACGGGGACGACGGGCGGGTCGCGGCCCGGCGGCTCGCCGCGGCCGGGGTACGGGTCACCGTGCACGACCCGGGTGCCCCCCTGCCCGGTCACGGCGTCGACCTCGTCGTCGACGCCGCCTACGGCACCGGGTACGTCGCCCGTGGGCCGATGCCCGACGTCGCGACGGGCGGCGCGCCGGTTCTCGCCGTCGACATCCCCTCGGGCGTCTGCGGTCGCACCGGTGTCGCGGCCGAGGGCACGCTCGCCGCGACCGAGACCGTCACGTTCGCCGCGCTGAAGCCAGGACTCGTGTTCCACCCGGGTCGCGCGCTTGCGGGTCGGGTCGTCGTGGCCGACATCGGGCTCGACACGACCACGGCCCGCGCCTTCGTCGTCACCGAGGACGACGTGGCGGGCTGGCTGCCACCCCGTCCGGTCGACACGCACAAGTGGCGGACGGCCTGTCTCGTCGTCGCCGGCGCGCCCGGGATGTCGGGTGCGGCAGCGCTGTGCGCGCGGGCGGCGTTGCGTTCCGGATCGGGCTACGTGCGGGTGGTGCTCGCCGAGGGCGCAGCGACCGACGCGCTGCCGGTCGAGGCGGTCGTCACCGCGCGGCCGACACGGGGTTGGGCCGATGGGGCACTCGCGGATGTCGACCGGTTCGCAGCGGCGGTCCTCGGCCCCGGCATCGGGCGTGCCCCCACGGTGCGCGCCGACGTCATCGCGTTCCTCGACCGCTGCCCACTGCCGGTCGTCGTCGACGGTGACGCGCTCGCCGCGCTGGGCACCGACGCCGCCGCCGTGCTGCGGGGCCGGGCGGCGCCGACGGTGCTCACCCCCCACGACGGCGAGTTCGCAGCCCTCACGGGTGCACCCCCCGGCGACGACCGCATCGACGCGGCCCGCACGCTCGCCGAGGCGACCGGCGCCGTGGTCCTGCTCAAGGGGCCCACGACGGTCGTCGCCGCACCCGACGGTGCGGTTGCGCTGTCCCTCCGCGGCGACGCGCGCCTCGCCACGGCCGGGACGGGTGACGTGCTCGCCGGCATCGTCGGTGCGCTGCTCGCGTGCGGGCTCGAGGCCGCCCGGGCGGCGGCCGCAGGCGCGTGGTTGCACGGCGCAGCGGCCGAGGCGGGTCCGGTCGGTGGGCTCGTCGCCGGCGACCTCGTCGACCTCCTGCCCACCGTCCGGCCGGTCGGAGGTGCGTCGTGAGTCGAGCGCGCGCCGTGGTCGACGTCGGCGCGATCCGTCACAACGTCGGGGTGATCGACGCGCACGTCCGTGGCCTCTCGAGCGGGCCGCGGTCGGCGGCGGTGTGCGCGGTCGTGAAGGCGGACGGGTACGGGCACGGTGCGGTCGCATCGGCGCGCGCCGCCCTCGACGGGGGTGCGCGCTGGCTCGCCGTCGCCCACGCGCTCGAGGGCGCCGAACTGCGCGCCGCCGGAATCGACGCCCCGGTGCTGCTGTTGACGGAGCCGCTCGCCCACGAGCTCGACGCCGTGGTCGACGGCGACCTGCGGGTGGCCGTCTACTCCGACGAGGGCCTCGACCGCCTGGCGACCGTCGCGGCACGCTCCGCCACGCCGGTGCGGGTGCACCTCAAGGTGAACACAGGGATGAACCGGGCCGGTGCCCGGCCCGAGGCGGTCGTCGACCTCGCCGTGCGGATCGCCCGGACCGAGGGGTGCGAGCTCGAGGGCCTGTGGACGCACTTCGCGTCCGGCGAGGTCGTCGGGAGCTCGGCCACGGCGTCCCAGCTCGAACGGTTCGGCGAGGTCCGGGCCGCGCTGGCCGCAGCGGGGATCGAACCGCCCCTCGTACACGCCGCGAACTCGGGGGCGACGATCCTGCGACCCGACGCCCACTTCGACCTCGTCCGCCCCGGCCTCGCCGTCTACGGCGTCGCACCCGCCCACGAGCTCGCCGGGCACCTGCACCTGCTGCCCGCGTTGCGACTCGAGTCGGAGATCACCTTCGTGCAGCGGGCGCTCGCAGGTGAGGGCGTCTCCTACGGCTGGCACCATCGGCTCGCCCGCGACACCCATCTCGCCACCGTGCCGATCGGGTACGCCGACGGCATCCCGCGCCGCAGCGGCATGGTCGGTGCAACCGTGCTCGTCGGTGGGCGAGCCGCACCGATCGTGGGTGCGGTCACGATGGACCAGCTCGTCGTGGACGTCGGTCCGTCGGGCGACGTCCGGCCGGGTGACGAGGTCGTGCTCATCGGCGCGCAGGGCGGGGAGCGGATCACGGTCGACGACTGGGCCGGGCGGCTCGGGCTGCTCACCTACGAACTCCTCACCGGGATCGGCGGCCGGGTCGAGCGCGTGCACCGTGGGGCCGCCCGGTGATCGTCGCCCACACCACGTCGGCCGAGGGGACCCGAGCGCTCGCGGCGGCGCTCGCCGGCGTCGTCCGTGGCGGCGACCTCCTGGTCCTCGGTGGCGATCTCGGTGCTGGCAAGACCACGTTCACCCAGGGGTTCGCACGGGCGCTCGGCGTCGACACCCCGGTGACGAGCCCGACGTTCACGCTGCACAACCTCTACCGGGGTCGACTCGACGTACACCATCTCGACGTGTACCGGATCGGCGACCTCACCGAGGCGGTCGACCTCGCCCTCGAGGAACTGCTCGACTCGGGTGCGGTCACGGTCGTGGAGTGGGGTGCCACGATCCGCGAGGCGTTCGGGGTGGACGAGCTCGAGGTCACCCTCGAACTCGGCCCGGGTGACGACGACCGTGTCGTCACCGTGCGGCCGCAGGGTGCGCGCTGGGCGGATCGTCTCGGTGATCTCGCCGACGCGCTCCGACCGTGGACGACGGACGGGGCACCGTCGTGCTGATCCTCGGCGTGGAGACCTCGACGAGTCAGGTGAGCGTGGCGCTCGGCGGTCCGGACGGGGTCGTCGCGTCGGCGCGGGTGCGTCGCGATCAGCGACACGCCGAGCTCCTCGCACCGCTCGTCGAACAGCTCCTCGCTGCGACCTCGACCCGTCCCGCCGATCTCACCGCCGTCGCCGTCGGCGACGGACCCGGGCTGTACACGGGGCTCCGCGTCGGTGTGGCGACCGCGAAGATGCTCGCGCTGGCGCTCGACGTCCCCGTCGTGCCGGTGTGCTCCCTCGATCTCCTCGCCCATGCGGCCCGGCACGGCGCCACCACCGTCGCCGCCGTCATGGACGCCCGGCGCAGCGAGGTGTTCTGGGCGGTCTACGCCGTGCGGCCCGACGGCGTGCAGGCGATCGTCGAGCCCGATGTCGGCCGCCCCGACGCGGTCGCCGGTCGCCTCCGGGTCCTGGCGTCGTCGCCGGACGGGTTCCGGGTCGTCGGCGACGGCGCGGTGCGCCATGCGGCGACCTTCGCCGAGGTGCCCGGGTTCGCGGCCACGACGTGGCCGCAGCACCCGGCGGCCTCCGCACTCGTCGAGGTGGCGGTCGCCCGCTTCGCTGCAGCCGGTGGCGTCGCCCAGGACCTCGTCGTGCCGAGGTACCTGCGCCGGCCCGACGCCGAGGCGAACTGGGTCGAGCGGGGGAACCCGTGACGGTGGCACCCGAGTCGGCGACGTCCGCGGTGGTGATCACCCCGATGCGGCGTCGGCACCTGCCCGGTGTGCTGCGGATCGAGAAGCAGGTCTACCCGCGTCCCTGGACGCTCGGGCTCTACCTCGGCGAGCTCGCGCTGCCGACCACCCGCACCTACCTCGTCGCGCGGATCGAGGGGACGGTCGTCGGCTACGGCGGGGTGATGCTGACCCTCGACGAGGGGCACGTGACGACGATCGCCGTCGAACCCGGCCTGCACCGCCACAAGATCGGCACCCGCCTCCTGCTCGTCCTCGCGGAACGCGCCGTGGCGCGGGGTGCGACTGCGCTCACCCTCGAGGTGCGGACGTCGAACAGGGCGGCGCAGGAACTCTACCGCCGGTTCGGCTTCGCCCCGGCGGGCGTGCGGAAGAACTACTACCCCGAGACGGGGGAGGATGCGCTGGTGATGTGGGCACACGACGTGGACGGGCCCGAGTACGCCCGTCGCCTCGCGACGATCGAGGCGGAGCTCCCCTCGCCGTTGGTGGTCCAGCCGTGACGACGGTGGTGCTCGGGATCGAGACGTCGTGCGACGAGACGGCGGCGGCGGTCGTCGGCTCCGACCTCGTCGTCCGGTCGTCGGTGGTGTCGAGCCAGATCGACCTCCACGCCCGCTACGGCGGTGTCGTGCCCGAGATCGCGTCGCGTGCGCACATCGAGCGGATCACCCCGGTGGTGGCCGAGGCGCTCGCCGACGCCGGGGTCGACGTGCGCCGTCCGACCGGCATCGACGCGGTGGCGGCGACGGTCGGACCGGGGCTCGTGGGGTCGCTGCTCGTCGGGGTGAGTGCCGCGAAGGCGCTCGCGTTGGTGTGGGGCGTCCCCTTCGTCGGCGTGAACCATCTCGAGGCGCACCTGTTCGCCCCGATGCTCGAGGAGCCCGACGTTGCGTACCCGCTGCTGGTGCTGCTCGTGTCGGGCGGGCACTCGATGTTCCTCGCCATGGACGGCCCCGGCGCGTACCGCCTGCTCGGCCGCACGGTCGACGACGCCGCAGGGGAGGCGTTCGACAAGGTCGCACGGTTCCTCGGTCTCGGGTACCCGGGCGGGCCGGCGATCGATCGTCTCGCCGAGGAAGGGGACCCTCGTGCGATCGCGTTCCCGCGGTCGATGCTGCACGAGGGGTTCGACCTGTCGTTCTCGGGGCTCAAGACCTCGGTCGTGAACCACGTGCGTCGGAACCCGACGGTGTCGGGCGCGGACGTGGCCGCGTCGTTCCGGGAGGCGGTCGTCGACGTGCTCGTGCACAAGGCGCGGCTCGCGGCCGCCGAGATCGGGGCGGTGGGGGTGTCGCTCGCGGGCGGGGTGGCGGCGAACCGCCGGTTGCGGGAGCGCTGGGTCGCCTTCGCTGCGGAGGAGGGTCTCCGTGCGCATCTCCCGAGTCGGGCGTACTGCACGGACAACGCGGCGATGGTCGCAGCGGCGGGGGCGTGGCGACTCGGCCGCAGCGGTCCTTCCCCGCTCGACGCCGCGGTCGACCCGAACCTGCCGCTCGTCGCCGGTTGATCCGTCCTCGGCTTGCCCAGGTGGACGACGGCTGCGTATCGTTAGCACTCGCAATCCGAGAGTGCTAACGAAGCACCGGTCGCAGCCAGGAGGCTCAACATGAACCTTCGTCCCCTCGAAGATCGAATCGTCGTGCGTCCGCTCGAAGCGGAAGAGCGCACGGCCAGCGGGCTCGTGATCCCGGACACCGCGAAGGAGAAGCCCCAGCAGGGCGAAGTCCTCGCGGTCGGCCCGGGTAAGCGTTCCGACACGAGCGGCGAACTGATCCCGGTCGACGTGAAGGTGGGCGACAAGGTCGTCTACTCGAAGTACGGCGGCACGGAGATCTCCGTTGCGGGTGAGGACCTCCTCATCCTCAACAGCCGCGACGTGCTGGCGATCGTCGGCTGATGGCGAAGCTCCTCATCTTCGACGAGGACGCCCGTCGGCGCCTCGAGGCCGGCGTGAACAAGCTGGCCGACACCGTCAAGGTGACGCTCGGCCCGCGCGGTCGGAACGTCGTGCTCGACAAGAAGTTCGGCGCCCCGACCATCACGAACGACGGCGTGTCGATCGCCCGTGAGATCGAGCTCGAGGACCCCTTCGAGAACATGGGCGCCCAGCTCGTCAAGGAAGTCGCCACGAAGACGAACGACGTCGCCGGTGACGGCACCACGACGGCGACCGTCCTCGCCCAGGCGCTCGTCCGCGAGGGTCTGCGCAACGTCGCCGCCGGCGCCAACCCGATGGGCCTGAAGAAGGGCATCGAGAAGGCCGTGGCCGCAGCGGTCGCGTCGATCAAGGATCTCGCCAAGGAGGTCGACGGCAAGGCGCAGATCGCCAACGTCGCATCGATCTCGGCGGCGGACCCGACGGTCGGCGAGGTCATCGCCGATGCGATCGACCGTGTCGGCAAGGACGGCGTGGTGACGGTCGAGGAGTCGAACACCTTCGGCATGGACCTCGAGTTCACCGAGGGCATGCAGTTCGACAAGGGCTATCTCTCGCCGTACTTCATGACCGATCCGGAGCGCCAGGAAGCGGTGCTCGAGGATGCGTACATCCTCCTGCACAGCAGCAAGATCACTTCGATCAAGGACGTGCTCCCGGTACTCGAGCGTGTGATCCAGGCGGGCAAGCCGCTGCTGATCATCGCCGAGGACGTCGAGGGCGAGGCGCTCGCCACGCTCGTCGTGAACAAGATCCGCGGGACCTTCAACTCGGTCGCCGTCAAGGCGCCGGGCTTCGGCGAGCGCCGCAAGGCGATGCTGCAGGACATGGCGATCCTGACCGGCGGCACCGTCGTGTCGGAGGAGGTCGGCCTCAAGCTCGAGACGACCACCCTCGACCTGCTCGGTCGGGCCCGCAAGGTCGTCATCACGAAGGACGCCACGACGATCGTGGAGGGTGCGGGCACCAGCGACGAGGTCGCCGCCCGGGTCGCCCAGATCCGCCGTGAGATCGACGAGACCGACTCGGACTGGGATCGGGAGAAGCTCCAGGAGCGTCTCGCGAAGCTCGCCGGCGGCGTCGCCGTCATCAAGGTGGGCGCTGCGACCGAGGTCGAGCTCAAGGAGAAGAAGCACCGCATCGAGGACGCCCTCTCGGCGACCCGGGCTGCGATCGAGGAAGGTGTCGTCCCCGGTGGCGGCACGGCCCTCGTCCGTGCCCGTCCGGCCGTCGCGGCGGTCGCCGCCACGCTCACCGGTGACGAGGCGCTCGGCGCCTCCATCGTGGAGCGTTCCCTCGACGCCCCGGCACGGCACATCGCCGTGAACGCCGGCTTCGAGGGTGGCGTGGTCGTCGGTGAGACCGCTTCCCGTGAGGGTTCGGTCGGGTTCAACGCTGCGACGGGCGAGTTCACCGACCTCGTCGCCGCCGGCGTCATCGACCCGGCGAAGGTGACCCGTGCAGCCCTGCAGAACGCGGCGTCGATCGCTGCGCTCCTGCTGACCACCGAGGCGCTCGTCGCCGACAAGCCCGAGCCTGCCGGCGCCCCCGACATGGGTGGCATGGGCGGTATGGGTGGCATGGGTGGTATGCCCGGCATGATGTGAGCCGCGGCTCCACATCACGATGCACCGTTCGGACGGCCGGCCCTTCGGGGCCGGCCGTTTCGCTATGTTCGACATCGTGCGAGGAGGCCCCCAGGTGATCCCCCGTCCGGACGGAGCGGTCGTCCCCGGACACCCCGCACCCTGGGCACACCTCGAGCCGCAGCACCGGACAATCGTGCTGCCGAGCCTGCTCGACGTGCTCGTCGAGCGCGTTCCCGGTCCGCCCGAGGAGATCGTGCCGATCGCGCACCGCCGTGCCTCGGCGGTGCTCGTCCCGCTCTACGAGGACGACGACGGGGAGCTCCGGGTCATCCTCACCCGGCGCACGGCGCACCTGCGGACCCACAAGGGTGAGGTGTCCTTCCCGGGTGGCGGGCACGATCCCGAGGATTCCTCGCTGTGGCACACCGCGCTGCGTGAGGCGGAGGAGGAGATCGGGCTCCCGCCGGAGGACGTCCGGCTCCTCGGCCCGCTCGACCCGCTCGCCACGCTCACGAGCGGTGCGCTCATCAACCCGTTCGTCGGCCTGCTTCCCGGCCGTCCCGAGCTCCGCGCCGATCCACACGAGGTGGCCGCGGTCCTCGACGTGGGCGTGCGCGAACTGCTCGACGACGCGACGTTCCGCACCGAACGCTGGCCGATGCCGCCCGAGCTCGGCTCGTGGCGGGACATGTACTTCTTCGACCTCGTCGGTGACACCGTCTGGGGGGCGACGGCGCGGATGCTGGTGCAGTTCCTCCGTCTCGGCACGGGGACCTGACCGCTAGGGTCCGCGCATGGACCGTCCCGACATCGACCCGAACCGGTTCGCGACCCACACGGCGACGCTGTCGACCGGGGTCGAGGTCGCCTACGTGCACGAGGGACGGGGCGGGGTCCCGCTGGTGCTCGTCCACGGCTGGCCGGAGACGCGCCGCATCTGGTGGCGGGTGGTGGAACCCCTCGCCGCCGCCGGGTTCGAGGTGATCGCCCCCGACCTGCGCGGCTTCGGCGGATCCTCGGTGGGTGATGCGGGCGACGCGCCGGCGTGCGCGGCGGACGTCGTCGCGCTCTGCACCGAGGTGCTCGGTCACGACTGGGTGGTGCTCGCCGGCGGGGACTTCGGCGGGCCGATCGTGCAGGACATCGCCATCCGCCGTCCGGGCTTCGTCGACCGGCTCGTCCTGTTCAACAGCCCGCTGCCCTTTGACCGCGAACGCATGGGCGGCATGGCCACCCGGGCCCCGCGTGACGCCGCGGACTACTTCCGCCGCCAGGGCACCGATGCCGATGCGCTCGCGGGCGAGTTCACGACCCCCGAACAGCGCCGGCGCTACGTCGCGACGTTCTACACGTCGCGGTTCTGGGCGCATCCCGGTTCCTTCGACGACGCCGCCGTCGCGTTCCACACCGAGCCGTTCGGCGCGGCGGACAAGCTCCGGGCCGGCTTCCGCGCGTACGAGGCGGCCTTCGACGCGTCGGCCCGGAGCGCGGAACCGGTCCTCCGCCGCAACCCCGACGTGCAGGCACTCCTGCTGTTCGGGCCGTCCGACCACGTGCTCTACCCCGATTTCGACCGCATGGCGGCGACCGTGTTCCCCGACCACGTCGGGCCGTTCCTCCTGCGGGACTGCGGCCACTTCGTGCCCTGGGAGGCCCCGCACGCGTTCAGCAGTGCGGTGATCGCCTTCTGCGGCGATCTGCTCGCCCGCGGACGGTGAGAATCGGCCGGAAACGGCCGAGTGGGCGCACCGCTGCGGGCTAATCTCGGGGATCGGGCGTCATGGGCGTCGATGCGCGGATCCCCCCTCCGGCATCGCCCCGGGTGAGGAGCAGTCATGGCAGACATCGAGATCGGTCTCGGCAAGTCCGGTCGTCGTGCCTACGGGTTCGACGACATCGCGATCGTGCCGAGCCGGCGCACCCGCGACCCCGAGGACGTCGACATCTCCTGGCAGATCGACGCGTTCCGGTTCGAGCTGCCGATCCTCGCGTCCGCGATGGACGGTGTGGTGAGTCCCGCGACGGCGATCGAGATCGGTCGTCTCGGTGGCCTCGGCGTGTTGAACCTCGAGGGCCTGTGGACCCGCTACGAGGACCCCGAGTCGCTGCTCGAGGAGATCGCGCACCTCGACACCGACAAGGCGACGGCGCGGATGCAGCAGATCTACCTCGAGCCGATGCGGCCCGACCTCGTCACCGAGCGCATCCGCGAGATGGGCGCCGCCGGGATCACGACCGCGGCGGCGATCACGCCGCAGCGGGCCCCGCAGTTCCTCGACGCGATCCGTGCCGGTGAGCTCGACATCCTCGTGATCCAGGGCACGGTCGTCTCGGGCGAGCACGTCTCGCGCAACCGCGAGCCGCTGAACCTGAAGTCCTTCATCCGAGAGCTCGACATGCCCGTGATCGTCGGCGGGTGCGCGAGCTACCAGGCGGGTCTGCACCTCATGCGGACGGGCGCGGCCGGCATCCTCGTCGGTGTCGGCCCGGGTCATGCCTGCACGACCCGTGGTGTGCTCGGCATCGGCGTCCCCCAGGCGACCGCGATCGCGGACGTCCGGGCAGCTCGCATGCGTCACCTCGACGAGACCGGCGTGTACGTCCACGTGATCGCGGACGGTGGCATGGCCACCGGCGGCGACATCGCCAAGGCGGTCGTGTGCGGTGCCGACGCGGTGATGATCGGCTCGCCGTTCGCGGCGGCGCACGAGGCACCCGGCAAGGGCTGGCACTGGGGGATGGCGACCTTCCACCCGACGCTGCCCCGTGGGACGCGTGTGCGGACCCAGGCACGTGGCACCCTCGAGGAGATCCTCGTCGGTCCGGCGAACGAGAACGACGGCCGTCTGAACCTGGCCGGCGCGCTCCGTACCTCGATGGCGACGTGCGGGTACGAGACGCTGAAGGAGTTCCAGAAGGCCGAGGTCATGGTGGCGCCGGCCCTGCAGACCGAGGGCAAGTCCCTCCAGCGGGGTCAGGGCGTCGGGATGGGTCGGTGAGCGGCCCGGTCTCCGGCGGTTGGGCGACGGGTGACGATCTCGTCCTCGTCGTCGACTTCGGTGCCCAGTACGCACAGCTGATCGCCCGCCGCGTGCGCGAAGCGCGCGTGTACTCCGAGATCGTGCCGCACACGATCACCGCGGACGAGGTGCGCGCCCGTCGTCCGGCCGGGATCGTGCTCTCCGGCGGCCCCTCGTCGGTGCACGTCGAGGGCGCTCCGCTGCTCGACCCGGCGATCTACGACCTCGGGATCCCGATCCTCGGGATCTGTTACGGCTCCCAGCTCATCGCCCAGCAGCTCGGCGGGGAGGTCTCCCAGACCGGCCGCGGTGAGTACGGGCGCACCGACATGGAGCTGCTCGACGGGGGTGGTCGGCTCGCCGGCGCGCTGTCGACGTCCCAGGTCGTCTGGATGAGCCACTTCGACGCGATCGTGCGGGTGCCCGACGGGTTCTCGGTCACGGCGCGCACGGCCGACTGTCCGGTCGCGATGCTCGAGGCCCCCGCACGTGGGATCTACGGGGTGCAGTTCCACCCGGAGGTGGCGCACACGCCCTGCGGTCAGGACCTGCTGACCCGGTTCCTCGTGGACGCCTGCGGCTGCCGGCAGACCTGGACGATGACGAACGTCATCGAGACGGCGGTCGAACGGATCCGGGCACAGGTCGGCAGCGGTCGGGCGATCTGCGGGTTGTCGGGCGGCGTCGACTCGGCGGTCGCCGCGGCGCTCGTCCACCGGGCGATCGGCAAGCAGCTCACCTGCGTGTACGTCGACACCGGTCTGATGCGACTCGGCGAGTCCGACCAGGTGGAGGACACCTTCCACCGGACCTTCGGCATCGATCTCGTGCACGCCCGTGCCGCGGACCGGTTCTTCGAACGCCTCGCCGGTGTCACCGACCCCGAGACGAAGCGGAAGACCATCGGTGAGCTCTTCATCCGGGTCTTCGAGGAGGCGCGCGGCGGCCTGACCGATGCGGCGTTCCTCGTGCAGGGCACGCTCTACCCCGACGTCATCGAGTCGGGCACCTCGACCGCGGCGAAGATCAAGAGCCACCACAACGTCGGCGGCCTGCCCGACGACCTCGACTTCGAGCTCGTCGAACCGCTCCGCTCGCTGTTCAAGGACGAGGTCCGGCGGATCGGATCGGAGCTCGGTCTGCCCGACGAGATCGTCTGGCGCCAGCCGTTCCCCGGCCCGGGGCTCGCCGTGCGGATCATCGGCGAGGTCACGCCCGAGCGTGTGGCACTGCTGCAGCGGGCCGACGCGATCGTCCGCGAGGAGATCCACCGGGCCGGCCTCGAGCGTGAGATCTGGCAGGCGTTCGCCGTGCTCGCAGACATCCGCTCCGTCGGCGTGATGGGCGACGAGCGCACGTACGGTCACCCGATCATCATCCGAGCGGTCACGAGCGAGGACGCGATGACGGCCGACTTCGCGCGACTCCCGTGGGAGCTGCTCGAGAAGATGGCGGGCCGGATCATCGGTGAGGTGCCGGGCATCAACCGGGTCGCGTACGACGTCACCTCGAAGCCGCCGGGCACCATCGAATGGGAGTGAGCGCGTCGTGAGCGTCCCGACGGACGAGCTGCTCGACGGGCTGAACCCGGCGCAACGCGAGGCCGTCGTCCACACCGGCGGCCCGTTGCTCGTCGTGGCTGGCGCGGGCTCGGGCAAGACGCGTGTGCTCACCCACCGCATCGCCCACATGATCAGGTCGGGGGAGTCGCCGTTCTCGATCCTGGCGATCACCTTCACGAACAAGGCGGCCGACGAGATGCGCGAGCGTGTGGCCGCGCTCGTCGGTCCGGTCGCCGCCCGGATGTGGGTGTCGACGTTCCACTCGGCGTGTGTCCGCATCCTGCGCCGTGACGGCACCGTGCTCGGGTTCCCGTCGTCGTTCTCGATCTACGACCAGGCTGACGCCACCCGTCTCGTCTCCTACGTCCTGCGTGACCTCGACCTCGATCCGAAGCGGTTCGTGCCCCGGGCCGTGCACGGGCGGATCTCGGCGGCGAAGAACGACGGTGTCGACGTCGACCGGTTCACCGCCGCCGCGGTCGGCCCCTACGACAAGCGGGTCGCGACCGTGTACCGCGAGTACCAGGCCCGACTCGCCCGGGCCGGCGCGATGGACTTCGACGACCTGCTCGTGAACACCACCCGCCTGTTCCGGGAGCACCCCGACGTACTCGACGCGTACCGGGAGCGCTTCCGCCACATCCTCGTGGACGAGTACCAGGACACGAACAGCGTGCAGAACGAGCTGGTGCTGCAGCTCGGCGCGAAGCACCGTGACGTGTGCGTCGTGGGCGACAGCGACCAGTCGATCTACACGTTCCGCGGCGCCGACATCCGCAACATCCTCGAGTTCGAGCAGGCGTTCCCCGACGCGACGGTCGTGGTCCTCGACCAGAACTACCGCTCGACCCAGACGATCCTCGACGCAGCGAACGCCCTGATCGCCCGGAACCTGTCCCGTCGTCCGAAGGACCTGTGGACCGACGCCGGATCGGGGGAGCGGATCGTCCGGTTCCATGCGACCGATGAGACCGACGAGGCCCGCTGGGTGTGCCGACAGCTGAGCACGCTGCACGAGGGCGGGGACGCACGCTGGGACGAGATGGCGGTCTTCTACCGCACGAACGCGCAGTCCCGGGTCGTCGAGGACCAGCTCATGCGGTCGGGAATCCCCTACCGCGTGGTCGGCGGCACCCGGTTCTACGACCGGCGTGAGGTGAAGGACGCGCTCGCCTACCTGCGCGTCGTCGCGAACCCCGACGACGAGGTGTCGGTGAAGCGCATCGTGAACGTGCCGCGGCGCGGGATCGGTGACACGACGATCGCCCGGTTCGACGCGTACGCCCGGGCCAACGACCTGTCGTTCCTGTCGGCGCTGCGACGTTGGGACGATGTCGGCGCCACCGGCCGTGCGGCGAAGGCGGTGGCCTCCTTCGTCGGGCTGCTCGACGATCTCGGGGACCTCGTCGTCGACGGCCCGGCAGCGGTGCTCGAGGCGGCGTTGCGACGCTCCGGGTATCTCGACGAGCTCGAGGCCGAGGGGAGCGTCGAGTCCGACGGTCGGATCGAGAACCTGGCCGAACTGCTCGGCGTCGCCGCCGAGCACGAGAGCGTCGACGAGTTCCTCGAACAGGTCGCCCTCGTCGCGGACGTCGACGTGCTGCGTGCCGAGGGTGCGGGCCTCGCCGGACGCGGCCCGTCGGACGGGTCCGAGGTGACGCTCATGACGCTGCACGCAGCGAAGGGCCTCGAGTTCCCGATCGTGTTCCTCGTCGGGCTCGAGGAAGGCGTGTTCCCGCACCTCCGCTCGATCGCCGATCCGGATCAGATCGAGGAGGAGCGTCGGCTCGCGTACGTGGGCATCACCCGGGCACGGGAACGGCTGCACCTGACCCACGCCTGGAGCCGCATGCTCTTCGGCACGACGCAGTACAACCCCCCGAGCCGGTTCCTCGAGGAGATCCCCGCAGACCTCGTCCGCAGCGAGGGGGCGACCGGCGGGTCGGGATTCGGTGAGTGGTCGGGTCGGAGCGTGCGGTCCTTCGGCTCCTACGACCCCGACACCCCGTCGTGGGCCGACCCCGCTGCCGGGCGGGCACGCATCGTGGACGAGGCACTCCGCGCCCGACCGCCCGAACCGCCGTCGACGCCGGCGACGACCCTCGGCCTGCGGGTGGGTGACGACGTCCGCCACCCGAAGTTCGGTGAGGGCGTGATCGTGGGGATCGAGGGTGCGGGTGACAAGGCCGTCGCCACCGTGCGGTTCCCCGGTGCCGGCGAACGACAGCTCCTGCTGTCGTGGGCCCCGCTCGAGAAGCTCTGACCGGCGCCGTTCAGCGGCCCGACACGACCACGCTGCTCGACGTCGTCGCCCCGGGACGGGTCGTCGTCGCACGTGCCTCGGCGTTCAGGTCGACGACGATGCTGCCGTCCACGACCTCCACCGGGTACTGCTGCAGGCCGGCGCCGTCCGGAGGGAACGTGGCTCCCCCGCAGTCGGTGGTCTCGGCGAAGACCTCCCGGTCGGCGTCCCAGCGCAGCGCGCAGTCGCGCTCGGCGCCGGGTCGGCGGGCCTCGAAGGCGACCCAGCCCGATTCGGGGTCCTCGCTCAGGTGGTTGAGGATCATGTCGCGGGTGCCGCCGGCGACGTCGGAGTAGAGGATCGGCCCGCGGTCGTCGATCTCCGCGGCGATGCGGTCGACGCGTCCGGCGTCGAAGCGTTCGTCACCGAGCCGGATCGTGACGTCGCCCGACCTGTTCGACACCAGGTTCAGGAACAGCAGCACACCGCCGACGAGGACGACGAGCGCCATGACGACCATGACGATCGCCCGCACCTCACCTGCTGCCGTTCGCCGCCCTACCGGCACAGCGGATTGCCCCGTGTCGAACCCACGCCCCTAGTATCCCCGCCATGCAACGCCGGTACCGAGTCGTGGTGGCGAAGCCCGGTCTCGACGGGCACGACCGGGGCGTCAAGATCATCGCCCGTGCCCTGCGTGACGCCGGGTTCGAGGTCATCTACACGGGTCTGTTCCAGACACCGGAGCAGGTCGCCGAGGCGGTGCTCCAGGAGGATGCCGACGCCTGCGGGCTGTCCGTGCTCTCCGGTGCACACCAGACCCTGTTCCCCCGTGTCGTCGACGAGCTGCGTGCCCGCGGTCTCGGCGACGTCGTGGTCTTCGGGGGTGGCATCATCCCCGAGGCCGACATCCCGTCGTTGCTCGAGAAGGGCGTCACCGGGGTGTTCACGCCCGGTGCGTCGATCGACAGCATCACCGGATGGCTGGAAGAAACGCTCGACGCCCGCGAAGCGGCGTCGGCGTCGTAGTCGCAATCGCTCATCGCACACACGGAGGCCACGACGAGTGGACCTGTACGAGTATCAAGGCAAGCAGTTCTTCGCCCGGTTCGGGATCCCGGTCTCGGCCGGTGACGTGGCCCGGACGCCGGACGAGGCGGTCGCCATCGGCGAACGGGTGGGTTACCCCGTCGTCGTGAAGGCGCAGGTCCAGGTGGGTGGTCGCGGCAAGGCCGGCGGCATCAAGCTGGCGAACGACGCCACCGAGGTCCGCACCCATGCGACGAACATCCTCGGCATGGACATCAAGGGCCACACGGTGCACATCGTGTGGGTCGAACGGGCCTCCGACATCGCGGAGGAGTACTACGCGTCGTTCACGCTCGACCGTTCGGCGAAGAAGCACCTCGGCATGCTGTCCGCGCAGGGCGGCGTCGAGATCGAGGCGGTCGCCGAGAAGGATCCGGACGCCATCGCCAAGATCTGGATCGATCCGGTCGAGGGCCTCACTGCGGCCGCTGCCCGGTCGTGGGTCGGTGCGGCGAAGCTGAACCCGGCGGCGGTCGACGGCACCGTCGACATCCTCCAGAAGCTCTACCGGGCCTACACCGAGGGTGACGCGGATCTCGTCGAGATCAACCCGCTGATCCTGAAGCCGACCGGCGAGGTCCACGCGCTCGACGCGAAGGTCACCCTCGACGGGAACTCCACGTTCCGCCACGGCGACTACGAGCAGTACGACGAGACCCAGGTCCGGGACGAGCGCGAGAAGCAGGCGCACGCGAAGGGGCTGCAGTACGTCGGGCTCGAGGGTTCCGTCGGTGTGATCGCCAACGGTGCGGGTCTCGCCATGTCGACGGTGGACATCGTGAACCAGGTCGGCGGCAAGCCGGCGAACTTCCTCGACATCGGCGGCGGCTCCAACGCCACCGTCATGGCGGGGGCGCTCGAGGTCATCAACAACGACCCGAACGTCCGGTCGATCTTCATCAACATCTTCGGCGGCATCACCAAGGGCGAGGAGGTGGCGAACGGCATCGTCCAGGCCCTGCAGAACGTGCAGATCGACGCGCCGATCGTGATCCGCCTCGACGGCACGAACGCCGAGCAGGGTCGCGAGATCCTGCAGCCGCACCTGTCCGACAAGTTGCAGATGGCGCCCGACATGATCTCGGCCGCCCGTCTCGCCGTCCAGCTCGCGGCACGCTGAGCGGAACGACCTCAGGAACGGAGCAGAACGATGAGCATCTTCGTCGACGAGAACACCAAGGTCGTCTATCAGGGCCTCACCGGTTCGCAGGGCCGGTACTACGGCCTGCTGAACCGGGCGTACGGCACCCAGGTGGTGGCCGGCACGAACCCGAAGAAGGCGGGCGAGGACATCGAGGGCATCCCGATCTTCGCGTCGGTCGCCGACGCGGTCCGGGAGACCGGTGCGAACGCGTCGTGCATCTTCATCCCCGCCCCCGGTGTGCGTGACGCCGTGCTCGAGGCCGCCGAGGGCGGCGTCGAGTTCATCGCGTGCATCACCGAGGGCGTCCCGGCGCACGACGAGGCCTGGTTCTTCAACAAGCTGAAGCGGGACTTCCCGAAGGTCCGCCTCCTCGGACCGAACTGCCCCGGGATCATCAGCCCCGGGAAGTGCAACATCGGCATCACGGCCGGGCACATCGCCAAGCCGGGCGGCCCGGTGGGCATCGTGTCCCGTTCGGGCACGCTCACCTACCAGGCGCTCTACGAACTGCAGCAGAAGGGCATCGGCGTCACGACCTGTGTCGGCATCGGTGGCGACCCCGTCCCCGGGACGTCGTTCATCGACTGCCTCGAGGCGTTCGAGGCCGATCCGGAGACCAAGGCCGTCATGATGATCGGTGAGATCGGTGGCACCGCCGAGGAGGAGGCCGCGGCCTTCATCAAGGCGAACATGTCGAAGCCGGTCGCCTGCTACGTCGCCGGGGTCACCGCCCCGGCCGGCAAGAAGATGGGTCACGCCGGGGCGATCGTCTCGGGTGGCAAGGGCACTGCCGCCGCCAAGATGGAGGCGCTGCGCGATGCCGGGGCGCTCGTCGGGAACAACCCGACCGAGGCCGGCGAGCTCATGGCCGGGATCGTCGCCAAGCTCTGACGCGACACCCACGGATGTGCACGGAGGGCGGCCCACGGGCCGCCCTCCGGCGCGTCCCGGGCACTACGGTGCTCCCGTGCCCACCGCATTGCTGTCCGTGTTCGACAAGACCGGCGTCGTCGAGTTCGGCCGGGAACTGGCGGATCTCGGCTGGCGACTCGTCTCGAGCGGCGGGACGGCGTCGGCCCTCGCCGCGGCCGGGATCGAGGTCACCGACGTCGCCGATCTGACCGGCTACCCGGCGATGCTCGGACACCGGGTCGTTACGCTGCACCCGAAGGTGCACGGCGGGATCCTGGCCGACCGGTCCGATCCGTCCCACGTCGCCGACCTCGCGACCTACGGCATCGATGCGATCGACCTGGTCGTCGTGAACCTGTACCCGTTCCGGTCGAACCCGTCGATCGACCTGATCGACGTCGGCGGTCCGGCGATGGTGCGCGGTGCGGCGAAGAACCACGGGTCGGTCGGTGTCGTCACTGATCCCGCCCAGTACCCGGTCGTGCTCGCCGAACTCCGGGCGTCCGGTGTGTTGTCGGCGACGACCCGCCGGTCGCTCGCCCGGGCCGCGTTCGCGCACACCGCCGCGTACGACGCCGCGATCGTCGGCTGGTTCGACGAGGTCAACCGCGCGGTCGCGGGTGCGGACGCCGACCCGCTGCCCCCGACGCTCCACCTGGCGCTCGAGCGGGCCCAGGACCTGCGCTACGGCGAGAACCCGCACCAGGTCGGTGCCCGCTACCGGACGATGGGGGTCGAGACGCCGAGCTGGTGGGACACCGCCGTCCAGCACGGTGGCAAGGAGCTGTCGTACCTGAACCTGTACGACGCCGAGGCCGCGTGGCGTCTGGTCTGGTCTCTCGGTGAGGATCCCGCGGCGGTCGTGATCAAGCACGCGAACCCCTGCGGCGCAGCGGTCGCCGCCGACGTGACGGCGGCATACGTCGCAGCGAACGCGGCGGATCCGGTGTCGGCGTTCGGTGGGATCGTCGCGGTGAACCGTCCGCTCCCCGTCGCGCTGGCCGAGGCGCTCGCGCCGGTGTTCACCGAGGTGGTGATCGCCCCGTCGTTCGAGCCCGGCGCGCTCGAGGTCCTCACCGCGAAGAAGAACCTGCGGGTGCTCGAGGCACCGAAGCCGTCCGAGGACTCGCTGACGGTGCGCACGATCGACGGTGGTCTGCTGGTGCAGACGCCGGACCGGGTGAGCTGGGACCGTGCGGCGTTCCGGGTCGTCACCCGGCGCGCCCCGACGGAGGCGGAGTGGCGCGACCTCGAGGTCGCGTGGCGGGTGTGCGCGTCGGTCACGTCGAACACGATCGTGCTGGTCAAGGACGGCTGTGCGGTCGGCATCGGAGCCGGACAGCAGAACCGCCGTGACGCGGGCCGGATCGCGGCGGAGAAGGCCGCAGGTCGGGCGGTCGGCGGCGCGTGTGCATCGGATGCGTTCTTCCCGTTCCGTGACGGGCTCGACGCCGCGGCCGAGGCCGGGGCGACGGCGGTGATCCAGCCGGGTGGTTCGGTCCGTGACGACGAGGTGATCGCCGCCGCCGACGAGGCCGGCATGGCGATGGTGTTCACCGGCGAACGCCATTTCCGCCACTGAGGGAAGGACGACGATGACGGCCCAGTTGCTCGACGGTGAGGCGGTCGCCGCGCGGATCCGGGAGGACGTGCGCCGCCGGGTGGAGGCGTTGGCGGCGCGCGGTGTGCGCCCCGGTCTCGGCACGGTGCTCGTCGGCGACGACGGGCCGAGTGCGAACTACGTCGCCATGAAGCACCGCGACTGCGAAGAGGTCGGCATCGCGTCCGTGCACGAGCACCTCCCGGCGTCGGCGTCGCAGGCCGACGTGGCGGCGGTGGTGGCGCGGCTGAACGCCGATCCCGCGGTCCACGCCTATCTGATGCAGTACCCGTTCCCGCCCGGACTCGACTTCGCCGCGGCGCTGCTCGCCGTCGACCCGGACAAGGACGTCGACGGGCTGCACCCGACGAACCTCGGTCGACTGGTGATGGGGGAGCCGGGCCCGCGCCCCTGCACCCCGGTCGGCATCCAGCGGCTCCTCGCCGCGTACGGGATCGAGCTCGCCGGGCGGCACGTCGTCATCCTCGGTCGGGGGCTCACGATCGGCCGACCGCTCGCGAACCTGCTGGCGCTCAAGGAGCCACACGCGAACGCGGCGGTGACCGTCGTCCACACGGGGGTCGCCGACCTCGGGTCATACCTCCGTCAGGCGGACGTCGTCGTCGCAGCAGCGGGTTCGCCCGGTGTCGTCACCGCGTCGATGGTCCGCCCCGGCGCGGTGGTCGTCGGTGCCGGCGTGTCCTTCGAGGGACGCAAGCTCCTCTCCGACGTCGCCGACGACGTCGCCGAGGTGGCGTCGTGGATCACCCCGCGTATCGGGGGGGTCGGTCCGATGACCCGGGCGATGCTCCTGCAGAACTGCGTCGACGCAGCCGAACGGGCGGCTGCACGGTGACAGGCCACGTGCGCGAGCGGCTCGGCGGCGCACCGACCCTCTCCTTCGAGTTCTTCCCCCCGAAGACGGACGACGCGGAGTCGACGCTGCGGGCGACGCTGCGCACGCTCGGCGCCCTGCGCCCGGCGTTCGTGTCGATCACCTACGGCGCGGGGGGTTCCGACGCCGCCCGCACCCGGGACCTCGTCGTCGACCTCACCGCACACGGGGACGTGCCGACGATGGCGCACCTCACCTGCATGGGGCACACCCGGGCGCAGCTCCGGACGCTGCTCGAGGACTACCGGGCGCATGGTGTGGTGAACATCCTGGCGCTCGGTGGGGACCCGCCCGCTGACGGCAGCCCGGTGACCGGCGAGTTCCGGTACGCGTCCGAGCTCGTCGACCTCGTGCGGGAGACCGGCGACTTCAGCGTCGGCGTCGCCGCGTTCCCCGAGCTGCACCCGCGCTCGGAGACGACCGACGACGACCGTCGGTACCTCGCCGCGAAGCTCGGGCGTGCCGATTTCGGCATCACCCAGTTCTTCTTCGATCCGGTGCCGTACTTCCGGATGCTCGAGGACCTCGACGCGGTCGGGTGCTCGGTCCCGGTGCTCCCCGGGATCATGCCGGTCACCACCCCGGCGTCGGTGCGCCGGTTCGCTGCGATGAACGGCAGTCGTGTCCCGCCGGCGCTGTTCGAACGGCTCGAGGCAGCGACGCCGGCCGATCGGCTGGCGATCGCGGTCGACCATGCGACTGCGCTGGCCCGGCGTCTGCTCGACGGTGGCGCGCCCGGCATCCACCTGTACACGTTGAACCGTGCCGACGCGGCGGAGCCGATCGCCCGGGCGCTCGGGTTCGGCTGAACGCCGCCCTCAGCGCACCCGCACGGGGATGTGCTTCGGTGAGCGGTCGACGATCGTCGGCCGCCACTCGACGTCACCGGCGAGCCGCAGGTCCGGGAAACGGTCGAGGAGCATGCGCAGCGCGATGCGGACCTCGAGGCGGGCGAGCGAGGCACCGAGACAGAAGTGGCGCCCGTACCCGAAGGTGAGGTGCGGGTTCGGGTCTCGTTCGAGGTCCAGGTTCTCCGGGTCGCTGAAGACCCGGGGATCCCGGTTCGCTCCGGCGATGCCCATGAACACGGCCTGACCGACCTCGAGCCGGTGACCGCCACGCTCGTGTTCCTCGACGACCGTGCGCATCATCACCTTGGCCGGCGGTTCGAAGCGCAGGAGTTCCTCGGTGGCGGTGTCGGGGAGGGTGGGGCCGGTCTGGTCGCGCAGCCAGGCGAGCTGCTCCGGTCGGCGCAGGAGTGCGAGCGTCGAGGATCCGAGCGACGACGCCGTGGTGTCGTGGCCGGCGAAGAGCAGGATCGAGCACGCGCCGAGGATCTGGGAGTTCGTGAGGCCGTCCGCGTCGTCGCCACGGGCGAGCAGCGCGGAGATGAGGTTGTCCGTGGGGTGTTCGGCGTAGTGCTCCATCAGGTCGCCGATGATCCCGTGGAACTCGTCGGCGGACTCCTTGGCGAGACGGAGGTAGTCGGGGTTCTTCGTCGCGCCGAAGACGACGACGGAGAACTTCTCGGACCACGATGCGAGCCACGACCGCAGTTCGTCGGGGACGCCGAAGAGTCGGCCGATGACGTTCGCCGGCAAGCGGTGGGCGAAGGCGTCGACGAGGTCGACGGTGCCCTGCCGTTCCATGTCGTCGAGCAGTTCGTCGGTGATCGTGCGGATGTCGTCCTCGAGGGAGCTGACCGCCTTCGGCGTGAACCGCCGCCGCACGGGCTCCCGGAGCTGCTGGTGCACGGGCGCCTCGTTGAACAGCATCCAGCCGTCGAGCAGCTCGATCGCCTTCTCGAGCGCAGCGAGGCGCTCGGCGGGGAGACGGTCGCGGAAGCCCTGCATCCGTTCGGTCGACAGCCGGGTGTCCTTGAACGCCTCGTCGAGCTCGGCGTGGCCGGTGATCACCCAGGCGTGGTGTCGCGCGCTCCACATCACGGGATCCCGATCGCGCATCGTCCGGAACAGCGGATAGGGATCCTCGATGTTCGCGTCGTCGAGCAGGTCGATGGTGAGCTCGTCGGCCATGTGTCCCCCGGTGATCTCCTCGTCGTCCGCATGGTGTCACGGACGTCGGCGCCCGAGGTTCGCACCACGGCGGGCGGAGGACAAATCCCCGCGGGGCCGCCTCAGTCGGCCGACTCGCGCACGATCCGCCGGGCGAGGAGATCGTCGACGTGTCCGGCCTCGAACCCCGCCTCGGCGAGCACCGCGCGGGCGTGTTCCCCGACGCGGGGGACACCAACACCGAGCTGTGCCGGCGTCGTCGAGAACCGGGTCGGATGGTTCGGCACACGCACGTTGCCGACCGGTTCCATGGCGGTCTCGACCACGCTGCCACGGTGGACGACCTGCGGTTGGTCGTGCACCTCGTCGCGGGTGCGGACCGCAGCGGCGGGAACGTCCTCGGCCTCGAAGCGGGCCATCGCCTCGGCGGTGGTCATCGTCGCGGTCGCCGCGGCCACGGCGTCGACGAGCTCCCGGAAGTGGCGTCGTCGGGTCGGGTAGTCGACGAAGCGCGGGTCGTCGATCCACTCCGGGTGCCGACACGCCCGGCACAGGTTCGGGAAGAACGTGGGGATGATGGGCAGGAGGGCGACCGCGCCGTCGAGCGTCGGGTACGCCTCCTGGAACTCGAGGTTGTTCGGCACGGCGTCGACCTCGTCACGGTCGAGGTAGGTGTGCGACATCATCCCGTCGGGCCAGAAGAACCCGAGTCCGGCGTCGAGCATCGACACGTCGAGGTGCTGCCCGCGCCGATCCGGGTCGCGTTCACGGGCGAAGAGCGCTGCGGTGATCGCCTGTGCGGCGGTCAGGGCGGTCGACTTGTCGACGAGGTACGTGCGCACGAGGCGTGGTCGACCGGTGTCGAGGTCGCGTTGCAGGTCGGCGACGCCGATCATCGCCTGCACCACGAAGTCGTACATCGGTCGCTCCGCGTCTGGCCCGTCCGGTCCGACACCGGTGATGGACACGGTGACGAGGTGCGGGTTGATCGCCGCGAGCGTCCGGTGGTCGATACCGAGTCGCTCCGCCTTCCCGGGCCGGAAGTTCTCGATGAAGACGTCGGCGGCGCGCACGAGCTCGTGCACGACGGCGACACCCTCGGGGTCGGTGAGGTCGACGACGATCGACCGCTTCCCGCGGTTGCAGTTGAAGAAGACGACGCCCATGCCGCCCCGCTGCTCGCCGGAGACGCGCGTCGGGTCACCACCCGGTTGTTCGATCTTGATCACATCCGCGCCCTGCTCGGCGAGGAGCAGGGCGCACAACGGTCCCGAGATGACCTGGGCCGCCTCGAGGACGCGGATCCCGGTGAGCGGTCCCGGCACGGCGGGCAGACGTCCGCTCAGGCGCCCATCGCCACCCGGAGGTTGGCGTCGATGGCGTCGAGGAACTCCTCCGTCGTGAGGAACGGTGCCGAGTCGGAGATGAGGAGGGCGAGGTCCTTCGTCATCTTCCCGGACTCGACCGTCTCCACGCAGACCCGCTCGAGGGTCTCGGCGAACCGCACCACGTCGGGGGTGCCGTCCTTCTTGCCCCGGAACTGCAGACCCTGCGTCCACGCGAAGATCGACGCGATCGGGTTCGTGGAGGTCTTCTCACCCCGCTGGTGCTGGCGGTAGTGGCGGGTCACGGTGCCGTGGGCGGCCTCGGCCTCGCAGGTCTGACCGTCCGGGGTCAGCAGCACGGACGTCATGAGCCCGAGCGAGCCGAACCCCTGTGCGACGACGTCGGACTGCACGTCACCGTCGTAGTTCTTGCACGCCCACACGTAGCCGCCGTCGCCCTTGATGGCCTGGGCGACCATGTCGTCGATGAGACGGTGCTCGTACCAGATGCCCTTGGCCTCGTACGCGGCCTTGTACTCGGCCTGATAGATCTCCTCGAAGATGTCCTTGAAGTCGCCGTCGTAGGCCTTGAGGATCGTGTTCTTCGTCGACATGTACAGCGGGTAGCCGCGGTCGAGCGCGTAGCGGAACGACGCATGGGCGAAGTCGCGGATCGAGTCGACGTAGTTGTACATGCCCATCGCCACGCCGCCTGCGGCCGGGAACGCAGCGATCTCGCGCACCTCGGGTTCCGAACCGTCGTCGGGGACGAACGTCATCGTCACCTTGCCGGGCTTGCGGACCTTGAAGTCGGTGGCGCGGTACTGGTCGCCGTGGGCGTGGCGGCCGATGATGATCGGCTTCGTCCACCCGGGGACGTAGCGCGGGATGTTCGAGCAGATGATCGGCTCACGGAAGATGACGCCGCCGAGGATGTTGCGGATCGTGCCGTTCGGCGACTTCCACATCTGCTTGAGGCCGAACTCCTCGACCCGCGCCTCGTCGGGCGTGATCGTGGCGCACTTCACGGCGACGCCGAACTCACGGGTGGCGTGGGCCGCGTCGATCGTCACCTGGTCGTTCGTCGCGTCACGGTGCTCGATACCGAGGTCGAAGTACTTCAGGTCGACGTCGAGGTACGGCAGGATCAGCTTGTCCTTGATGAACTGCCAGATGATGCGGGTCATCTCGTCGCCGTCCATCTCGACGATCGGGTTGGCGACCTTGATCTTTGCCATGTGCGTTCCTCGTGGGTCGACTGCGCCCGGCAGGTTAGCGGGCCGGTCCGCACCCCGACACGGTCGTCGGTGACGTAGTGTCCGGGCCGACCGTGTCGACCGTCGGGAGGCTCTCATGCGCAGCGATCTCTTCTCCAACACCGAGGCCGGGACCGGCCAGCTCGGCTTCACCATGCAGAACGGCAAGATGCTGAAGGCGACGGTGAACAACACCGAGTTCTACGCCCGTCGCGGTGCGATGGTCGGCTATCAGGGCAACATCCGCTTCGAGTACCAGGGCATCACCGGCGGGCCGGGCGGCGGCGGGATGAAGGACAAGCTGATCCGTGCCGCGAAGGCCGCGGTGACCGGTGAGGGCGTGCCCCTCATGAAGGTCGCGGGCCAGGGCGACGTGTTCCTCGCCGACGCGGCCGCCGACATCTTCCTCATCGACCTCGAGGGCGCCGATGCCCTGTCGATCAACGGGCCGAGCATCCTCGCCTTCGAATCGAGCCTCAACTACGACATCAAGCTCGTCGGCAACGCCGGCGCGTTCGCCGGTGCCGGCCTGTTCAACACGGTCGTGTTCGGCACCGGCCGGGTGGCGGTCGTCTCGCACGGGCATCCGGTCGTGCTCGACTGCTCGCAGCAGCCGACCTACGTCGACCCGAACGCGGCGATCTGCTGGTCCGCGAACCTGAACGTGTCCCTGCAGCGGTCGGAGGGCTTCGGTTCGCTGTTCGGCCGGACGTCCGGTGAGTCGCTGCAGATGATGTTCCACGGCCCGGGTTTCGTGGTCGTCCAGCCCTACGAGTGGATCGCCGGTGTCGGCCAGACCGGTACCGAGGGTGGCTCGAGCTCGCCCGTCGGCGGTGCCGGTGGGGTCCTCGGCGGGATCCTCGGCGGTCGCTAGCCTCGGGCGGGTCGCCCGGCCGACCCGTCTGCGAGGTGTCGAGGCCTGTTGATCCCCGTCGCACCCACCCCGGCTCCCGCACGTTCCGCCGTGCCGACAGCCCGGATCGAGGCGTTCCTCGCCGAGGAACGTCGCGAGACCCCGTTCCTCGTCGTCGACTGCGACGTGGTGGTGGACCGCTACGCCGAGTTGCGTGCGGCGATCCCCTCCGCGCAGATCTTCTACGCGGTGAAGGCGAACCCGGCGCCGGAGCTCCTCGACGCGCTGGTCGCGCTCGGATCGAGCTTCGACGTGGCGAGCCCGGGTGAGATCGACCTCGCAATCGCGGCCGGTGCCGATCCGGCGCGACTCTCCTACGGCAACACGATCAAGAAGCGGTCCGACATCGCCCGCGCCCACGAGTTGGGTGTCGGCATGTTCGCCTTCGACGCCGCGGACGAGCTCGCGAAGCTCACGGCGGAGGCCCCCGGGTCCACGGTGTTCTGTCGGGTGCTCTGCGACGGGGCCGGGTCGGACTGGCCGTTGTCGCGCAAGTTCGGTTGCGACGTCGACCAGGCCGTCGAGCTGTGCCTCCGGGCGCTCGATGCCGGCCACGAGATCGGGGTGTGTTTCCACGTCGGTTCACAGCAACGCCAGCCCGACGCGTACCGGGTCGCGATCGAGCTCGTCGCCGAGCAGATCGCCGCACCGCTCGCCGCCGCAGGCGGTCGGCTCGGGTACCTGAACGTCGGCGGTGGGTTCCCGGGCACGTATCTCACGACCGGTCCCGCAACGGCGGTGTACGGCGCGGTGATCGAGCAGAGCGTCGAGCGGAGTTTCGGCGCCGACGCCCCGAAGCTCATCGCCGAGCCGGGCCGATTCCTCGCAGCGGACGCCGGCGTGCTCGAGACCGAGGTCGTGCTCGTGTCACGGAAGTCCATCCACGACGAGCACCGCTGGGTCTTCCTCGACGTCGGGCTGTTCGGTGGTCTGGCGGAGTGTCTCGGTGAGGCGATCAAGTACCCGATCGTGACCGTGGACGGGGTGACCGACGGTCCCGACGGCCCGGTCGTGCTCGCCGGGCCCACGTGCGACAGCGCGGACGTGCTCTACGAGGAGTTCCGGTACCGGCTGCCGATGTCGCTCGAGGCCGGTGATCGCCTCCGCCTGCTCGCAACGGGTGCGTACACCACGACCTACGCGGCCGTCGCGTTCAACGGGTTCCCGCCGCTGCGCACCTACCACCTGCCGCCGAGCCGTCGGCCCTGAGGCCGGCGCTCAGAGACGGGCTGCGGCCTCGGCGGCGAGCTCGAGGCTCCGGTCGCGCCGTTGCAGCAGGCTCTCGAGGTCGACGCCCTCCGTCGACTTCTGGCCGGCCATGTAGCGGGCGTAGACGCCCTGGATGATGCAGACCGTCTTCCAGTGGTTGAAGCTCACGTAGAAGTCGATGCCGCTGCAGTCACGACCCGTGCGTTCCGCGTAGCGGGCGAGGAGCTCGTCGCGGTGGGGGAACCCGGGTTCGCGCGTCGGACCGTCCTCCCGCACCGGCTTCGGGTCGTCGGGCGAGCTCCAGCCGTTCAGCGCATACGCCAGGTCGGCGAGCGGATCGCCGAGTGTGGAGATCTCCCAGTCGAGGACGGCCGCGATCTTGCCGTTCGCGCCGGCGAGACAGTTGTGCAGGCCGTAGTCGCCGTGCACGACCCGGGCCGGCCCCTGCTCGGGGATCCGGGCGACGAGCAGGTCGTGCACGTCGGCGACGGTCGTGATCCCGGCGATGTCAGGGGTCTGCGACGCGTTCCACGATGCGAACCACCGGTTGAGCTGGCGCGCGACGTAGTCCTCGCGCCGGCCGAGGCCGCCGAGCCCGATCTCGTCGGGGTCGAGGGCGTGGAGGTCGGCGAGCACGTCGATGAAGCTGAAGCCGAGGGAGCGCCGGAGATCGTGGTCGGGGAGGAACTCGTCGACGTCCTCACGCTCGTACAGCGCCCGTCCGTCGACGGCACCCATGCAGTAGAACCACGCCCCGGTGACGTCGCGGTCCTCGCAGAACGCGAGCGGTTCGGCGACGGGTACCGGCGTCGGCCACAGCGCCGAGATGATCGTCCATTCCCGGCCCATGTCGTGGGCGGAGGGGAGGAGTTCGCCGAGCGGTGGACGTCGCAGCACGAAGCGGAGCCGGCCGGCGTCGGTGACGAGGTAGGTGAAGTTCGAGTGGCCGCCGGCGAGCTTGGTGAACCGGAGCGGCGCCTGCAGACCGTCGAGGCGTTCGGCGAGCCAGGCGGTGACGGCCCCGACGTCGATGCCGTCGGGCTGCTCGGTGGCGGCGGGCGTTGCGGACATGGGGGGATCGTAGGCCGCGCACCGGTGCGCCGGTCGCCCCGCCGGTAGGGTGCGGCGCATGGAACTGCGGGACAGGGTGGCGATCATCACGGGTGCGGGCAGCGGGATCGGCGAGGCGCTCGCCGAACGATTCCTCGCAGAGGGTGCACGGCACGTCGTCGTGTGCGACCTCGACGGCAACCGTGCCCGGACCGTCGCCGACCGCCTCGGCGAGCGGGCCTCTGCGGTCGGTCTCGACGTGGCGGACGAGGCTGCGATCGTCGACCTCGTCGAGTCGACGCTGCGCGCCCACGGCCCGATCGACGTCTTCGTCTCGAACGCCGGGTACGGCAGGCGTGGCGGGGTCGAGCTGTCGAACGAGGACTTCCAGCGCATGTGGGAGGTCCACACGATGGCCCACGTGTACGCAGCACGGGCGGTGCTCCCCTCGATGATCGCCCGGGGGGAGGGCTATCTGCTGAACACGGCGTCGGCGGCCGGCCTCCTCACCCAGATGGACTCGGTCGTCTACGCGATCACCAAGTCGGCGGCGGTGTCGCTCGGCGAATGGCTCGCGATCAACCACCACCACCAGGGCATCCGGGTGTCGGTGCTCTGCCCGCAGGCCGTCGCGACTCGCATCCTCGAGCACTTCGAGGGCGAGGAGCGGCGGACCGGGGGGCAGGCCGGCAGCGACGGCATCCTGTCGGCCGCCTCGGTCGCCGAGGCGTGCGTGCAGACGATGCGGGAGGAGCGGTTCCTGGTACTCCCGCACCCGGAGGTCGCCACCTACGTCGAGCGCAAGGCGACCGACGTCGACCGTTGGCTCGGCGGCATGCGCCGGTACGCCAACAAGCTCTGGGGCGCCACGGGCATGCCCGGCGACTGGCTGGTCGGCAAGGGCTGACGCCCCTGCGGGCGGGTCAGTGCCCGGCCGGAACCGTCTCGGCGGCGGCCTCGGCCGGTCGCCGGGATGCAGCGAGCTTCAGCATCGTGAAGCCGAGCAGACCGGAGATGAGGCTGCCGACGAGCACGCCGAGCTTCGCCTGATCGGTGAGTGCGGCGTCGCCCTCGAAGGCGAGGCTCGTGACGAACAGCGCCACGGTGAAGCCGACACCGCCCGTCGTCGCGAGGCCGACGATCATCGGCCAGGTCACGCCCGTGGGGAGCTTCGCAACGCGCGCCGTCACGGCGATGGCTGCGGCGAGGGTGATGCCGACGGTCTTTCCGACCACGAGGCCGAGGACCACGCCGAGCACGACCGGGTCCCCGAGCGGGTTCCCGAGCTCGCCGTCGACGACACGCACACCGGCGTTCGCCAGCGCGAAGAGCGGGACGACGAGAAAGGCGACCCAGGGGCCGGCCCACGCAAGGTGCCGCTCGAGGGGTGACATCGTCTCGACGCCGAGGCGGACGAGGTCGCGCAGGCTCGTCTGCGCCTCGCTCGAGTCCTCGCCTTCGTGGCCGTCCTGGACGTCGTGTGCGGTGGCCGTCGCGACCCGGTCGACGAGGGGGCGGGCGGCCGCACCGAACAGACGTGGTGCGTAGAACGGGGACGCCGGTGTGATGAAGCCGAGGGCGACACCGGCGATGGTCGCATGCACCCCCGACTCGTGCAGGCAGAACCAGGCGACGACGCCGAGCGCCAGATACGGGGCGTAGGAGCGGATCCCGAGGCGCTGGGCGACGTAGGAGAGGGCGAGGGCCGCGACCGACGCTGCGAGCCAGCCGATCTGCATCCCGTCCGTGTAGAACACGGCGATCACGAGGATCCCGCCGATGTCGTCCGCGACGGCGAGGGTGAGCAGGAACATCCGGGCGGCGAGCGGGATGCGGGAACCGGCGAGCGTGACCACGGCGACCGCGAACGCGATGTCGGTCGCCATCGGGATTCCCCAGCCGCCGGCACCGGGCCCACCGGCGTTGAACGCCGTGAACACGAGCGCCGGACCGACCATGCCGCCGAGTGCGGCAATGGCCGGCAGCGCGGCGGCTCGACGGTCACGGAACGTGCCGTGCACCAGCTCGTGCTTGATCTCGAGCGCCGCCAGGTAGAAGAAGATGGTCATCAGGACGTCGTTGACGAAGTCCCGGACCGACAGGTCGAGGTGCAGGAAGCCCTCGCCGAGGTGGATGGAGATGTGGGTCTCTTCCCAGAGTCGGACGTAGGACCCGTGCGCGGGCGAGTTCGCCCAGATCAGGGCGGCGATCGCCGCGAGCAGCATCACCACGCCGCCGGCCGTCTCGAGTGCCAGGAGGCGCTGGATCGGCTGGACGACACGCGAGGGGACGAAGCGATCGGAGTCGCCCCATCGCCGGATCACGTCGGCGGCATCGTTCAGCGCCTCGGTCGGTGCAGCAGCATGTCGGTCGGTACCCATCGGCCTGCTCCCGTGAGGATCTCGCCGAATGCTAGAGAACCTTCCTCGGGAATCCGGATGCGGACACGGCTCCTACGCTCGTCGGCTAGGTTCCGCGATGTGTTCGATCCGCACATGCGTCAGCCCGACCACGACGGCGTCCCGGCGTTCTACTTCGCCGTCCGACGCGGCGAGGTCCTCGTCGTCGCCGGGCGGGAGGGCTTCGAGGTCCCCCGTCGACATCCCGACGTCCCCTCCGAGGGGCACCACATCCTCGGGTCGATCGGTGACGAGTGGCTCTACGGCATCGACGTCCCGGAGGGCACCGACGAGCCGGACGACCACATGTGGGTCCCGCTCCGCCAGCTCTACGGCAAGGTGCCGGATCCGATGTGGACGATCGCAGGTCGCGCCGAGCAGATCGTCAGCTGGGACCGCACCCACCGCTTCTGCGGTCGTTGCGGGACGCCGACCGAATCCATGGCGACCGATCGGGCCCGCCGATGCCCGTCGTGCGGGCAGCTCGCCTATCCGCGGCTGTCGCCGGCGGTCATCATGCTCGTCACCCGCGGCGACGACGACGAGGAGGCGTTGCTCGCCTGGGGACGACAGTTCCCGGGCCGCTTCTATTCCACGCTCGCGGGCTTCGTGGAGGCCGGTGAGAGCCTCGAGCAGTGCGTCGCACGTGAGGTGCGGGAGGAGGTCGGCATCTCGGTGCGGGACATCACGTACTTCGGTTCGCAGCCCTGGCCGTTCCCGAACTCCCTGATGCTCGGCTTCACCGCCCGCTACGACGGTGGTGAGGTCGTCATCCAGGAGGAGGAGATCGTCGAGGCGTCGTGGTTCCGCTGGGACGAACTCCCGAAGAACGTCCCGATGGGTGGCATGTCGATCGCCGGCTGGCTGATCGAGGACTGGGTACGACGCCAGGCCCGGACGTGATCGACCGGCGACGCAACCCCGTTCCGGGTCGGTCCTGCCCGTAGGCTGCGGGACCGTGCTCGCCGCCGCATCCGCATCCTCGACTCTGCAGAGCTACGACGTCCCCCTGTGGGCGTGGGGGGCGTTCCTCGGCGCGATCGCCGTCATGCTGCTGCTCGACCTGTTCGTGCTGCACCGGGACGCGCACGAGATCAGCACGCGCGAGGCGATCGTCACCTCGACGATCTGGATCGCGATCGGTCTCGGGTTCTCCCTCGTCGTGTGGTGGGGCCTCGGTTCGGCGGCGGCGACGCAGTACCTGACCGGCTACGTGATCGAGAAGAGCCTCTCGGTCGACAACGTCTTCGTGTGGGCCGTCATCTTCAGCTACTTCTCGGTGCCCCGCGCCTACCAGCACCGGGTGCTGTTCTGGGGCATCTTCGGGGCGCTCGTGCTGCGGGCGATCTTCGTGTTCGCCGGCGTGGCGCTGCTCGAGGCGTTCGACTGGGTGCTCTACGTGTTCGGGGCGTTCCTGATCATCACCGCCGTGCGGGTCGCCCGGCACTCGGGAGGCGAGATCCATCCCGAACGGAACCCGGTGCTGCGGCTCGTCCGCAGGATCGTGCCCGTGTCCTCGGAGTACCACGGCCAGAAGATGTTCGTGCGCGAGGCTGGTCGCCGCCTCGCCACGCCGCTCTTCATCGTCCTCGTGCTGATCGAGGCGACCGACGTGGTCTTCGCCGTCGACTCGGTGCCGGCGATCCTCGCCGTCAGCCGCGACCAGTTCATCGTGTTCAGCTCGAACGCCCTCGCGATCCTCGGACTGCGGGCCCTGTACTTCCTGCTGTCCGCTGCCGCCGACCGACTCGTGTACCTGAACGTCGGCCTGGGCGTGATCCTGTTCTACGTCGGTGTGAAGATGCTGATCTCGGAGTGGTACCACGTACCGACGTTGCTGTCGCTCGGCTTCATCGCCGTGGTGCTGACGATCACGGTGCTCGTGTCGTTGCGGGCGTCGTCCCGACCGCAGGAGAGTCCCGCATGACCGTCCGTACGATCGTCGTCGGGACCGACGGGTCCGCCGGAGCCGAACGGGCGCTCGCCTGGTCCGCCGAACTCGCCGCCCAGACCGGCGCACGGGTCGTCCTCGTGCACGCGTTCGACCCGATCGGGATGCTCGGCTCGAGCCCGCCGCCGTTCGACCTCCCGGCGATCGCCGCCGAGTTGCGTGAACGGCTCGCCGGGCCGTGGGCGGCACCGCTCACCGCGGCAGGTGTCACCTTCGTCACCGAGCTCGCCGAGGACCGCCCGGTGCGGGCACTCGTGCGGGCCGCCGACACCCACGACGCCGACCTGATCGTCGTCGGGGCGCGCGGCATGTCGACCGTCAAGGGCATCGTGCTCGGGTCGACGTCGGACCGGTTGGCGCACCACACGCGCCGCCCGGTGTGCATCGTCCACCTCGACTGAGTCGGGATCCGGTCAGCTGCGCATGAGCGCGTCGATCGCCCTGCGGTCGCGCGCCCCGGGGAGCCCCCAGCCGTCCGCGTAGTCGACCACCTCCCCGAGCGGCCGGGCGCCGCCCAGCCCGTCGAGGATCTCGATGCGGCCGGGGCCGACGAGCGCCGGGTGGCTCACCCCGCACGCGTGGGCGAGCCGCAGGAGCTCCTTGCGCAGGGTGACCACGTAGTTCGCGCAGCGCACCGACTTGTCGGTCGGGTCGAGTCCACGGACGAGCCACCGGTTGTGGGTCGTGATGCCCGTCGGACAGTGCCCGGTGTGGCAGCGCTGCGCCTGGATGCAACCGATCGCGAGCAGCGGTTCGCGGGCGACGGCGACCCAGTCGCAGCCGAGGGCCATGGCGTGCAGGGCGGTCTCGGGGAACCCGAGCTTCGCGGAACCGGCGAACGCGATCTCGTGGTGCAGCCCGGCCTCGGCGAACGCCCGGTAGACGCGCGGGAAGGCGAGGCGGAACGGCAGTGCGACGTGGTCGGTGAACGCGAGCGGTCCGGCACCGGTACCGCCCTCGCCGCCGTCGACGACGACGAAGTCGGGGCCGCCGCCGAGATCACCCATCCGACGGGAGAGTTCCTGCCAGAACCCGGCATCGCCCACGGCGGCCTTCACACCGACGGGGACGCCGGTCGCGTCGGCGATGCGTTCGACGAAGGCGATGAGGCCGTCGACGTCGCCGAACGCGGTGTGGCGGTTGGGGCTCACGCAGTCGCGGCCGGCGGGGACGCCGCGCACCGCTGCGATGGTCGGGGTCACCTTCGCGCCGGGGAGGAGACCACCGAGCCCGGGCTTCGCGCCCTGGCTCAGCTTCACCTCGATCGCTCGGACCGGGTGCGCGGCGCACAGCTCGACGAGGCGGCCGAGATCGAACGCGCCGTGTGCGTCGCGCACACCGAAGTACCCCGTGCCGATCTGGAAGACGAGTTCCCCGCCGTGCAGGTGTGCCGGCGCCACCGCGCCCTCGCCCGTCGACTGCAGGCATCCGGCGAGGGCCGCCCCACGGTTCAGCGCCTCCACCGCTGCTGCGGACAACGAGCCGTAGCTCATGCCGGAGATGTTCACGACCGATGCCGGTCGGAACGCCTGGCGACGCTTGTGATGGGCGCCGACGACCTTGGCGACGGGGACCGGGTGCAGGGGATCGGCATCCGCGGGGCCCGGCGGGTGGGGGAACGCCGCGTGCTGCACGATCACGTAGCCCGGGGGTGGACGTTCGAGGTCGTTGTCGGTACCGAAGCCGGCGTAGTCGTTCTCACGCTTCGCCGTCGCGTACACCCACGATCGCTGGTCCCGGGAGAACGGTCGCTCGGCGTCGTTCGAGGTGACGATGTACTGGCGCAGTTCCGGCCCGACCCGCTCGAGCAGGTAGCGCAGGTGGCCGATCACGGGGAAGTTCCGCAGGACCGTGTGCTTGCGCTGCAGCACGTCGTGCAGGACGAGGGCGACGAGCGCCGCCAGCAGGACGAGGCCGACCACCGACCACGTGGACATGCGGCGACTGTACCGACACGGGCCACTACCGTGCGGCGGTACGTCGGACGTGCGGAAGGGACGGACAGATGCGACTCGCGATGGCACTCGGGTACTCGGGCGGATTCAAGGAGGCCGTGCGGCAGGTGCAGGACCTCGAGAAGGCGGGCCTCGACATCGTGTGGATCGCGGAGGCGTACAGCTTCGATGCGATCAGTCAGGTCGGCTATCTCGCCGCCATGACGGAGCGGGTGCACATCGGCACCGGCATCGTGAACGTGTACTCCCGGTCGGCGGCGTTGATGGGGATGACCGCGGCCGGGTGCGACTTCGTGTCCGACGGTCGGTTCATCCTCGGTCTCGGCGCCTCGGGGCCGCAGGTCGTCGAGGGATTCCACGGGATCCCCTACGAGAAGCCGATGCAGCGGATCAAGGAGTACATCGAGGTCGTCCGCATGACGCTGCGGCGCGAACCCCTCGTCTACGACGGGCGCACCGTGCAGCTCCCCCTCCCGGCCGGGCAGGGCACGGGCCTCGGCAAGCCGCTGAAGCTGATCAACCATCCGGTCCGCTCCGACGTGCCGATCTGGTGGGCGTCGCTCCAGGGGCTCTCCGTCGAGGCGACCGCTGCCTACGCAGACGGCTGGCTGCCGGTGTTCTTCGAACCGGAGAAGTTCCAGAGCGTGTGGGGTGACGACCTGAAGAAGGGGCTCGCGAAGCGCGACCCGTCGCTGCCGCGTCTCGAGATCTCCGCGGGCGGCATGCTCGCGATCGGCGACGACCTCGTCGGCGACGCACAGGACCGTGTGCTCGACGCGGCCCGTCCCCAGACCGCCCTCTACTGGGGTGGCATGGGCGCACGAGACAAGAACTTCTACAACGACGTCGCCCGTCGCTACGGCTACGAGGCCGAGGCGATCGAGATCCAGGACCTCTACCTCGACGGGCACAAGGACGAGGCGGCGGCGAAGGTGCCGGCGTCGTTCCTGCGCGCGTCGCACCTCGTCGGCTCGCCGGGCTACATCCGGGAACGGCTCGGTGCGTTCAAGGAGGCCGGGGTGACGGTGCTCAACGTCAACCCGGTCGGTCGTGACGCCGTCCGTACGATCGAGACCCTGCGGGGTCTCGTCGACGACCTCTGAGTTCCGCCTCGGGGCCTCAGGCCTCGAGCACCCCGTCGCTGATGTGCACCGTCCGGTCCGCGAACGCTGTGATCCGTTCGTCGTGGGTCACCACGATCGCTGCGATCCCGCGGGCGGTCATCTCGGTGCGGATGAGCTCCATGACCTGACGTCCGAGCTTGCTGTCGAGCGCCGAGGTGGGCTCGTCGAAGAGCACCAGGGTGGGGTCGTTCATGAGCGCGCGGCCGATCGCAACGCGCTGTCGCTGACCGCCGGACAGCTGTGACGGCAGGTTCTTGGCCCGATCGGCGAGACCGAGCTCCTCGAGCAGCTGGTCGGCCCGGGCGCGCGCCGCTGCGCCGGTGCGGGCACCGATCTCGTCGACGACGAGGAGGTTCTCGCGCGCCGTGAGGAACGGCACGAGGTTCACGGTCTGGAACACGAACCCGACCGCACGGCGCCGGAAGGCGGTTAGCTGCTTCGGGGAGTAACCCGAGATGTCGTCGCCACCGACGACGATCGTCCCGCCGCTCGCCCGGAGGATCCCGCCGGCGATCGAACACAACGTGGTCTTGCCCGAGCCGGACGGTCCGACGAGTGCGACGATCTCACCGCGGTCGACGGTCAGGTCGGCGCGCTCGAGCGCGACGACCTCGCCGTCGCCCATCGGGTACACCTTGCGGACGCCCTCCATACGGAGTGCGGGGACGTGTGGTTCGGTCGCGGTCACGAGGAACTCCCGATGGCGGAGGCCGGGTCGACGCGGAGCACCCGGCGGAGCGAGAAGGCGGAGCCGGCGATGGCGGCGACGAGCAGGGACACGACGCTCGACACGATGCGCGGCGGCGTGATCGTCACGGGGATCGAACCGGGCGGGATGGCGGCGTCGAGCAGCAGCACGGCCACCGTCGCCACGACCGACGCGACGACGGTCACGACGACGGCCTGCACGACGAGCCCGGCGAAGATCGTGCGTGACCGTGCGCCGATCGCCTTGAGGACGCCGTAGAGCGCGAGACGTTCGACAGTGAGCAGGGCGAAGAACAGGGCGATGACGACGATCGCGATGGCGACGGTCACGCCGATGATCTGGTTGAACGTGCCCCGCTGTTCGGCGACGCCGGGGATTGCGTTCGCAGCGTCCACGAGGGTGAGCGACAGGGTCGCACCGCCGGTTGCGGTGTCGATCGCCGCGGCGAGGTCGGCCGGATCGCCGGTGCCCCGCACGACGAGGGACTGGAACACGCCGTCGGCGACGACCTCGGCAGGTCGGTTGGCGCCGACGACGGTGCGCCACGTCCCCGGCGAGGCCCACAGACCGGCCTGGCCGAGGTAGTTCGTGTCCTCGACGAAACCGATCACACGGACCGGGCTGCGGGCCGGACCGAGGAGCAGTTCGGTCCCCACGCGGATGCCGTCGGCCTCGAGCACCCGGTCCGCCCAGACCTCGCCGTCGGGGGGAACGGTGTCGACCCCCCGGGGCGGGAGTTCGACGCCGAACAGTGCCACGTCGGCGAGATCGCGTGGCCCGTTGCCCGGGACCCGGGCGCCGAGCTGCACGATGCCGAGGCCACCCACCTCGACGACACCGGGCGCTGCAGCGACGCGCGCCCGAAGGTCGGGGTCGATGCGGCTGCGGAGGAACGAGCTCTGGGACTGCGCGGAGGAGACGACGACGTCGCCCGGCTGGGCCCGGACCGCCCCGGTCGAGTTGCGGATCAGTCCGTCGAGCAGACCGCCGAGGAACAGCAGCAGGAGGGCGATGAGCGTGAGGATGACGGTCGCCGTGGCGAACCGGCCGGGGCGACGCCGGAGTTCACGCAGGGCGATCCTCATCGGTCGACCCCCGCACCACCGAGCGCAGCGGCGGGATCGATACCGACGACCCGACGGGCCGATACGGCGGACGACGCCGTTCCGAGCACGAGCAGCGCGATCGACCAGCCGATGACCGCAGCGGTCTCGAAGCGCAGGGTGATCCCGCCGATGCGTTGCACCGACAGCGGGGCGTAGAGCCCGATCCCGATGACGAGACCGCCGCCGACGACGAGCAGCACCTGGACGAGCAGCGCGGACACCAGCCGACCCGCCGGCGCACCGATCGCCCGGAGCAGGGTGAGCGACGGTGCCTTCTGGAACGTCACGATGAGGAAGAACAAGCCGGTGACGAGCGGGACGACGAGGCCGTACAGCAGGAAGATCACCTGGAACGACTGCTGCACCTGCGCGACGCCCGGGGTCTTGGCGGCGGCGTCGGCACGGGTCAGCGCGTCGAGGTCGTCCGACGCGGCGTTCACGGCGGCGACCGTTGCCGCCGGGGTCGTGCCCGGTGCAGGAACGACGGCGAGCACGTTCGGCGGGGGGACACCGGCATCGGGGTTCCGGCTGCGCACGGCGTCGAGGTAGGTCGCGTACGGCACGAACAGGGTCGGTGCGACGTTGAGCTGGATGTCGCGGGCGAGACCGACGACGCGCAGCTCGAGGCCACCGGGCTCGACGCGGACGACGTCACCGATGTCGAAGCCCGCCGCAGTGTCCGCCTCGCTCGCGACGGCTTCACCGGCGCTGCGCGGCAGGCGACCGCTGACGAGCGTCGTGGGCGAACCGAGCCCTTCCTCCTCGAACCCGAGGACCGTGGCCTCCGACAGTTCGTCGGCTGCGGTCACGGTGAAGGTGCCCTGGCCGATGCGGCCGACCCGGCCGTCACCGACGGCCTCGCGCACGGCGGCCTCGAGATCGGCGCCGATGACCGAACCCTGGATGACCCGTCGGCCGTCGACGCTGTAGACGAGCACCGGCGCCGACTGGTTCCGCACGGCGCCGACGAACGCGGTGATGAGCCCGTTCTGCAGGGACTGCTGGAACAGGATCAGGAAGACCAGCAGGCCGACCGCGGCCATCAGCAGCGCGAACCGCACCTTGGCGCGTCGCATCTCCTTCAGGGCGAGGAACACGGGCGGGACGTTACCGGTACCGCCGCGGCTACCGGACCGTGCTGCGGCCGGTCCGAGGCGTCACGTCGTGTAGTCGGCGTTGATCCGGATGTACTGGTCGGACAGGTCGCAGCCGTACACGGTCCAGGCACCCACCCCGATCCCGAGTGCCACGTCGATGTGGACCTCCTCGGCCGCCATCGTCGCAGCGAGGAGGCGGAGGCCCGCCTCGTCGAGATCACCGGGGAACACCTGCTGTGTGCCGAAGCGGATGACGACCCGTTCCTCGACGATGTCGGTGTCGTCCGCACACTTCCCGACCGCCATCGCCACCCGGCCCCAGTTCGGGTCCGCCCCGTGCACTGCGGTCTTCACCAGCGGCGAGTTGAGGATCGACTTCGCGACCCGCTTGGCCTGCACGTCGTCGCGCGCGCCGCCGACGGTGACGACGAGCAGCTTCGTGGCGCCCTCACCGTCGCGTGCGAGCTGCCGGGTGAGCGACAGGCACACCTCGCCGAGTGCCTCCGTGAACGCATCGAGGTCGACGGGGCCGGCGAGCCCATTCGCGAGGATCGCCGCGGTGTCCGACGTCGAGGTGTCGGTGTCGACGCTGAGGCTGTTGAAGGACCGGTCGACCACCTGGCGGAACGCCCGGTCGAGATCCGCCGACGCGATCTCGGCGTCGGTGAACACGAGGGCGATCATCGTCGCCATGTCGGGCTCGATCATCCCGACACCCTTCGCGAGGCCGACGATGCGGGCGTCGCCGACGGTCGCCTCGGCGAACTTCGGCACCGTGTCCGTCGTCATCATCGCCGTGGCCGCGGCGAGCGCGTCGGTGGAGGGGTAGGGCGGTGCCGCGAGCGTCGCGAGGTGGGCATCGATGCGTTCCATCGGGTACTGCCGACCGATGACCCCGGTGGACGCCAGCAGGATGTCGCCCTCCGGGCAGCCGAGGGCCCGGGCGACACCCGTGACGACGGCCTCGGCGTTCGCCGCGCCCTGCGGCCCGGTCGCCACGTTCGCGTTCTTCGAGATCACGACCGCGGCCTGCAGCCGACCGTCGGCGACCTGGCGGCGGGACAGCGTCACGCTCGGTCCGGCGAACCGTGAGCGGGTGAACACCGCCGCTGCGCTCGCCGGCACCGACGACGCGACGACGAGGAAGTCGGTCGTGCCGTCCTTGATGCCGATGTTCGCGATGTGTGCCGTGAATCCTGTGGGGAGCTGCGTCGGTTCGGGTGCCACGGTGGGGAAGTCTGGCATCCGGTGGTGGAGTGCCGGTGGTGGACCAACTAGCGTCGCCCGCCATGAAGACTCCCGTGCGCGTCGCCGTCACCGGGGCTGCGGGCCAGATCGGCTACAGCCTCCTCTTCCGAATCGCGAGTGGTCAGATGCTCGGCCCCGATCAGCCGGTCATCCTGCACATGCTCGAGATCACGCCGGCGCTCGGCGCGCTGAACGGCGTCGCCATGGAGCTCGACGACTGCGCGTTCCCGTTGCTCGCCGGGATGGTGCAGACCGACGACGCCGACACCGCGTTCGGTGACGCCGACTACGCGCTGCTCGTCGGCGCGATGCCCCGGAAGGCCGGTATGGAGCGTGCCGATCTCCTGAACGCGAACGGCGCGATCTTCACCGTGCAGGGCAAGGCGCTGTCCGACTCGGCGTCGCGCGACGTCCGCGTCCTCGTCGTCGGCAACCCGGCGAACACGAACGCGCTGATCGCGATGAACAATGCGCCGAAGCTCGACCCGAAGCGGTTCACGGCGATGACGCGGCTCGACCACAACCGTGCGCTCGCCCAGCTCGCCGCGCGGACCGGTCGCCCGGTGTCCTCGATCCGGCGCATGACGATCTGGGGCAACCACTCGGTCACCCAGTACCCGGACCTGTTCCACTGCGAGGTCGATGGCCGGAACGCGGCCCAGCTCGTGAACGACCAGGCCTGGCTCGAGAACGACTTCATCCCCACGGTCGCCAAGCGCGGCGCAGCGATCATCGAAGCTCGGGGCCTCTCGTCCGCCGCCTCGGCGGCGAACGCGGCGATCGACCACATGCGCAGCTGGGCGCTCGGCACGCCCGACGGCGACTGGGTGTCGATGGCGGTCCCCTCGGACGGCAGCTACGGCGTGCCCGAGGGCCTGATCTCGTCGTTCCCCTGCGTGTGCAAGGACGGGGCGTACTCGATCGTCGGCGGTCTCGACATCGACGCGTTCTCCCGTGGCCGGATCGATGCGTCGGTCGCCGAGCTCGAGGACGAGCGCAACGCCGTCCGTGAGCTCGGGCTCATCCCCGGCTGAGCCGGGACGTCAGCCGAGGGAGTCGACGGCCCGGTCGATCGCCGCGAGCAACGCCGCCCGCCCGATCAGGCGGGTCGCGTCGCCCGTAATGACGATGCTGCCGTCGAGGACTGCGCGTTGCGCGGATCGTTCGCCGCCGGCGATGGCGACGGCGGTCCCGTAGTCCTGACGGAACGTAACGACGGCGTCGTCGGCCGTGCCGGCGACCACCCGGGCGCCGTTCCCGTCGACGCGCAGCGTGTACGGCCCACAACCGGCGGGTGCGTCGTCGAGCAGATACTGCACGACGATCGGATCCCGGTCGGCGGGATCGAGGTCGGTCGCGGCCAGCGCGTGGTCGAATGCGGCGATCCACTCCGGGGTGGCGTAACGGGCCATTCCGACGGAGGCTAGCGATCGGTGGAGGAGACGTCGGTGGCAGGGGTGGACGGCATACGGATCACCGCCTGGGACCTGTGGGTGCCGGGCGGGGGCCTCGGGATGTTCGTGGCGCTCCTCTCGTTCCCGGGTCGGCGTCGGATCGGGTACTGGGCGGCCGTGGTCGGCGGGCCGGTCGCACCGTTCGTCGTGATCGCCGATCTCGACGTACCGCCGCCCGCCGGAGGTCTCGAGTTGCGGACTGTCGGCCTCTGGGCGGACGCGAACCTCGAGGAGCCGGGCCGCCGCTGGTCGGCAGGGCTCGAGGCGTTCGCCGTGGGTGTCGACGACGCAGCGGTGTACCGCGACGTGGACCCGTCGGTGGTGCGCGGCGATCGCGTCCCGCTCGGGTTCGACCTCGAGTGGGAGGCAGCCGACGACCCGGTCACGCCGGGTCCGGAACGGCCGTCGTGCGTGGTCCGGGGGGAGCTGCTCGTCGGGGCGGAGGCGATCGAACTCGCCGACCTCGGCGCGACGGGCACCTTCACCGGACCGACGACTCGGACGACCGCTGCGGGGGATGCGTGGTGGGGCGTCGTCGAAGGCCGCCCCGTCGAGGGTGTGGGACTGGCACCGGACGGTGCAGCCGTCGTCGCCGTCGTACCGCTGCAGATCGCTGCGGGGCTGCACCTCGAACGGCGACGGTGGTCGCTCGGACCCGACGGGGACGGGTGGTCCGAGGGGTTCGTGCTCAGCCCACCCCGAGGCTGATCACGGCGACGATGAGCGCCACGGCACCGACGAAGTCGACCGTGGACGTGACGATCGGGATCCCGTGCGTGTCGGGGTCGAGTCCGACGCGGGTCGCCGCCATGGTCCCGTAGTACGCGACGGCGAGCACGAACGCGACGACGACGGCACCGGCGAGCACGGACACGCCGAGCAGCGGGAGCAGTCCGGGTGTGCGGACCCCGAGCGCGACGGCGACGAGGTGTGCGCCCGCGGCGTTGAACAGGGCCACGGGAACGGCGAGTGCCGCGACGACGAGCCCGGCCTCACGCGCCCGACGGTCGGGCACGAGATCCGGCTCGATGAGGCCGAGCTGGAACGAGGTCGACAGCCGGCTCGACAGGATGCCGCCGAGCGCCCCGGCCGAGGACACGAACGCCGGTTGCAGGATGAGGAGCGCTGCGACCGACTCGAACAGCTCGAGCTGCTTCTCGAGGGCGAGGCCGGCGAGCATCGAGAAGCCCACTGCTGCGGTGAGCACGGGTCCGGACTCGCGGACGATGCGGCGCAGGGTGTCGAGCGGTGTCCGCCATGCGAGGACGGACAGCACGACGGCGGCCGCCACGAGCGCGAGGGTGAGGGATCGGGACACGACCGGAACGCCGACGAGGAGCGAGGCGACCCAGAGCGCCGGGATCGTCACGACGTCCGCGAGCGTCGACACGATCGGGGCGACGAGGTTGTCGAGGTCCCAACCGAAGCGGGTTGCCGCGACCGACAGACCGACGGTCGCAGCGAGCACGACCACGCTCGCGATCGTGCCGCCGAGGATCGACACGAGTACGAGGTCGCCGACGGCGGGCCGGTCGGAGATCCCGAGGGTGAGAACGAGCACGGATGCGCCGAGCGCGGCGACGAGAGAGATACCGAGCGTGAGGACGAGCGAGGCGGCCACGTTCTGCCCGAACACGCTGTCGCGCCGTGCCGAGACGCGGAAGGTCCCGAGGTGGACCGTGGTGGACAGGCGACTCCCGAGCGCGGAGAACACGTTGCCGCGCAGCCCGATCGCGGCGGGCACGAGGACGAGGAGGCCGGGGAGGTCACGCAGCGTCCCGGTGATCGCGCTGAGGCAGGCACCCGCGGCGAAGCTCGTCAGACTGTTGAGTGCGAGCGCAATGAGGCTCTGACGGGTTCCCGGTGACGGGACGCGCAGGACCCGGCGCCGGCGAGGGGCGCGGGTCCTGTTCTCCGGTCGCCGTCCACCGAACACGAGGTGGCACGGTAGCGGCCGACCCCTCGGATCGGCACCGTCGGCGTCAGATCGACTGCGACAGCAGCTGGCGGTTCTTCCGCTTCGCCTTCACGTAGTCGCGGTTCATCATGGCGATGAAGTCGACCGAGATCTCCTTCGGGCACGCCTCCTGGCATTCGCCGTGGTTCGTGCACGAGCCGAAGAACTGCTCCATCGTCTCGACCATCGCCTCGGTGCGGGCCCAGCGCTCGGGCTGACCCTGCGGCATCAGGTTGAGGTGGGCAAGCTTCGCCGAGGTGAAGAGCTGGGCGGCCGAGTTCGGGCACGCGGCGACGCACGCACCGCAGCCGATGCACTGTGCGGCGTCCATCGACGCATCGGCGACCGGCTTGGGGATCGGGATCATGTTGGCGTCCATCGCGGAGCCGGTCGGCGCCGAGATGTAGCCACCCGACTCGACGATCCGGTCGAAGGCCGACCGGTCGACGGCGAGGTCACGGATCACCGGGAACGCTGCGGCGCGCCAGGGCTCGACGGCGATGGTGTCGCCGTCGCTGAACTTCCGCATGTGGAGCTGGCACGTCGCCGTGCCGCGCTCCGGGCCGTGCGGTACGCCGTTGATGACGACGCCGCAGCTCCCGCAGATGCCCTCACGGCAGTCGTGGTCGAACACGATCGGCCGCTCACCGGACTCGGTGAGACGGTCGTTCACGACGTCGAGCATCTCGAGGAACGACATGTCGGGCGACACACCCGGCACGTCGACGACCTGGAAGCCGCCCTTGTCGGAAGGGTTGTCCTGACGCCAGACCTCGAGCGTGATCCGCATGGTCTGACCGTGTCCGCTGCCGCTCACTTGTAGCTCCGCTGTGCCAGCTTCACGTACTCGAACGTGAGCTCTTCCTTGTTCAGTTGCTGCTGACCGTTCTCGCCGGTCCACTCCCAGGCCGCCACGTAGGCGAACTGGTCGTCGTTGCGGAGCGCCTCGCCGTCCTCGGTCTGGTACTCCTCACGGAAGTGGCCGCCACAGGACTCCTCGCGCACGAGGGCGTCCTTGCACATGAGCTCGGCCATCTCGAAGAAGTCGGCCACGCGGAGCGCCTTCTCGAGGGAGGTGTTGAGCGACTCCGACTGGTCGGTGATCTTCACGTTCGTCCAGAACTCGTCGCGCAGCGACCGGATGTCGGAGATCGCACGCTCGAGACCTGCCTGGTTGCGGGCCATGCCGCAGTTCTCCCACACGATGTCGACGCCGAGCTCGCGGTAGAGACTGTCGACCGGACGGGTGCCGTTGACCGACAGCAGGCGCCGGATCTGGTCACGCACCTCGTTCTCGGACTCGGCGAACACCGGGTCGTCGGTGGACACCGGCTTCTCGCCGAGCATGCCGGCGAGGTAGTCACCGATCGTGTACGGCAGGACGAAGTAGCCGTCGGCGAGGCCCTGCATGAGCGCCGAGGCGCCGAGCCGGTTCGCGCCGTGGTCGGAGAAGTTCGCCTCACCGAGCACGTACAGGCCGGGCAGGTTGGACATCAGGTTGTAGTCCACCCACAGGCCACCCATGGTGTAGTGGACGGCCGGATAGATGCGCATCGGCATCTTGTAGGGATCCTCGTCGGTGATGCGCTCGTACATCTGGAAGAGGTTCCCGTAGCGCTCCTCGATGACGTCGCGACCGAGACGGTCGATCGAGTCCCCGAAGTCGAGGTACACGCCGTTCTTGATCGGCCCGACGCCGCGACCCTCGTCGACCTGGGTCTTGGAGTTCCGGGACGCCACGTCGCGGGGGACGAGGTTGCCGAACGCCGGGTAGCGGCGCTCGAGGTAGTAGTCGCGGTCCTCCTCGGGGATCTGGTGGGAGGGCCGGGTGTCGTTCGCGTTCTTCGGGACCCAGATGCGCCCGTCGTTGCGCAGCGACTCCGACATGAGCGTGAGCTTCGACTGGAAGTCGTCGCTCGCCGGGATGCACGTCGGGTGGATCTGCGTGTAGCAGGGGTTCGCGAAGAAGGCGCCCTTCTTGTGCGCCCGCCAGGTGGCCGTGGTGTTGGAGCCCTTGGCGTTCGTCGACAGGTAGAACACGTTGCCGTACCCGCCCGTGGCGAGGACGACGGCGTGGGCCGAGTGCCGTGCGATCTCACCGGTGAGGAGGTCGCGCACCACGATGCCGCACGCCCGGCCGTCCTTCACGACGAGATCGAGCATCTCGGTGCGGTTGTAGAGCGTGCAGGAACCGGCGTGGACCTGCCGTGCGAGGGCCTGGTAGGCGCCGAGCAGGAGCTGCTGACCGGTCTGGCCCCGGGCGTAGAAGGTCCGGGACACCTGCGCGCCACCGAAGCTGCGGTTGTCGAGGAGACCGGAGTACTCACGGGCGAAGGGGACACCCTGCGCTGCGCACTGGTCGATGATGTCGACCGACACCTCGGCGAGGCGGTACACGTTGCCCTCACGGGCCCGGAAGTCGCCGCCCTTCACCGTGTCGTAGAACAGGCGGTAGACCGAGTCACCGTCGTTCTTGTAGTTCTTGGCGGCGTTGATGCCGCCCTGTGCGGCGATCGAGTGTGCACGCCGGGGCGAGTCGTGGAAGGTGAAGACCTTCACGTTGTACCCGAGCTCGCCGAGCGACGCTGCCGCCGAGGCGCCGGCGAGGCCGGTGCCCACGACGATGATGTCGTACTTGCGCTTGTTCGCCGGGTTGACGAGTTTCAGGTTGAACTTGTGGCTCGTCCACTTCTCGTCGATCGGGCCGGTGGGGACCTTGCCGTCGAGGTAACCGGTGGTGGTCACTTCTCCGCACCTTCCTTTGCAACCGCAGTCGGATCGAATTCGGCCTTCGCCTCGTCACCGAGGCAGATGTCCGTCGGCTTGCCGTCCAGGAGGTGGCACGGGGTCGTGCGGTTCTCCTGACTGACCACACCGGCGAGGTTCATGATCGGGAACGACAGGTTCCCGATGAGGATGATCCCGGCGAACCCGGTCGCGAACGCGCGCCGGGCTGCGTTGAACTTCGGGTTGTTCCACCCGAGGCTCTGGAAGAGGCTCCAGGCGCCGTGGCGCAGGTGCACCGCGAGGGCCACGTTGGCGACGATGTAGATGATCGCCACCGGGGCGTTCGAGAGGCTCTGGACGACGTTGTTGTAGACGTCCCCGTAGATGTACGTGTCCGGGAACACCAGACCCCAGGTGAGGTCGGCGAGGTGGAACAGCACGTAGAGGAGGACGACGAGGCCGGTGAGCCGCATCGAACGGGATGCGAAGTTCGCCGCCATGTAGCGGCGGCTGCCCTGGTACCGGGTCGGGCGGGCGGTGCGGTTCATCCGGGTCAGCGTCACCGCCGAGTGGACGTGCAGACCCACTGCGGCGAGCAGACCGGCCCGCAGGCCCCACAGCGCCCACTCCCGCGGGATGAAGTGTCCGCCGAGGGTGCGGAGTGCCTCGGCGTACTCGTTGAACTTCGCCGGACCTTCGTACATGTGGAGGTTGCCGATCATGTGCACGAGCACGAAGCCCATGAGCATGAGTCCGGTGACCCCCATCACCCACTTCTTGCCGACGGCCGACTGGTACAGGCCGAACGGATAGGGGAGGCGCTTCTCCGTCCGCCGGAAGGCCGGCTTGACCAGCCCTCGAGCACTCACCCCCGACGAGCGCACCGCTGTGGTCGCCACGTGTCTCCTCCCAGCCCGCTCCGGGCGGTCTTCCAAGCGTCGATGTAGGAGGAACGGTACCGTCTCGCCGTCGGATGCGGCGAACTGTGTCGGGTCCGGGTCGGACGAGGGTCGCGAGGCCGGGGGCGGGAGGAATCCAGGTGGAACTTCGGGACCGGGTCGCGGTTATCACCGGCGGTGGTGGCGGGATCGGATCGGCGGTCGGGCGGCGCTTCGCCGCCGAGGGGGCCCGGGCGGTCGTGCTCGTCGACCGCGACGCTGCGGCGGCCGAGGCCGCGGCAGCCCGTCTCGGGCTCGGGGACCGTGGCCTCGGCGTCGGACTCGACGTCACCGACGAGGCGGCGATCGGCGGGCTCGTCGAGTCGGTGCTCGACCGGTTCGGCCCGATCGACGTGTTCTTCTCGAACGCCGGGGCGGGTGCCGACGGCGGCGTCGAGGCCTCCGACGCTGCATGGCAGCGCCAATGGGACCTCCACGTCATGTCGCACGTCTACGCGGCCCGGGCGGTGCTGCCCTCGATGACCGCCCGGGGCGAGGGGTACCTGCTCCACACGGCGTCGGCGGCAGGGCTCCTGCTCGCCATGGGGAGTGCGCCCTACAGCGTGACGAAGGCGGCCTGCATCAAACTTGCCGAGTACCTCGCGATCACCCACGGAGACGAGGGCATCCGGGTGTCGGTGCTGTGTCCGCAGGGCGTGAACACGGCCATGGCCCCCCGTCAGCTCGGGGACGGCGCGACCGACGGGATCAAGGAACCCGACGACGTCGCTGCGACCGTCGTCGACGCGATGCGGGAGGAGCGGTTCATGATCCTGTCCCACCCCGAGGTCGCGGAGTACGTCAAGCGCAAGGCGGTCGACCCCGACCGCTGGCTGCGGGGTATGCGCCGGCTGCGGGGTCGTTCGCTCGACCGCTGAGAGGGTCGAAAGTCCCGACGGGAGAGGACCTCCGACCGGGGCGGGGTCGCGCCGGGGCTCCGTACGGTCGCCGCATGGCAGTTGCACGGATCGACACGCGGACCGACGAGATGCTCGAGCCCGAGGACCGGGCGTTCGTCCGCACCACGGTGATCGGCGTCCTCGTCGGCGTCGTGGTGATGTTCGGCCTCGTCACCCTTGCGGTGCAGCTCGTCGCCGGTGGACTCGGATGGTGGTTCACCCTCGGGGTGGCGACGTTCGCGTCGGTGGTGACGGGAGGTTTCTTCGGCGGGGTGGTCTTCGCCTCACGGCACCTGATGGTGCGCGGGGACTGAGCACGCTCAGCGGCGCAGCGGCGCGGCGTCGCTCCAGGCGAGGCGTTCCTCGACGGCGGGCAGGCGCACCTGGCGCCAGGTGATGTCGACGAGGTCGGCCTCGGCGGGATCGACCATCAGCTCGAACATGCCGCCGCGCACCTCCGCCGTCGGCCGGGCGAGCAACTGGAGGAACGCCTCCGCGGCCTCGGTCGTCGCGAGCATGCGGGGCTGCCAGCGGCCGAAGACCTTCTCGTTGTCGGCGTACTCGTCCGTCATCCCGGTGCGGATGAAGGGGAAGAGCACCGAGCACGCCGAGATCGTGTCGGCCGAGCGGCCGAGGTTGATGTCGAGCACGCGGGGGAGCTGCAGCACCGCCCAGTTCGAGATCGCGTACCCGGGCACCGACGGTCCCGGGTCGACCGCCTGCCGGGATGACACGTAGACGAGCTGCAGCGGCAGACCGTGGTGCACCGCCTCCCCCGCCCACAGGTGGGTGACGGCCAGGAACCCGTCGATCTTCGTGTCGAGCACGAGGCGTGATTCCTCGAGGTTGTCGATGAAGTGCTGGCGCACCCGGGCCCGGCGCATCGCCGTCGGCTCGTCGGGCACCTCGCGCAGTGCCCGACCGAAGCTGTACCCGCGCTCGGTGAGGCCGGAATTGCAGATGACGAGGTCCGGGGGGAGTCCGCCCATCTGCTCGACGACGTAGGACCGCATCGCCCACAGGTCGCCCATGTTCGTCACGTCGGCCTGCACGGGGAACGCATCCACGCCCTCGGCACGGAGCCGGTCGACGAGGTCGAACCCGTCGCGATAGCTGCGGTGGAAGTGCACGCCCACGCTCGCGGCGCCGTTGAGCCCGGCGGCGAGCGCGAACGCCTGTCCGATGCCGCCGTCCTTGCCGGAGCCGGTGATGAGCACGCGTCGACCGGCGACGCCGGCGGCCAGGGTGGGATCGAAGCGGAACGAGTCGAGGTCGACGGTGAACGCCATGACGTGCCTCCCGGTGCGACGACGCCCCGAGGCTAGGTCCTGCTCTCCACGGTCCCGCAGCCCTGGGGCAGCGGTTAGCGTGACCTGCATGTCGACAACCGCACACCCCCCGGCAGCAACCCTCGGCCAGCTCCGGGCGTCGGGCTGGATCTCCCGCTCCGTGAAGGACGAGCTCCGCGAGAACGCGATCGGGCGGATCCGGTCGGGCGAACCGCTGTTCCCCCGGGTGCTGGGGTACGAGGACACGGTCATCCCTCAGCTGGAGAACGCGCTCCTGGCGGGTCACGACGTCGTCCTCCTCGGCGAGCGGGGGCAGGCGAAGACGCGGCTCATCCGCGCACTCGTCGAACTGCTCGACGAGTGGATGCCGATCGTCGCGGGGTCAGAGATCAACGACGACCCCTACGAGCCGATCTCGCGCTACGCCCGGGACCTCGTCGCCGAGCACGGTGACGACACGCGGATCGAATGGGTGCACCGTGACCGCCGCTACGGCGAGAAGCTGGCCACGCCCGACACCTCGGTCGCCGACCTGATCGGCGAGGTCGACCCGATCAAGGTCGCCGAGGGCCGCTACCTGTCCGACGAGCTCACGATCCACTACGGGCTCGTGCCGCGCACCAATCGCGGCATCTTCGCCATCAACGAACTCCCCGACCTCGCCGAGCGGATCCAGGTCGGTCTGCTGAACGTGCTCGAGGAGCGCGACGTGCAGATCCGCGGATACAAGTTGCGGCTCCCGCTCGACGTCGTGCTCGTCGCCTCTGCGAACCCCGAGGACTACACGAACCGCGGGCGGCTCATCACCCCGCTGAAGGACCGTTTCGGGTCGCAGATCCGCACGCACTACCCGCCGACGGTCGAGATCGAGATGACCATCGTCGAGCAGGAGGCGGTGCCGTTCGCGGTCGACGGGCTGCGGGTCTCGATCCCCGACTGGATGCGCGAGATCGTCGCCACCGTGTCGCACCTCGCCCGGGGGTCCGGCAACATCAACCAGCGGTCCGGCGTGTCGGTGCGTCTGTCGGTGTCGAACCAGGAGACGCTCGTCGCGAACGCGGCGCGCCGCTGCCTGCTCGCCGGCGAGGACGAGGTCGTCCCCCGGGTCTGCGACCTCGACGCCATGCTCGCCTCGACGATGGGCAAGGTGGAGATCGAGTCCCTCGAGGAGGGGCGCGACGTCCAGATCGTCGACCAGTTGCTGCGTCAGGCGACGCTGTCGGTGTTCCGTGACCGGATCGACCCTGCGGTCGCCGCCGCAGTGCTCGATGCGTTCGAGGACGGGCTGACGGTCAGCACCGGCGAGGACGTCACGTCGGCCGACCTCGCAGCGGTCGCAGGTGCCCATCCGGCGCTCGCGACGGCGGTCGCGACGCTCGACGGCGTGGCCGATTCGCCGGCGATGGTCGCCTCGGCGGTCGAGTTCGTGCTCGAGGGGCTCCACCTGTCGAAGCGCCTGAACAAGGACGCCGTCGGGAACCGGGCGAGCTACCGCTCCCGGAGCTGACGAGCGGCCCGCGCCCGGGCACCGAGGGCGACACCGGTCGGACGCATCGTCCGGCTGCGGTCGAGCAGCCCGAGTCGCGGGCCGAACCCGACGCGCCCGTCGGTCCCGGCGAGCAGGTCGGCGGCCGCGACGGCGTACCCGTCGATCGCCGGTTCCCACAGCCAGGCCCGCACGTCGATGCCGTCACGGACCGCGGTGTCGAGCTGCGCCAGGGTCGCGTCGAGGGCTTCGAGGTCGGCCGGATCGTCGGCGGCACCGTGTGCGACGGTGTGACCGAGCACCATCAGCGGTCGGTCGGGACCTTCCTCGGCGGCCCGGTGCAGGGTGGCGAGCAGATCCTCGGGGGCGCTGCGACGGCGCAGACTGCCGTCGCCGTCGACGACGAGTTCGCCCTGGGGGAGCAGCCCGATCACGTCGAACGCGTCGCGCATCGCCGGAACGGCGACGGGCGGGAGCCGCCGGAGGTGGAGCACCCCGTCGCGGAACCCCTCCGTCCAGCACCACAGCGTCTCCTCGAGCGCGCGGGCCCGGTTCGTGCTCGTGACCCGTTCGTCTGCGGGTCGGACGACCGCGACCTCGTAGCACGCCGCAACGGGGGCACCGCCGCCCCGGAGCACGCGCCACGCCTCGAGCGCAGCGAGGTGGCCGCCACGGACCGACTCGACGAACTTCTGCGGGCTCCGCACGGCCGGGGGCGCCGTACCGACGAGGAAGGCCGCCCGCGCGGCGGCGACGACGTCGGTGACCGGTGCCCAGCCGTCGACGAGGTCACCGAACGTGTCGGCGCACCGTTCGACGTGGCGGGGCCAGACGAGCGACCGCGCGGTGCGGTCGCGCCAGCCGTGCAGGTCGACGGAGAACCACCCCGGCAGGACCCCGTCCGCGAGCGTCACCCAGACGGTGAGACCGGCCGAGCGGATCGCGGCGAGGCGCTCGCGGTAGGTGTCGAGCGCGGCCCGGTCGACGCGACCTTCCGCCGGCTCGATCCTCGACCAGTCGACGCCGACCCGCACGAGGTCGAGCCCTGCCTCGGCGAGTTGCCGCGCGTCGGCCGCGAGATCGGACGCCGTACCGTTGCCGTCGAGGCTCGGTGGTGCGGCGCCGGCCCGCTCGTGCGCGAACCAGTCCGACGCGAGCGCTGCGCCTTCGGCCTGGGTCGCCGACCAGGCGGCTCCGAGCAGCGGTCCCGGGTGCTCGGCCATGGGGGGACGGTAGTCGTGCGCCGGGCGGCCCCCGCACAGGAGAGCCCCGACCGGTACGCTGCCCCCATGGCGTCTCCGCGCTTCCGGTACTCACGGTGGGACGGCACGCAGAAGGGGTTCGCGTTCGGTGCCGACGACGTGATGTCGGAGATCACGGACGACCTCCTCTACCACGGTGACCTGAACGCAGCGTTGCGCCGCATGATGCAGCAGGGCATGCGGAACCCCGACGGGGATCGCATGCAGGGTGTCCGCGAGATGCTCGAGAACCTGCGCCGTCGCCGCAAGGACGAGCTCGAGCGCTACGACCTCGGCGGGGTCTACGACGACATCGCACAGGAGCTGCGTGAGGTCGTCGAGACCGAACGTGAGGCGATCGAGGACCGCCTCGACGACGTCGCCGGTTCAGGTGACGAGCGTCAGCAGGAGCTCACCCGGCAGTCGATGGCCGAGCGGAACATGCAGCTCGACATGCTCCCGCGCGACCTCGCCGGTCAGGTGCGTGGGCTCGAGAACTACGACTTCGTCTCCGAACAGGCGGCGCAGCGGTTCGAGGAACTCGTCGACCAGCTGCGGCAACAGGTCGTCCAGTCGCAGTTCAACCAGATGGCCGGGGCGATGCAGGACATCCGCCCCGAGGACATGGCGCGCATGAAGGACATGATGAGCGCGCTGAACGAACTGCTCGAGGCACGCAACCGTGGGGAGGACACCCAGCAGGGCTTCGAGAAGTTCATGGAGGAGTTCGGCGACTTCTTCCCGGAGAACCCCCAGGATCTCGACGAGCTCCTCGAGCTCATGGCCCGGCGGATGGCGGCCATGCAGGCGATGCTCAACTCGATGACGCCCGAGCAGCGCCAACAGCTCCAGGAGCTGTCGAACCAGCTGCTCGAGGACATGGATCTGCGCTGGCAGATGGATCAGCTCGCGCAGAACCTCCAGGCCGCCTTCCCCGACGCCGGCTGGGAGCGCAGCTACGACTTCAGCGGGCAGGACCCGCTCGACATGATGTCGGCCTCGCAGGTCATGCAGGACCTCGGCGACCTCGACGATCTCGAGAACCTGCTGCGGAACGCGTCGAACCCGGGAGCGCTGGCCGAGGTCGACATCGAGCGGGCGCGTGAACTGCTCGGTGACGATGCCGCGCAGAGTCTCGAGAACATGGCCCGTGTCGCCCGCATGCTCGAGGAGGCCGGCCTCATCGAGAACCGGGAGGGCAAGCTCGAGCTCACGCCGCGTGGTCTGCGCCGACTCGGGCAGAACGCACTCGCCGAGCTGTTCCGGAAGTTGCGTGTCGACCAGGTGGGCCAGCACCAGATCGAGAAGTCGGGCTGGGGCCACGAACGCGAGTACGCGACGAAGCCGTACGAGTTCGGTGACCAGTTCAACCTCGACATCAACCAGACGGTGCGCAACGCGATCCGTCGTGTCGGCACGGGCACCCCGGTCCGCCTCACGCCGGACGACTTCGAGGTCGAGCGCACCGAGTCGATGGTTCGCCAGTCGACGGTGCTGATGCTCGACCTGTCGATGTCCATGCCGATGCGCGACAACTTCCTCCCTGCGAAGAAGGTCGCGATGGCGCTGCACCAGCTGATCTCGTCGGCCTACCCCCGTGACTACCTCGGCCTCGTCGGGTTCTCGTCGGTGGCGCGCGAGTTCAAGGCGTCGGAGCTCCCCGAGGTCTCCTGGGACTACGTCTACGGCACGAACATGCAGCACGGCATGGCGATCGCCCGCCGTCTGCTCGCCCGCCAGTCGGGTTCGAAGCAGATCATCATGATCACCGACGGCGAGCCGACGGCCCACACCGAGGACGACGGCACGCCGTACTTCGCGTATCCGCCGGAACCGGAGACGATCCGGCGCACGTTGCAGGAGGTCGCGCGCTGCACGCGTGACGGGATCGTGATCAACACGTTCATGCTCGATGCGACGAGCTACCTCAAGGCGTTCATCGAGCGTGTCGCCGAGATGAACCGTGGCAGGGCGTTCTTCACGACGCCCGAAACGCTCGGTGACTACGTGCTCGTCGACTTCATCGAGCAGAAGAAGCGCCTGCTCGGTGGTCGCGCCCGACGCGCCTGAGCAGCGACGCGCACCGTCGCCGCTGCACAACGGCCTTGCCGACCCTGCCGTTCCTGCGTCATGATGACAGCGCTGTAATTACGCGCCCGTTGCGGCGGGGCATCCCGGCCCCCACCGGGGAGGAACGACATGCGGAACGTCATCGAGAACGAGGATCTGACCTGGCAGCGGCTCGCCAACTGCCTCGGTGTCGATCCGGACCTGTTCTTCCCGGAGCGTGGTGCGTCGACGCGTGAGGCGAAGGAGGTCTGCCGCGGCTGTGTCGTGCGTGAGAGCTGCCTCGAGTTCGCCATCACGAACGGCGAGAAGTTCGGGATCTGGGGCGGGCTGTCGGAGCGTGAGCGCCGTCGCATCCGCCGGGCGCGTGCCGTGGCGGCGGCGAACGTCGTCCCGCTGCGTCGTCCCGCTTCCGCCTGAACGCCGACGGTCAGGGAGCGGCACGGCCGCCCGTCCTCGGTAGGATGCGTCCATGGTCGGATTCATCCAGGGGCCCGAGTGGATCGTGGTCCTCGTGCTGTTGCTGCTCCTCTTCGGTGGATCGCAGCTGCCCAAGCTCGCCCGCTCGCTCGGCCAGGCGCAGCGCGAGCTGAAGAAGGGCCTCGAGGAAGGCGCGTCGGGTGATCCCGACCGCAAGCAGTCCTGAGCCGGCGACCCACTAGCGTTCAGCGGCCCCACCACGACGACCGACGCCCGGGAGACAGAACACCGATGACCGACACCGCGCCGCTCGAGGCACCGATCGCCCACGTGACCATCGTCTACCTCGGTCCGGTCGCGCCCCACTGGGAAGTGCGCGGTATGGCCGGTGACCGCAAGGCGATCGACGACTTCCGGAACCGCGTCGCAGCACGACTCGTCCTGCTCCCGCCCCACGATCCCCAGTTCCGCCGCAACCGTGAGCGTGTGCAGCGCGACGCCGAGCGCGAGAACATCGCCCTGCGCTGGGATCTCGGGTACGAAGAGCAGGAAGGCTGATCCGGCAGGGGTCATGGTCGCTACGGCGACGGACGACCCCGGGCGGTTCCTGAACCGCGAGCTGTCCTGGCTCGCGTTCGACGAGCGCGTGCTCGCGCTCGCAGCCGATGCGTCGCTCCCGTTGCTCGAACGTGTGCGGTTCCTCGGGATCTTCGCCTCGAACCTCGACGAGTTCTTCCAGGTGCGCGTCGCCGCGCTCACCGACCGCGTGGCTGGCGGCGTGACCGAACCGTCGCCGGACGGTCGTCGGCCCCGGCGACAACTCGCCGAGATCCGCGCCGAGGTCGTGCGACTCGTCGAACGCCAGGAGCGCATCCTGCGCGACGACGTCACGCCCGCACTGCGGGCCGCCGGCATCGACCTCGTCGGCTGGCAGGACCTCGACGCCGAGGGCCGGGCGTGGTGCGGTCGGGCGTTCGACGAACGGATCTTCCCCGTCCTGACCCCGCTCGCGGTCGACCCGAGCCACCCGTTCCCCTACATCTCCGACCTGTCGCTGAGCCTTGCCGTCCGGGCGCTTCCCGCGGACGCGGACGAGGTGCGGTTCGCGCGGGTGAAGGTGCCGTCGCTGCTGCCGAGGTTCCTGCAACTGCCCGACGCGGTGCGGTTCGTGCCGATCGAACAGGTCATCGCCGCGCACCTGCCCCGCCTCTTCCCCGACGCCGAGATCGTCTCGGTCGACGCCTTCCGGCTCACCCGCAGTGCCGACCTCGACCTCGACGAGAGCGAGGCGGACGACCTCCTCGCGGCCGTCGAGTCGGAGCTGCGTCGGCGCCGCTTCAACCGGGCCGTCCGGCTCGAGGTCGCCGCCACGATGTCGGACGACGTCCTCGCCCTCCTGCTCGACGAACTCGAGCTCACGACGGACGACGTCTACGTGCAACGGGACCTCCTCGGTCTCGCCGATCTCGCCGAGCTCGCGGGCATCGATCGACCCGAGCTGCTGCACGAACCGCTGCCGACGGTGCCCCACCCGCAGTTCGACGCCATCGACGTCGACGTGTTCGGCGCCGTGCGGGCCAACGACCTGCTCGTGCACCACCCGTACCACTCGTTCCTGTCGTCGGTGGAGGCGTTCGTCGCCGCGGCGGCGGCCGACCCGGCGGTCCTCGCCATCAAGATGACGCTGTACCGCACGTCGGAGGACGCCGGTCTGCTGCAGTCGCTCGTGCGTGCGGCCGAGGACGGCAAGCAGGTCGTCGTGCTCGTCGAGCTGAAGGCACGCTTCGACGAACAGGCGAACATCGTGTGGGCGCGGCGACTCGAGGCTGCCGGAGCCCACGTCGTGTACGGGATCGCCGGGCTGAAGACGCACGCGAAGACGGTGCTCGTCATCCGTGACGAGCCGGGGGGCCTGCGCCGCTACGTGCACCTCGGGACGGGCAACTACAACGCCTCGACGGCGCGCTTCTACGAGGATCTCGGCCTGTTCACCGCGGACCAGACGATCGGCGACGACCTGATCGGACTGTTCAACTACCTGACCGGGTTCGGGACCGAGTCGAACTACCGGTCCCTGCTCGTCGCGCCGCACCACCTGCGTCCGGCGCTCGTCGAGCTCATCCGCCGCGAGCGGGTCACGCCGGGCGGACACATCACGATGAAGATGAACTCGCTCGTCGACCCCGAGCTGATCGACGAGTTGTACGCAGCGAGTCGCGACGGGGTGCCGATCGATCTCGTCGTGCGGGGCATCTGCTGCCTGCTACCCGGTGTTCCCGGGCTGTCGGAGACGATCCGGGTGCGTTCCGTGGTCGGCCGGTACCTCGAACACTCCCGCATCTACCGGTTCGCCCACGGTGACGGGCCGGGAAGTCCGGCCACCTGGATCGGCTCCGCGGACCTGATGCCGCGCAATCTCGACCGCAGGGTGGAGGTGCTCGTGCCGGTGCGTGCCCCGGCACTCCGGGCGCGCATCGACGAGATCCTCGAGGTCGCGCTGACCGACGACGCGCTCGCCTGGGAGCTGCGCGGCGATGGGTCGTGGGAACGACTCGGCGAGGACCGGGTCGGTGGGCGGCTCGACTCGCAGGTCGAGATCCACCGCCGCACCTCCGGTTGGCACTGAGGCGGTCCGACGGCAGCAGGGGCTTCCCCGGCGGTTCACCTAGGATTCACCCGGTCGTCCGGTGCACGTCGCCTCCGTCTCCTACCGTGCGGGCGACCGTGTCGAACCGTCTGGACCAGGAGAGCGCACCGTGAACGAGCGCCGCCGGACCGCCGAGGCCGCATGAACCCGATCGGTGTCGTCCTCGTGCTCGTCGCCGGTCTCCTCGCCGGCGCCGTCGTCGGCGGTGTCCTCGCCCGGCGCCGGGCGGTGCGTTCGACGCAGCGGGCGGTTGACGCCGCGCTCGTCGCCGCCGGTCTCGGGCCGGTCGGTTCGAGTGACGACCCGAGCGCCGCCGTCGTTCGTGCCGTGCGCGACGTCGCCCGGGTCGCCTCGGAGTCGACCGGGGTGCAGGCACTGCTCGCCGACGTGCTCGAGGGGTTCCCGTGCGCCGTGATGGTGTTCGGGCCCGACGGCACGGTGGAGGTCGTGAACGCGGCAGGCTCCCGTCTGCTCGACGCGCGACACACCGAGGCGATCGTCGCCCGGGCGGTGCGCGAGCTCCTCGCCGAGGGGGGCACGCGCACGGTCGAACTCGCCGGTCCGCCGCCGCAGTGCTTCGACGTCGCCGTGCGGCCCCTGTCCGGCGGTCATTCGCTCGCGATCGTGGAGGACGTCACGGAACGCCGCAGGCTCGAAGCGGTCCGACGGGACTTCGTGGCGAACATCAGTCACGAGTTGCGCACGCCGGTCGGTGCGATCGCCGTGCTCGCGGAGACGATGCGCGACGAGGGTGAGGTCGACGTGCTGACACGGCTCGCCGGCAAGGTGCACCGGGAGGCGCTGCGGGTCACCGATGCGCTCGAGGACCTGCTCGAGCTCTCCCGTATCGAGTCGGTCGACCGTCCGGCGTTCGAGCCCGTGCCGGTGTGTTCGCTCGTCGACGACGCGTTCGGACGTGTCACCCAGTCGGCGGAGGCGCGGGGTGTGCAGCTCGTCCGTGCCGTCGGGCCGGGCTTGGTCACGGTCACGTGCGACCGCAGGCAGGTCGTCTCGGCGCTCGTGAATCTGCTCGACAATGCCGTGAAGTACAGCGAACCGTCGTCGACGGTCACGCTGCGGGCCGACGCCGACCCCGACGCCGCGGACGGTCCGGGGGGTGAGGTCGTCTTCGTCGTCGAGGACCGTGGCATCGGGATCCCCGCTCGAGATCTCGAGCGGGTGTTCGAGCGTTTCTACCGGGTCGACCGGGCTCGGAGTCGCACGACCGGGGGTACGGGCCTCGGGCTCGCCATCGTGCGGCACGTCGCCGAGAACCACGCCGGACGTGTGGGTGTCACGTCGACGGAGGGGGTCGGCTCCCGGTTCGAGCTCCGCCTGCCGGTCGGTCCGGTCGGTGTCGTGACCGAGGAGGTCTCCTGATGGTCGAGCGTCCCGTCGTCCTCGTCGTCGAGGACGAGGACAGCTTCCTCGACGCGTTGACCGTCGGCCTCGGCCGCGAGGGTTTCGACGTCGAGGTCGCCACCGACGGTGTCGAGGCGATCGAGCGCTTCGACGCAGTGCGGCCCGACATCGTGCTCCTCGACGTGATGCTGCCGCGTCTGTCGGGCATCGACGTGTGCCGGGAGATCCGCAAGCGGTCGAGCGTCCCGATCATCATGGTGACGGCGAAGAGCTCGGAGATCGACACCGTCGTCGGCCTCGAGGTCGGGGCGGACGACTACGTGAGCAAGCCGTACCGTCTGCGCGAACTCGTCGCCCGGATGCGTGCCGTGCTGCGCCGGGCCGAGGTGGTCGGCAGTGGCGACACGCCGGACCCCGGTGCCGCGTCTCCGGATGTGCTTGCGGCCGGTGACGTCGTCGTCGACCTCGGTCGTCACGAGGTCGACGTGCGGGGTGCGCCCGTGCGTCTCCCGCTGAAGGAGTTCGAACTCCTCGCGCTCCTCGTCGCGAACGCGGGGCGGGTCCTGCCGCGCGAGACGCTCATCGACCGGATCTGGGGGTCGGACTACGTGGGCGACACGAAGACGCTCGACGTCCATGTGAAGCGCCTGCGGGCGAAGATCGAGGCCGATCCGTCGAACCCGACGTCGATCGTCACGATCCGGGGTCTTGGGTACAAGTTCGTCGCCGCCGGGTCCTGATCGGGCACCCCTACCATGGGGACGATGTCCGCTCCCGGACCACCGAAGCCGCCGATGAGCCGGGCCAGGGCGTTCACCCGCCTGGCGCGGACCCACGCGGCTGCGGCGGCGGGTGACGCATCGGTCGCCGTGGCGCTCGCCGGTTCGCTGTTCTTCTCCATCGACTACGACGCGGCACGTTGGCGCATCGTGCTCTACCTGGTGCTCACGCTCGCGCCGTTCGCCGTCGTCGCACCCCTGCTCGGACCGGCGATCGATCGCGCCCGCGGCGGCGCCCGATGGTTGATCGTCGGCAGCGTCACCACCCGGGCCGCCGTCGCGTTGCTGCTGGTCGGCCACCTCGACTCGCTGCTGCTGTTCCCCGAGGCGTTCACGATGCTCGTGATGGGCAAGAGCTACCAGGTCGCGAAGAGCACCTACCTGCCGACCGTCGTCGACTCGGACACGGCGCTCGTCGCCACGAACGCGCGCATGGCGCTGCTCTCGGCGGTCTCGGCGGGTGTCGGCGCCGTCCCGGCAGTGATCTGTTCACGGGTCTTCGGGCCGCAGGCGGCGATGGCGGTCGCCATGTGCTGGTTCGCGGTCGCTGCGTGGTGCTCGTTCATGATCCCGGCACCACCGGCGACCGTCGTCGGTCGGCCGACGGTCGAGGAACGTGCCGAGCTCGCCTCCGGAGGGATCCGCGTCGTGGCGTCGGCCATGGGTGGGCTGCGGAGCGCGGTCGGGTTCCTCACGTTCTGGATCGCCTTCGAACTCCGTGCGGCGGATGCCTCACCGGTCGAGTTCGCACTCGTGCTCGGCCCGATCGCCGCAGGCGCGATCACCGGCTCGCTCGTCGCACCACGGGTGCGCCGCATTCTCCGCGAGGAGCAGATGCTCGCCGGCGCGCTGATCGTGGTCGGTGTCGCTGCGGCCCTTGCGGCGTTCATGGGGGGGTTGCGCGGTGCCGGTCTGCTCGGCGCCGGGGTCGCCGTCGTGAGTGCGTCGGCGAAGCTCGCCTTCGACGCGTTGGTGCAGCGTGATGCACCGCACGCCGACAAGGGACGTGCGTTCGCCACGTACGAGGCACGGTTCCAACTCCTGTGGGTCATCGGTGCGCTCGTCGGCGTCCTCGTGCCGCTCCCGCTGCGCGCCGGGTTCGTGCTCGTGGCGGTGGGTGCGGCGCTCGCCGGTCTGCGGGTGGTGCACGGACGACGTGCGGTCGCTGCGGGGAAGTCGCCGCCGACCCTGCCCGATCTCGTGCACCGGGTGCTCCACGATCCGACACCGCTCGTCGGTCGCGGGCGGGGCGGTGCGGCATGACCGTTCGCGCGCTCGTCGTCTCGGACACCCATCTCCGCACGGCCGGGGATCTCCCGGCGTCGTTGTTCCCGCTGTTGGCCGCGGCGGACGTGGTGTTGCACGCGGGCGACATCACCGCAGCGGGGGTACTCGAGCGGTTCGCCGAGTTCGCACCGGTGCACGCAGTGCTCGGCAACAACGACGCGCCGTACATCGGGATGCTGCCGGAACGGTGCGCCGTCGAACTCGACGGGGTGACGGTCGGCATGGTGCACGACAGCGGCCCGACCGCCGGGCGCCCGCAGCGCCTCCGGCGTTGGTTCCCCGATGCGGACGTCGTCGTGTTCGGGCATTCGCACCTCCCGCTGCACGAGTCGTTCGACGGCGGCGGTGTGCTGCTCAACCCCGGTTCGCCGACGCAGCGACGGCGTGCCCCGACGCACACGGTCGCCTGGTTGCACTGCGCGGCGGGGGAGGTCGTCGGGGTCGAGCTCGTCGACCTCGGCGCCTGACCGGGGCCGTCAGCCGAATTCGAGCCGGGCGAGCCAGAGGCCCGGGGCGTCGACCTCGGCCGGTGTCGGCAGCGTCGTCTCGTCGACCCAGAGTCGACCGAGGGCTTCCTCGCCCGCCCGTTCGACGACGCCGGCGACGAACGCGCCACCGCGACGGTAGGTCTCCTCGGTGAGTTCGAGGCCGAGGAGGCGTTCGACGAAGCGGTCCGCCTCCGACACCTCGACCCGTCGCCGACGCAACGCCTCGCCGAGACGCCCGCCGCCGAGCACCCGAGCGGTGAGTGTGTCCATCGTGTGGTCGACCCAGCCGGCGATGGTCGCGACGAGGGCGTCGAGCTGGGGGACGACGGTGTCCTGCTCGGGCGAGCGCGTCGCGCCGAGGAGCACGGCCGGATCACCGAGGATCGAACGCAGCGCGTCGGTGTCGCCGAGCGTGGACGGGTCGATCGCGCCGAACGCGTCCTCGAGCGCGCCGGCGTCGGGTCGGAACGCGCCGACGTAGCGCTCGAGGAGTCCGGCGAGCCGGTCGGCGACGTGCGGGCGGCCGAGCACGGCGTGGTGCGTGAGCTCGGAGAGGCAGACCCACAGCGCCACGTCGTCGAAGCGCAGCTCCCAGTCGGTGGCGAAGGACTCCACGTTGGGCACGACGAGCTGGAGGGGTCGGCCGGCCGGACGGGGGAGGGGCAGGTGGTAGGTGCCGAGCGCCCGCCCCGCGAGATGGCCGACCATCGACCCGGCCGTCATGCCGAGGAGCATGGGGGCGAGCATCCGGGAGAGGTTGCCGAACATCGCCACGAACGGGTCCGACGGCGTTTCCGCCACTGCGGGCGGAGGCTGTGTGAGCGCGCCAGCGAGGCGCTCGAGGACGGTCCGTTGGTCGGCGAGCATGTCCGTCGCCCAGGTGGAACGGTTGACGGCGGCGATCTCCGCCGTCGGGGCGTCGTCGCC
>CAYVOK010000014.1:77058-92359 GCA_964453335.1 uncultured Acidimicrobiaceae bacterium
GCAGGCGTCGCGACGAACCGTCACGGTGCGCGTCGTCGGCCGAGGTCCGCCGTTCGCGGCGTGTACCGCTCTACGATCGACGGCGTGCAGCCACCGGCACATGGCGAGAGCTGGCTCGGGCTGACGGAGGCCCCGCTCCCGGTCGACACCGCGTCGGCGTGGGTCGTCCGTCCCGACTGCGGCGCCGTCGTGCTGTTCTCCGGGACGGCCCGTGATCATGCGCAGGGGCGCCCGGACGTGTCGCTGCTCACCTACGAGGCGTACGAGTCCCAGGTGGTCCCGCGTCTCGAGGCCGTCGACGCCGAGCTGCGTCGACGGTGGCCGACCGTGGGTCGTGTCGTTCTGCTGCACCGCACGGGTGAGCTGCGCATCGGCGAGTCGGCGGTGGTGGTCGCCGTGTCGGCACCACACCGGGACGAGGCGTTCGAGGCGGCGCGTTACGGGATCGACACCGTGAAGTCGACGGTTCCGATCTGGAAGCGTGAGGCGTGGTCGGGTGGCGAGAGCTGGGGCCTCGAGGCCCAACACATCGCCGAGGCGGAGGTCGGCTGATGGGGAATCTCTGGTACCTCGTCCTCGTGGTCAGCCTGTCGGTGCTCACCGGTGCGGTGCTGTGGGCGTTCCGGAACCGTCCGCGTTCGATGCAGGCGTCGATGGACGCGTTCCACCGGGAGCTCGCCGCGATCGCCCCGCGTGATGCGACGCGTCGGCCGAGGCGCGCCGAGACGGACGACGCCCATGTCGAGGACGTCCAGCCGATCCCGCTGCGCTCGCGCGCCGTGCCCCGGGTCACCGATGTCGGACCGACCACCGGGGCTGCGGTGGCCGGTGGCCGGTCGCCGGGTCGGGATCGCGACGGGGCCGTCGGTCCCCTGGGCCGCCGGCCCGGACGACCGGTCTCGTAGCGGGCCGTCTCGTTGTCACGCGACATCGCGATCGATCTCGGCACGGCGAACACGCTCGTGTACGTGCGTGGGGAGGGCATCGTTCTCAACGAGCCCTCCGTCATCGCCGTGAACACGTCGACCCGTGAGGTGCTCGCCATGGGGCACGAGGCCTGGCGGATGATCGGCCGGACCCCGGCGAACATCGTCGCCGTCCGGCCGCTGCGCAAGGGTGCGATCACGGACTTCGACATCACGCAGCGGATGATCCGTCTCGTCCTGCAACGGGCGGGGGTGAACCGGTTCAACCGCCCCAAGGTCGTGGTGTGCGTGCCGTCCGCGATCACACCGGTCGAACGACGCGCGGTGATCGAGGCGGCACGGCGGGCGGGTGCGGCCGAGGCGCAGCTCCTCGACCAGCCGATGGCCGCCGCGATCGGCGCGGGACTGCCGATCCACGAACCCGTGGGTTCGCTCGTCGTCGACATCGGCGGCGGCACGACCGAGACCGCGCTGATCTCGCTTGGTGGCGTCGTCGCGCTCGAGGCGGTCCGCGTCGGGAGCTTCGACATCGACGCGGCGATTGCGATGCACATCCGCCGCGCCTACGGCATCGCGATCGGCGAGCGCACTGCGGAGGCGATCAAGATCGCGATCGGGTCGGCTGATCCGACACCGGACGAGCTCGCCGCCGAGGTGCGCGGGCGCGAGCTGACGAGCGGTCTGCCGAAGACGGTCCTGTTGTCGGCGGCCGAGGTGCGCGAGGCGATCCACGAGCCCGTCGCGGCGATGGTGGACTCGGTGCTGCGGTGTCTCGGGGCGACACCGCCCGAGCTCGCCCGGGACCTCATCGCCGGGGGTGTGCACCTCGTCGGCGGCGGCAGCCTGCTGCGTGGACTCGACGTGCGACTCGCGCGGGAGACGACGATCCCCGTGCAGCAGGTCGACACCCCCCTCGAGTGCGTGGTGCTCGGCGCCGGTCGCTGCGTGGAGTCCTACGACATGTTGCGGGCGTTGTTGCGTGCCCGCCGCTGATCGGCGGCGTCAGTCCTCCAACGCGAGCAGGTCCTCGGCGGCCTGACGGACCTGCCAGTCACGGTCGCCGAGCGCGGTCTCGAGCGCGGTCCGGATGTCGTCGCCCTCGAAGGGTGCGAGTGCGAGCACGGCTCGCCGGCGGACGGCGGCGACGTCGTGCAACGCCGCGAGGACCGCGGCGCGGCCGTCCTCGAGCTCGAGCGCGCCGATTGAGGCGGCGGCCGCCTCACGCACGAGCGGGTCGGCGTGCCCGGTGCAGAGCGCGACGAGGGCGGAGCGCTCTTCTGCGGAGACCGCGTCGAGGGGGCGTTCGCCGAGTGCCCATGCCGCCATCTCCACCACGGTCGGGTCGCGGTCGGCGAGCGCGGCGAGGAGCGGTGGTGCGGTGGTCGCACCGGCGAGCTCGACGGCACGGCGACGCACGGCGGGGTCGGGGTCGGCGACGGCGCGGGTGAGCGCCGCGACATAGGTGGCGTGCAGGTCGGAGGTCGGATCGCCGGCGATCCGCGCGCACGCGCCGATCGCTGCGGTCCGCACGGGACCGGCGGGGTCGTCGAGGTGTGCGAGCACGGTTGCGACGTCGCCGGCATGCCCGGCGAGGACGACGTGGCGCCGGCGACCGGCGTCGGCAGGATCGGTCGTCATCCGGTCAGGAACCGGAACAGGGTGACGAGGACCCCGGCACCCGTCGCACCGATCGCAGCGGCGGCGAGCACGCCGACCACGACGACGAACATGAGCAGAAGCACTGCGGCGCGGACCCGCTCGAACGTCGTGGGTCGCAGCGGATCACGGTCGGGCAGGCGGCGGTCCGTAGCGTCGGGGGGCGTGACGTCCGCCGGGGGCGTCGCACCGTCGGGAGACCGCAGTGACCACGACTCGGCATCCGGAACCGTCATCGCCGCCGAGCGTAGCGGCGCGCCGCCGCCTGCCCCGCTCCCGCCTCGTGGGGGTGGTCGTGCTGTTCGTCGTCGGCGGGATCGGTATCTCGCTGACGCCGGTGCCGTACTACACGCTCGGTCCCGGCATGGTGCGCCCGACGGCCGACCTGATCGACGTGGACGGCGCCGGGCGCGACGTCGCCGACGGTTCGGTGTCCTTCGTGACCGTGTCGGTGTTCGGGCGGGCGTCGATCGCGCAGGCGCTCCTGGCGCTCGTCCGTCCGTCGGTGGATCTCGTGCACGAGGACGAGTTCCTCGGGGGCCAGACACCGGCAGAGAACAAGCAGTTCAACGAGGAACTGATGCAGGGGTCGAAGTCGGTGGCCGAACAGGTCGCGCTCGAACTGCTCGGGTACGCCGAACCGGTGGGAGCGCGGGTGGTCGCACTCGTCGACGGCGCGCCCGCGTCGTCGGTCCTCGCGGTCGGCGACGTGGTGGTGGCGCTCGACGGCGCACCGGTGCGTGACTCCGTCGCAGTCGTCCGGATGATCCGTGCGCTCGCGGTCGGCTCGGCGGTGTCGGTGGAGGTGCGCCCCGTCGGCGGGTCGGGCACCGAGGTGCGTACGATCGTCCCGGAACGGAACCCCGACACGGGTGCCACGTGGGTCGGTGCGAGCGTTGCGACCGAGTTCGTGGACACCTTCCCCTACGACGTCGAGATCGACAGCGCCGGTGTCGGCGGACCGTCGGCGGGGCTCGCGTTCACCCTCGGGTTGCTCGACCTGCTCACCGAGGGTGACCTCACCGGCGGTTCGGTGGTGGCGGCGACGGGTGTGATCCGGCCCGACGGTTCGGTGGGCCCGATCGGCGGGGTGGCGCAGAAGGCGGCCGCGGCGCGCCGTGAGGGTGTCGACGTCTTCCTCGTGCCGGCGGAACTCGACCCAGCCGACATCGCCCGGGCGCAGTCGCTCGCCGGTGACGGCACTGCGATCGTGCCCGTGGCGACCCTCGCCGAGGCGCTGCGGGTGCTCGTCGAACGCGGGGGTGCGCCGGCCGACATCGCGGACGCCGCCTGACGGCAGCGCTGCGTGGTCCCCCGCCCACGCAGCGTGGGGTCGTAGCATCGGTGTGCATCGCGTCGGAACCGATCACGACGGTCGCAGTGTGGAGGAGACCGAGGTGGCGTCTGGGAGCGGGGACTCGCTGACACCGGACCGGATCGCGGACGCGGAGTTCAAGACCGCCTTCCGTGGGCTCGATCCGCTCGATGTTCGCGCCTATCTGACCCGGGTCGCCGAACGTCTCCGCAGCTCGGAGGCGCGTGTCGCCGAACTCCAGGCGGCGATCGACCGTGTCGCAGATCGTCCGCCGCCGCTGCTGGCCGACCTGCCGACCCCGGAGCTCGCCGCGCAACTCGGCCAGGAGACGGCGCGCATCGTCGAGGCGGCGCGGGACGCAGCCGACGCGATCCGGGCACGTGCGGAGACCGAGGCCGCAGCGGCGCGCGACGACGCCGAGGCTGCGGCCGCTGCGCTGCGCCTCGCCGTCGAGGAGGAGACCGCCGCGCTGCGTGCGACCACCGACGCCGAGCTCGCTGCGGCACGGTCGACCGCAGCAGAGGAGGCGGCGGCGCTCGTCGCACGGGCGGAGTCCCTGCTCGAGGAACGCACGGCGGAGGCCGAGGCTGCCGCTGCGGCTCTGCGCGACGAGGCGGCACGCGCCGCCGAGGAACTGCGGGCCGAGGCCGCGAAGATCCGTGACGACGCCCGGACCGAGATCGACGAGCTGCTCGCACGCACGACCGCCGAGGTCGAGGAGACGCTCGAACAGGCCCGCCAGGAGGGTCGTCAGATGGTCGCCGAGGCCCGGGCCGTGCGGGAACGCATCCTCGGTGACATGGCCGCGCGTCGCGACAACGCACGACGGCAGCTCGAACGGGCCCGCGCCGCCCGTGAGCGGCTCGTCACTGCGATCGAGGAGGTCGACGCGCAGGTCCGTCGCGCGAAGGACGAGCTGCACGGGTCGCTGACCGCCGCCAAGCTCGCCGGCGACCGCGCTGCGCAGGCGGTCCCGTCGACGACGGGTGCCGACGTCCTCGACGACGACGTCGCCGACCCCGCGACCGTCGAGGAGGCGGACACCGTCCTCGACGACGCCGAGTCGACGGTCCCCGTCGAGGAGCCCCAGGTCGCCGCCGTCGATCGACCGGTCAGCCCGACGGTCCCGCGCGGTGGTGCTGCGGGTGACGTGTCCACGCCGCTGTTCGGCCGCGCCAGGCTCCCCGAGCCGGTCGCCGTCGGTGAGGTCGAGGCCCGCGGTGGTGACGAGGAATCCGTGGCCACCGAGGAGCCCACAGTCACCGAGGAGCCCACGGCACCGGTCGAGACGTCCGACGGCGGTGCCGAGCCGGACGAAGAGCGTGTGGCCGAGCTCACCGCTGCCGGTCAGGTCGGCGCGGTCGTCCGCGACCTGACGCGATCGCTGAAGCGGGCTCTCGCCGACCAGGAGAACGAGCTCCTCGACGCAGCGCGCAAGGGTGGCGCCCCGTCGCTCGTCGATCTCGACCGTCCCTACCGTGACGCGGCGGTCACCGAACTCCTCCGTGCGGCCCGCCTCGGTGCGGGCGCCGTGCGCGACGGTGCAGCCGACGCACTCGACGCCGACGACGTCGCCGGTGTCGCGGACGAGATCGCGGCAGAACTCGCCGGCGCGGTGCTCGAACGGCTCGACCGCCCGGAGGGCACGACGGACGACCCGGACGTGCTCGACACGAGGATCCGAGGGTTGTTCCGGGAATTGCGGAACCGTCGCGTCGGCGCGCTCGCCGAGGCCGCCGTGGAGCGCGCCCGGGCCGCAGGGGAGCGCGCCGCCGAGCTCGGCTGACCGTTGCGACCGGGCCGTCGGGCCCGGGTCGGTAGTCGCCCGTCGGTCGGTAGCCTGCCCGTCCATGCGCGCCCCCGACGATGCCCGATCGGGCCCCCGACGCCGCCTCTCCCGCCGTGGCCGGATCGCCGTCACGGTCCTCGCCGCAACGGTGGTGGTGCTGTTCCTCTCGCTGCGGGGGATCGCCGGTGTGTACACCGACTTCCTCTGGTTCGGCAGCGTCGGCCTGTCGTCGGTGTGGACCGGCATCCTCGGCGCCCGGATCGCCCTCGGGGTGATCTTCACCGGCGCGTTCTTCGTGCTCCTGTGGGCCAACCTGCTCATCGCCGAACGTCTCGCACCCCGGTTCCGACCGATCGGACCCGAGGAGGAGCTCCTCGAGCGCTACCACGCCGTCGTCGGACGGCGGAAGGGCATCGTCCGTGCGGCCGTCGCGTTCCTGTTCGCCCTCGTCGCCGGTGTCGGTGTGTCGGCACAGTGGGAGTCGTGGCTGCTGTTCACGAACCGCACGGAGTTCGGCGTCACCGACCCGCTGTTCGGTCTCGACATCGGGTTCTACGTCTTCCAGCTCCCGTTCCTGAGCTTCCTCGTCGACTGGCTCTTCGCAGCGTTCCTGATCGTGCTGATCGTGACGGTGGCGGCGCACTACCTCAATGGTGGGATCCGGGTGCAGGTGCCGGGCCAGCGGGTCACCGCCCAGGTGAAGGCCCACCTCTCGGTGCTGCTCGGCATGCTCGCCCTCGTGCGCGCTGCGGGCTACATGCTCGCCCGGTACGAGCTCACCGTCTCGCAGCGGGGTGTCGTCGACGGGGCCTCCTACACCGACGTCACGGCGCAGCTCCCTGCGTTGAACCTGCTGGTGATGATCTCGCTGTTCAGCTTCGTGCTGCTGCTGTTCAACATCAAGCGGCGTGGCTGGGCGCTGCCGGTCGTGGGCGTCGGCCTGTGGGTGCTGTCCTCCGTCGTGGTCGGCACCACGTACCCCTGGTTCGTGCAGCGCTTCCTCGTCGAGGCCCGTGGCGAATCGGCGAAGGAGCAGCCGTACATCGAGCGGAACATCGCCGCGACGCGGGACGCGTACGGTCTCGACGAGGTCACCGAGTCGACCTTCGACGCCGCCGGCCTGGTCGACGCGGCGTCGGTCGAGGACGCGTCCGACGCGGGCGTGTTCCGGAACGTGCGTCTCGTCGACCCCGACCTGGCGTCGCAGGTGCTCAACCGTCGCCAGGCGCAGCTCGGCTACTACGACTTCCCCGACGAGCTCGACGTCGACCGGTACCTCGTCGACGGGGTATCGACGCTGTCGCTCATCGGCAGTCGTGAGCTGAACCCCGCCGGGATCCCGCAGCAGTCCTGGGAAGGGCAGCGCCTGATCTACACGCAGGGGTACGGGGTCGTCGTCTCACCGCTCGGTGAGGTCGTCAACGGCGAGCCGAACTACGTGCTCGGTGGGATCTCACCCGCGCCGATCGAAGGTGCCGCCGGTCGCACCGATCTCGATCTGACCCAGCCCCGGCTCTACTTCTCGGAGTCGAGCGCCGGCTACGCGGTCGTGAACACGACGCGTGACGAGATCGCGTTCGAGGGCGACCAGTTCTCCTACGACGGGTCGGGCGGCGTGCAGCTGGGTTCGATCGTGCGCCGTGGCGCGTTCGCCCTGCGGTTCGGCGAGTTCAACCTGTTCGCGTCCGGTTTCATCACACCGGAGAGTCGGATCCTCTACAACCGCGACGTGCGCGAACGCGTCGCGAAGGTGGCGCCGTTCGTGCGGTTCGACGGGAACCCGTACCCGGTCGTCGCCGAGGGCCGGGTCGTCTACGTGATCGACGGTTACACGACGACCGATCGCTACCCCTACGCGCAGCTCACCACCACCGACGTGGTCGGCGACGCGGGCGGGCTGCGGAGCCGCTTCAACTACGTCCGCAACTCGGTGAAGGCGGTCGTCGACGCGTACGACGGGTCGGTCGACCTGTACCTCGTCCCGGGCGCCGACGGACAGGTCGAGCCGATCGCCCGGGCGTACGCTGCGGCGTTCCCCGACCTGTTCCGTCCGCTCGCCGACATGCCGGCGTCGGTCCGGGACCATCTCCGCCATCCGGAGGACCTGTTCTCGGTGCAGACGGCGATGTTCGCCACGTACCACGTGACGGACGCAGCGAGCTTCTACAACCGCACGGGCCGCTGGGCCGTCGCCCCGGCGCCGATCACGGACGTGTCGGACCGGACCGTGTCGGCCCCGCCCGCCACGACGGTGCTCGGTGACGCGGTCTTCTCGGGCGCGACGACGTCGGCACCTCGGGTTGCGCCGCAGTACCAGCTCACGAAGCTCCCTGGCGAGGACGCGCTGACCTTCGCGCTCACCCGCCCGTTCGTCCCGATCTCCGAGCGTGGCGCGCGCGAGGAGATGACGGCCTTCATGGCGGCGAAGCCCGACGGTTCGCTCGTCGTGTATCGGCTCGGTGTCAGCGACGCGCCCGGTCCGACCTTGCTCACGTCGCGGATTCTCTCCGATTCCGAGATCAGCCAGCGGATCACACTGCTCGGGTCGACCGGTTCGCAGGTACTGCTCGGCAACCGTGTCCTGCTGACCGTCGGTGATGCGCTCGTGTGGGTCACACCCCTCTACGTGAGCGCAGCCTCGGCGTCGTCCGGCGTGCCGGTCCTGACCGAGGTCATCGTGACCGTCGGCAACACGATGGTGATGGCCCCGACCCTCGGTGATGCGCTCCGTGAGGCGTTCGGCACGACCGCCGACATCGAGACGATGACGGGAACGGCACCGACGTCCGGTGGTCCGGCGTCGGGTGGCTCGACGTCGGGCGGATCTGCATCGAGCGGCGGTCCGTCGTCGGCGACGACCACGGTGACGACGCCGGGTGCGACGACGACCACCATCGCCGGCGCGTCGATCACCGACACGGAGGCGCTCCAGCGTGCGGCGACCCTGCTCGAGGAGGCCGACGCGGCGCTGTTGCGCGGCGATCTCGCCGCCTATCAGCGCAAGGTGAACGAGGCCCGCGCACTGCTCGCCACGAAGACCACCAGGAGCGGTTCGACGCAGTGACGGCGCCGGGCCGAGAACGCCCGTTGCCGCTGCGGTATGGTCGCCCCCGACGACGCAGGGGGGCGACGACATGACGGTCATCGACGAAGCCAGGTATGCCGAGGCGCTCGAAACGGCCAACATCCCGACACTGCTGATGGTGCTCGTGCAGCTCACCGGCGAGACGCACTGGCTCGAGGCGCCCTACGCCCCGAAGCGGGCGACGGGCATGGGGGACAACGACTCGGGCGGGCTGTCGCCGGAGTTGCAGCGTGAGGTGCGTGAGGCGGCACTCGAGGCGATCGTGGCGTGGAAGGCCGGGCGTCCGGTTGCGCTTCCGACCCCGTCGAACGAGATGTTCGTGCGCATGCTCAGCGTGGCGATGGCGGAGGCCGTGCCGGCGGAGTACGGCGAGTTCACCGCTGCGCAGTTCGGCGCCGTGAAGTTCCTCGACCACGAGCCCTACCCGGTGCCCGAGGGGTTCAAGGTCTTCATCATCGGCGCAGGTGTGTCGGGCCTGTGCGCGGCCATCAACCTCGAGATGGCGGGTGTTCCCTTCGAGATCGTGGAGCGTCACCCGACCGTCGGCGGCGTGTGGTGGGAGAACCGCTACCCGGGTGCCGGCGTCGACACGCCGAACCACCTCTACTCGTACTCCTTCGCGCCGTACGACTGGAAGAACTACTTCTGCCTGCGGGACGAGCTGCACGGCTACCTCGAGCACGTCGCCGACGAGTTCGACGTGCGCCGCCACATCGAGTTCTCCACGACGGTGACCCGCATCGAGTACCAGGCCGCCCGGCAGATGTGGCGCATCGAGACGCGTGACGCGTCGGGTGAGCTCCGTGTCCGTGAGGCGAACGTCGTGCTGAGTGCGGCCGGCCTGTTCAACCCGCCCGTCGAACCCGACATCCCCGGGCTCGACGGCTGGACCGGCGAGAAGTGGCACACGGCGCGGTGGCCCGCGGACGCGTCGGTGAAGGGCAAGCGCGTTGCGATCATCGGGAACGGTGCGAGCTGCATGCAGACCGCACCGGAGATCCAGCACGAAGTCGAGTCGCTCACCATCTACCAGCGGTCGAACCACTGGGCTGCACCGTTCGAGCGGTTCCGTCAGGCGGTGCCGGACGGGTTGCGGTTCCTGTTCGCCGAGGTGCCGCTGTACCGGGCCTGGTACCGGACCCGGCTCGGGTGGACGTTCAACGACCGGATCCATTCGGTGCTGCACAAGGACCCTGACTGGGAACACCCCGAGCGTTCGCTGAACGCGACCAACGATGCCCACCGGGCGTACTTCACGCAGTACGTGATCGACGAGCTCGGCGACAAGGCCGACGAGCTGCTGCCGAAGGTGCTGCCGACGTATCCGCCGTTCGGCAAGCGGATGCTGATGGACAACGGTTGGTACCGGATGCTCAGCCGGAACCCGAAGGTCGATCTCGTCACCGATCGGGTCGCCCGGATCGAGGGGAACCGGGTCGTCGCCGAGGACGGCACCGAGCGTGAGGCGGACGTCCTCGTTCTCGCGACCGGTTTCGACGTGCTGCGGCTCATCAACACCTACGAGGTGGTCGGCAAGTCGGGCGTGTCACTGCGTGACGCGTGGGAGGACGACGACTGCCAGGCGTACCTCGGCACGGTCGTCCCGGACTTCCCGAACTACTTCATGCTGTACGGCCCGAACCTGCAGCCCGGTCACGGCGGCAGCCTGATCTTCGTGGTCGAGATGCAGATCCGCTACATCATGGACATGATCCGCACGATGGTGGAGCAGGGCATCGGTGAGGTTGACGTCCGCCGTGACGTGCACGAGCGGTACAACGCGGATGTCGCCGAGCGGCACACGCAGATGGTGTGGTCGCACCCGGGGATGACGACGTACTACCGCAACGGTCGGGGTCGGATCACGATTAACTCGCCGTACCGGAACGTCGACTTCTACGACATGACCAAGCGTGTGGACCTCGACGATTACACGACCGAACCGTCCGCACGGCAGGCGCTGGTCGGCTGATCCGGCCGGCGAGTCGATCTCGATGTTGTGACGTCGTCGCCGGTGGGGTAGGTTCACGGCTCCACACCGCGGGGTGGAGCAGCTTGGTAGCTCGTCGGGCTCATAACCCGAAGGTCGCAGGTTCAAATCCTGCCCCCGCCACACAGGAAGGCCCAGGTCCGTCGACCTGGGCCTTCGTCGTTCCCGACGACATTTGCAGCGCATGCGCGCGAACATAAAGATCATCGTTCATGGGGCCGAGGCGAGGTTCGGAAGGTCATGCGCGCCGGGGTCGAGTGAACTTCCTCCTCGCCCTTATCGCGGTCGCGCTGGCATCGTTCGTGCACGGTGCGGCGACCCGTCCGGCTGCAGCGGCCGGCGAGTGCCCGACGGGCTGGACGTTCGAGGCTTCGGGCGGCACGTGTTTCCGGGCGTTCACCGCCTCGACCACCTGGACTCCGCCGACCGGTGTCACCTCGATCTCCTTCCTCGTCGTCGGTGGCGGAGGCGGCGGCGGTGCGTTGGCTGGCTCGACGAACCATAAGGGCGGACTCGGAGGAAGCGTCGTCGCGTCGTCCTCGCCGGTGACGATCGGTTCGGGTTCGATCACCATCACCGTCGGGCTCGGGAAGGGCTCGAACACGGCCGGGACCGCCTCGAGCATCGTGCAGGGTTCGACGACGATCGCAAGCGCGGCGGGTGGTGCGGCGAATCAGCGCACGGGTTCGGGCACCGGCACCGGAACGACGTCGAGTTTCTCGGGTACGAGCGCGGTCTACGGTGCGCACGGCGGGGCGACCGGATACGCGGGTGGGACGAACGCCGGCGCGGGAGCCGTGGCGGGCTGCGCCGGGTGCGGCGGGATCTCGGCGCCCGACGGCTACGGCGGTGGTGGCGGTGCGGGTGGTGGCGGTGACGGCGGTGGATTCACGCTGTACACGGTCGCCGGCGACGGTGGCGACGGAGTCGTGATGATCCGGTACACCGCGTTCGCTGTGTCGTCGTTCACCACCTCGACGACGTCCCCGACGAACTCCGCCACTCTCACGTACTCCGTCACCTTCACCGGACCGGTCGACACCTCGACGTTCACAGGACAGGACATCGACATCGCCGGTGCGACCGGCTGCACGATTACGGTCACGCCGGTCTCCCCGTCGTCCGGCGCCGCGAGCACCTTCACGGTCACGATCAGCGGCTGTTCCGACGGCACCGTCGTGCCGACCCTCACAGCCGGGAGTGTCACGGCGTCGTCGGGCGTCGTCGGTCCCGGTGCCGCTGCGAGCGGCCCGTCCGTCACCGTCGACCGGACCGCGCCGGCCGTCCCGCCAGCCGTCGACCTCGTGATGTCGTCGGACAGCGGGTCGTCCTCGAGCGACGATCTCACGTCACTGACCACGCTCACACTCTCGGCCGGTGGGACGAACGGCGACACGATCAGCATCACTGCGACCGACGGCAGTACGACGCTGACGTGCTCCTACGTCCGTTCTGCCACTATCTCGAGCTGTCCACTCGCCGGGTTCACGGGCGGTTCGTGGACCGTCACGGCGACCGCAGCCGATCCGCTCGGCAACACCTCGGCCGCGGGGCCGGCAACGACGATCACGATCGACACGGTTGCGCCTGTTGCACCTGGGTCGGTGGACCTTCGCACGGCGTCGGACACGGGTTCGTCGTCGGCCGACGATCGTACGTCGGACGTGACGCCGGCGGTGGGGGTGGCGGAAGGTGCACCGGGTGACGTCGTGACGGTCACGGCGACGAGTGGTGCGACGACGCGGTCGTGCACGTACACGGTGGGGGTGGCGGCGTCGTGTGATCTCCCGACGCTGACCGATGGGACCTGGGCGGTGTCGGCGACGTTGACGGACCCGGCGGGGAACGTGTCGACGACAGGTCCGGCGATGAACCTGATCGTCGACGCGACCGCGCCGGCGACCGGCTCGACGGCCCCCGACCTCGACGTCTCGTCGGACACGGGTTCGTCGTCGACCGACGATCGGACGTCGGATGCCACGCCGCAGTTCTCGCGAGTCGGTCCTGCGTCGGACGGTGACGTGGTGACGATCCGTGCGACGGACGGGACGACGACACGGTCGTGCACGTATGTCGTCGGCACTGCGTCATCGTGCGTTCTGCCGTTGCTCACGGATGCGATGTGGTCGGTGACGTCGACGTTGACGGATGTGGCGGGGAATGAGAGCGGGCCGAGTTCGCCGCTGTCGTTGACGGTCGACACGACAGCCCCTACTGCGCCGTCGCCGGTGGATCTGGCGGTGTCGTCGGATACCGGGTCGTCGTCGAGCGATGATCGGACGTCGGATGCGACACCGACGGTGTCAGCTCCGGTGCCGGGGTCGATGACGGGCGATGTCGTGACGGTCACGGCGACGAACGGTTCGACGACTCGGTCGTGTACGTATGTGATCGGCACTGCGTCGTCGTGCGATCTGCCGACGTTGACGGACGGGGTGTGGTCGGTGACGGCGACCCTCACCGACCTCGCTGGGAACATCTCACCACCGTCGACCCCCACCACCATCACCGTCGACACGACGCCGCCGAACCCGACGACGGCCGACCTGCTCGCTGCGTCGGACAACGGCACGTCGTCCTCCGACGACATCACGAACGACGTGACGCCGGCCTTCTCCGTGCCGGGGCAAGCACCGGGTGACGTCGTCACCGTGACCGCCACCGATGGCACCACGACCCGGACCTGCTCGTACACCGTCGGCGCCACCACGTCGTGTGATCTCCCGGCGCTCGGGCCGGGAACGTGGGGTGTGACGGCGGTGGTCGTCGACGCAGCGGGCAACAGCGGTGCGACCACCGGACCGCGGACGATCACGATCGACACGGTGGCCCCAGCAGCTCCCAGTGCACCCGACCTCCTCCCGTCGTCCGACACCGGCGCGTCGTCCACCGACGACACGACAGGCGATGCGACACCCTCCATCGGCGGATCGACGGGTGATCCGGGTGACCTCGTCACGATCACGGCGAGCGACGGAACGACGACGCGGTTCTGCACCTACGTCGTCGGTGTGGCGGCCTCGTGTGACCTGCCGACGCTGACGGACGGGACGTGGTCGATCACGGCGACGCGCACCGATCCGGCGGGCAACGTGTCGTCGTCGTCCGTGCCGGTCTCGCTGAACCTCGACGCAACGCCGCCGCCGGTGCCGGCCGGCCTCGACCTCGCTGCGGTGAGCGACACCGGAGCTTCCGACATCGACGACGTCACGAGTGACACCGCCCCCCGCATCGACGTGGCCGGCGTCGTCCCCGGTGACCTCGTCACGATCACTGCGACCGACGGCACCGTCGAACGCTCCTGCACCTTCGTGGCAACAGCGACGACCGGCGGGTGCGTGATCGCCGGCCTGACGGACGGGAGCTGGGCCGTCACGGCGACCTCGACCGACAGCAACGGCAACCGGTCAGCCCCGACTGCGCCGCCGCTCGAGCTCGCCGTCGACACGACCGTGCCCTCACTCCCGGAATTCGAGGGTAGCGCCCCCGGCAGCGTCGATCTGCTCCCGGGCTCCGACACGGGTCGATCCGATCGGGACGACATCACGGCCGACACCTCGCCGGCGGTCAGGCTCGGCGGGGACCTCGGTGACGTGGTCACGATCACGGCAACCGACGGGACCAGGACGGTCAGTTGCACGTACACCGTCACCGGCCCGACGAGCGGTTGCCGCCTCGCCACCCTCGGCGACGGGGTCTGGCGGCTGAGCGGCGCGGTCGTCGACCGTGCCGGGAACCGAGCCACGACGCGTGACGCGGTCATCGTCACCGTCGACACGGCACCGCCGTCGACGCGCCCGGTCGTGAACGTCGACCCCGGCCCGGGCAGGGTCGAGGTGCGCGTCGACGGAGTCGACGACGGGCTCGACGTGACCGTCACCGGCAGCGACGGGCGGGCCGAGCGCAGCTGCGGGTTCACCGTTGCGCAGGACCGTCGGTCCTGCAACCTCGACGGGCTCGCCCCGGGACCGTGGCGCATCAGCGCAACCGCTGCCGACAGCGCAGGCAACCGGACGTCCGCGTCGGACTCCGTCGAGATCACGATCGAGGCGGCAGCAGCGGCCGGCTCGCCGTCGGTCGGCAGCCGAGCGGCCGGACGCAGTGCCGACGGCGCAGACCGCAACAGTGACGAGGATCCCCTCCCGGTCGGTGACCTGGCGTCGGACGACGCGCTGCGCCTGATCGCAGCGGGGCTCGCCATCGCTGCCGGTGCGCGACGCCGTCCGGACGCCGGCGTACGTCGTCTCGGCGACGACGAGCGGGAGACGACCGATCTCGGAGGGTTCGCCGCAGGCTCGGGCGACCGCGGGCTCGACGCGCAGCACGACCGGTACCGCCCGCTGACATGGGCGCCTCTCGACGAGGCCGTGCGCGCTGCAGTCGGGCGCCTCGGGCCGGTCTCGCCGGTGCTCGCACGCACGCTCGACGACGGCGCGTACCTGCGAGCGATGTTCGGCGTGTTCTGGCCCGTGCTCCCCCTCGCCGGCGTCGTCGTCGGCACGCTCGCAGCACTCGACACCCGTCCGGTCGTCGCCCTGCC
>CAYVOK010000015.1:0-19736 GCA_964453335.1 uncultured Acidimicrobiaceae bacterium
CGGTCGAGCTGCCGCACGAGCACGTCGAGCGCGACCTGTGCCCGTTCGGGGAGGTCGTCGCGGCGTCGTGCGACGACGTCGGCCGCCGCGGTGAGCGCGGTCAACGGCGTGCGCAGCTCGTGGCTCGTGTCAGAAGCGAAGCGGGCCTCCCGTTCGATCCTCGACTCCACTGCGTCCGCCATGTCGTTGAACGACACGACGAGGCGGGCGAGATCCGGGTCGGACTCCGGCGCGAGTCGGGTGCTGAGGCCACCCCGGGCGAGCGAGGTCGCCGCGTCGGCGACCCGGCGCAGCGGGCGGAGCGCTCGACCCGCCGACCACCAGCCGATCGCAGCGCCGCCGAGGGTCGCGAGGATCGTCCCCGCGGCGAGCGCTGTGCGGAGCGCACCGAGGGTCCGCTCGAGATCCTCCACCGCCGAGAACTCGACGTAGCGGGCCGACACGGCGGGCAGCACGACCCCGACCGCGAGGCGGCCGCCCTCGTCGTCGACGTACCACTGGCGGGCGGAGACACCCGTGTCGAGCTGCGCCCGGAGCGCCGGCGGGATCTCGTCCTCGGCTGGGCCGATACCGGAGCCGAACTGGCGGCCGTCGTAGAGCAGCAGCACGCCGGTGCCCTGTGGGACGCGGATGCCGGGGAGCACGTCGCCGACGGCGACCTCGGGATCGAGGAGCTGTTGCTGGACGATCCGGGCGTTGGCGACCGCCTGGCGTTCTGCGAGGTCGGCCTGCTGGGTGATGAGCGAGGAGCGCACGGTGAAGTAGCTGCCGAGGGACAGGGCCACGGTGACGGCGAGACCGCCGACCGCCGCCGCCGTCGCCGCCCGCACGCGCAGGCCGAATCGATCGGCCCCGGGGCGGCTGCGGGTTGCGGCGTCCACCGGTGCAGTGTGCCGCGTCCGGGGGTCCGGCGTCGGCACGGGGCGGGTAGCCTCGGCACGCGATGGCAACCCGCCTGCTCTTCATCGAGGACGACGCCGAGGTGCGGACGGTGCTGAGGCTCGCGCTCGAGGACGAGGGGTACACGGTCGTCGAGGCGGCGGACGGTACCGCCGGGTTGCGCGCCTTCGACGCCGAACGGCCCGATCTCGTGCTGCTCGACCTGCGCCTCCCCGACATCCGCGGGCTCGACGTGTGCCGGGAGCTGCGCACCCGCAGCGCGGTCCCGATCATCATCGTCACCGCGCAGACCGACACCCACGACCTCGTCGCCGGGCTCGAGGCCGGCGCGGACGACTACGTGACCAAGCCGGTCGTGCCCAAGGCGCTCGCCGCCCGGATCCGGGCGCTCCTGCGCCGGGTCGCCCGCGCCGAGGCGAGCCGTCCCGCCGACGCCGTCCGCGTCGGCGACCTCGAGGTACGGGAGGCCGAGGCGGTGGTGCTGCGCGGCGGGGTCCCCGTCGACCTCACGAAGACCGAGTTCCGCCTGCTCTGCGAGTTCATCGCCCACGCGAATGTCGTCCTCAGCCGTGAACAGCTCCTCGAGCACGTCTGGGGCTACGACCACCTCGGTGACACCCGGCTCGTCGACGCGCACGTGAGCCGTCTCCGTTCGAAGGTCGAGCGCGACGGTGCCCAGATCATCCAGACCGTTCGGGGCCTCGGCTACAAACTCGTCGCCCGCTGAGGGGGCCCGTGCCGACGCGGCACGGCGCTCTCCGGGATCCCCGGATTCCGTGGCGAGGGTGCTTCCTGGCGGCGACCTCGACGGGGCTGGGGTTCGACCGGGAGCGCCGGCATGGAGAGTCTGCGCCGCGTGTGTTGTGCAGCGGTGCCGCGATTGCGCGGGTTCCGTGACACTTCGTCACTGCGATCTGCGGGGTGGCGCCGGGGGCGGGCGGGGTATCGACACGGATCGTGACGACCCTGCACCCCCGCCCATCACCCCGGTCGCTCGTCGTGGCTGCGAACCGGCTCCCCTACCGCACGGGGCGGGTCGGCGGCTGCGTGCCGAGCCCGGGCGGCATGGCCGGACTCGTCCTCGAGGCGGTCGACGGCCGTCAGGTGAGCTGGGTCGGCTCGACCCCAGGCGACACCACGCCGCCCGAGGGTCGAGACGGCGTCGAGCTCCTCGGCGTCTCCCTGCGGGACGACGAGATGGCCCGCTACTACGACGGATGTGCGAACCAGACGCTGTGGCCGCTCTACCACGACCTCGCCGTCGCCCCACGGTACGAACCTGGCTGGTGGGACGCGTACCGGCGGGTGAACGCCCGGTTCGCCCGGGCGATCGCTGCGGCGGCCGGCCCCGGTGCCGTCGCGTGGCTGCACGACTACCACCTGCAACTCGTGCCGGGTCTGCTCAGGCGGGCGCGACCCGACGTCCGGATCGGCCTGTTCCTCCACGTGCCGTTCCCCGCCCCTGCGATCTTCGCCCAGTTGCCCTGGCGCGCCGAGGTGGTCGCGGGTCTCGGTGCCGCCGACGTCGTCGGGGTGCAGGACCGGGCGTCGGCAGCGCACCTGCGATCGGCGCTCGCCCGGTTCTGTCGGCGTGGCGAGGTGCGTCGTCCGAAGGTGGTGACGCTGCCGGCGCCTGCGGCACTCGCCCGGCTCCACGCCGTCGTGGCCGACACCGCTCGTCTCGACGCCCGTGCTGCGCAGCTGCGCCGGGTGGTCGCCGGCGACCCGGCTGTGCTCGTCCTCGGCGTGGACCGGCTCGACTACGCGAAGGGGATCGATCTCCGTCTCGAAGGGTTTGCCGAGGCCCTCCGCCGCGGTGTCCTCGATCCCGCCCGGACCGTTTTCGTGCAGGTGGCCCCCTCGACGCGGGCAGGAGCTCCGCCGTTTCGGCGCCACGCGGCCGAGGTCCGCCGGATCGCTGCGGGGGTGAACGGCGCCTATGGCACGCCCGATCGTCCGGTCGTGCGACTCATCGAGCGCGAGGCGGCCGTCGACGAGGTCGTTGCGTGGTACCGGGCCGCCGACGTCCTGGTCGTCACGAGTCGACGTGACGGCATGAACCTCGTCTGCAAGGAGTTCCTCGCGGCCCGCCCGGACGGCGACGGGGCGCTGGTGCTCAGCGAGTTCGCCGGCGCCTCGGAACTGCTCCGAGACGCGCACCTGGTGAACCCCTACGACCGGCGCGGCGTCGCTGCCGCCCTCGGAGCGGCCGCGGCACGTCCGACGCCCCAACGGCGCGAGCACAACGCACGGATGCGACGGGCCGTTCTGGCCGCCACACCGAGGGCGTGGGCGCAGCGGTTCCTCCGGGCGGTGGTCGGGGTCAGCCCCAGCTCTTGACGACGGGAAGGACTTCCTTCGCGTACAGCTCGAAGGACGCCTTCGTCTGGTCGAAGGGGATGCCGCCGAAACGGAAGCATGTCGCCTGTTCGAACTCGCCGACGACCGTGCGCCGCTCGGCGAGACGCTCGAGGATCTGGTCCGGGGTGCCGTAGGCGTTGGACGCAAGGAAGCCCTCGACGTAGCCCTCGAACCCGACGGAGCGGAGGATCTCCGCCTGGCGCCCGTAACCCTGGTACCCGGGCAGGTCGGCGAAGTGGTCGTTCATGAGCTCGTAGTGCTCGAGGATCGTGCGCAGGTAGCCGGCGAGGTACTCCTCGGCGCGCTCCTTCGCGAGGTTCGCGTCGGGGTGGCAGTAGGTGAAGTCCGCCGTCAGGATCGGCGGGGCCTCGGTGCCGTGGAGCTCGAGGAACCGGTTGCGGTGGTGCTCGATGCTCTGGAGCCGCTTCTCCCAGCGGGACTCCGAGAACAGGATCATCGCGCCGCCGGCTCGGGCTGCGGCCTCGACGGAGTCCGACGAGTTCGCCACGCAGTAGGTGCGGCCCTTGAAGGAGCGTTCCGGCCGGGGGCGCAGCTCGGTTGGTTCCTGGGGGTAGTAGGGGCCGTCGCCCTTGATGACCCCGGTCTCGAGGGCGTCGACGATCATGAGGGACGCCTCGTCGAAACGGGCCCGGGACTCCTCCATCTCGACCCCGGTGAACGGCGCGTACTCACGCCGAGACAGGCCGCGTCCCATGCCGAACTTCACCCGGCCGTTCGACATGGTGTCGAGCATCGCGACCTTCTCGGCGACGCGCAGCGGGTCGTTCCACGGCAGGATCACCGCAGCCGTGCCGAGCTTGATCGTCGAGGTGCACCCGGCGAAGTACGACAGGAACTGCAGGTTGTCCGGGCAGAACGAGTAGTCGAAGAAGTGGTGCTCGGTCGGCCAGATGGCGTCGAAGCCGAGGTCCTCGGCCCGACGGGCGAGCTCCATCTCCTCGGCGTACACCTGGCTGTCCGGCACGGTGCCGTTCCAGCCGCCGGACGTGAGGATGGTCTGGATGCCGACGTCCACGGACGTTCCCCCTGCGCTCTGGCGGAGGACCCCCTCCTCCGTCCGGGGCCGACCCTAGTCGGCGCGTCCGGAGGCCCCCACGGGTGCGGCGGCGATGCGGCTGCGGATGTCGGCGCAGTGTTCGCACACCGATGCCGGGATCACCCCGACCCGCTGCAACCACCCGAAGATCACGCAGCCGAGGCAGAACCCGAGGCCGGCCTCGAGCGACGCCGCCACGACGAGGAGAGCGATCAGGGCCGTCGCCACGGCCGAGGCGCCGAGGACCGACGCTGCGAGCGCGCCGCCGGCGCAGACGAGGCCGATCGCCTGCGCGAAGCGCTTCGGCGGGCCGGGTACGGGGCGGGCGGGGCCGCCGAGCCGGGGGACGATCACGCGGGTGACGAGGAGCGCGAGGGGGCTCAGGTGCGGACCGGCGGCGACACGGGCGGCGAACCCGTAGGCGAGGGGGACGAGGACGAGCGGTTCGCCGGTGAGCAGGAACGCCGCACCGAGTGCGACGACGCCGGTGGCGACGAGCCGGGCGGCCCGTTCGTCGACGGTCTCGGGGAAGGCGAGACGCCGTGCGGGGGCGGGGGTGGCGGACATGACGGGGATCCTATCCCGACAAAGCTGACCTGTGAAGTCGGGAATAGCGGTCACGCCGTTCCCGACCGTCGGGGGCGGGGGTACGCTGCGCCCATGGCCCGCCGCACCGCACAGCCGCCGCGACCCCTCGCCCGTCTCGAGACGCCGCTCGTGCGCGACGGCGGGGTGCTGCGCCCCGCCGGCTGGGACGAGGCACTCGACCGCGCCGCCGCAGGGTTCCGTCGTCACATCGACCCGCACGGGCCCGGCCGCATCGGCTTCTTCTCCTGCTCGAAGGCGACGAACGAGGTGAACTACCTCGCCCAGAAGCTCACCCGCGTCGTCTACGGCACCAACGACATCGACTCCTGCAACCGCACTTGACACGCCCCCTCGGTCGTCGGTCTGGCGACGGTGTTCGGAGCGGGTGGCGGGACGAGCTCCTATGCGGAGGTCGAATCCGCCGACGTCATCGTGCTGTGGGGGTCGAACGCCCGTGAGGCCCACCCGATCTTCTTCCACCGGGTCCTCGCCGCCGTGCGCCGCGGCGCCCGGCTCTTCGTCGTCGACCCGCGACGCACCGCGTCCGCCGCATGGGCGGACACCTGGCTCGGTCTCGACGTCGGTACCGACGTCGCCCTCGCCAACACCGTGGCGAGGGAGATCATCGCCGCCGGTCTCCACCACGCCGACTTCGTGCGCCGCGCCACCGTCGGCTTCGACGAGTTCGCCGCGGCCGTCGAACCGTTCACCCTCGACGTCGGCGCAGCGATCACCGGGGTGCCCGCCGAGGCGATCCGCACCCTGGCCCACGCCTACGCCACCGCGCCGACCGCGCAGCTCTGCTGGACGCTCGGCATCACCGAGCACCACAACGCCGTCGACAACGTGCTCGGTCTCGTCAACCTCGCCCTCCTGTGCGGCCACGTCGGCCGGTACGGCAGCGGCCTCAGCCCGCTGCGGGGGCAGAACAACGTGCAGGGCGGCGGGGACATGGGCGCCATCCCGAACCGTCTCCCCGGCTTCCAGGACATCCTCGACGACGCGGCCCGCACCCGGTTCGAGACCGCCTGGGGCTGCCACATCCGACCGCACCACGGTCGCCACCTCACCGCCATGTTCGAGGCGATGGGGGCGGGCGAGTTGCGGGCCCTCCACGTGATGGGGGAGAACCCCGCCCGTTCGGAGGCCAACAGCGCCGAGGCGGTCGCGCTCCTGGCGGGCCTCGACCACCTCGTCGTGCAGGACATCTTCCTCACCCGCACCGCGGAGCTCGCCCACGTCGTCCTCCCCTCCGCCGCGTCGTGGTGCGAGGACGACGGCACCGTCACCAACTCCGAACGCCGGGTGCAGCGGGTGCGCAAGGCCCTCGACCCGCCCGGCGAGGCGCGCAGCGACCGGTGGATCCTCACCGAGATCGCCCGTCGGCTCGGCCACGACTGGGACCACGTCGACGCCGAGGTGATCTGGGACGAGGTGCGCAGCCTCTCGCCGCTCCACACCGGCATGCGGTACGACCGCATCGAGGAGCTCGGCGGCATCCAGTGGCCCTGCCCCGACGACGACCGCCTCGAACCGTCGTTCCTGCACGGGCGCCTGTGGGCGGACGACCCCGCCGAACGCGGTGCCCCCGCACCCTTCAGCGTCGTCGGGCACGCGCCACCCCTCGACGTGCTGCGCCCCGAGTTCCCGATGCGGCTCACCACCGGCCGCCGACTCGACTCCTACAACACGGGTGTGCAGACCGCTGCGCTCGCGTCCCCGCTGCGCGAGGGGGAGACGGTCGACATCGCACCGGAGGACGCCGCCGACCTCGGCGTGCGGAACGGTGACCGGGTGCGGGTGTGCTCGCCGCGGGGTGTCGTGGAGGCACCGGTCCGCATCGACGACGGGCTGCGGCCGGGGCTCGTGTTCATGACCTTCCACTTCCCCGACGACGTCGACGTGAACGTGCTGACGAACGACGCCTACGACCCGCGGTCGGGCACCGCCGAGTTCAAGGCCGCCGCCGTGCGGATCGAACCGATCGCGCCGCGACCCGACCGTCCGGTGGGCGTCTGAGATGGATCTCGTCATCGGTGACGAGCAGCCGACCGCCGAGGAGCGGGCGGCGCTCGACGGCGTGCTCGGCCCCGCGACGGGGACCTGGACCGGCGGGGCACGCGACGCGGCGGACCTGCGCACGGCCGAGGCCGGGGCGACGGTGCGCGCCCGTCGCCACCTCCTGCTCCCCGCGTTGCAGGCGCTCGTCGAACGCGTCGGCCACGTGAGCCGGGGCGGGCTCGCCGAGGTGTGCCGGCGCCTCACCGTCCCGCCCGCCGACGCATACGGCGTGCTCACGTTCTACGCCGGGCTGCCCACCGAACCCCGCCCGCCGACCGTCGTGCACGTGTGCACCGACCTCGCCTGCCGGGCGAGCGTGACCGACGGGGTGCACGGCGACGCGTTCCTCGCCGCCGCCCCCTGCCTCGGCCTGTGCGAGGTCGCCCCCGCCGCCCTCGTCGTCCGCCACGGCGTCGACCACCGGGCCGACCCCGTGGCCCACGCCGACCCCGACACCGTCGACGCGCTCCTCGCCGGCGGCACGCCGCCACCGTGGCGCACCGCGGACGCCGTCCGTGCCGCCGGACCGCTGCTCGCCCGCGTCGACGCCGCCGACCCGACCGACCTCGACGCCTACCGGCGGGCCGGCGGGTACGAGGCGCTCCGTCGGGCGATCGAGCTCGGGCCGACGGAGGTCATCGCGGCGATCGACCGCAGTGGACTCGTGGGTCGGGGCGGTGCCGCGTTCCCGACCGGACGGAAGTGGGCGGCCGTCGCTGCGGCCACCGACCCGGTGCGGCACGTGGTCGTGAACGCGGACGAGTCCGAACCCGGCACGTTCAAGGACCGGGTGGTCCTCGAGGGCGACCCGTACGCGGTGATCGAGGCGGCGACCGTGGCCGGGATCACCTGTGGGGCGACCTCGGGCTACCTGTACCTGCGGGGCGAGTACCCCGTCGCCCGGCAACGCCTCACCGTCGCGCTCGCACGCGCCCGGGCGGCCGGTCTGCTCGGTCCCGACGTCGCCGGGTCGGGCCTCGCGTTCGACCTCGAACTGCGGCTCGGCGCCGGTGCGTACATCTGCGGCGAGGAGACGGCACTGTGCAACTCCATCGAGGGGTACCGCGGTGAGCCGCGCTCGAAGCCGCCGTTCCCGGTGGAGGTCGGGCTGTTCGGCCGCCCGACGCTCGTCAACAACGTCGAGACGTTGCTCAACACGCTGCTGATCGTCCGGGACGGCGCCGAGGCGTGGGCGGCGGGGGAGACGAAACTGTTCTGCGTCTCCGGTGCGGTGGCGCGTCCCGGGCTCTACGAGGTGCCGATCGGACGCCCGCTCGACGACCTGCTCGCCGAGGCCGGCGTCGCACCGACGCTCGCCACGGTCCTGCTCGGCGGTGCCGCGGGTTCGTTCCTGCCCCCCGACGCGCTGGACCTCCCGCTCGGCTTCGAGGCGGCCCGTGCCGCGGGCACGACCCTCGGGTCCGGGGTCGTGCACGCCGTCGACCGCAGCACCGACGTCGTCGACCTGCTCGGGCGCATCGCCCGGTTCTTCCGTCACGAGTCGTGCGGACAGTGCGTGCCCTGCCGGGTCGGCACGGTGCGCCAGGAAGAGGTCCTCGACCGGCTCCGCGCCGCCCGCGATGCCGGTCGGCTGCCCGACACCGCGGACCTCGTCCTCCTCGACAACCTCGCCGGTGTGCTGCGGGACGCGTCGATCTGCGGGCTCGGCCAGACGGCCGCGTCGGCGATCACCTCGGCGATGGTGCACCTGCGGCCCTTCGCCACGAACGGTGGAGGCCGACCGTGAGCGCGCCGCACGACGTCCCCGTCGACGGGCCGCGCCGGCTCGTCACCGTCGAGCTCGACGGTCGGGAGGTGCGCGTCCCCGAGGGTTCGACGATCCTCGACGCGTGCCGCAGCGCCGGCGTCGACGTGCCGACGCTGTGCCGCGGCAACACGCTCACCCCCCGCAACGCCTGCCGGGTGTGCATGGTCGAACTCGACGGATCACGGGTCCTCGTCCCGTCGTGCTCCCGGCCGGCGGAGGACGGCATGGTCGTGCGCACCGACACCGACCGCACCCGCCACGCCCGCCGCATGGTCCTCGAACTGCTCGCCTCGAGCGTCGACCTCTCCCAGACCCCGCAGGTCGACGGGTGGATCGCCGCCTACGGCGCCGACCCCGGGCGCCACGGCGACCGGGCGGTCGTCGCCACCGTCGCGGAGGAGGTGCGCATCGACAACGACCTGTACGTGCGGGCGTACGACCGCTGCATCCTCTGCTACCAGTGTGTCGACGCCTGCGGCGAGCAGTGGCAGAACACGTTCGCGATCGCCGCGGTCGGACGCGGTTTCGACGCCCGCATCGCCGTCGAGTGGGACGGGGACCTGCCCGACGGGGCGTGCGTGTACTGCGGCAACTGCATCGCGGTCTGCCCGACCGGGGCACTGCAGTTCCGCACGGAGTTCGACCTCCGCGCCGCTGGTGCATGGGCCCCGGAACGCCAGCAGCGCACGACGACGGTGTGCCCGTTCTGCGGGGTCGGGTGCAACCTGACGCTGCACACCCAGGACAACCGGATCGTGAAGGTCACGAGCCCCGACGACCACGCCGTCACCCACGGGAACCTCTGCATCAAGGGGCGGTTCGGCTGGTCCCACGTCGGCGGCGACGGCACGGCGGCGGGCTGCTAGAACCTCGGCGACGACGGCCCGACGGGTCGCGACGGCGGGGGAGGACCACCGGTGCAGTTGGGTGTCTACCTGAACGGTCAGCATCCCGAGACCGACGACCCGGCCCGACGGCTCGCCGAGACCGTCGAACAGGTGCGCCTCCTGCGCACCCTCGGTTTCGACTCGATCTGGGGCGGCGAGCACCACGCCACCCCCGGGTTCCACTACTTCCCGTTGCTCCCGCTGCTGCAGCGCCTCGTCGGTGAGGCTGAGGGCATGGCGATGGGGACCAACCTCGTGCTCCTGCCGCTCCACAACCCCGCCGAGATCGCCGAGACCGCAGCGTTCCTCGACATCGCCACCGGCGGACGGTTCCACCTCGGGGTCGGCCTCGGCTACCGGCCCGAGGAGTTCGCGATGTTCGGCGTCGACATGGCACACCGTGTCGGCCGCATGGTCGAGGGGATCGAGATCATCCGCCGGCTCTGGACCGGCGAGGCCGTCACCTTCGAGGGTCGCCACCACCGTGTCAGCGACCTCACGATCCGCCCCCTCCCGCTCCGGCCCGGCGGGCCGCCGATCCTCGTCGGCTCGCAGGTGATCCCCGGCATCGACCGGGCGGCGCGGATCTCCGACGGTTGGCTCGCCGTCCCGGTGCCGACCGTCGACGAGTTCGCCGCCCAGGCCGCACGGTTCGCCGAGACCCGCGCCGCGGCGGGTCTCGCCCCCGCCGAGCACCTGTGCCGCCTCGTCGAGGTCGCTGTCGCCCCCGACGAGGAGACGGCGCTCGCCCGCACGGCGCCGTACCTGCTCGACAAGTACGCCGCCTACCTGTCGTGGGGGATCCCCGGCATCGAGCTCGCAGCCGACGCCGCACCCGTCGACCAGCTGCGGGCGCTCGCCCGGAACCGGTTCGCGCTCGGATCGCCGGAACAGGTCGTCGACGCCCTGCTCGCCCAGCACCGCGCCGGGGTCACCCATGCGACGATGCGCATCTCCTGGCCGGGCATGCCCCAGGACGACGTGCTCGCCTCGATCGAACTGCTCGGCACCACGGTGCTCCCCGAGGTCCGCCGCCGCATCGCCGCCGGCGCCTGACCCCGGCGTCAGCCCCGGCCGGTGTTCGTCCGCACCTCGCGGAAGGGCACCTCGGCGTCGTTGCCCGGCTCCTTCGGGAGACCGAGCACCCGCTCACCGAGGATGTTGTGCTGGATCTCGTCAGTGCCCCCGGCGATCGACATCGCGGGCGTGGACACGAGGGTCTCGGTGATCTTGCCGTCGACGGGAGCGGTCGGGCCGGCGAGCATCCCGGCCGCACCCACGAGGTGCGTGTGGACCGCGTTCGCCCGACGGGAGGTGTTCGAGCCCATGAGCTTGGAGAGCGAACCCTCCGGCCCCGGCGGACGACCGGCCCGACGGGCGGCGAGCGCACGCTGGTTGTTCCAGCGCTGCAGACGGTCGAGCGTGTGCAGCCCGGCGAGCTGCTGACGGGCCACGGGTTCGGTGTCGAGACCGTTCACCCGGGCCTGCGGCACGGCGAGGTCGACCCGACCGGCCCGCTGCGGATACCACTCGTAGGTCTTCCAGTACGCGGCGGCCTCCTCTGCTGCCTCACGGGCGCACCGGCCGAGCTCACCCGACCGGGACCGTGCGATCCGCCCCGTCGACAGGCCTCGTTCGTGGGCGAGGGTGGTCAGCGCGACCGCCCAGCCGCCCTCCACCGTGCCGATCACGTTCGCGTGCGGGACCCGGGCGTCGGCGAGGAACACCTCGTTGAACGTGGCGTAGCCGTTCGACTGCCGCAGCGGACGCACCTCGATGCCGGGCTGGCGCATGTCGATGGCGAAGTACGTGATGCCCCGGTGCTTCGGCACGTCCCAGTTCGTGCGGGCGAGCAGGATCCCGAACGCGGCCTTGTGCGCACCCGAGTTCCACACCTTCTGCCCGTTGACGACCCACTCGTCGCCGTCACGGTCGGCCCGGGTCACGAGTCCGGCGAGGTCGGACCCGCTGCCCGGTTCGGAGAAGAGCTGGCACCAGGTGTGCTCCCCGGTGACGAGCGGGCGCAGCAGGCGGGCACGCAGGTCGTCGGACCCGTGCTCGAGGATCGTCGGCGCAGCCAGGTTCATGCCGACCCCGGAGGCGACCCCGACCGCACCGACCTCGGCGAAGACGGCGGACACCACCGAAGCGAGCGACGGCGGCAGCCCGCGGCCGAACCACGCCACCGGCCACGACGGGCAACCCCAGCCGGAGTCGACGAGGATCTCGCGCCACGCCCGCAACGGTCGGTCCGGGTCCCAGTTGGCGTCGAGCCACGCCCGGACCTCCGCCCGCACCGCGTCAGCGCTGTGTTCGCCCACCGTGACCTCCCCGTCGCTCGGCGCCAGCGTACGCGGGACCGGTGACGGGACGCGACCGTCCGGGCCGACGGGTAGGGTCCGCCCCATGGCCGCCGCATTCCCGACCACCTTCCGTACCGTCGCCACGGGGCTCGCGTTCCCCGAAGGACCTGTCGTGCTCGCCGACGGTTCCCTCGTCGTCACCGAGATCGCCCTCGGGCGGCTCACCCGGGTGCACGACGACGGTCGCACCGAGGTGTACGCCGAGGTCGGCGGCGGTGCCAACGGTGCGGCGGTCGCAGCCGACGGGTCGGTCTACGTGTGCAACAACGGCGGTCGTTGGCCGCTCGACGTCCCCTCCACCGCCGGTGCGGCCACCCCGCCGAACGGCCCCGGGTCGATCCAGCGCGTCGCGCCCGACGGCACGGTCACGACCGTGCTCGACGCGATCGACGGCCGCCCCCTCGACGCGCCGAACGACGGCGCGTTCGGGCCCGACGGCGGGCTGTGGTTCACCGACCCGGTGTGGGCGTCGGGCCGGCTCGAACGCAGTGCCGGCTCGATCTGCTACCTCGGCCCCGACGGCTCGGCGCGCCGGGCGCACACGGGCCTGCAGTTCCCCAACGGCATCGGCGTGAGCGACGACGGCCGGTTCCTCTACGTGGCCGAGTCGATGACCGGGTCGATCGTGTCGTTCCGCATCGAGGGCCCGGGTGTGCTCGGCGACCCGAAGCCGAACGGGTTGATCGGCCGCCGGTCCGTGCCCGACGGGTTCTGCGCCGACTCGGCCGGACGGCTGATCGTCGCCGGCCACCAGACGCCGTCGCTGTTCGTGCTCGACGCGGCCGACGGCCGTCCGGTCGCGGTCGTCGACGTCGGTGCAACCGGGCCGACGAACTGCTGCTTCGGCGGGCCCGACGGTCGCACGCTCTACGTCACCTCGTCCGACCGTGGCGAGGTGCTCGCCCTCGACTGGCCGGTGCCGGGCATGGCCCTCCACCCGCGGGGCTGACGTCGTGGACGAGCTCCTCTACGAGGTCCGCGGGCACGTCGCGACCCTGACGTTCAACCGCCCCGAGCGGATGAACACGATCACGATGCGGATGCTCGACACGCTGTCGCAGCGTCTGCTCGCCGCCGATGCCGACCCGGCGGTCCGGGTGATCGTGCTCACCGGTGCCGGACGGGCGTGGTGCGCCGGCCTCGACGTGGCCGAGACGGCGGCCGGCGGCGGTCTCGGATCCGCCGAGGGCGGGGTCGGGGCGATGGCGGGCGAGTTCGACCTGCGTAACGCGCCACCCGTCGTGCTCCACAAGATCGACACGCCGGTGATCGCGGCGCTCAACGGCGGCGCAGCCGGCTACGGCCTCGACATCGCGCTCGGATGCGACCTGCGCATCGCGGTGCCGACGGCGAAGCTGTCGTTCGCGTTCACCGCACGCGGGGTGCTCCCCGAGAGCGGCGGCACCTGGCACCTGCCACGACTCGTCGGCGCCTCGAAGGCCGCCGAACTGCTCTACACCGCCGCGACGCTGGACGCAGCCGAGGCGCACGCCGTCGGGCTCGTCGACCACGTCGTCGACGGCGACCTCGCCGCCGCGGCCGACGAGCTCGCCGGACGCATCGCCGCGAACGCGCCGCTCGCCGTGCGGGCGGTCAAGCGCATGCTCCGTCACGCCGCGACCGAGTCGCTCGAGGACCACGTGCAGCGCCAGTTCCTCGCCCTGCTCCCGCTGTTCCGCACCAAGGACTTCCGGGAGGGACTGCAGTCCTTCCTCGAGAAGCGACCCCCGAACTTCCAAGGACGGTGACCCCGTGACCACCACGGCACCCTGGCGACTCGCGAACGCAGCCGGACGGGCGGTCCTCGTGATCGACGACGGCGTCTACGACCTCGAGTGCCACTCCGCCGGCCGGTACGGCAGCGATCCCATGGAGGCGCTGCGGCACCACGACGGCCTCGGTGCGCTCGCCGCGGCGCTCGTCGGTACGCCCGCCGACGGCCCGCTCGTCCTCGCCGAGCTCGGCCCGCCCGTGCCGCGCCCCCAGAAGATCTTCGGCGTCGGGCTCAACTACCGGGACCACGCCGCCGAGGCGTCGATGGAGCTCCCCACCGAACCGCTCGTGTTCACGAAGTTCCCGAGCTGTCTGAGCGGACCCGCCGCCGACGTGGTCGTCCACGGCGACCGCACCGACTGGGAGGCGGAGCTCGTCGTCGTGATCGGCCGCCGCGGGCGGGACATCGCGGTCGCCGACGCATGGGACCACGTCGCCGGACTCACCTGCGGCCAGGACGTCTCCGACCGTCGGCTGCAGCTCGCGGTGAAGCCGCCGCAGTTCTCCCTCGGGAAGTCCCGCGACGGGTTCGGACCGACCGGTCCCGTCGTCGCGTCGATCGGCTGCTTCGCCGATCCCACCGATCTGCGGATCTCCTGCGAACGCAACGGCGAGGTCGTCCAGGACGCCCGCACGTCGGAGATGATCTTCCCGGTGGCCGAGCTGATCGCCTACCTGTCCTCGATCTGCACGCTCGAGGTCGGCGACCTCGTCTTCACCGGGACCCCGGACGGGGTGGGCATGGCACGCGGGGTGTTCCTCGGCGACGGTGACGTGCTGCGCACCACGATTGCGGGCATCGGCACGATGGTGAACGTCTGCCGGGTCTGACACCCGGCGTCCGTCAGCGGGCGGGCGGTGGCGGGGGAGGCGCGGCTGCGAGCCGGGCGGCCCGCCGTCGGCGTCGCTGCCGGCGCAGCAGCCGCAGCCCGACGACGAGCACGACCACGAACGGTGCGACGGGGGCGAGGAACCCGGCGACCACGACGATCGCACGGCCGACGGCGACGACCACGTCCCAGCCGGTGCGCAGCCCGTCGACGAACCCGGCCGGGGGCTCCTCGAGGGAGGTGGCCGGGTCGGTCGAGGTGAGCACGACGGTCAGCGTCGCCCGGTCGACCAGGGTGCCGAGCGCGGACCGGGCGGCCCGCAACGCGGCGAGGTCGGCCTCGCGGGCGGCGAGCTCCGACTCGACCGCAGTCAGGGTCGCCACGTCGGTGGCGCGGGCGAGGAAGTCGCGCAGGCGGGCGACGCTCGTCTCCGTCGCGTCGATGCGGGCGTCGAGGTCGACGACCTGCCCGGTCACGTCGTCGACGGAGGAGTCCTCGGCGAGCAGCTTGCCGAGCTCCGCGACGGCGCCGACGAGATCGCGGTAGCGGTCCGGCACGATCCGGTAGGTGAGGCGGGCGGTCGGTCGGTCGCCCTCGAGCACGACGTCGGACGCGACGAGTTCGGCGTCGAGGCCGTCTGCGATCCGGCGCGCCTCGGCGGCGGCGTCCTCGACGTCGTCCACGAGCACGGTCGCCGATCCCCGCACCACGAGGGAACGCCCGGCGTCGAGGTCGATCGCCCCGGGTGTCGCGACCGCGTCGGTGCCCGTCACCCCGGCGGGCAGCGACCGTTCGACGGGTGCGGAGCCGACGACGGCTCCACCGTCCTGGCCGCTGCTCCCGTCCCCGCCCGTACCGCAGGCGGTCAGTGCGAGGGCGCCGACCAGAGCGAGGCCGAGGGCCCTGCGGCGGGCGGACGGATGATGCGGCCGGGGGGACATGGCCGCAGCCTATGCAGCACACCGTCGCTCCGGTCGGGGACGACGGCCACTACCGTCGCTCCGGTGAGCACGAACTTCGCGGTCGAGACCGCGGTCGAGTCCCTCGGTGACGGCCGGTACGGCGTCGCCTTCAGCCACGACTGGTGGGTGCACGTCGGACCGAACGGCGGGATCCCCGCAGCGCTCGTGACGCGCGCCTGCATCGCCGAGGCGAACCTCGACGGCGGGGCCCGGGTACCGCGCACGGTCACCGTCCACTATCTCGCCCCCGCCGTCGCCGGACCCGCCGAGGTCTCCGTCGCCGTCGAACGGGCGGGTGCGGGCGTGTCGTTCCTGTCGGCCCGGATCCGCCAGGGGGACCGGCTCGTCGCGAACGCGGTGGCTGCGTTGGCGGCGCCGCGTGCCGAGCCGTATGCGTTCGACGAGCTCCCCGTCCCCGCACCGCCGCCACCCGACGCGTGCCCGGTCCTCGACTACCCCGACCGTGAGGACGGACCGGTCGCCCTGCGTGAGCGCTGGGACACCCGCCACGGCATCGGCCCCGCCGCGCTCGGCCACGCCGCAGCGGCCCCGCCGGACCGGATCGGGGAGACGGACGCGACCTCGGGCGGGTGGATGCGGCTCGCCGAGCCCGTGCCGCTCGACCACGTCGTCATCGCCGCGATGGCCGACGCCTGGTTGCCGCCGGTCCTCGCGCTCGCTGGTCGCCCCCGTGTGGTGGTGCCCACCGTCGAGCTCACCGTCCACTTCCGCCACGACGACGTCGCGCGGTACGCACCGGACAGCTGGTTCCTCGGCGAGTTCCGCACGCGCGCCGTCGCCGAGGGGTTCCTCGAGGAGGACGGCGAGATCCGCGGGCCGGACGGTCGGCTCGTCGCGATGTCCCGACAGTTGGCGGTGATGACACCGTTCGAGGTGGCGACCGCACGGAAGGCGGCACGATGAGCACCCCTGCAGGCGACGTCGACCCGACCGCCGTCCCGATCCGCCCGGCGGCGACGGTGATGCTCGTCGACGACCGTCCCGACCTCCGCGTCCTCATGCTGCGGCGCACGGTGCAGGCGGTGTTCGCGAGCGACATGTGGGTGTACCCCGGGGGGCGTGTCGACCCCGAGGACGCAGCGACCGTGTTCGACCGCGTGCGCGGGCTCGACGACGCGGCGGCCTCCGCCGCGCTCGGCATCGCCGAGGGCGGCCTCGCGTACTGGGTCGCGGCGCTGCGGGAGTGTTTCGAGGAGGCGGGGATCCTGCTCGGCGTCGACCGCCGCAGCGGGGCACCGGTGCGCTTCGACGACGATGCCCGCCGAGACGCGGCGGAGGCCCTGCGGACCGGGTTGAACGCCGGCGAGGTCGACTTCGCCACCGTCGTCCGTGAGCTCGACGTCGTCCTCGACGCGTCGCAGGTGCACTACGTGGCGCACTGGATCACCCCGCTCGGTCCGCCGCGCCGGTTCGACACGCGGTTCTTCCTCGCCGCCGCGCCGCCCGGCCAGGTGCCGATGCACGACGACACCGAGATCGTCCACCACGACTGGATCGCCCCCGCCACCGGGATGGCCGCATGGCGTGCCGAGGGCATGGCGATGATGACCCCGACCGCCCGCATGCTGCAGTGCCTCGAACCGTTCGACGTCGCCGCCGCGGCGGTGCGCGCCGCGGCCGCCGCGGTCGAGGCGCACCAGGTGCGGGTCTCGCGGGACGTGCCCCGCTACGAGGTCCTGCTCCCGGGTGACCCGGGCTACGACGACGGCGACCCCGACACCGAGTTCGGATGGGTGAAGCTGCGCCCGTGACCGCCCCGTCGGCCCGCTCAGGGGCGGCCGGTGGTCGTCGTCGCGTCGAACGGCACGACCGTCCCGCCGACCGAGACGGCGCGGGCACCCGGTGCGAGGAGGGCGACGTCGATCTCGAGCCGGTAGGGCGTGAGCACCTGCGCGCAGACGCGGTCGGTCGGTGCGGTCACCGTGAGGGTTATCGGCACCACCCCGCCGGCGTCGGGTGTGCCCGCCGTCCAGGCGATCTCGTGGCAGGGCGTGGGCAGTATCCCCTCGACCACGACGACCCGCCCGGTCCCGCCGCCGACGGCCGCGACACGGACCGTGTCGGGTGGCGCTGCGGGCGTCGGTCGTGCGGTCGTCGACGAGACGACGGGCGCGGTCGTCGCCGTGCCGCCCCCGTCCGCGTCGCCTGCGCCGCTGCCGCAGGCCGCGGCGAGGAGGGTGAGTCCGCAGAGGACCGCGGACCGGGACTGCCGTGCGACGGGTCGCATCGGAACGGACGCTACCCGGCGGTCGTGCGGTGACGAACCCCGTTCGGGTCGACGACCCGTCGGACGCTCGCCTCGCGCCGTTCCTCCGCCTCACCGATCGGGTCCAGCGGGGCGCACCGGAGCCGACCTACGTCGCCGAGTCGCTGCTCGTCGTCGACCGGGTGCTGCGGTCGGGTGCCGAGGTGCGCACCGTCGCGGTGACACCGTCCGCCCACGACCGACTCCTCCCTGCGCTCGAGGCGCACGCCCGGTCGGGCCGCCCGGCGCCTGACGTGCTCCTCGTCGAACGGGCCGTGCTCGCCACGGTCGCCGGGTTCGACGTGCATCGCGGCGTGCTCGCCGAGGTGGTGCGACCGCCGGAGACCGAAGCCGTCGAGGTGTTGGCGGCGGCGGCCGGGCGCACGGTGGCGGTGGTCGAAGGGGTGGTCGACCAGGCGAACCTCGGTGCGATCTTCCGCAACGCCGCCGGTCTCGGTGTCGGCGCCATGCTGCTGTGCCCGCGCTGCTGCGACCCGTTGTACCGGCGGACGGTGCGGGTCTCGATGGGTGCGGTGCTCGCCGTGCCGTGGGCGCGTCTGCCCCGGTGGCCCACCGACCTCGACGTGGTGCGGGCGGCCGGGTACCGGCTGGTGGCCCTCACTCCGGCCGGGCGTCCGCTGCCCGGACCGTGGACGGCGGGACCGGGCGACGGTACTGCGGGCGCCCCGGTCGCGCTGCTGCTCGGCAGCGAGGGCGAGGGCCTCAGCGCCGAGGTCCTCGCACGCGCCGACGACCGGGTCGCGATCCGCATGGCGGGCGACGTCGACTCCCTCAACGTCGCAGCCGCCTCGGCGATCGCCTTCTGGGCGTTCGGCGCGGGCACCCACCCGTAGGATCTGCGCCCATGACCGCTGCGCCGCACTGGACGGCCCACCTGCCCGCCGGCACCTCCGCGACCGACGTCGACCTCGGTGCCGGCGGCACGCTGCCGCGGCGCTGGGTCGCGCACTGGCGGGCGGATCCCGGTCGTGCGGTGCTGCGGGACTGGTCGGGGCGTTGGTGGAGCGGCGCTGAGCTCGACGAGCGCACGGCGACGGTGGCCGGTCGGTTCGCTGCGGCGGGTCTCGTGCCCGGTGACCGGGTGCTCGTCTCGGCTGCGTCGACGGTGGACCTCGTCGTGGCGCACGTCGCCTGCCTGCGGGCCGGTCTGACGGTCATCCCTGCGAACACGGCGTACGGCGCGGACGAGCTCGCCCACCTCGTCGTCGACGGCGCGCCGCGCATGGCGGTCGTCGACGACGCCGAGCGGGCGTCGTGGGTGCGCGCGGCGGGTCCCGGGGTCCGGGTGGTCGGCACCGACGTCGATCTGCCGGACGGGCCGGTCCCCGAGCTCGACGCCGCCGCACCGGACGCGCCGGCCCTCATCGGGTACACGTCGGGGACGACCGGGCGCCCGAAGGGTGCGGTGCTGACGCACGCGAACCTCACGTCGAGTGTCGAGGCGTTGCGCCTCGCGTGGCGGTGGACGCCCGAGGACCGCCTCGTGCTCGCATTGCCGTTGTTCCACATGCACGGTCTCGGTGTCGGCCTGCACGGCACGCTCGCCGCCGGCGCGTCCGCGGTCCTGCTCGAACGCTTCGACGTCGACGCCGTGCTCGACGCCGCCGCGGCGGAACGCGCGTCGCTGTTCTTCGGTGTGCCGACCATGTACCACCGGCTCGCGTCGTCGCCGCGTGCCGCCGAACTGGCGGCGTTGCGCCTGTGCGTGTCCGGGTCGGCCCCGCTGCCGGCGGATCTCTGGCGCGGGATGGCGACGGTGTCGGGGCAGCGGGTCCTCGAGCGCTACGGCATGACGGAGACCGTGATGCTCGTGTCGAACCCCTACGACGGCGAGCGGCGACCGGGGACGGTCGGCATCGCCCTGCCCGGGGTCGACGTGCGACTCGCGGAGGGGACGGG
>CAYVOK010000015.1:19836-66811 GCA_964453335.1 uncultured Acidimicrobiaceae bacterium
ACGGGCACGCCCGACCCGGAGTGGGGCGAGGTCGTCACCGCGTGGTGCGAGACCGACGGGTCGGTGAGCGCAGCGGAACTCACGGCGTTCACCGCCGAGCGGCTCGCGAACTACAAGCGGCCGCGTATCGTGCACCTCGTCGACGCCTTGCCGCGCAACGCGCTCGGCAAGGTGACCAAGGGTGCGTTGCGGGCCTGAGGAGGCCCGTCAGCTCGCGGTGCGCAGCCGGTTCGGGCTGCCGATGGGGTGCGGCGGGGCGAACCCGGCGAGGGTGCGCTCCTCCTCGCTCTCGCCGCCCCAGAACCCGTGCTCACGGTTCACGCGGGCGTAGCTGCGGCACTCGAGCAGCACGGGGCAGTCGGCGCAGATCGCCCGGGCCTGGGCCTCGCGGCGCACCCGCGACTGCGGGCGCTCGGCAGGCGGGGGGAAGAACAGCTCGGTACGGCCGGCGCAGTGCCCCTCCGCCATCCACGCCTGCTGGGTCCAGCGGGGGAGGAGACGGGCGAGCAGGTCGTCGGACGTCCGGGGGGTGGAGTCGACCGAGGGGGGAGTCACGAGAATCATCTTGCCACATCCGAGCGACCGATGTAAACGATCGTTCTACTTTTTCCCGTCGGGTTCGGCGACCCGGTCGAGCAGGTCGCCGAGGGTGGCGAGGGACCGGCGGTCGAGTCGGTCGACGAAGTGGCGGCGGACGCCGTCGACGTGGGTCGGAGCGGCGTCCTCGAGGCGGCGCAGCCCCCGGGTGGTGAGCACGGCGAAGGTGCCCCGACCGTCGGTGTCGCAGCGCTCCCGATCGACGAGGCCGGCCCGGGTCAGGCGGTCGACGCGCCGGGTGAGACCCGAGGGGGAGAGCTGCAGGCGCTCGGCGAGCTCGTGCATGCGGAGTCGGCGGTCGTCGGCCTCCGACAGCGTCACGAGGACGGCGTAGTCGGCGAGGGGCAGGTCGTGTGCGGCGACGAGCTCGACGTCGAGCACGGCGTTCAGCTGGGCGGTGGCGTGCAGCAGGCTGCGCCAGGCCCGCATCTCGAGCGGGTCGAGCCACGGCACGGTTCCGGGGCGATCGGCCATGGCGGAATTCTACTTGCGCATGCAACGAACCGTCGCTATGGTTGCGGACGCAACGATCCCCCGACCCTCCCAGGGAGCAGCCATGTCCACCCCCCAGATCCCCGTCGGCACCTGGAACATCGACCCGTCCCACTCCGAGGCCGGGTTCTCCGTCCGCCACCTGATGGTCTCCAAGGTCCGCGGCCGCATCTCTGCGTTCTCGGGCACCATCACCATCGCCGAGGACCCGACCGCGTCGTCCGTCGAGGTCACCCTCGACCCGGCCACCATCGACACGCGTGACGACAAGCGTGACGAGCACCTGCGTTCCGCCGACTTCTTCGAGGTCGCCGCACACCCGACCTGGACGTTCCGCTCGACCGGGGTCCGGGCCGACGACGACGACTGGATCGTCACCGGCGACCTCACCATCCGCAGCGTCACCCGCAGCGTCGAGCTCGAGGTCGAGTTCAACGGCACCTCCGGCGACCCCTGGGGCGGCACCCGCGCCGGGTTCTCCGCCGAGACCGAGATCAGCCGGAAGGACTTCGGCCTCGAGTACAACGCCGTGCTCGAGACCGGCGGCGTCGTCATCGGTGACACCGTGAAGATCGAACTCGAGATCGAAGCCGTCAAGCAGTGACCGCGTCGGCGGCCGACCCCTCGCCGAACGCGGCGAGCAGTCGGTCGGCCGCCATCGCGGCGGTCATCGTTCCCGCCCGCACCGACGCCTCGAGCTCCGGCACGAGCGCGGCGGTGCGGCGGTGCAACTCGGCGACGAGCCGGTCCTCCACCATCGACCACATCCAGCGGAGCTGCTGCTCCGCCCGCGTGCGTGCCCAGGCCCCGTTCGCCGTCAGCACCTCGCGATGCCGCCGGATGTGGGTCCACACGGTGTCGAGGCCCTCGTTGCGCAGGCCCGAACAGAGCACGACCGGGGGCTGCCAGGCCGCGCTCGGCGGCGTGATCAGGTGCAGCGCCGACGCGTACTCGCTCGCCGCCGCGGTCGCGCGGGTGCGGTTCTCGCCGTCGGCCTTGTTCACCGCGATCATGTCGGCGAGCTCGAGGATGCCCTTCTTGATGCCCTGCAGTTCGTCGCCGGCTCCCGGCAGCATCAGCACGAGGAAGAAGTCGACCATGTCGGCGACGATCGTCTCCGACTGACCGACCCCGACGGTCTCCACGAGCACCACGTCGTACCCGGCGGCCTCGACGAGCACCATCGTCTCCCGCGTCGTGCGGGTCACCCCGCCGAGCGTGCCGCCCGACGGCGACGGGCGCACGAACGCCGCAGCGTCCGTCGACAGCATCGGCATGCGGGTCTTGTCGCCGAGGATCGACCCGCCGGTGCGCGACGACGTCGGGTCGACGGCGAGGACCGCGACCCGGTGGCCCGACGCCGTGAGGTTCGACCCGAACGCCTCGATGAAGGTCGACTTCCCCACACCGGGCACCCCGGTGATCCCCACCCGGTGCGACCGGCCGGCGTGGGGCAGCAAGCGGACGAGCACCTCCTCGGCGAGGACGCGATGGTCGTCGCGACGGGACTCGACGAGCGTGATCGCCCGCGCGAGCACCGACCGGTCGCCGGCGAGCACACCGTCGACGTAGGCCTCGACGGTGAGCGTCGGCGCCACGCTGCGACCCGTCCCGCTCAGTCGCCCGGCAGGGTGGCGCCGAGGGTGCCGAGCAGGTCGACCGCCGCCTCCGCGATGACCGTGCCCGGCGGGTAGATCGCGGCCGCGCCCGCGGCGAGCAGCGCGTCGTAGTCCTGGGGCGGGACGACACCACCGACCACGACGAGGATGTCGTCGCGTCCCTCGGCGTGCAGCGCCGCCCGCAGCTCCGGCACGAGTGTCAGGTGACCCGCGGCGAGCGAGGACACCCCGACCACGTGCACGTCCGCCTCGACGGCCTGGCGGGCGACCTCGGTCGGCGTCTGGAACAGCGGGCCGATGTCGACGTCGAAGCCGAGGTCGGCGAACCCGGTAGCGATCACCTTCTGGCCGCGGTCGTGGCCGTCCTGACCCATCTTCGCGACGAGCAGGCGGGGTCGACGCCCCTCCGCCTCCTCAAACGCGGTGACGAGCGCACGGGCGCGGGCCACGGTTGGGTTCTCCACGCCGACCTCCGAGGAGTACACGCCCTGGATCGAACGGATCTGCGCCGTGTGGCGGCCGAACACCTTCTCCATCGCATCGGAGATCTCACCGACGGTCGCCTTCGCGCGGGCAGCCGCGATCGACAGCTCGAGCAGGTTGCCGTCACCCCGGTCGGCGGCGTTCGTCAACGCCCGCAGCGCGTCGTCGACCGTCGACTGGTCACGTTCGGCGCGGAGCCGTTCGAGCTTCGCGAGCTGACCGGCCCGCACGGCCGCGTTGTCGACCTTCAGCACGTCCACCGGCGGCTCGTGGTCGAGGCGGTAGCGGTTCACCCCGACGACCGTCTGGCGTCCGGAGTCGATGCGCGCCTGCGTGCGGGCGGCCGCCTCCTCGATACGCAGCTTCGGGATCCCCGCCTCGATCGCCTCGGCCATGCCGCCCATCGCCTCGATCTCGGTGATGTGCGCCCACGCCTTCCGGGCGAGCTCGTAGGTGAGCCGCTCGACGTAGTAGCTGCCACCCCACGGGTCGACCACCCGGGTGGTCCCCGACTCCTGCTGCAGCACGATCTGGGTGTTGCGGGCGATCCGGGCCGAGAAGTCGGTCGGGAGGGCGAGTGCCTCGTCGAAGGAGTTCGTGTGCAGGCTCTGGGTGTGCCCCTGCGTGGCGGCCATCGCCTCGACGCAGGTGCGGACCACGTTGTTGTAGACGTCCTGCGCGGTGAGCGACCAGCCCGACGTCTGGGAGTGCGTGCGCAGCGCGAGCGACCGTGGGTCCGACGGCGAGAACGTCTTGGTGAGCTTCGCCCACAGCAGGCGCGCCGCCCGGAGCTTCGCCACCTCCATGAAGAAGTTCATGCCGATCGCCCAGAAGAAACTCAGGCGCGGCGCGAACGCGTCGACGTCGAGTCCGGCGCCGATGCCGGCCCGCAGGTACTGCACCCCGTCCGCCAGCGTGTAGGCGAGCTCGAGGTCGGCCGTCGCCCCCGCCTCCTGCATGTGGTAGCCGGAGATCGAGATCGAGTTGAACTTCGGCATCTCCCGCGACGTGTGCCCGAAGATGTCGGAGATGATCCGCATCGAGGGGGCGGGCGGGTAGATGTACGTGTTCCGGACCATGAACTCCTTGAGGATGTCGTTCTGGATGGTCCCGGCGAGCTGCCGCTGCGCGACGCCCTGTTCCTCGGCGGCGACGATGTAGAGCGCGAGCACCGGCAACACGGCACCGTTCATCGTCATCGACACCGACATCTCGTCGAGCGGGATGCCGTCGAAGAGCTGGCGCATGTCGAGGATCGAGTCGATCGCGACACCGGCCATGCCCACGTCGCCGGACACGCGCGGGTGGTCGGAGTCGTACCCGCGGTGGGTCGCGAGGTCGAACGCCACCGACAGGCCCTTCTGACCGGCTGCGAGATTGCGCCGGTAGAACGCGTTCGACGCCTCCGCCGTGGAGAACCCGGCGTACTGCCGGATGGTCCAGGGCTGGTTCACGTACATCGTCGGGTACGGGCCCCGACCGAAGGGGGCGATACCCGGCAGGCCGCCGAGGAAGTCGAGACCGTCCCGGTCCGCCGCCGTGTACAGCGGTCGCACCGGGATCCCCTCGGGGGTGTCCCACAGCAGCGCGTCGAGGTCCTTGCCGGTCTCGGTGGCGAGCGCCTCCGACCACCGGTCGAGATCGGCGCGGCCCGTCGGCGGTCCGAGGACGACGGAGGAGAAATCGGGAACCGGCATGGTGGCAACTCTACGTTCGGGCCCTCGGGGCGGGTCGGTGGGGATCAGGCCGTCGGCGGGACGCCGACGGTGGTGAGCGCACGGGTCAGGACGTCGAGCACGTCGACGCCGAGCATCACGAACTCGTCGACGCCGGCGGCCTCGAACTCGGCGCGACGGTCGCCGGGCGCACCGGCGAGGTAGACGCGGCGGGCACCCGCCGCACGCAACGCCGCGGCGGCGGCCGCCGCACGCTCGGCGTAGACCGCGTCGGAGGAGCAGACGACGGCGAGCGGTGCGCCGGACGCGGTGAAGGAACGGACGAGCTCGTCGACGTCGTCGAACCCGTCGTTGCCGACGGCGCGGATGCCGCCGACCTCGAAGAGGTTCTTCGCGAACGTGGCGCGCGCCGTGTGCACGGCGACCGGACCGAGGTTCGCGAGGAACACCGTCGGGCGGACGGCCGCACCGTCCGCCGCGTCGCGCAACGCCTCGAAGGGGGCGGCGAGCCGCCGCAGCGGGATCGGTTCGATCCGCACCGCAGCCGCCGGACCGGGGGGGACGGCGACGGCACCAGCGCCGACCGTGGCCGACGCAGCGGTCGCAACGGGGGAAGGCTCGTCGAGGTCGGGGAACTCGCTCACCCCGGTGATCGGCTCCCGTCGGGTGGCGAGCGCCGCGAGCCGTTCGTCCCAGCGCTCGGCGAGCGACCGGCCGACCGCACCCGACGCGAGGACGGCGGCCATCCCGCCATCGGCCTCGACCGCCCGGAACCGTGCCCACGCCGCCTCGGCGAGCGACTCGGTGGCCGCTTCGACGTACCACGATCCGCCGCCCGGGTCGGCGACACGGGCGAGGTTCGACTCTTCGGCGAGCACGATCTGGGTGTTGCGGGCGAGACGCCGCCCGTCGTCGTCCCAACGACCCGCGGCCGCACCGAAGGGCAGCACGGTGATCGCGTCCGCGCCGGCGGTCGCCGCGGCGAACGTCCCGATCGTCGCCCGCAGCAGGTTCACCCACGGGTCGCGCTGGCTCATCGCGGACCGGGCGGTGCAGGCGTGCACGTGCATCGGCACCTCGGGAGCCCCCGAGACCTCGAGCACCCGGGCCCAGCAGCGGCGGGCGGCACGGAGCTTCGCCATCGTCGTGAACTGGTCCGCGGTGGCATCGAGACGGAACGTGATCTGCGCGGCGGCCTCGGCGACGGTGGCCCCGGCGTCGACGGTCGCCCGCAGCAGGGCGACACCGGTCGCGAGCGCGTACGCGATCTCGGTGGCGGGTGTCGCACCGCCGTCGGCGTAGACGGTCGCGTCGACGGTCAGGGCACGCACCCCCGGGTACGCCTCGGCGGTCGCCGCCGCGGCGGCACCGGCGTCGGCGAGCGCCGTCGTGAGCGGTTCGATGCTCCACCCGTTGCGGGCGGTCGTGCCGAGCGGGTCGATCCCGAACCCACCGAGCGCAGCGCTCGGGGCGACGCCACGGCGTGCCCACAGTTCGGTGAGGGCGCGCATGCCTGCGAGCGCGTCCGGCCCCCAGTCGAGACAGATCGGGGCGAGGTCGAGGTACACGCCGGCGAGCACCCGGTCGAGGGTGTCGACGTCGGTCGCGCCGAGCGGACCGAGGACGATCGAGGTGACCCCGCGTTCGAGATCGGTGAGGATCGCCCGGTTGACATCGGCGACGGAGGCCCCTGCTGTGACACCGTGCCACTGGCGGACGTCCCAGCCGGCGACGTTGCGGGACCCCGCCGTCGAACCTCGGACGAACGGCGCGACGCCCGGCACACCGGCGGCGTCGGGGCCCGGTCCGTCACCGTCGACGTAGAGCGGTTCGACCCGCAGACCGTCGGGCGTGGTCGTCACGAGCTTGCGGTCGAAGGGCGCTCCGGCGAGCACCTTGTCGACGAGAGTCAGCCACTGCGCGCGGTCGGGGGTCGGGAACTCGGCCCCGAGCGGCAGGTCGGCGGGGAGGGAGACGTCTGCGTCCACGCCCGGACCCTACCGCCGAGGGGGCGTCCCGCTCACACGGGGTGCCACGATCCCGGGGTCGGCCGGGTGCGGCTCCTACGCTGCACGACGTGACGACGACGGAGGACGAGGGGACCGCGACGTCGGCCGGCGCGCTCGACGAGCAGCGCCGGATCCGTCAGGCGAAGGCCGATGCGCTGCGTGCCGCCGGCATCGACCCCTACCCGTCACGGTTCGACCGGACCGACACCGCCGCCGCACTCCGCGCACGCTTCGGCGACCTCGGACCGCAGACGGAGACCGACGTCGACGTGCGCGTCGCCGGCCGGGTGATGCTCGCCCGCCGGATGGGCAAGCTCGTGTTCCTCACCGTCGCCGACGACAGCGGCACCGTGCAGCTCTTCATCTCCCGGGGCGACCTCGGCGACGAGCCGTTCGAGGCGGTCTGCGACCTCGACCTCGGTGACTGGGTCGGCGCCGCCGGCACGGTGATGACCACGAAGACCGGTGAGCTCTCGGTGCGGGCGGCGACGGTCACGCTGCTCGCCAAGGCGGTCCGGCCGCTGCCCGACAAGTGGCGGGGCCTGTCCGACACCGACACCCGGTTCCGGCAGCGGTACGTCGACCTCATCGTGAACCCCGACGCCCGGCACACCTTCCGGGTCCGTCATCGCACGATCGCCGCGTTCCGTCGTCAGCTCGACGAGGAGGACTACGTCGAGGTCGAGACGCCGGTGCTGCAGACCGAGGTCGGCGGTGCGGCAGCCCGACCGTTCGTCACCCACCACAATGCGCTCGATCAGCAGATGTACCTGCGGATCGCGCTCGAACTGCACCTGAAGCGCCTCGTCGTCGGCGGGATCGAACGCGTCTACGAGATCGGCCGGGTGTTCCGCAACGAGGGGATCTCGACCCGACACAACCCCGAGTTCACGATGGTCGAGGTGTACCGGGCGCTCGCCGACTTCGACGACATGATCGGTGTCGCCGAGCGGATGATCTGCCGGGCGGCGATGGAGGCGACCGGCTCCTACGTCGTGGCCCACCCCGAACGCGCCGGTGCGACGATCGACCTGACCCCGCCCTGGCCGCGGCGCAGCATCGTCGACCTCATCGCCGAGTACACCGGTCGCACCGTGTCGGTGGACGACGACGTCGCGACGCTGCGACGCACCTGCGACGAGCTCGGCGTCGGCCACGAGGACTGGTGGGGTCCGGGGCGACTCGTCTACGCGATCTTCGACAAGCGGGTCGAGGAGCATCTCGGTCACGACCGGCCCCTGTTCGCCACCGGCTACCCGGCCGAGGTGTCGCCGCTCGCGAAGCCGAGCGTGGGCGACCCGGGCAACACCGACCGGTTCGAGCTCTTCGTCGGCGGCCGTGAGCTCGCGAACGGCTACTCGGAGCTGAACGACCCGGTGCGACAGCGGGCGATGTTCGAGGCCGAGGTCGCCGCGGCGGACCACGGTGACGACGAGGCGCAGCGCACCGTCGACGAGGACTACCTGCGAGCCCTCGAGTACGGCCTGCCACCGACCGGCGGGCTCGGGATCGGTGTCGACCGCGTCGCGATGCTGCTGTCGGGGAGTGCGTCGATCCGCGAGGTCATCCTGTTCCCGACGCTGCGTCCCGAGGTCGGCGACTGAGTCACCCGGCGACGAGTCGCACCCGGTGGATGTGCGGCCAGCGTTTGCCGGTGACGAGGAGCGTGCCGTCCGATCGGTCGAGGGCGATGCCGTTCGCCACGTCCTCGGCGGTGGCGCCGGACGGGCGGAGCGCGGCGACGTCGAACTCGGCGCGCACGACGCCGGTCGCGGGATCGATGCCGACGACCCGGTCGGTGCGCCACACGTTCGCCCACACCGTCGGGCCCCCCGCCGCGAGCGGCGGACGGAGCGTGGCGTCGGCCGCAGGGATGCACTCGAGCTCGTTGAGCCGCTCGACCGGCAGGCCGTCGCGGGTGACGACGTCCACCGTGCCCGTCACCTCGAACGTGGTGCGCGAGCGGAACGTGAGGCGTGCCGAGCCGTCCGACTGCACGAGGCGCGTCCCGTCGTCGCAGAGACCCCAGCCCTCGCCCTCGTAGCGGAACGTCGGGCCGGGGGCGAGCGTGGTGCGGTCGTAGGTGAACGCGACGCCCGACCGCCAGGTGAGCTGCACGATGCGGTCGCCGACGACGGTCGCTCCCTCGGCGAAGTGCGGCGCGGGGACGTCGGTGCGGCGCAGCACGGCACCGGACGTCGGGTCGGTGAGCCGGATCGACGACGCGCCGACGAGCCCGGTGGACTCGACGAGGACACCGTCGTGCAGTTCGAGGCCCTGCGTGAACGCGGTGCGGTCGTGGGGGAGGGTGGCGACGACCTCCGCCCGCACGGCCACGGGACGGTCGTCGGCGACGGTGCCCGGCGTCGCGGCCCCGTCGCCGGGCGCGCTGCACGCCGCGACGAGGGCGGCGAGCAGGCCCGCGGCGAGTGCGAGTATGCGTCGCCTGCAGCGGTGGCGGGGCGAGGGGTCCGGGGCGGACATGGCGCGCACGCTACCGAGGGCCCGGCCCGCCCCCCACGGAGGACCTCCACTACCATGCGGGTCCGATGACGTTCGTTCCGACGGCTCCGCACGGTGATGCAGGCCTCGATGGGCTGAACCCTGCGTTCGCGCAGTACTGCGAGACGATCTTCGAACTGCACGAGGACGACGTCGAGGTCATCCAGGCCCGGATCGCGGAGCGGCTCGGCGTGTCCCGCCCGTCGGTGTCGGAGATGGTGCGCCGCCTCGAGGCCGAGGGCCTCCTGACGCTCGACGGCGGGATCGAGCTCACCCCCCGGGGGGAGGCGCTCGCCGTGCGTGTCGTGCGTCGGCACCGTCTCGCCGAACGGATGCTGACCGACATCCTCGGGTTGTCGTGGGCGGAGGCGCACGTCGAGGCGAACCGCTGGGAGGCCGTGATCTCCCCGAACGTCGAGGCCGCGCTCGATCGGGTCCTCGGCTCCCCGACGACCTGTCCGCACGGCAACCCGATCCCGGGTTCGGGGTACCTCCCGCCCGACACGGTGATGCTCGCGGACGTCCGCGTGGGTGATCGCTTCGTCGTGACCCGCATCCCCGAGGAACTCGAGTTCACCGACGGCCTGCTGCGCTTCCTCGAGGATGCCGCGGTCACCCCTGGCAACGAGGGTGTGGTGGCTGCTGCGTCGCCCGACGGCACCGTGACGGTCACCGTCGCAGGTCGCAGCGTCGGGATCGGCCGGTTCGCCGCCGACCGCATCATGGTGTCGACGCTCGACTGAGCGCTCCGCCCGCCCAGCCGGTGTCAGCGCGGGCGTGGGCGGACCCGGAACACCGACGACGACGTCGCGGCGAGATCGCCGGTGCGCGCGCCGCGTGCCTCGGCGGCGACGAAGGCGAGCGAACCGGTGGCCCGGGTGACCCAGGCCTCGGCGACGGCGTCCTCGTCGCGCACGGCGCCGCAGAAGTCGATGTGCAAGGACACGGTCACCATGTCGGGCTGTTCGGGGTAGGCGGTCCCGACTGCGGGGATCGCCGCGGTGTCGAGGAGGGTGGCGAGCGCACCGCCGTGGATCAGCCCCGCCACCTGGCTCACCTCGGGGCGCGCGGGCAGCCGCAGTCGGGCGTACCCCGCACGGACCTCCTCGAGGACGATGCCCGCATGGGTGGGGAACAGCACCCGGTCCGGCCGCAGGAACCGCGCCCAGGGTGCCGCCCGGTCCGGTGCGAGGGCGGGGAATCGGGCGGCGTTCGGTGCGACGGTGCCGTGCTCGGTCATCGGCGCGGAACCGTACCGCAGGCCCGGAGCACCCCGGCGAGTACGCGCCCGGCGTCGCCGCCGAGCCCGGCGAGGACGTCGGCCGGTGGGGCGGTGCGCCGGAGGGCGGCCACCGACCACCGGGCGAACGTCCCCTCGTCCATCCAGGCCGCTGCGGCGGCGTCGACCCCCTCGGCCCGCTGCGCCCCGGTGGCGACGGCCGCCCGGATGTGCGCCCAGTCGTGCGCGGCGCCGAGCCGGTCGAGCACGGCGCGCAGGCGGGTCGGGTCGTCCGGCGGCACGACGACGGCGAACGCGGTCGTCGCCACCGCGGCCACGTCGGACCAGTCCCGCACCGGCGACGACCGTGCGAGCGCCACGAGGAGGCGGCCCACCCAGTAGGCGGTCGTCGGCCCGGGTTCGGCAGGGGTGGGCAGGCCGAGGGCACGGCGGCACACATCGTCGAGACGTCCGCCCACCGCGTCGGTGCCGGCGTGGCGGGCGGTCCCGCCGAGCGGTGCGACGGCGGACGCCGACCGACCGCACCGGTCGACCACGTGGGCGACGGCCAGTTCGCCCCCGGTCGCCACCGTCCCACCGGTCGTGCGTCCCGCTGCGGCGACCGCGACCGCGTGCGCCCCGTCGTCGGCCCGCCAGCCGACGAGACCGTCGACGCCACCGCACGGCGCCGCAGCGACGGTCAGCTCCGTCACCCCGTGCGCGGTCGCCCCGACGCGGACGACGAGATGCGGCGCACCGTCCGCCACGAGTTCGGCGAGGCTGCGGGCGAGACGGCCCAGCACGACGGGGCCGGGACGGCCCGATGATCGGTGTTCCCTGTGCACCACGTACGGCCCCTCGGTCCGCCTCCCGGTGCGGCCCAGGTGTCGGACGGGAGGGCCGGACCCGTCGCGTGCAGTCTGGCCGGGGGGTGTGACGTCGGGGGCGCCGCGACGACTCAGACGTCGACGAGGGTGCGCGTCCGCACGACCGGGGTGACGACCGTGACGTCGTAGCCGGCCCGGAAGCGCTCCTCCTCGCTCTCGCCACCCCAGAAGCCGTACTCCCGCTGTTCGCGGGCCCAGCTCCGGCACGGCTCGAGCGACGGGCAGCCCTGGCAGAGCAGGCGGGCCTTCGCCTCCCGGCGCAGACGCGCCTGGGGGCGTTCGGCGTGCGGGGCGAAGAACAGGTCCGTGTGGCCCCGGCAGGAACCGACGGCCATCCAGGCGCCGGGAGGGACGGGATCGACGTCGGCGTTCCGCCGTGCAGCCGTCGTGCTCATCTGTGTCGGGATCCTCTCCGCGTCGGGTTCGGTTCCCCCCCCGGCGGGGCACGCTAGCGCCCGGGCGGTCGTCGTCTCAAGGGTCGCCGGTTCCTCACCAGCAGACCCGCATGCGCAGCCCGGCCCCGTCGACGGCCCCGTCGCCGACCGTGACCGCCGTCCCGGCTGCGAGGCGGCGCGCCGTCCAGGCGAGCACGGCCGCGTCCGCGACGTCGTCGGGAGCGGCACCCCGGGGTGGAGGCCCGCCGAGGAGCGGGACGACCTCCACGAGCGCCGTGCCGAGCAGGCTGCGCCGGGTCGCCGCCCCCGCAGCCGTGCGCTTCGGGTCGGTCAACGGCGCACCGGCGAGCGCGGCGAACGCGGCCTCCGGGTGCGCCTCCCGGATCCGGTCGTCACCCTCGGCGCGCACGACCGTGTCGACCTCCCGGATCTTCGGCACGAGGTTCCACGCCTGCACCGTGAGACCCCGGCCGTCGATCGCACGGTGCCGGGACGACGCCTCGGCGTGGTCGACGGCGTCGAGCACCCCACGGACGGGGGCCGGGAACACCGACGAACGCCGTGGGCCGAGCACCGCCCGGGTCGCGACGTCGGCCGCCCGGGGGCCGGCGTCGGGCAGTCCGATGGGCATGTCCACAGCGATCGCCCGGAACGGCCGTGCGGCGATCTCCGCGAAGGTCGTGCACACCTCGACCGTGGCGGGCGTACGGGAGGTGGCATCGACGTCGACGGTCACCACCACCCAGCCGCCCCGACAACCGTCCACCCCGGCGACACGTGCGCGGTCGATGACCCGGGCGGCCGTGGTCACAGCCGGTCGATGCGCTTGAACGCCTCACCCTCGGCCACACCGACGATCGCGCCGTGGTCGGCGAGCCGGTCGAGGATGCGACCGCGGAAACCGGCGAGCTGGCCGCCGTCGTCGTCGCCCTCGATCAGCATCGTCGACCGGAACTGGCTCGCATGCGCGAGCAGGGCGTCGAGCTTGCGGTCGGCGAACCCGGTGACCTCCTCGACGTGGTCGACCTCATCCGCCTCGTAGAGCAGCAGGGCGGTCGGCCGGTGCGGCGCGAGCGCCTGTTCGGGGAAGAACAGCGGATCGCGGGCTGCGACGATCCCCTCGACCGCGAGCAGGCCGGCGTTGCGGTGGTCGGGGTGCAGCCGGTAGCGCTTCCACGGGTCGTGGCCGATGACCACGTCGGGCCGGAGCTTGCGGATCCACGACGCGGTGACGCCGCGTTCCCGCAGACCCGACTCGAGTTCGCCGTCGGTCCACCCGCAGAAGACGACCTCACCCCGGGCGCCGAGCGCGGCGGCGGCCGCGCGCTGTTCGGCACGCCGCCGCACGACGAGTTCCGCCGGGTCGACGCCCGGGTCCCAGGTTCCCTTCGAACCGTCGGTGAACACGAGGTGGTGGATCTCCGCACCCGCAGCCGCCCACTTGGCGAGCGTCGCCCCGCAACCGAACTCGATGTCGTCGGGATGGGCACCGGTCGCGAGCACCCGGGTCGGGGTCGGCAGGTCGCGGTGCACGGTCGCGGCGATCGACCCGTAGGTGATCGGTGCGGTGGTGCCGTCGGTGGCGCGGGGGTCGCGGGTGGTCACGGCGCGCACGCTAGACGTCGAGGGCGGCTCGGTCTCCGGTGCGGGCGTCGACGAGATCCTCCGGCCGGTCGACGTCCCACCCGAGCGCCGGGTCACGCACCACACGCAACGCCAGGCCGCACCGCAACGCCTCGGCCCCGTGGCGGTGGAACGATCCCGGGCCGTAGGCGAAGCCGAAGCCTGCGCCGGTCGGGACGACGAGCACGTTCGTGCCGTCGTCGTGGCGGTCGGGGACGATCGTCACGCCGGTGCCGGACGCGAGGCGGGCGAGGCCCGCCGGTCGGGGGAGGTCACCGTGCGCGACGACGACCCGGTCGACACCGCGGGCGGCGAGCGTCGCCGTGCCGAGACGGACCGCCGCGTCGAGACCGGGTTCGGGGCAGTGCAGCACCGTCGCCCCGAGCTCCACCGCCCAGGTCGCGACCTCGGCGTCGTCGCAGACGACGACGACGGGCAGCGGTGCGGCGGCCCGCACCACGCCGGTGGCGAGCGTCCGGGCGAGGCGTGCCCGGCCCGCACCGTCGAGCACGTCGCGCAGGCGTGCCTTCGCCTGCCCGAACGCCTTCACGGGGACGAGCACGGCGGCGGTCACGGCGCCGACTCTAGGGGTGCGGCATCCGGGACGACGCGGTGGGAGCGCCCTAGGGTGTGGCGCATGAACGTGCGGGTCGTCGTCGTCGGAGCAGGTCCGTGGGGGACCACCGTGGCGAACCTCGCCGTGCGGAACGCCCCGACCACCCTGTGGGCCCGCGACCCGGCGCTCGCGGAGGAGATCGACCGGTCGGCCACGAACTCCCGCTACCTGCCGGGCTTCGCCCTCGATCCGGCGCTGCGGGCGACGTCGTCGCTGCAGGACGCGGTCGAGGCCGCGGACGTGGTCGTGATGGCCGTGCCGTCCCACGTGTTCCGTGACACCCTCGACGCGGTCGCCGCGCACGTGCGCCCCTGGGTGCCGGTGGTGAGCCTCACCAAGGGCCTCGAACCGGTGACGAACCTGCGGATGACCGAGATCGTGGAGGAGGTGCTCCCCGGCCACCCTGTCGGTGTGCTCACCGGGCCGAACCTCTCCAAGGAGATCCTCGACGGGCAGGCCGCCGCCGCGGTCATCGCACTCGGCGTGCCCCACATCAGCGAGGTCCTGCAGCGGGTGTTCGCATCCGACCTGTACCGCGTGTACCCGAACGACGACGTCGTCGGCTGTGAGATCGCCGGCGCCGTGAAGAACGTGATCGCGCTGGCGTCGGGCATCGCGGACGGGCTCGGCACCGGCGACAACACGCGTGCGACCGTGATCACCCGCGGCTTCGGCGAGATGATGCGCCTCGGCACCGCGCTCGGCGGTCGGACCGAGACGCTCTCCGGTCTCGCCGGCATGGGCGACCTCATCGCCACCTGCATCGCGCAGGAGGGGCGGAACCGGTCCTTCGGCGAGGAGCTCGGTCGGGGTCGTCCGCTCGAGGAGCTGCTCGCCGCGTCTCCCCACGGGATCGAGGGCGTGCGCGCCGCCGCCCCGGTGATGGCGCTCGCCCGCCGCTGCGGCGTCGACATGCCGATCTGCGCCGAGATGGACGCCGTCGTCAACCACGGCCGGTCCCCGGCGGAGGCGTACCGGGGCCTGCTGCGCCGGTCGCCGCAGGCCGCGCTCCGCTCCCGGTGAGCGCGGGCACCGACGTCGTCCTCGGCGTCGCGGGCGGCGGAGCGGTCGCGACCTGCGACGGCGGCGGTCGGATCCGGACGACCGCGCCCGACGGCACACCGCTCGTCGCCGACGTCTGGTTCGGCGGTGCGACCGGATGGGTGCGGCCGGCGTCGGACGCCACCCTGCGACACCGCACGATCGAGGGCACGCCGGTCGTGGAGACGGTCGTGCGGGTCGAGGGCGCCGACGTGATCCGGCGCACGTACGCCACCGTCGGGCCCGGCGGTCCGCTGGTCGCGACCGAGATCACCGTCGAGGGACGCCTCCCCGTCGCCGTCGCGTTCCTGTGGCGGCGCTCGGACGGTCGACCGTTGCGGGTGCACGTCGACGGGGCGACCGTGTCGGTCGACGACGTGCCGGTCGTCGTCGGTCCGCGCGCACCCGGCGCGGTCCGCGCCGCGGACGGTGCGGACGACGTCGCCGCACGCCTCGGCACCGAGGGCTTCGACGACGCGGGCCCGCTCGTCGCCGTCGTCTGGCCGCTCGCGCACGGTTCGACGACCCGCTTCGCACTCGCACCCCTGCCCCCCGGCGAGGTCGTCCCCGCCGGCCTCGCCGCGGCCGACCAGGTGGTGCGCGGCTGGATCCGTCAGCTCGACGGCGGCACCCGGGTCGACGTCGCCGATCCGGTCGCGCTCGCACGGCTGCGCGCGGATGTCGCAGCGGCTCTGGTCCTCGCGCCGAACAGCGCCGACGCTGCGGTCGCGGCGGTGCTCGACGACTGGGGGCACCATGCCGACGCCGCCGGGGTGCTCGCCCGCATGACGGTGGTGCCCGACGTCGACGCCGACCACGTTGCGCTGCTCGGCGCCCTCGACCACCACCGGCGCCGCACCGCCGACCCGGCGTTCGCCCGTGCCGCCGTGCCGACGGTGCTCGTCGCGGTCGACGCACTCCGTGCCCGCCCCGATCCGGCGGCCCGCGCCGCCGTGGAGGCCGGGGCACGCCTGCTCGAGGCTGCGGGGGAGCACGCTGCCGCAGCGGTCGCCCGCCGTCCCCGCCGTCGCCTCCTCGCCCGCCGCACCTCGGCCGCAGCGTCGGCGGCTGCGACGCCACCGTCAGCCGACGGGCTCCGGGCGTTCCTCCTCGGCGAGGACGACGGCGCCGACGTCCTCGACCTGCTCGCCGGTTGGACGCCCGACCTCGCGGGCCGACCGATCGAGGTCGTCGGGCTGCCGAGCCGGTTCGGGCCGGTGTCCTTCGCCCTGCGCTGGCACGGCCCGAACGTGGCCCTGCTGTGGGAGGTCGAGGGCGACGACGGGACACCGTCGCCGACCCTCACCTGCGCCGCGATCGACCCCGGATGGTCGACGACCGACCGTCGTGGCGAGGCGTTGCTCGTCCCACGTGCACCGCTCGTCGTCGACGACGGGTCGGCGAGTTTCTCCTGAGGTCGGCGTGGCGCGACGCGACGCACCCGACCGCACGGTCGAGGAATCCCTGCTCGCCGTCCCCGGTCGCACGCTCCTCGCCGGTGTCGACGAGGTCGGGCGGGGGGCGCTCGGCGGTCCGGTGAGCGTCGGTGTCGCACTCGTCGGCGCGGATGCGGCACCCGTGCCCGACGGCCTCGCCGACTCGAAGCTGCTGTCGCCGCGGCGACGTGCCGCCCTCGTGCCGCAGATCCGGTCCTGGGTCCGCGCCGCGGCGGTCGGCCACGCGTCCGCAGCAGAGATCGACGCATGGGGGATCACCGCGGCGTTGCGGGTCGCCGGGCACCGGGCGATCGCCCGCCTCGGGGCCGTGCCGGACGTGGTGCTCCTCGACGGCCGGCACGACTGGCTCACACCGCCGGTGCGCCCGGGGCTCTTCGACGGGCCGACCGACGAACTGGTCGCGTTGCCCGACGTCGTCACCGTCGTCGGCGCCGACCGTCGCTGCGCGGCCGTCGCCGCGGCGAGCGTGCTCGCGAAGGTCGAACGCGACGACCTGCTCACCGAGCTCGCGACCCGCTACCCGGCCTACGGCTGGGAGCGGAACAAGGGCTACGGCTCGGCCGCCCACATGGCGGCGTTGGCGGAGCTCGGCCCGTGCGCCGAGCACCGCCGCAGCTGGCGTCTGCCGGAGGTCAGGCCGGTCGTGCGGTGAGCGAGCCGCCCTTCGGGATGTCCGTGAAGGCGCTCGTCGTGTCGATCCCCGGCTCCTTCGGGAGGCCGAGCACCCGCTCGCCGACGATGTTCCGCAGCGTCTCGTCGGAACCGCCGGCGATGCTCATCGCCGGGACGGTCAGCAGGTACCCGGTCCAGGAGTAGGTGCCCCACTCGCCGGTGTCGGCGGTGATGCGCGGGCCGAGCACGCGCGACACGAAGCTCGAGATCGCCCGCATGTTGTCGGTGAGCGCGAGCTTCGACGCCGACATCTCCGGCCCGGGCACCTGGCCGGCGCGGATGCGGTCCATCATCCGTTGCGCCGAGTACCGGGCGACCATCGACCCGGTGTAGATCCGCATCAGCTCGTCGCGCACCACGGCGTCGTCGACGAGGCCGAAGTGGCGCACCATCTCGATGAGGCGGGTCACCGACACGTTGCCGCCGCCGCCCGCACCGCCGGAACCGATCGACGCCCGTTCGTTCATGAGCGTCGTGAGCGCCACACGCCAGCCGTCGTTGACCTCGCCGAGACGGTTGACGTCGGGCACGCGGTAGTCGTTGAAGAACACCTCGTTGAACGCAGCGCCGCCCGACATCTGCCGGAGCGGACGCACCTCGATGTTCGGGTCGTGCATGTCGACGACGAACGCGGTGATGCCACGGTGCTTCGGCAGGCTCGGGTCGGTACGGCAGACGACCTCGCCGACGTCTGAGTAGTGCGCACCCGACGTCCACACCTTCTGGCCGTTGATGACCCACTCGTCACCGTCGCGCTCGGCCTTGCACTGCAGGCCGGCGAGGTCCGACCCCGCACCCGGCTCGGAGAACAGCTGGCAGCCGACGAGGTCGCCTCGGAACATCTTCGGCAGCAGCGCGGCCTTCACGTCGGGGTGGGCGTGCTCGTTGATCGTCGGGGCGACCATGCCGAGGCCGATCCCGAAGAACGCCTGGTTCGGCACCTCGAAGCGCGACTCGAGCTCGCTGTAGACGCGGTCGTACGCGTGGGGGAGTTCCCGTCCACCGAACGCCTTCGGCCCGGTGATCCACCCGAAGCCGGCGTCGAACCGCTTCGCCCGCCACGCCTTCGCCTCGGCGATCTCGGTCTGTTCCTCGTCACGGTCCGGTTCCCGCAGGAGCGACGTGTGGTCGGGGCCCTGCCCCCAGACGAACTTCTTCTGTTCGGCCTTCGGTTTCGCGTTCGCCTCGAGGAACGCGAGCACGTCGGCGCGGAACTGGTCGAGCGTGGGGAGGTCTGCCATGAGGGGGAACGGTAGCGTCGTGCCGTGCCTTCCGCCCTGCCCACCGCGCTGCGTCCGACGGCGCGTTGTGGTGACGTGGCGGTGGTGCTCTTCGGTGCGTGGAACCTCCTCATGTGGGGGGCGCGGGTCCGCAACATCGTCGTCGACCCCGATCTCGACACGACGGCACGCCTCGCGTGGGTGGTCCCGGCGGTGCTGTTCGCCGCCGGAGGTGCGGTGGCGTTGCTGCACCGCTTCGTGCGCACGACGGTCACCCGCCGTGTCGTGGTCGTGACCGCGGTCGGCGCGCTCCTGTACTGGCCGGTGCGCACGGTGCTGCTCGTCGGGAACGGGCATCCGGCGGCGTTCGTGGTCGTGCACCTGGTGCTCGCCGTGGTGTCGTGCGCGCTCGCGGCCGGCGTCCTGCTGCGGTCGCAGCCGTCGCGGTAGGCTCACGGCGCTATGGGCCAGCCCGTTCACGTCATCGAATTCCCGACCGCCCGTCCGGGGGTGTTCCGCTACGAGACGAACCGGACGCTCTCGGGGATGGGGCACGACCGGTTCGACGCCGCACAGCCGCCGACGGGTGACCGTCCGACGGAGGTGCTCGCCCGTCGCCTGTTCGAACGGGGCGGCGTGCGGCGTGTGCACGTCTACGGCGGTGTCGTCACCGTCGAGCTCGACGGGACGGACGCATCGGGTGTCCGTGAGATCATCGAGGACCTGTACGTGTACTACCGGCCGGGTGTCGAGGTGACCGTCCCCTCCTGAGGACGGTTCCCGGTGGCGGTTCCCCGCCCCGGTCGATCGAACACCTGTTCGCTATGCTCGTCGGGTGCCCTCCGCCGCCCGTTCCGTCGATCCGTCGGTGCTCGCCGCCCTGGCCGGGCGTGTGCGGCCGGCGGGTGCGGATGCCACCGACCGGCTCCTGCCGCTCGACGACGCGTTCGCCGACCTCGTCCCCCGGGCCGGGCTGCAGCGCGGCCTGACCGTCGCCGTCGACGGGGTCGGGGCGACCACGCTCGCCCTCGGTCTGGTCGCCGCGGCCTCGCGTGCGGGATCGTGGGTCGCAACGGTCGTGCCCGCCGGCGGATCCCTGCCGGTCGGTGTCGAGGCGGCGGAACGCGCCGGGGTCGACCCGGCACGGTTCGTGGTCGTCGACCCGGTCCCCGCCGACCGCTGGGCGGAGACCGTCGCCGCACTGGTGGAGGGCGTCGACGTGGTGCTGCTCGTCGCCCCGCCGCCCACCGCGGCGCCGCCGGCGGGGCGCATCCGGCGGCTCCTCGCCCGGGCACGGGAACGCGGCGCCGTGCTCGTCCCCGTCGGTTGGGCCGCGGCGGGATGGCCCGACCGGGCCGATCTCGTCGTGCGGGCCGTGCCGGACCGGGCGGCGGGCCCCGGCGGTTGGCAGGGGATCGGGGTGGGGCACGGCACCCTGCTGGCCCGTCGGGTCGAGGTGGTGGTGCAGGGTCGCCGGGCGGCGGCGGCACCACGGTCGGGGGTGCTGTGGCTGCCCGGTCCCGACGGCCGGGTCGCCGGCGACGGTCGCCCGACGCTGCGGTCCGTGCCCGCCCCCGGGGCGGCGGGTGCCGGCGCACCGGTGGCGTCGTGACCCCACCGCCGCCCCGGGTCGCGGTCCTGCACTGTCCCGACTGGCCCGCCGTCGCGCTCGGTGTCGGGGCGGACGACCCGGCGGTCGTGGTCGCCGCCGACCGGGTGGTCGCAGCGACTCCGGCGGCCCGTGCCGACGGCGTGGGGGAGGGGATGCGGCGCCGGACCGCGCAGGCCCGCAGCCCGGCGCTCACGGTCCTCGAACGCGACCGCGACCTCGAGGCCCGCCGGTTCGAGGCGGTGGTCGTCGCGGTCACGACCTGCGTACCGACGGTGGAGCTCGCCGTCCCCGGGACCTGTCGGTTCCTGGCGGGTGCGGCGTCCCGGCACGCAGGCGGCGACACGGCACTCGTCGCCACGGCCGGCGGCCGAGTCGACGAGGTCCTCGCCCGCCTCGCCGGAGGATGGCGCTGCGGGGTGGGGATCGCGGACGGAGTCGTCGCCGCCGAACTCGCCGCCCGGGCCGGGGGTGGGGTGGTCCCCGCCGGCGGGTCCGCGGCGTTCCTCGCCCCGTTCCCGCTCGGGGTGCTCGCCCGACCGTGGTCGCGGGGGATGCCCGTCACCGGTGCCGGGGTCGCCGACCGTCGGGAGGTGCTCGACGTGCTGGGCCGGCTCGGGGTCGACACGCTCGGTGGGTTCGCTGCGCTCGACGCGGCGTCGGTGCTCGCCCGGTTCGGGGTGGTCGGCGTCGCGCTGCACCGCCTCGCCCGGGGCGACGACCCGGTCGCACCGCGCGCGGTCGAACCCCCGGGCGACCGGACGGTCACCGTCGCCTTCGACGACCCGGTCGACCGTCTCGACCGTGCCGCCTTCGTCGCGAAAACGCTCGCCGACCGGCTCGTCGCCGCCCTCGACGACGCCGGTCTGGTGTGCCGGCGACTCGTCGTCGAGGCGGTGACCGAGGACGGCGACGTCCTCGTCCGCCCCTGGGTGCACCCGGTCGCGTTCACGGCCGGTGCGATCGCCGAACGGGTGCGTTGGCAGCTCGAGGGTTGGGTGGCCGGGCCGGCGTCCGACCGTCCGGGCGCGGGGCTCGTCTCGTTGTCCCTGGCACCCGACCTCGTCGTCCCGGCGACCGGACGCCAGGAGGGGTTGTGGGGCGGGACCGGCGGCGACACGGAGGCGGTGGCCCGGACCCTCGCCCGGGTCGCCGGACTCCTCGGCCCCGACGCGGTCCGGTTGCCCGAACGTCGTGGGGGGCGGCATCCCGGCGAGTCCCATGCACTCGTGCCGGCGACCACGGTCGACCTCGCAGCGCGGCTCACCCCCCGGCGCCGCCCCCGGGGTCGCCGGCGCGCGGTCGACCCGCCCGACCGGGCCACCGCACCCTGGCCGGGTCGTCTGCCCACCGCCCCGGCCCGGGTCGCATCGGCCGGGGTGTCGTGCACGGTGGTCGACGCCACGGGGGCCCCGGTCACCGTCGACGGCCGCGGTGCGGTGGGGGCACCGCCGGCGCAGGTGGACGGTCGTTCTGTCGTGGCGTGGGGTGGACCGTGGCCGGTGGAGGAACGCTGGTGGGACCGTCGCACCCGTCGGCGTGTCGCCCGGTTGCAGGTCGTCCTCGACGACGACCGGGCGCTCCTCGTCGAACTCGAGGACGGCCGTTGGCGCCTCGCGGCGGTGCACGACTGAGGGGATCGCGCACCCCTGCCCGCCTGCGGACAAGGGGTCGGCGCCGACCTAGGATCACCCGCACCCCGACCCGGGACCGCCTGCTGGAGGACCACCCATGGCACTCGAACTGCCCCCGCTGCCCTACGCCTTCGACGCCCTCGAGGCGGCGATCGACGCCGAGACGATGCAGATCCACCACGATCTGCACCACAACGCGTACGTCACGAACGCGAACAACGCGCTGAAGGACCACCCGGACCTCGCCGCGAAGTCGGCCGACGAACTGATCCGCAACCTCGGTGCGGTGCCCGAGGCGATCCGCACCGCCGTGCGCAACAACGCCGGCGGTCACGTGAACCACTCGATGTTCTGGAACCTGATGAGCCCGAACGGCGGCGGTGCCCCGACGGGTGCGCTCGCCGAGGCGATCGACTCCGTGTTCGGCGACTTCGACTCGTTCAAGAACACGTTCAACGACGGCGGCGTGAAGCGGTTCGGCTCGGGCTGGGTGTGGCTCGTCGTGTCGCCCGCCGGTCGGCTCGAGGTCGTCTCGACCCCGAACCAGGACAACCCGGTGATGGACGGCCTCGGCGAGGTCGTGCTCGGCAACGACGTGTGGGAGCACGCCTACTACCTGCGCTACCGCAACCGTCGCCCCGAGTACCTGGCGAACTGGTGGAACGTCGTCGACTGGAACGCGGCCGGCGCCCGGTTCGACGCCCTGCGCTGAACCTCCCCGCTCTCCACCGACATCCGTCGCGACCGGCCGTCACCCTGGGGTGGCGGCCGGTGCGCGTCCGGCCCGTTGCGGCACCCGCCGGACGCGCGATAGAACACATGTTCGATGGGCTTCGAGAACCCCCCGGTGCCGTGGTCGGAACTCGAACGTCGTCTCGGCAACGGGGGGACGGCGGGACGGCGCGCCGTCCGACACCCGGGTGACGGCAGCGACAGCCCGGCCTGGTCCCGTCGCCGGCAGCCCTACGAACCGGAGCTCGTCGCACCCCCGGCCCCGGTGGCGGAGCGGCGTCCGACGGGTGACGACGTCGCCTACGCCGAACTGCACTGCCACTCGAACTTCTCCTTCCTCGACGGGGCGTCCTCACCCGAACAGCTCGTCGCGGAGGCGTCCCGTCTCGGTCTCGCTGCGCTCGCCCTCACCGACCACGACGGGTTGTACGGCGTGGTGCGCTTCGCGGAGGCGGCCCGGGCGCACGGGCTCCCCACCGTGTTCGGGGCGGAGATCACCCTCACCGCGGCGACGGACCGGCCCGACCGCCGGTCCGGGCCGGTCGACCCGGCGGGGGAGCACCTGCTCGTGCTCGCCCGGGGGACGGAGGGGTACGTGCGGCTGTCCCGGGCGATCTCCGCCGCGCAGCTCGCCGGGTCGAAGGGCGCCCCCCGCCTCGACCTCGACGGTCTCGCCGACCTCGGTGGCGGTGCGGGGTCGGCCGCATGGGTGGTGGGGACGGGATGCCGCAAGGGTGCGGTGGTCCGGGCGCTGCAGGAGGGTGGCCCGGCGGCGGCACGGCGGCGACTCGACGAGCTCGTCGACCGGTTCGGACGCGACGGCGTCGTCGTGGAGCTGTGGGACCACGGCGACCCGCTCGACGGGGTGCGCAACGACGCCCTCGTCGAGCTCGCCGCCCGGGTCGGGGTCGACCCGGTGGTGACGAACAACGTGCACTACGCCCGGCCGGCGCAACGACGGCTCGCAGCCACCGTCGCCGCGGTCCGGGCCCGCCGTTCCCTCGACGACATCGACCCGTGGCTGCCGGCGTGCGGGGCCGCGCACCTGCGTTCCCCGCGGGAGCAGGCGGCACGGTTCGCCCGCTACCCCGGGGCGGTGGAACGGTCGGTGGACCTCGCCCGGGCCTGCGCGTTCGATCTCGCCCTCGTCGCCCCGCGGCTCCCGGCGTTCCCCGTCCCCGCGGGGCACGACGAGATGAGTTGGCTGCGCACCCTCGTGGCGGAGGGGGCGGAACGGCGGTACGGCCGGCCCGGCGGCCCCGACGACGGCGCCCACCGCCAGATCGAGCACGAGCTCGCGGTGATCGAACAGCTCGGGTTCCCCGGCTACTTCCTCACGGTGTGGGACATCGTGATGTTCTGCCGGCGTTCCGACATCTACTGCCAGGGGCGCGGGTCGGCGGCGAACTCCGTCGTCTGTTACGTGCTCGGCATCACGAACGTGGACGCCTGGCGGCTCGGGCTGTTGTTCGAACGGTTCCTGTCGACCGAACGCGACGGTCCGCCCGACATCGACCTCGACATCGAGTCCGGGCGGCGCGAGGAGGTCATCCAGTACGTCTACGACCGCTACGGGCGCACGCATGCCGCGCAGGTCGCGAACGTGGTCACCTACCGGGCGCGTTCGGCGGTGCGCGACACCGCCCGGGCGCTCGGGTTCGCCCCGGGTCAACAGGACGCCTGGTCCCGTCAGGTCGACGCCTGGGGGCGGGTGGAGGCGACTGCGGCGGAGGAGGGGCACGGCATCCCCGAGGACGTGCTGGTCCTCGCCGCCGCGGTCGAGGACGCGCCCCGGCATCTCGGGATCCACTCCGGGGGCATGGTGATCTGCGACCGGCCGGTGGTCGACGTGTGCCCGGTCGAGTGGGCGAGCCGGCGCGACCGTTCGGTGCTGCAGTGGGACAAGGACGACTGTGCGGCGGTCGGTCTCGTGAAGTTCGATCTGCTCGGGCTCGGGATGCTCACCGTGCTGCACCGCACGGTCGACCTCGTGGCCGCCCATCACGGGGTCACGATCGACCTCGGTGCCCTGCCCCAGGAGGACGGGGTCTACGACCTGCTGTGCGCGGCGGACACGGTCGGGGTGTTCCAGGTGGAGTCACGGGCCCAGATGGCGACCCTGCCCCGGCTGCGGCCCCGCACCTTCTACGACATCGTCATCGAGGTCGCGCTGATCCGACCCGGTCCCATCCAGGGCGGGTCGGTGCACCCCTACATCCGGCGGCGGAACGGCCGGGAACCGGTCACCTACCTGCACCCGCTCCTCGAACCGGCGTTGCGCAAGACCCTCGGGGTCCCGCTCTTCCAGGAACAACTCATGCAGATCGCGATCGACGTCGGCGGGTTCACCCCGGCGGAAGCGGACCAGTTGCGCCAGGCGATGGGTTCCAAGCGGAGTCGTGCACGGATGGAACGGTTGCGGGCACGGTTCGGTGCGGGGGCGGCCGCGCGCGGGGTCGACGGGGCGACGACCGCGGCGATCTGGGACAAGCTCGCCGCGTTCGCGAACTACGGGTTCCCCGAGAGCCACTCGGTGTCCTTCGCCCACCTCGTCTACGCGTCGGCGTGGTGCAAGCTCCACTACCCGGCGGCGTTCTGTGCGGCGTTGCTCGACGCCCAGCCGATGGGCTTCTACGCCCCGCACACCATCGTGCAGGACGCCCGCCGGCACGGGGTCGAGGTCCGCACCCCGCACGTGAACGCGTCGGGCCCGGTGCCCACCCTCGAGGCGTGCGCGACCTCGGCGGGCGGGATGGCGGTGCGGCTCGGCATCCGGTCGGTGCGGGAGGTGGGGGAGGATCTCGCCGACCGGATCGCAGCGGGTCGTCCCTACGTCGACGGTGATGACCTGCGACGCCGGACCGGTGCGGGTCTGCGGGCGCTCGAGGAGCTCGCGCTCGCCGGGGCGCTCGACGGTCTGCCGGACCCGGTCGGTCGACCGCTCGACCGGCGCCGGGCGCTGTGGGCGGCGGGGGCGTTGGCGCAGTCCGCCCCGGACCGGCTCCCCGGGATCGTGGTCGGCGCGGACGCCCCCGGGTTGCCGGCGATGACCGCGGAGGAGGAGGCCCTCGCCGACCTGCGGGCGACGGGGATCTCGCCCGAGGGGCATCCGACACGGTTCCACCGGGACGTCCTCGACGAGATCGGCGTCGTCACCGCCGCAGGGCTGCCGGGGGTGGAGGACCGGGCACGGGTCCGTGTCGCCGGTGTCGTCACCCATCGGCAACGTCCGGCGACGGCGGGTGGCACCACGTTCCTCAACCTCGAGGACGAGACCGGGCTCGTCAACGTCGTGGTGTCCCGGGGGTGCTGGGTCCGCCATCGACGGATCGCCCGGGACGCGCCGGCGCTGGTGGTGCGGGGGCGACTCGAACGGGGGGAGGGTGGTGTGGTGAACATCGTCGCCGAGCGTCTCGAGTCCCTCGATGCGGTGGTCGTGCCGCTGCGTTCCCGGGACTTCCACTGAACCGGTGCCGGTACGGCGTCGGTGCCGTCACCCGTCGGCGGTGTCGATCTCGGCGGGTGCAGGTGCGGTGGTGCGGCGCAGGGCGACGAGTCGGGTGGTGGTGGGCAGCACGATCCGGTCCGGGCCGGCCTCGGGGTCGACCCCGGCCCGCACGGTCGCGGCGAGTGCGGCGAGGAGCGCGCTGCGACGGTCGTCGGGGAGGATCCGGTGGTCGGACTGCGTCGCGAGCAGGTCGACGTAACCGTCGGCGTCGAGCGTGCGCCGCCAGGGGACCTCGACGACGACGGGTGGGTCGAACCACGCGCGGGCGACGGTGCGGACGGGACCACCCGGCGCGTCGACGTCCCGCCCTTTCGCCCCCGGTTCACGGGCGCGGAGGTCGGGTGCGTGACGGGCGTAGTGCACGTCGAGCCGGGCCCGGACGTCGGCGGGCAACGGGTCGGGGTGGTGCCAGCACAGGCCGAGGATCCCGCCCGGCCGCAGCAGTCGGGCGGCGTGGTGCCACCCGCGGGTGGCGTCGACCCAGTGCCACGACTGGAAGGCGGCGACGAGGTCGACGTCGGCCGGCGCAGCGTCGTAGGACTCGAAGGTCGTCGTGGCGACCTCGACGGTGCGCCCGTCGAACCGGTCGCGCAGGATCCCCGCCATCGGGGCCGACGGTTCGAGCGCGACGACCCGGAACCCCACGGCCACGAGCCCCGCGGTGCCGTGGCCGGTCCCCGCGCCGATCTCGACGGCCCGCCGCCCCGGGGAGAGCGCGGCGAGCACGGTCGCGATCAGCGGGTCGTAGGGGGTGCGCAACCTGTCGTAGAGGTCGGCCACCTCCCCGAAGACGCGGGCCTGGGGTCGTTGCTCGGCCGGCACGGTCGCAGCGTAGGGGTGCCACCGGCCCGCCTGTGGGCCGCTAGAGTCTCGGCCCAGTGGACAGCGGGAAACGTCGCAGCCTGCGGTCGATGCTGGCCGAGGCGAAGGACACGTCGGAGCTGATGGTGGACCTCGCCTACGCGGCGCTCTACTTCGGCGATCCGGACATGGCCGAGGAGGTCGGCGAACTCCAGGACGACCTGCAGGAGTTGGCGTCCGACATGCGGTCGGTGTGCGTGCTCAGCGCCCGCACCCCGCAGGACGCCGCGGCGATGTCGTCGGTGCTGCAGGTGATCGACTGCATCCTGCGCATCGCGGACGACGCCGGGGCGATCGCCCGGATCGTCACGCACCAGCTCGGCATCCCCGCCGAGCTCGTCGCCGACCTCTCCAAGGCCGAGGAGGTCGCGCACCGGGTCCTCGTCCGCGAGGGCTCGCACATGGCGCACCGTCCGCTCGCCGGGCTCGAGCTGCCCACCGTGACGGGTATGCGGGTGACGGCGATCCGCCGCGGGCGCGAGTGGATCACCGACGACATCGACGGCGACGTCGTCCTGCTGCCCTCCGACGTGATCTTCCTGCACGGACCGCCGGCCGGGATCACCCGGATCCGTGAGATGGCAGGTGCGCCGTACTGGCAGCCGACCACGACCGACGACGGTCCTGCGTTGTCGGACCTCGACCGGGCGGTGGACGTGCTCGTCGAGATGAAGAACCTCTCCGAGGTCGCGGTGGGACTCGCGTACTCGGCGCTCGTGCTGCGTGATCCGTTGCTCGCCGCGGAGGTGAAGCAGCTCGAGGACCGGCTCGACGACATGAAGGACCGTCTCGAGCTCTGGGTGCTGCGGGCGGCAGGCCGGGACCTCGACCCCGGGGCGTTGCGCGGCCTCCTGCACCTGTCCCAGGCGGCGGAGGATCTCGGCAACCAGGCCAAGCAGATGGTCTGGCTCGTCGAGGATCCCGACGACGAGGTGCACCCGATCCTCGCGATCGCGTTCGGCGAGACCGACGAGGTGGTCTTCCAGGCCCCCGTCGCCCCGGGTGCGCGGGCCGACGGCGCGTCGCTCACTGAGCTGGCGCTCGACGTCGAGCCCGGGTTCCAGGTGCTCGCTATCCGACGCGCCGGCGGGTATCTGTATCGCCCGCGTGGGTCGGTGGTGCTGTTCGCCGAGGACGAGCTGATCGCCCAGGGTCCCTACGAGGGTCGTGAGGCGCTCGCCGAGGTGCTTGGTTGGGCGGTCGAGTTCGACGAGGACACCGGCGAGATGGAGCTCCATCCGCTCGAAGGTGTGCGGTCGTGAGGACCCGGTGACGACCGAGGACGATCTCTCGACCGTCGCGCCGACCTGGAAGGGGCGCACCTACCACGGACCCCGGCGCACGATCGACGTCGTCGTCGGTGGTGCACCGTCGGGGACGCTCACCTACCACGTCGTCCTCGTCGACGGCGCGGTTCCCGACGTCGTTGCCGGTGCCGCACCCGACCGGCCGGATGCCACGCTCGAACAGGTGTGGACCGATGCCGTGGCGCAGGCGACGGGGACGTTGGCCCCCGTGGTCGCGTTCATGCGCGGGCAGACGAAGACGAAGGGCGCGACCCGTCCCGTCTACGAGCTCCTCCGCCTGTTGGGCTGACCGCCCGGTCCGACGAGCGCAGCGGACGCCGTCAGCCAGCGCGTTGTGCGGCGCGCAGTTCCCGGTAGCCGATGCGTCGCACGCCGGCGAGCACTGCGGCGAGTTCTGCGTCGCCGGTGGCGAGGTTGTAGTCGTCGACCCGGTGCGCCCAGTCGGGTGCGTACGCCCGGAGCTCGGCGCTGTCGATCGCCGGGCGGAGCCGGACCTCGGTCACGCCGGGCTCGAGGCCACGCAGCACCTCGAGCAGCGCGGTCCGGGACCCGGCCGATCGCAGGCTCACCACGCGGTCGACGTGTACGACGTCGGCCTCGGCGGCGAGTTCGCGCAGCGGGAACCGGATCCGGGCCTCGACCGCAGGTTCAGGGAGGCGGACGGGGAGGCGGAACTCCGCCGCGAGGTCGAGGTAGACGTCGAAGAACTCGGGCCGGAGCAGGAGCGCGTCGAGGTGGCTCGTGAGGTGGGTGACGTCGATGCCCCACTGCACCGCCCGTTCGAGCTGCGCCCGCCCTTCGCGACGGACCTCCTCGACGTCCGCGTGGTCCCAGAGGTCCTCGACGGTCCGCGGGAAGCCGCCGTCGCCGTCGTGCAGCGTCGGGGACATGGTGATCGGACCCCAGCGGAGATGGTCGTTCTCGGCGTTGAGGGTGAGCTGGACGCCGAGGTCGTCGAGGTTCGTCGCCCGGGCGGCGGCGTCGCGCGCCCAGGGGCAGGGGACCATCAGCGACGCCGTGGTCGCCACCCCGAGCCGGAGCGCACCGAGGACGCCCTGGGTCGTGGCGTGGCTGACGCCGAGGCCACTGCAGGACACCACGAGGGCTCGGGTGCCCTCGGGGAGGCCGAGTCGCTGGAGGAGGGGGGTGGTCACCGCCCGCCACGCTAGCGGTGACGGCGGTGGTCATCGGCCGCTCCCTGCGCCGCACCGGCCCCACTGGCCGAGACCGGCGGTGCGGGCGGCCGCCTCGGCCGCGGCGAAGTCGTCGGCGAACGCCGTGTTCGGGGGGAGTGGCAGGACGGCGGCGTAGCCCTCGGCGACGAGGGTCAGGTTCACGAACAGGTCGTCGGCCCGGCGCAGGACGTAGGCGAGGAGGCGGTCGTAGCGGTCGCGTTCCTCGACGTCGCCGACCAGGTCGACCTCGGTGCCGGTAGGCAACAGGTCCCCGAGCCGCGCCGAGGCCTCCGGGCCGAAGCACTCCACCGGTTCGGTGGGATGGACGGTCTCGGGGGTGTCGATACCGATGAGGCGGACACGTTCGGTCCGTCCGTCGATCGCGACCTCGACGGTGTCGCCGTCGACGACCGCGACGACGGTGACGACCCCCGGTCCCGACGAGGCCGCGGTGGTGCGACGGCCGGCCTCGTCGGATGCTGGTGTGCAGGCTGCGGTGAGGGCGAGGAGCGCGACGCCGCAGCGACGCCACGCGGACGGGTGCCCGGGTTCGCCGGTCACGGTGGTTCCTCCCGCTGGAGGGGTGCACGGCGGCCTCGGGGCCGCGAGCGCGGAGCGGCGTCAGAGCCGCTCGATGATGGTGCCGGTCCCCAGACCGCCACCGCAGCACATCGAGACGAAGCCGTACCGGCCGCCCGTGCGCTCGAGCTCGTGCAGCGCCTTCGTCACGAGGATCGCTCCGGTGCCCCCGAGCGGGTGGCCGAGGGCGACGGCGCCGCCGTTCGGGTTGATGCGCGCCGGATCGGCACCGCACTCGCGCTCGAAGGCGAGCGCCACCGACGCGAACGCCTCGTTGATCTCGAAGACGTCCATGTCGCCGACCGTGAGCCCGGTGCGGCCGAAGAGTCGGGCGGCGGCGTCGATCGGACCGGTGAGCATGAGCACCGGGTCGCAGCCGACGAGGCAGGTGTCGATCACCCGGGCCCGTGCCCGCAGGCCGAGCTCGGCGGCCCGCTCGGCCGTCATCATGAGCAGGGCACCGGCGCCGTCGGAGATCTGCGAGGAGCTCCCGGCCGTGTGCACGCCGTTCGGGCGGGCCACCGGCTTGAGGGCACGGAGGCCCTCGATCGTGGTCTCGCGCATGCCCTCGTCGCGGTCGACGACCCGGGTCTCGCCGGTGGGCTCACCGGCCTCGTCGAGGACGGGCACGGTGACGGGGACGATCTGGGTCTCGAAGCGGCCTTCCGCCCACGCCGCCGCAGCCCGCTGCTGGGACTGCAGGCCGAACGTGTCGGCGTCGTCGCGGGTGATCGACCAGGCGTCGGCCACGCGCTCTGCCGCCTCGAACTGCGAGGTGAACTCGTGCTCGCCGAAGTACGACTTCGGGATCGCCCGGCCGAGACCGAGCTTCTTGTCGGAGTTCGAGCCGATCGGGATGCGGCTCATCGACTCGACGCCCGAGGCGAGGGCGACGTCGACGACGCCACCGGCGATCAGGCCGACGGCGAGGTTCGTCGCCTGCTGGGACGAGCCGCACTGGCTGTCGACCGTGGTGACCGCGGTCGTGATCGGCAGCCCGGCGGAGAGCCACGCCGTCCGCCCGACGTTGAAGGACTGTTCGCCGACCTGGCTCACGCAGCCGTTGACGACCTGTTCGATCGCAGCGGGGTCGATGCCGGACCGCTCGATCGCGGCACGCTGCACCGCTGCGAGCAGATCGGCCGGGTGGAGGGGGGCGAGCCCGCCCCCACGGCGACCGACGGGGGTACGGACGGCTTCGACGATGACGACCTCACGCATGGCGTCGGAGCCTACGACACGCCGTCAGGCGGCGTGCGGCCGGGTCGTCGCCGCAGCGACGTCGGTGTCGAGATCGGGTGCGGCCTCGGCCTCGGCCTCGGCTTCGCGGGCGAGGCGTGCGGCCCGCACGGCCTGCAGCGCGGCACGGGCCCGGGCGACGCCTGCACGGCCCACCGCCCGGGTGTGCTCGTCGAGGCGCCAGTCGACCGTGGACGGATCGAGGAGACGGAGCTGGCTGGTCATGTGCCCATCGTGCCGGGCGGGTGTGACAACGAAGGCGGCGGCCGATCCAGGGGTCCGCCCGCTACAGTCCGCCGACGACGACCTGGCACCCGATCCGGTCGGCCAGACAAGGAGGACCGTCCGGCATGAGCGGACTGCACCACGGCTACGGCATGAGCATCCCCTTCGCCGGCGTGCCGCTGCACGCGCAGCGGGACTGGGTCGCGGAGCTCGCCGACCTCGGCTACACCGACGTGTGGTCCTCGGAGGCCGACGGTGCCGATGCGTTCACCCCGCTCGTGCTCGCGTCGCAGTGGGCGCCCTCGCTCCGCCTCGGCTGCGCGATCGTCCCCGCGTTCACCCGCGGTCCGGCGCTCATGGCGCAGACCGTCGCATCGGTGGCGCAGGCCGCGCCCGGTCGGTTCGTGCTCGGCATCGGCACCTCGTCGAACGTCATCGTCGAGCGCTGGAACGGGATCCCCTTCGTCGAGCCCTACAAGCGGACCCGTGACATGGTGCGGTTCCTCAAGACCGCGCTCAGCGGCGAGAAGGTGACCGAGCGCTACGACACCTTCGAGGTGAACGGCTTCCGGTCGGGCATCCTCCCCGAGCAGCCGGTGCCGATCCTCATCGCCGCACTGCGCGAGGGCATGCTGCGTCTCGCCGGGCGTGAGGGCGACGGGGCGATCATCAACTGGCTCGCCGCCACCGACGTGCCGCAGGTCGTGCGCCCCGTGCAGGAGGCCGGTGGCGGGACGCCGAAGGAGGTCGTCGCCCGGATCTTCGTGTGCCCCTCCACCGACCGTGACGCCGTCTACGCCGGTGCCCGCATGGCGATCGCGGCGTACCTCAACGTGCCCGTCTACGCGGCGTTCCACGAGTGGCTCGGCCGCGGCGAGATGCTGGCCCCGATGTGGGAGCACTGGAAGGCCGGTGACCGCAAGGCGGCGTTGGCGGCGATCCCCGACCACCTCGTCGACGAGCTCATCGTGTGGGGCTCGCCCGAGGCGTGCCGGGAGCACATCGGCCGCTACGTCGAGGCCGGCGTCACCACGCCGGCGCTGTCGATCATGAAGTTCGGCGGGATCGACGTGCGGCAGGCCTGCCGCGACCTCGCCCCGCGCTGAGCCCCGGCGACCTCAGGCGAGCGGGGCGACCGCCCGCAGCGTCGCCTCCACGACACCCATCCGGTCATCACCCCAGGGGAGTGGCATGACGACCGCGTGGTCGACGCCGCCGGCGAGGTAGGCGGCGACGGTGGCGCGCACGTGCGCCTCGTCACCCATCACGTCGATGTCGTCGCACATGCGTTCCGAGATCGCAGCGACGGCCGCCGCCCGGTCGCGTCGCGCCGAGGCCTCGCGCACCTGCGCGATCTCGTCGCCGTACCCGGCCCGTTCGAAGTTGCGGGCGTACCCGTCGACGACCGCGTACGACCACAGGTCGCGCCGGGCCCGGTCGCGAGCGGCCTCGGCGTCGCCGACCCCCACGTGCACGTATGCGTAGACCTTGCAGGAACCGGCCGGTCGCCCGGCCGCCGCCTCGCCTCGCCGCACCTGTTCGACCGACCAGGCGACGTGGTGGGCGGGGAGGTAGTTGAGGAGTACGCCGTCGGCGAGCTCACCGGCGAGCTCGAGCATGCGCGGGTTCAGCGCGGCCAGCACGGTGCGGGGTCGGCGGTCGCGCAGGCGCACACCGAGCTGCGCCCCCCGGAGGCGGAACGGTCCGTACTCGCCGGTGACCTCCTCGCCGGCGAGGAGTGCCCGCAGCACGGTGAGGTAGGCGCGCATGTAGGCGAGCGGTGTGGTGCCGGCGGGCAGGTACGGCACACCGTGCCAGCGTTCGGTGATGACGGGCGACGACATCCCCACGCCGACGAGCACGTCACGGTCGGGGTGGAGGTCCTGCAGGGTGGCGGCGGTCATCGCGACGAGAAGGGGGGAGCGGAGCTGGATCGGGAGCACCCCGGTGCCGAGGTCGAGGCCCGGGGCCGCCGCACCGGCCGCGGCGAGCATCGTGAACCCGTCCATCGCGGAGGCCTCCGCCGTCCAGAACGAGCCGTACCCGAGGTCGGCGGCGAGCCGGGCGGCTTCGAGACCCCGTGCGGAACCGAGGGCGGAGAAGCTGGCGAAGGTGACCCCGATGGCGGACATGGCCGGACACTAGCGACCGTCCGGGCGGTGGTCGCGTCCGTGCCCCGTTCAGTGTCCCGGGGCGCGGTAGGGTGACCTCATGTCGGTCGAGCTGGAGATGAAGAGCACCGTCGACGAGCAGGTCGCTGCGGCGATCGCGCTGATCGACCGGGGGCTCCCCGTGCTGGTGAAGCGCGATCTCGTCGCTGCAGGTGAGGTGACGGACCTGTTGCTCGACGTCCGCATGCTGCTCGCCGCAGCACTCGCCGACGCGCGCTGACCCCGACCCCGCCGGGCCCGCTCAGCGGAGCAGACGGCGGGCGATACGTCCGAGGACGACGCCGATGGCCAGGCCGCCGACCACGTCGGAGGCATGGTGGATCCGCACGTGCACCCGGCTCGTCGCGACGACGATGCCGGCGAGGTGGTAGAGCGGCGAGAGCCGGCTCCGCCGACCGAGCATCGCGGCGGCGACCATCGCGGCGGTGGCGTGCCCGCTCGGGAAACTCGACGTCTTCGGCGTACGCAGCCGGTGGGGTCGACCGCCGGCCGGTGCGGTCGGCCGTTCCCGCCGGAACATGGACTTGATCGGTCCGTTCACCACGGCCGACTCGACGCCGAGCGCCACGCTCACCCGGGCGGCGCGTGCGATCCGGCGTGGCGTCGGGGCGACGACGACGGGGGCCCATGCGAGCACGTGCCAGAGGACGGAGAAGTTCCCGGCCTCCGACGCCGCGTAGAGCACCCGGTTCGCGGTCGGGTTGGCGCGCAGCGGCTCGAGGCGACGGTCGACGGCGCGGTCGAAGGAGGCAACGGCCCCGGTGAGGGGTCCGAACCCGGTGATGGGCACGGTCAGCCCCTCCCGCCGTCGAGGAGCGCCGCCCGGATCGACGCGGCGATGCGTGCCGGGTCCTCTTGCGGTCCGAAGTGGCCGAGGTTGGGGTGCGGTTCGAGCCGACCGGCGGGGAGCCGTTCGGCGATCGCGGCGGCCCATGCCGCCGGCTGGTCTGGGTCGGTGACGGCACCGGCGCACACGGTCACCGGGCAGCGGACCGCGTCGAGGCGATCGAAGGCCCGGTGGCGCGCCCCGTGTTCGTACAGCGCGGACTCGTCCTCGGGGCGACAGCGCAGCGTGATGCCGCCGTCCTCGGTGGGGGCGAACCCGTAGGTGACGTAGGCCCGTAGCGCGTCGGGGTGCAGTGCGGAGAACGGGGGCTTTGCGGCGAAGTTCTCGAGCGCCGCCTCCACGGAGGGGAAGTCGGCCCGGCGTCGCAGGGCGCTGGCGGCGAGCCGGTTCTCGCCTTCGGTGCGTGCTGCGACGTCACCGGGGAAGCACACCGGTTCGTAGCACCACAGGGCGCCGAACGTGCCGGGTGCGGCCGCCTCGGCGAGGAGCAGCACGGCGCCGCCCATCGAGTGCCCGGCGGCGACGGTGCCGGTCAGACCGAGGTCGCCCACGAGTGCGGCGACGTCCGCGGCGATGGAGGTCCAGGCGAGGCCGGCACCTGCGGGCACCGTCGTGCGCCCGTGGCCGCGCATGTCGGGGGCGTAGCAGTGCGCCACCGCCGCGAGGTGCGCGGCGACGGGTTCCCAGATCCCGCCGCAGAACCCGGTGGCGTGCACGAGGAGCATCGGCGGACCGTCGCCGCCGAGGTCGTGCAACGCGACGTCGACGCCGTCGGTGGCGGGGATACGGCGGATCTCGTCCATCCGTCCCATTCTGGCGCGCCGGGGCCCGGGGGACCGCAGTCGGTAGGCTCCGCCGCCGTGGACGACCGCACCGCCGACGACGATCCGGCCGCGGCGGTCCTCGCCGCCAACGCCCGGTTCTACGAGGCGTTCGAGGCGGCCGATCTCGACGCGATGTCGGCCGCCTGGGAGCACGCGACCGACGTCCTGTGCACCCACCCCGGGTGGCCGACGTTGCGCGGGTGGGCGCAGGTGTCGTCGTCGTGGTTCGCGATCTTCCGGAACCCGCAGCGGTTGCAGGTGATCCTCACGTCCTCGTCGGTGACCGTCGTCGGCGACGCGGCCTGGGTCGCGGTCGACGAGAACCTGCTCGACGGCGGGCCGGGGCAGACGGTGTCGGCGTTGAACGTGTTCCGACGACGCGACGGCCGCTGGCGGGTGGTCGCGCACCACGGGTCGCCGGTGCTGCGTCGCTGACCGGTCGGCGGGTCAGGGTTCCTTGGGGAGCCCGAGGAGTCGCTCGCCGATGATGTTCTTCTGGATCTGCGTGGTCCCGCCTGCGATCTCGCCGGCGGGGGCGGCGAGCAGGGCACGGCTTCGGTCGTCGGCGAGCATCCCGGCGGGCCCGGCGGCGTCGACGGCGAGCGCCGCTGCGGCGTAGCCCATCGCCCCGATGCCGAGCTTGGAGAGCGACGCCGTCGTGGAGGCGACCGCACCCTGGCGGCGGACCATCGCCCCGTAGGCGCGCCCCCGGGCGGCGAGGGTCGCTGCGGCGTCGCGGCGCACGGCCGTCGTCGGCCCGTCCGCGCCGCCGGTGGTGCGCAGCGCTGCGGCCATGGCGTCGAGCCGGCGTCCGAGCGACACCGCCGCCGCGCCGACCGATCCGCGTTCGTTCGTGAGGGTCGTCATCGCGACGGCCCACCCGTCGTGCAGCGGGCCGAGGAGACAGTCGGCGGGCACGCGCACACCCGTGAAGAACACCTCGTCGAACTCGGCGTCACCGGTCATCTGGCGGAGCGGGCGCACCTCGATGCCCGGGAGGTGCATGTCGAGCAGGAAGAACGAGATGCCCTTGTGCTTGGGGGCTTCGGGGTCGGTGCGGGCGAGCAGGATGCCCCATTCGGCGCACCGGCCGCCGGAGCACCACACCTTCTGGCCCTCGACGACGTACTCGTCGCCGTCGCGGGTCGCCGTGGTGCGCAGCGACGCGAGGTCGGACCCGGCACCGGGTTCGGAGAACAGCTGGCACCACACGTCCTCGGCGGTGAGGATCCGCTGCAGGAACCGTTCCTTCTGGGCGTCGGTGCCGTAGCGCTGGATCGACCCTCCGGCGAGCACGTACCCGACCATGTTCACGTACGGCGGCACCCGGGCGATCGCGGCGGCCTCGAGCCAGGCGGCGTGGTGGTCGGGGGTGAGACCGAGGCCGCCGTACCGGGTCGGCCACGCGATGCCGGTCAGGCGGGCGGCGTCGAGCCGCTTCTGCCAGGCCACCCCGGCGTCGCGCAGGTCGGGCGGCATGATCGCGCCGTAGTCGCGCGGCGCGTGCACGGCGTTCGCCGCGAGCCACGCGTCGGCGCGGGCCCGGAACTCCTCGACGGTCTCGGTGACCTCGTCCGACTGCACGCCACCCACAGGTCAGCCTGCGGCGAGCGTGTCGACGGCGTACTGCTTGAGCCGCTTGTAGTCGACCTTGCCGTTGGGGGCGCGGCCGATCGTCTCGATCGGCACGACCCGGCGCGGGGCCTTGTAGCCGGCGAGGCGGGCCTTGACGTGGTCGACGATGTCGGCCTCGTCGATGCCGCTGCCCGGCCGGGCCTCGACGACGGCGGTGATCGACTCGCCGAACCGCTCGTCGGGCACGCCGACGACGACCGCGTCGGCGATCGCCGGGTGCAGCTTCAGCGCTTCCTCGACCTCCTCGGGGAACACCTTCTCGCCGCCGGTGTTGATGCACACCGAGCCGCGGCCGAGGAGGGTGAGGGTGCCGTCGGCCTCGACGACGGCGTAGTCGCCGGGCACCGAGTACCGGCGCCCGCCGAGGACGACGAACGTCGCCGCCGACTTGTCCGGGTCCTTGTAGTACCCGATGGGCTGGAACCCGCCGACGGCGACACGACCCTGCACCCCCGACCCGGGGGCGACGTCGTTTCCGTCGTCGTCGATGACACGGGTGTTCTCGCCGAGACGGAACTTCGCCGTGCGGACGGCATCCGCGCCGGTGGAGACGGACTGCCCCATGCCCATCGCCTCCGACGACCCGAAGTTGTCGATGAGCTGCATGCCCGGGTGGTGGCGGAGGAGCGCTTCCTTGACCGGGGCCGACCACATCACACCCGACGAGGTGAGCGCGACGAGCGAGCTGATGTCCCAGCGGCCGGGGGCGGCGTCGAGGGCGGCGGCCATGGGCTTCGCGAACGCGTCACCGACGATCGCCGCGATGTTGACCCCTTCCCGTTCGACGACGTCGAGGAGCTCCTCCACGTCGAAGTGGCGCTGCTCGAGGAGTGCGACGCAGCCGCCGACGGCGAGGATCGACAGCGCGGTGAACCAGCCGGTTCCGTGCATCAGCGGGCAGGCGGGGAGGCTGACCTTGCCGGGGCGGGTGATCTTCGCCCGCACGGCGTCGTAGTCGGCGTCGGCCCGGTAGCGGGCGTTCGTCCCGCCGAGGAGGCCGCGGACGAGGTCGTCCTGGCGCCACATGACGCCCTTCGGCATCCCGGTGGTGCCACCGGTGTAGAGCATCATCAGGTCGTCACCGCTGCGGCCCCACGGTGCGGTCACCCGGCCGTCGACGGGGGTGGCGACGACGGTCTCGTAGTCGAGCGCCCACGCCGGTCGGGTGTCGCTGCCGTCGTCGACCCAGATCCAGCTCGTCACCTTCGGCGCCCGGGAGCGGACCCGCTCGACGCGTTCGGTGAAGCTGCCGTGGAAGATCACGGCGACCGCGTCGGCGTTGTCCCACAGGTAGACGAGCTCGTCGTCCGCGTAGCGGTAGTTCGTGTTGACCGGGACGAGTCCGGCCTTGAACGCCGCGAAGCAGCCCTCGAGGTACTCGGGGGCGTTGTACAGGTACAGTGCCACCTTGTCCTGCTGCGCGGCGCCGCGGTCGAGGAGGGTGCGGGCGAGGCCGTCGGCGCGCCGGTCGAAGTCGGCCCACCGGGTGCGCCGTCCGCCCTGCACGACCGCCGGGGCGTCCGGCAGGTTGTCGGCGGCGATCTCCCACAGGTGGGCGAAGTTCCAGTCGGTCACGGTTCGGGTCCTCCCCCGGACGTCCTCGGCGACGTCGGACCCGGTGATTCTCGCCGCGCTGTGACGCCCGTCGCCACTATCGGGCGACGTGGCGGTACGCACCGGGGGGACGGAGCATGCCGCGGTGCCACCGGCGCGGGGTCGCGAGCAGGGCGCGCGGGTAGTCCTCGAACATCCAGCGAGCGAAGTTCCGCCGGGTCCAGTCGCACGTGTCGACGGCCCGCAGCGTGGCCCGGACGCCGGCGGGGCGGCGCAGGGGTCCGATCAGCATCCCGGCGAGACGGTGGTCGGCGACGAGGTGGGCGCGGGCGGCGTGGCGGTAGCGGGCGGCCGCAGCGGGCGGGTCCCAGGGGCGGGCGAGGACGGCCTCGGCGGCGAGGCGGCCGGTGAGGAGCGCTTGGCCGATGCCCTCGCCGGTGAGCGGGTCGGTCGCGGTGGCGGCGTCGCCGACCACGAGCACGCGCCCGTCCGCCGCGTCGAGGGTGGCGTGCTCGAGGCGGGCGGGGATCGGCCATGCCCGCACCGGGCCGTCGGCGGTGGCATCCGGCCCGAGGACGGCCCGCAACGCAGGGCGGTCGAGCAGGCCGGCGCCGAGGCGGGCGAGCTCCTTGCCGGGGAGGCTGCCCGTGCCGCCGTCGCTGCGCTGCACCCCGAAACCGACGTTCGCCCGACCGTCCGCGAGTGGGAACGACCACGCATAGCCGGGCAGGAGGTCCTCCTCGAAGAACACGTGGAGTCCGTCGAGCGCGGCGGGGGCGACGTGGTCGACGTAGAGCCGGAACGCGTGCCAGTCACCCCGGTACCCGGGTGCCGGGTCGGCGCCGACCATCCGACGGACGGGCGACCACATGCCGTCGGCTGCGATCACGGTCCGGGTGCGGATCGGGCCGTGACCTGTGTGCACGGTCACCCCGTCGGCGTCGACGGCCACGTCGGTGACCTCGGCGCCGGTGCGCACCTCGGTGACGGTCCGGGCGAGCCGGACCAGCGCGTCGTCGAGTTCGCTGCGCCGGGCCACGGCGGCGTGGATCCCGTCGTCGGGTAGGCGGAGTCCGGTGCGGCGACCGTCGGGTCCGTGGAGGACGACGTCGTGGACGGCGCACCACGACGGGACGTCCGCGGGGTCGAGGCCGAGGGCCTCGAGCTCACGCAGGGCGAGCGCGGTCAGGCCGTCGCCGCAGCACTTGTCGCGGGGGAACGTCGCCCGGTCGACGACGACCACGTCGAGGCCCCCTCGGGCGGCGACGACGGCGGCGGCGGTACCAGCGGGTCCGGCGCCGACGACCACGATGTCGACGGTCTGCACCCGTGCAGTCTGCGGCGGGGGAGCGGACTCGGCCAACCGGGAGCCGCCCCGGTCAGGGTGACGACGAACTCGTGGGCGGTGCCGACGAGGGTGGTCCGGCGCTCGTCGGCGGCGGTGGTGCGGTTGTCGTCGTCACGCCGGGCTTGAGGATGATGGATCCGTCGCACTGCACGCCTTCGCCCGGTGCGTACAGGGCGTAGTAGCGGTCCGTCGAGGTGGCCCCGGTGGCGAGCACGGTCCTCGTGCGGACGGTTGTCACGTACGTGCACACGGCGCCGTAGACCGACGTGAACTGTGCCGTCTGCTCGCCCTTGATCGTTGCCGTCGACCACAGCTCCACGGTCACCGAGGTGTCGGTGTACCGGGCGACGATGAGCACGCCGTGGGGCGTCTGGTTGCGGACCACGAGGTCCGGTCCGGGGAAGCTGAGGGTCGCTTCGCGCCCGTAGGGGTAGCGGGAGATGTACAGGCCGTGGGCCATGTACTCGTCGATCTCGAGGCCGGCGAAGAACGCGGCGTTGAACAGCGTCGTGGCGAACTGCGAAACGCCGCCACCGACGTCGTCGACGAAGTTGCCGGCGCCGTCGATCATCGGCGCTGCGACGAAGCCCTTCGCCGACGTGCGCTGGCCGACCGTGTCGTTGATCGAGAAGCTCTCGCCCGGCTCGATCACCGAACCGGTCACCATGTCCGCCATCCGCTGGATGTTCGTCACCCGCGGCGGGCAGCACGGGAACTCGGTGGTGAACGCGCCGACACGCTCCTTGAGCCCCATGCGGTCGATGTACGCCTGGTCGGTGACGGCGGGCCGGTCCTTCATGGCGAGTTCGGCGGTGCCCCGGCCGGTCTCGAGCGCGTCCGCGATGGTGGGGCCGGATGTCGGGGCGCAGCACATGCGCCCGGCCGACCCCGGTGCGGGCACGACCTTGCCGTCGACGACCGTGAGGCTGCGTTCACGCGGGGGTGCGCCGAGGCCGGCGAAGACGGTCTCGAGGACCTTGTCGAGCCCTGCCTGGTCGAAGCCGAGGTGCAGGCCGCCGTCGCGCACGACGGCCCGGACGTGGGGCCGGAGGTCGTCGGCGGTGAGTGTCCGCTGGGTGGCGACCTCGGGGACGTTCGCGGCGACCCCGCGGGCGAGCGTCGTCTCGGCGATCTGCCGCAGCCGTTCCGCGTCGCCGGCGGTGAAGGTGGGCTGGACCGGCGCGAGCGGGACCTCGACGGCCACGACGTCGCCGTCGAACCCCTCGAGCGTCTCGAGCAGGGGGAGCACGTCGGCGGGGTCGAGGCCGGCGCCGGGGCGCCCCTCGACGACGGTGAGCTTGCCGGAACGGTCGGCAAGGTCCGGTTCGACGGGTGCGACTCGCACCGCTGCGTCGAGCTGCGCCACGGTCGCCGTCGCCGTGGCCTCGTCGACGATGAGATGGAGCGGTGCCTCGTGCTCGCCGAGGAACGAGCCGAGCCAGCGGAACGGTGCGAACAGGACGAACCCGCCCCGTCGTTGGGCGAGGACGCCGTCGACGGTGCGTTCGCCGTCGACCGACAGGCCGAGGGCTGCGCCGTCGCTGCGCACGGTCGCCCCTTCGGTGACGAGCTCGATCGGCTTGGTCCGCACGACGTCGTCGAGACCGGCGAGCGCGGCGCGGAGGCCGTCGCGGTCGAGCCCGCCGACGTCGCGTCCGGCGACCGTCACGTTGCGGCGCACCGTCCCACCGTCACCGGCGTGGTCGATCGCGGTGAACACCGCGAGGAGCAGGTAGAGCAGGACGGGAACGCCGACGGACGCAACGACGATGCTGCGTTCCCGGATGAGTGCGAGGTACGGGGAGAGAGCGTCCACCAGAACGGCAAGGATTCCACACCGGAGGCCCGCGGCGGTAACACACCCCCGGTGGCGTGCACCACCCCCTCCTCGCGCGGCTAGAACGGGGCCCGACGACGCGGGCGGACGCCCCGGTGGGAGGAGCAACGACGATGACGAGGATGTGTGAGGGACGGGTGTGCATCGTCACGGGTGCCGGCCGTGGCATCGGACGTGAGCACGCACTGATGCTCGCCTCCGAGGGCGCGAAGGTCGTGGTGAACGACCTCGGCGGCAACGTGGACGGCACCGGTGGGGATCTCTCGCCCGCCGAGCAGGTCGTCGCAGAGATCCGCGAGCTCGGTGGCGAGGCGATCGCGAACGGTGACAACGTCGCCGACTGGGAGGGCGCCCAGCGCCTCGTGAACTCGGCGATCGAGCATTTCGGCACGCTCGACGTGGTCGTGAACAACGCCGGCATCCTCCGGGACCGGATGCTCACGAACATGACGGAGGCCGAGTGGGACGCCGTCATCACCGTGCACCTGAAGGGCACGTTCGCCCCGACGCGCTGGGCGGCCGCGTACTGGCGCGACAAGGTGAAGGCCGGCGAGAAGGTCGACGGCCGGATCATCAACACGAGTTCCGTGTCGGGCATCTACGGCAACCCGGGGCAGACGAACTACGGCGCCGCCAAGGCCGGCATCGCGTCCTTCACGATCATCGCCGCCCGTGAGCTGAAGCGGTACGGGGTCACCGTGAACGCGATCGCCCCGGGTGCGCTCACCCGCATGACCGAGGGTCTCGCCGGCATGCCGCAGGACGACGACTCGCAGCGCGAGATGATGGCGCCGCGTTGGATCGCCCCCGTGGCGACGTGGCTGGCGTCGACGCAGTCGGCCGACGTCACCGGCCGGGTCATCGAGGTGTCGGGCCAGATGCTCGCCATCGCCGAGGGCTGGCACCGCGGGCCGACCACCAAGCCGGTGGAGGATCCCAAGGACATGGACGCCGTCGTGCGCGGACTGCTGGCGAACGCCCGCAAGAACGCCGACATGAGCGGTCAGGACTTCGACTGATGCCGATCAACCACGACGCCGTCGGCACCGTCGACGGGCCGCGCACGCGTACCTGGGACCACGACGACGCCATCCTCTACGCCCTCGGCGTGGGGGCGGGCATGACGGACCCGACCGGCTTCGAGCTCGAGTTCACGACGGAGAACTCCGAAGGGGTCACCCAGCGGGTGCTGCCGACCATGGCGGTCGTGCTGCAGGCGGGTGGCATGAACTTCGCGGCGCTCGGCCCGTTCAACTTCGCCATGATGCTGCACGGCACGCAGGGCGTCACCCTGCACCGGGACATCCCCGTGTCGGGCACGCTCGAGACGACGACGACGGTCACGGGCATCTACGACAAGGGCTCGGCCGCTGTCGTGGAGAACGAGGCCGTCACCGTGCTCGCCGGCACCGGCGAGAAGCTGTTCACCACCAGGGCGTCGCTGTTCATCCGTGGCGAGGGTGGCTGGGGTGGCGACCGTGGGCCGTCCGGCCCGAAGAACGTCGCCCCCGAACGCGACCCGGATCTCAGCGTCACCTACGGGACCCGGCACGACCAGGCGCTCCTGTACCGGCTGAACGGCGACCGCAACCCGCTGCACGCCGACCCGGTGTTCGCCGCACGCGGCGGCTTCGACCGTCCGATCCTGCACGGCCTGTGCACCTACGGCTTCACCGGTCGTGGGCTCCTGCACCTGCTCTGCGGCAGCGACCCGTCGCGCTTCGGCAGCATGGACGCCCGGTTCGCGTCGCCGGTGATGCCCGGTGAGTCCCTCACCGTGGAGGCGTGGCGGACCGAGGAGGGGGCGCTGTTCCGCACCCGTGCCGGTGACGGCCGGGTGGTGCTCGACAGCGGGTTGTTCACCTACCGCTGATCGGCGTCACGTCGTCTCCGCACCGCCCGGTGGCCCGAGCCGCCGGGCGGTTGCGCGTCCGGGGTCAGAGCTTGCGGAGCCGGATCCCGGTGACGTGGTGGTCGGGACCCTTCTCGATCACGAGGTTGGCGCGTTCCCGGGTGGGTTCGATGTTGTCCTCGAGGTTCGGCCGGTTGATCGTCGCCCAGATGCCGCGCGCCATCTCGACCGCCTCCGCCTCCGACAGTTCGGCGTAGCGACGGAAGTACGAGCGTTCGTCCGCGAACACGGTGCGGCGGAACGCGAGGAACCGTTCGACGTACCAGCGCTCGTTGTCCTCGAGCGACGCGTCGACGTAGATGGAGAAGTCGAAGTAGTCCGACGCGACCGGTCGGCTCGCGTCGAGGTCACGTGCCGTCGGCGGCTGGAGCACGTTCAGACCCTCGAAGATCAGGATGTCCGGCGCCCGCACCTCCTGGTACTCGCCCGGCACGATGTCGTAGCTGAGGTGGGAGTAGACGGGGGCCTGCACGACCGGGCACCCGGCCTTCACGTCGGCCAGGAACCGGATGAGGCGGCGGACGTCGTAGCTCTCGGGGAACCCCTTGCGTCCCATGAGCCCGCGGGCCTCGAGCTCTGCGGTCGGGTAGAGGAACCCGTCCGTGGTGACGAGGTCGACACGCGGGTGGTCGGGCCAACGGGCGAGGAGGAGCTGCAGGAGCCGGGCGGTGGTCGACTTGCCGACCGCCACGCTGCCGGCGACGCCGATCACGAAGGGCACCTTGCGGGTGCGCCGTCCGAGGAACTCGTCGGTGACCCGGTGCAGGCCCTGGGTGGCGGCGACGTAGAGGTTCAGCAGACGGGTGAGCGGCAGGTAGACGTCGCGCACCTCGTCGAGGGAGAGCGCGTCGGCGAAGCTGATCAGCGACGCCAGTTCGTCCGAGGTCACGTCGATCGTCGCCGCATCGCGCAGGCCGGCCCACGTCGAACGGTCGAAGTCGGTGAAGATCTCGGGCGGACGGCGATCGTCCGACGGCACGCCGTCCCCCTCGGTCACGGCGTCAGTCGACCAGACGGCGCCGTTCCGATGCAAGACCGCCCGGGCTCAGAACAGGCGCATCTGGTCGCGCTCGACGCCGCGCAGTTCGTCGTAGTCGACCTCGACGCACGCGATGCCCCGGTCGACGGCGAGCACGCGGGCCTGCGGTCGGATCTGCTGCGCAACGAACACGCCGCGCACCGGTCGCAGCGCCGGGTCGAGGTTGAGGCGGTCGAGGTAGCGGGTGAGCTGTTCGACCCCGTCGATGTCGCCGCGGCGCTTCACCTCGACGGCGACCGTGGTCCCCGCCGCGTCGCGACACAGCAGGTCGACCGGCCCGATGTCGGTCGGGTACTCCCGGCGCACGAGCCGGAGGTCGGCCTCGATGGTGGCGGGGTCGGCGGCGAGCAGTTCCTGCAGGTGCGCCTCGACCCCGTCCTTCTGCAGGCCCGGGTCGGTGCCGAGATCGTGCCGGTGGTCGGCGTGGAACTCCTCGAAGAGGATCGTGAGCGTCTCGCCGGCGGGGTTCGTCACCACCCAGCGGTCGTCCGCCTCGACGAGACGGTTCGGCGGGTTCATCCAGTTGAGGGGCTTGTACGCGCCACCGTCCGCGTGGACGAGCACGGAACCGTCGGCCTTCACCATGACGAGCCGCACCGCGGACGGCAGGTGGGCGCTGAGACGACCGGCGTAGGAGACGGTGCAGCGTGCGACGACGAGGCGCATGCGGTCGGCCTCAGGCGCCGGCCACCGACCGGTAGGTGCCGAGATGGTGGAACCGGGGCACGTTCACGAGCGTCGGTTCGAACACGGTGCGGAACCCGTCCGGGCCGGGCGGGTGGAGCAGGTCGATGAAGAACCGGTAGCTCCACGCCACCTCGGAGGGCCGTGACTCGATGCGGGTGAGGTTCGCGCCGCGCAGGCCGAGCTCCGTCAGTGCGAGGGCGAGCGCGCCGGGATGGTGGTGGGTCTCGAACGCGATGGACGTCTTGTCGCCGTCGGGGGCGATGCGCGGCGGGCCCGGTTCCAGCACGACGAACCGCGTCGTGTTGTCGGTGCGGTCGACGACGTCCTCGGCGAGGACGACGAGCCCGTGCGGTTCTGCGGCCGACACGTGCGCCAGGCACGCCTCGGCCGGGTCCCCCCGTTCGGCGACGAGACGCACGGCCCCCGCCGTGTCGTGCTCCGGCTGGGCGGTCCAGCCGTGGCGGGCGAGGACGGCCTGCGCCTGGGTGAGGGCCTCCGGGTGGGAGTGCACGGTGCGGATCGAGGTGAGGGTGGCGCCCGGGTGGGCGAGCAGCGCGTGACGGACGGCGACGTGGTGCTCGCCGGTGATGTGCACGTCGTTGCCGACGAGCCGGTCGAGCACCGGCAGGATCGACCCGGTGGTGGAGTTCTCGATCGGCAGGACGAGCCGGTCGACGTCACCGGCGGTCAGCGCGTCGAACGCCGCCGGGAAGCTCGGGTACCCGGTGCGCTCGACGCCGGGGAAGAGTTCCCCCGCCGCGCGGTGGCTGTAGGAGTGTGCTTCGCCCTGGTACCCGATGCTCACGAGGAGGGCAGGCTAGGCGCGCTCGCGCAGTCGGGATGCGATCAGGTCGCGGCGCTTCTGCAGATCGGCGTAGGTGAGGGTCGTCACCGCACCGGGGTCGACGCCGAAGCCCGCCTTCAGACCGTCGAGGTCCATCCGGTAGCTCGCCGGGTCGACGCCGAGCTCGGCGGCGATGCGGTTCCCGTGCTCGGTCGCGAAGTACATCGAGATGTGGGTGATCTCGGCGAACAGGTCGAGACCCGGCGCGAGCGTCGCGATCGCACCGTCGAGGAACACGAGGTTCTTCACGAACAGCATCAACGTCTTCGGCAGGCGCGCGCCGTAGGCGAGGAGCTGCTTGATGGTGCGCTGGATCTCGCCGACGAGTTCGTCGGGGCTGAGGGTCGTCGGGTCGATCGGCGGCCGGTCGAGCTGGAGGTCGCGGATGACGGCGTCGAGGTCGGTGTCCTGCGGGAGGGCGCCGAGGTCGCGCAGCGCACCGAGCTGTCCCTTCACGTCGTTCATCGACGCGCACATGAGCAGGCGCAGGAACGCGTGGCGTTCCCCCGGGGTCATGCGGGCGGTGATGCCGAAGTCGAGGAGCGCGGTGCGGCCGTCGGGACGCACGAACAGGTTCCCGCCGTGCAGGTCGCCGTGGAAGATCCCGTGGATCATGCAACCCTCGAGGAACCCGATCATCCCGGTGCGGATCACGGCCGCCGTGTCGACGCCGGCGTCGTGCATGCCGGCTGCGTCCTCGAACCGGAACCCGTCGAGGCGTTCCATGACGAGCACCCGGCGGGTCACGAGCGTCGGGTGGGGTCGGGGGATCACGAACCCGTCCTGACCGAGCTCACCGAAGCTCGCCGCCACGTCGAGCATGTTCTGCGCCTCGAGACGGAAGTCGAGCTCCTCGGTGATGGTCTCGGCGAACAGTTCGACGAGGGCTGGCGGGTTGGC
>CAYVOK010000016.1:0-49016 GCA_964453335.1 uncultured Acidimicrobiaceae bacterium
GCCACCGACGTCGAAGGCGCACCGGACCCGGTGCCGTGCTTCGACCGACCGGGCGCGGTGGCACTCGGCGACTCCCGTCGCTCCTGCCGCGCCGCACGGAGTGCCGCCACCAGATCGGCGGCACAACCGGACGCGTTCTCACCGTCGGCGCGCTCGTCCACGCACGCACGGAACTCGGTCCGCGCCTCGGCGTACGCGACACGCCAGGCGGGTGCCTCGTCGGTCCACCGGCTGATGCCGTCGTCGATGCGATCACCGAGCAGGTCGTCGAGGTCGTCGGCGTCCGGGTCGCCCGTCACGGCGTCGATCACCCCGTCGTCGATCACCCCGTCGTCGATGGCGTCGCCGACACCGTCGAGCAGGTCGTCGCGCAGTTCCGGGGCGTCGACCTGCACGCCGAGCACGTCGAGCGCGGCGTCGAGCACCGCGCCTGACGTCGCCACGTCGGCCGCTCCCGCGACACCCACCGCGCCGACCATCCCGGCCACGGTCAGACCCACCACTGCCACCATCCGTCGTGTCACCCGTCGACCTCCACGTCGCTCCGACACCTCCGTCATCGCCGCCACCACGTCGCTCGTTACCGCCGCCCGGTGTGCACCTCGTCACATGGCGACGGGACCCCGCCTGCGACAAGGATGCCCGCCGTGATCTGGCTGACCTCGATCTCGACCCTGTGGATCCTCACAGCGGCCGTCCTGCTCGTGTCGATCGCCGGGATCGCCTCGACGGTCCTGCTCGGCCGCCTGCCCGCCCGGGTGCGCGACGCGATTGCCCGGGCGAGCGTGAGCGGTGCTGCCGGCCTGTTCGCCATCCTCACCGGTTTCCTCATCGCGGACGAGTACGGCACCCTCCGCGCGATGCAACGGACGGTCGCCGACGAAGCGGCCGCCATGAGCGCGCTCGCCTACACCAGCGCCGTGTTCCCCCCGGCCGACGCGACACTGCTGCAGGAACGACTCGCCCGCTACGGCGAGGCCGTCACGGCGAGCGAGTGGCCGGCGCTCGCCGGGCGGAATCCCGACTCCGAGGCGTTCGATCGACTCGCCGACCTGCAGCAGGACGTGGCGCGCATCGGGAACCGCTCGTACGCGCCCGGCCGCGCGGCCTCCGCCTCGTCCTCGGCGAACGCGATCACCGTGGCGAGGGGCCACCGTCTCGCCGTGGCGGAGCATGAACTCCCCGTCCCCTTGTTCGTCCTCGCCGTCCTGTCCGGCATCGCGTTCATCGTCGAGGCGCTCCTCGTCGCAGCTCGACAGGGCCGGCGGTACTCGACGGTGGCCGCCGGCGTGATCGTGCTGGTCGGCCTCGACCTCGGCGCCGTCCTCGCGGTCAGCGCGCCGTTCCGCGGCGCGTTCACCGTGTCACCCCGCCCGATCGCCGACGTGGCCGCCGACCTCCGGGCCGGTGAGTACCTCCCGTGGATCCGCGCGACCACCGACCAGGCGGTCACCGCCGCGTGCGATCCGGCAGCCGACGACTGCGTGCGCATCGGTCCCGACGACCCGATCATCATCGGATCCCTGCTGTCGGCTCGACGCCCGACCGGGCAGGACTCGGCGGCCGCGATCGAGCTCGCCGTCGACTACCTCGACGGGACCTTCGACGGGATCGACGGGACCCTCCTCGGCCGACCGGTCGTGCTCCTCGAACGCGACGACGGTTGCTCGGCGACGGTGACGGCCACCGCGCAGCAGCAACTGCTCGCCGAACCACAGTTGCTCGGGGTCATCGGCACGAGCTGTTCGACCGCAGCGCTCGACGTCGCCGACACGGCGTTCAGCGCCGCGAAGATCCCCCTGATCTCGCCGTCGAACACCGCCCCCTCGCTCACCGACCCGAACCGCCACCAGCCCTACTACTTCCGGGTGGCGTGGAACGACGTCGTCCAGGGCACCGTCACGGCCAACTTCGCCGTGAGCCGGGGCTGGACCAACGTCGCTGCGGTCGCCGTCGAGGGCGAGTCGTACTCCACCCAGCTCGCCAACGTGTTCGCCGAGACGATCCGTCGCCGCGGCGGCACGGCGACCGTGGTCACCCGCACCGCCGGCGACACCGACGGCGCGCTCGCCGACCGGGTCGCCGCCACCGCACCGCAGCTCGTGTTCCTCCCGGTGGTCAGCCCGGGCTGCGAACCGATCGCTCGGGCGATCCGCGAACAGACTGAGCTCCGCGAGCTCCCCGTTCTCGTGGGCGAGGCGTGCTCGGACCCGTCGCTGCTCACCGCGCTCGGCGCGAACCTCGGTGAGCTCTATGCATCGGGGCCCGATTCGAGCTTCTACGACGACAACGTGTTCTACGCGACGTCGTTCCTCGACGCCTACCGCCGCAACACCGGTCGTGATCCGATCACCGACTTCCACGCCCACGCGTTCGACGCGACGCAGCTCCTGTTCGACGCGATCCGCCGTGCGTCCGTACCGGCTGCCGACGGAACGCTCTTCGTCGACCGGAACCAGATCCGGACCGAGCTGCTGCGGGTGAACGGTTACCCGGGGATCTCGGGGATCATCGGCTGCACGCTCGAGGGGGACTGCGCACAGAACGTGCGGATGGCCGTCTACCGGGCCCCGGACCTGCCCTCCGTCAACCGTGACGCACCGGCGAAGGTGTTCGGCCAGGCGCGTGGCCTCGGTCCGCGCTCCGGCGGCTGAGAGCGCTCAGAACACCGCACCGGCGACGCGCAGCTGAACGACGTCGTCCTCGTCGTAGCCGAGCTCCGCGAGCACGGCATCGGTGTCGGCTCCGTAGTCCGACGCGACCGTCCGCGCCCCGTTCCACCCACCGACCTCGAACGGCGCCGGGGTGCCGACCGAGCCGTCGGGGAAGGTGACCAGGTACTCGTTCTCGAGGATCGACGCATCGGTCGCGAGATCCCCGAGCCGGTTCACCGGGGCCACCCAGATCCCGGCGGTCCGGAACAGGTCCCACCAGTGCTTCGTCGGTTGCGAACGGAACGTCGCCGCCAGGATCGGCGACCCCTCGGCCGTGTTGTCGATGAGGTCGGGCAGCGTCGCGAACCGCGGGTCGTCGAGCAGATGGGCGAGGCCCATCGTCGCTGCGATCACCCGCCACTGCGGGTCGTTCACCGCCCCGATCGAGATCCAGCCGTCCGCCGTCTCGTACATGCTGAGCAGCGGGCTCGACGGGTTCGCCACGTCGAACCGGGCGGGCGCCTGACCGAGGTTGTTCACGAATCCGGCGCCGAAGAGCTGCAACCACAGCATCGTCTGCACCTGTGAGGTCCCGACCGCACACCCCTCCCCGGTGATCGACCGTCGGACCAGACCGGCGAGGATCGCCGAGGCGAGGTTCGACCCGGTCGCCACGTCGCTGATCGCCCCGGGCGGGTAGTTCGGCTCCTCCGTCGTCGAGACGAGGTCCATGAACCCCGAGTACGCCATCCCGACCGTGTCCTGACAGGGCAGCGTCGCGAGCTCACCCCGCATCGCGAACCCGGCACCACGGGCGTAGACGAGCCGCGGGTTCAGCGCACGGACCGTTGTCTCGTCCGCACCGAGCCGTTCGAGGGAATCCGGGCGCAGGTTCGTGACGAACACGTCCGCCTCGGCGAGCAACCGGTGGAACACCGGCCGACCGGCCTCGGAGGCGACGTCGAGCGCGATGCACCGCTTGCCGCGGTTCACCGACGCGAAGATCCACCGCCGCCCGTCGTCGTCGAGTTGCACGCCGTACATGCCGAGGTAGCTGCGGAACGGGTCACCGTGCCCGACGGCCTCGATCTTCGTCACCTGCGCGCCGAGCGACGCGAGGACCATGCCCGCGACCGGACCCTGGGCGTACACCGAGATCTCGACCACCCGCAGACCAGCGAGCGGGCCGGCCTCCGACGCCGTCACACCCTCGCTCACGGGATCCCGATCATCTCCGTGCGGGCCCGGAACCGCAGGCTGCGCGCCGGATCGACCAGATCGCCGAACGGATCCGGTGCGACCTCACGTTCGAACCGGCGCAGACCCTCGAGATCGTCGAACCACAGTTCGGCCATGCCCGCGAACGGTGCGGCGGCCGGGTCGATCGACAGGTTCACGACATACCGGCGTGCCCCGACCGCCCGCAGGGTCGTGACCACGTTCGGGGCGTGCACCTCGAGCCAGGTGCGGTGCATCGCCGCCACGTCGACACCGTCCTTCGCAGCGACCAACGCGACCAGCTTCACCATCCCCGTGCGGGTCGTCGGGAGCGGCGCACCGATGCTGTTCGGCGTGACCGGCAGCGCCCCGTCGAGCACGACGTGTTCGACGGTCGCCCACGGCGAGTACGGCTCGGCCTTGTGTTGGAACATGTCGGCCGGCTCGGTCCCGTGCGGCGCCGCCGGCTGCGGGAGCGCCTGGTCCCACCACAGCTGTGCGACACCGTCCCAGGGCTGGGATCCATCCGCCATCGGGTCGAACAACGTGGCGATGTAGCGCCACGCATGCAGCTCGCCCCGGGCCGCCCGTTCCTGCTGGCCGGCGATCACGTTCGGCATGTGCAACGCGAACCAGTTCGCCACGAGCTCGTCACGTGTGGCGGTCGGTCGGCGGCGGATCAGGTAGTTCATCTTCGCCCCGGGGGTCGCAGGGGCCGGTGTCGCGGTCATGGGCGCAGTCTGCCGCTTCGGCGGGCCGCCCGCCCGGGGACCGTCGTTATCCTCGGAGGGTGCCGACGCCACGACCCCGGAGCCGCTCCCGTCGTGCGTTCGTCGTCACCGTCCTCGGCCTCGCGCTCCTCGGCAGCGGGTGCGGCGGGACCGACACGTTCCGCACCGCCGACGCAGCCACCGAGGCCGATCTGCGGTTCGTCATCCCGGCGGGCGCCGGCCTCGCCGCCGATCGCGGCGAACCGGTCGAGGTGCTGCCCGCAACCCTCGACGTCCGGGTCGGGGACGTCATCGAGATTCGCAACGACGACGACCGGGGCCACCTCGTCGGTCCGTTCTTCGTCCGGGCGGGCGAGACGCTCCGCCAGCGGTTCGCATCGGCGGGCCGGTACGAGGGTGCCTGCAGCGTGCACCCGAGCGGCGAGATCGCGATCACCGTCCGATGAACCACCGGATCCTGCGCCGAATTCTCGGGACGCTCGCCGTCGCCGTCGTCGGCCTCGTCGCGACCGCATCCCCCGCCGCCGCCGACCCGGCCGGTCCGACCGACTACCGCAGCGAGGTCGTCCGCGTCGACCCTGTGGTGGCAGGGATCGACGTCCGCATCGTCGGTGGTGACTCGTTCGTGCTGCTGCGCGTCACGCCGGGCGTCACCGTCGACGTGGTCGGCTACCGCGGCGAGCCGTACCTGCGCTTCGCCGCCGACGGCACCGTCGAACGCAACGAGGCGTCCCCGAGCCGCTGGTTGAACGACGACCGCTACGGGTCCACCACACCACCGGCGACCGCGACCCCCGAGGCGGAACCCGACTGGCGGGTCGTCGCCGCCGACGGCAGCTACGCGTGGCACGACCACCGCGCCCACTGGATGAACCCGGCCCGACCGCCGGGGGCCGAACCCGGCGACACCATCCTCGAAGCGGTCATCCCGCTCGTCGTCGACGGCACCGAGGTCGCCGTCCACGTCCGGTCCGTGCTCCTCGCCCGCCCGACACCCGTCGCCGCCGTGGTCGGCGCGCTCGTCGGGCTCGCACTCCTCGCCGCATCGGTCGCGGTCGCACGCACCACCGCTCCCGACCGTTCACCGGTCGGTGCCCCGGTCGTGGCCGCCGCGTGTGCGCTCGCAGTCGGCCTGTGGGCCTTCGGGTCGGTCCCGGCCGAGACGGGACCGACGTCCACACTGTGGACCCTGCCGGCCGCTGCCCTGCTCGCCGCAGTCGGCTCGCACCTCGGCGCCAGGCGGGAGCGACTCAGCCGGTTCGGCCACGATCTGCTCGTTGCCCTCACCGCCGTCGAGCTCGGGCTGTGGGCGTGGTCGCGCCGCGGGGCCGTGGTCCGCGCGTCGATCCCGACCGACGCCCCGCAGTGGCTCGACCGTGCCACGGTCGCCGGGGTCGCGACGGTCGCGGCCGGGACGCTCGCCGTGCTCGCCGCGGCCGCCGCCGGGGAGAGGGCCAGGCGCGGCCGCTAGTACGCTCCGTCCCCGACGAGAGGGACGACATGACGACAGGTCACACTTCGACGCGCACCGGACTCGAGGGGGTCCGGGTGCTCGAGATCGCCGGCGGTCTCGGCCCGGCGTGGGCGGCGAAGCTGTTCGGCGACCTCGGCGCCGACGTGATCCGCTACGAGACCGACCACGACCTGGTGCGCGACCGCCCCTTCGACGTGTTCCGCTGGCTCGGCACGTCGAAGCGGTCCACGACGACCGACCTCGACGACCTGCTCGCCGGTGCCGACGTCGTGCTCCACGACCTCGGCCCGACGGCCGCCGCCCGTCTCGGTGTCGCCGGCGACGACCTCCTCGCCCGGTACCCGCGGCTCGTCGTGTGCGCGCTCACCCCCTTCGGCAGCACCGGGCCGTACGCCGACTACGTGGCGACCGAACTCGGGGTGATCCACGGGTCCACGTGGGGCAACCTCTCACCCGGGTCGTCGGACGAACCCGACCTCCCCCCGCTCAAGGCGGGCGGCAGCCACGCCACGCTGATCGCCGGGACCGTCGCCGCCACCACCGCCCTCGCCGCGTTCGACCGCGCCGACCGCACCGGCACCGGCGAGTACATCGACTTCACCGTCCTCGGCGCGGTCGCCCGCATGGCGGAGACCTCGCCCGCCGGCGCCCTCTTCGGCGAGAACGACGCGTCGCGCGTCGGGGTGAAGTCGCTCGCACCGTGGAACGTGTACGCCTGCGAGGACGGGCTGATGCAGTTCATCTGCGTCGAACAGGCCCAGTGGGAGTCGCTGCGGCGGATCATGGGCGACCCGGAATGGGCGCAGATGGAGATCTTCGCCGACAACGAGTCGCGGCGGGCCAACGTCGACCTGCTCGACATCTACCTGCGCGAGTGGTTCGCCACCCAGCGGGTCGACGACCTGTACGTGCGAGGCCAGGAAGCACGTGTGTGCGTCTCCCCGGTGTCCACGATGGAGCAGCTCGAACGCAACGCGCAGTTCGTCGCCCGTGGGTTCTTCGCCGAGGACCCGGGCGGCACGAAGCTGCCCGGCCCCGGCTTCACGGCCGACCACCCGTGGTGGCGGATGCGGTCGACGGCACCCGCCCGCGGGGAGCACGACGGCGCCGACTGGCTGCCGCGCACCGACACCGCGCCGACACCTCGGGCTGCCGCACCCGGCTCGCTCGCCCGCCCGCTCGACGGGGTGAAGGTGTGCGACTTCAGCTGGATCTGGGCCGGGCCGTACTGCACGCAGCTCCTCGCCCACCTCGGCGCCGACGTGATCCGCCTCGAGTCGCCGGCGTTCCTCTGCCTGTTCCGTCGGCTCCCGTTCCCGCCGAAGGGCGTCGAGCTCACCCCGGACACGGACGGGCTGTTCCAGATCTACAACTCCGACAAGCGCAGCCTCGGCATCGACCTGCGCAACGACGCGGCGAAGGAGGTCATCCGTCGGATGATCGCCTGGTGCGACGTGGTGGTCGAGAACTTCGCCGTCGGCACGCTCGCCGACCTCGGGTTCTCCGTCGAGGAACTGCGCCGCATCAACCCCGACGTGATCGTCACCTCGCTCTCCGGGTACGGCCAGGACGGCCCTGCCGCCGGGTACATGGCGTACGGCCCCGTCGGCGGTGCGGTCGCCGGGCTGTACGCCGCCACCGGCTACGAGGGCGGCGCCCCGCGCGAGACCGGGATCGCCACCGGCGATCCGACCACCGGGCTGACCGCCGCATGGGCGGTCGTGAATGCGATCACCGCACGCCGCCGCAACGGCGAGACCGCGCGCCTCGACGTGGCGATGGTCGAGGCGATCGCCGCCACGACCGGGGAGCTGTGGATGGAGTACCGGTCCACCGGTACCCCACCCGGCCCGAAGGGCAACAAGGACGCCGGCTGGGCGCCCCATGCCGTGTACCGCACAACCGGCGACGACGAGTGGGTGACCGTCTGCTGCACCGACGACGCCATGTGGCAGGCGCTCTGCGGTGTCGTCGACCCATCGCTCGCCGGCGACCCCCGGTTCGCCACGGCGGCCGGACGCAAGGCCGCCGAGGACGCCCTCGACGAACGGATCGCAGCCTGGTGCGCCACGCGCGACCGCTGGGAGGTCACCCGGTCGCTGCAAGCGGTCGGGGTGGCGGCGTTCCCGTCGCTGTCACCGCTCGCGCTGTGGGTCGGTGACCCGCAGATGGCGGCGATGGGCATGCTCGAACAACCGGAGCACGCCGTCACCGGCGTCCGACCGGTGCCCGGGGTGCCGTGGCGCCTGCGAAACACACCGAACGGTCTCCGCCGGGCAGCACCGGCACTCGGCCAGCACACGACGGAGGTGCTGACCGAGGTGCTCGGCTTCAGCACAGCCGAGGTCACCGCACTCGCCGCCGCCGGCGCACTGCCGACGGCCTGAGTTCGGAGCTACCGGTGGCGCTGTTCCTGCAACGGGTCATCGACGGGTTCACGAACGGCGCGCTCTACGGCTCGCTCGCGCTGGCCCTGACGCTCGTCTACCGGGCGAGCGGCCGGGTGAACCTCGCGCAGGGCGAGCTCGCCACGCTCGGCACCTACGTCGCGTTCGTGCTCGGCGCGCCGATCTCGGCAACCGTCGCCTGGACGGCGACGGCGTCACGGGTACTGCCCGGCACGCCGTGGGCACAGTGGGCGACGATCCCCGCGGCGATGGTGGTGAGCGCCATCATCGCCGTGGTCCTCGAACGCGTGGTGCTGCGACGGGCCTCGGCCCGGTCGAACGTCGCGTCGATCTCGCTCTCGGTCGGTCTGATGCTGCTCGTGAACGCCGCGGTGAGCCGGTGGTGGGGCCGCGGGCAGCGGCCGTTCCCGTCGCCGTTCGGTTCCGACCCGCTCGACCAGTTCGTCATCGGGTCGGTCCGCATCCGCTACGCGACCGTCGGTACGTGGGTCACCCTGCTCGTCGTGCTCGGCGTGTTGTCGCTGGTGTTGCGCAGCCGCGTCGGTCTTGCGTTCCGAGCGGTGGCGTCGAACCGGTCGCACGCCGCGCTGTGCGGGATCCGGGCCGGTCGGGTGCTGTCGGGATCGTGGGCGCTCGCTGCGGCGATCGGCACGCTCGTCGGCTGCCTCGCCGCGTCGAGTGTCCTCCTCACCCCGGCGATGATGACCCGCCTGCTCGTGTTCTCCCTCGTCGCCGCCACGATCGGCGGCCTGTCGAGCCCGGGCGGCGCGTTGTGTGGCGGGGTGATCGTCGGACTCGGGCAGACGATGATCGCCGCCTATGTGCCCGGCGTGAAGACCACCGGTGCGTTCCCGCTGCTCGTCGTCGCGATGGGGGTGATGCTGTATCTGCGGCCCCAGGGTCTGTTCGGTGTGCGGAAGCAGGATCCCGACGCCCCTGCCGTCGCCGCAACCCCGGACACGAGCACCCGGTCGGCCCCGATAACGCTTGCGCGGAACGGTGCCCTGCTCCGTGGCGCACGGTGGGCCGGCGGGATCGTCCTCGTCGGTGCGATCGCCGTCGGCGGCATCGTGCTCCCCTACCTCGAGGCCCGACTCCTCACCGAGCTCGTCGGCACGGCGATCGCCGCCTGGGGGCTCGGGTTCCTGCTCGGTGACGCCGGCCGGATCTCACTCGGTCATGCGACGTTCATGGGCGTCGGCGCGTACGCGAGCTCGGTGATCGCGTTCCGGGCCGGGGTCCCCGCCCTCGTCGGCGTCGTGCTCGGCACCCTCGTCGGGTTCGTCGTCGGCACCCTGCTCGGGCTGCCGGCGCTGCGGATCCGGGGGCAGGAGCTCGCCATGGTGACGCTGTGTCTGGCGGTGATCTTCCCGTCGCTCCTGAACCGGTTCAGTTCGATCACCGGTGGCGAGCTCGGACCGCCGCCGATGCACTTGCCGGCCGCACCGGCGTGGCTGGGCCTGCCGACGGACCGCACCTACGCCTGGCTGCACCTGATCGTGCTCGCGATCGCCGTGGTCGTCGCCTGGACGCTGACGAACATCCGGTCGAGCGGGATCGGCCGGGTGATCCGGGCCGCGGCGGAGAACGACGTCGCCGCCGCCGCGATGGGTGTGCACGTCACCCGGGTGCGCACGCTCACGTTCGGGCTCGCCTCCGCCCTCGCCGCGCTCGGCGGCGGACTCGTCGCCGTGCAGTCCCAGGCGGTGACCGCCTCGCGGTTCGACGTGTCCCGGTCGCTCGCGCTGTACGCCCTGCTCGCCGTGTGCGGGACCCGCGGGCTCCTCGGCCCGTCGCTCGCCGCCGTGCTGTTCGTCGGCGTTCCCTGGTTCATGGCCGAGACCGGCTGGACGTTCGGTGCCCGGGGCGTGCTGCCCGACGCGCCGGGCGGTGGCGCGTTCCTCGTGTGGGGGCTCGCCCTCCTCGTCGTGACGGTGCTGACGACCGACGGGCTCGTGCCGGCGGCGCAGCGGGTGATCGGCCGGGTCGTCCGTGTCACCGGCGGAGACGGTCGGTAGGGTCGGCGCCATGGCCGTCACCGCCGCAGAACTCGCCGCCGTCCGTCGCCTGTGCGAAGGGTGGAACACGATGTCCCTCGAGGACTTCCGTGCCACCGTCACCGACGACTGCGCCTACCGCAACATCCCCTTCGACGACGACCTGCACATCGGGCCGGACGCGATGCACCGCACCCTCGAGGGATTCGGACGGAAGTGGGACGTGCGCCTCGAGGTGCTGCACCTCGTGGAGGGCGACGGTGTGGTGCTCACCGAACGACACGAGCACTTCACGCACCGGGCGGGCGAGAAGTCACCGTTCGTGCTGCCGGTGATGGGGATCTTCGAGGTGCGCGACGGCTTGGTGTCCGCCTGGCGCGACTACTTCGAACGCTCCCACATGCGCCTGCGCTGAACGCGCCGTACGCCTACTGCAGGACGAACCCGCGGTAGTCGTCCTCGGCGACGTCGTCGCAGCGCGACCGGTACTGCGGTGCGCCGCCTGCGTACAGGACGAACCGCTTCTCGGTGCGCCCCTCGAGGTTCTTGTTCACGCCCATGAACCACGAGTCGACCTTCGTGAAGAGCAACTTCTCGCCCGACTCGAACACGTGGTCCGTCCAGGCTTGCTCCGCCTCGGGGGTCGACACGATCCGCTGCTGGCCGTTCGCCTGCATGTGGGCCAACAGGTCGCTGATCCACTCGACGTTCTGCTCGATGCAGCGGGTCATGTTGCAGAACGTCGCCGCGTTGTGCGGGCCGACGATCGTGAACAGGTTCGGGAACCCGGGGATGTTGAGCCCGAGGTAGGTGCGCGGTCCGTCGGCCCAGTGGTCGGCGAGCCGTTCACCGTCGACACCCCGGATGTCGATGCGATCGAACGCACCGGTCACCGCGTCGAACCCGGTCGCGTAGACGATCATGTCGAGCTCGACGTCGCCGGCGGTCGTGCGGACCCCGGTCTCGGTGATCTCGGTGATGGGCGTGTCCCGCAGGTCGACGAGGCGGACGTTGTCCTGGTTGTAGACCTCGTAGTACTTCGTCTCGAGCGGCACGCGCCGGGTGCCGAACCCGTGGTTGCGCGGGATCAGCCGTTCGGCGATCTCCGGGTCCTGCACCCGCTCCCGGATCTTGCGGGCGAGGAAGTCCGACATGAGCCGGTTCGACTCCTCGTTGACGAGGACGTCCCGGAAGTTGCCCATCCAGATGCCGAACCCGGGGCTGTCGTAGAGCCGCTGGAAGACGGCCTCACGTTCGTCCTCGTCGACGTCGACGGCGTTGCGCTTGTCGGTCTCGTGGACGAAACCGCCGTAGTTCTGGCGGCAGCGCTCCATGATCTGCTCGTAGTCCTCGCGGATCTGCGCCTGCTCGTCGTCGGTGATCGGCCGGTTGTGCAGCGGGGCGCACCAGTTCGGATTCCGCTGGAACACGGTGAGGTGCCCGGCGGTCTTCGCGACCTCCTGGATGGTCTGCACGCCCGTCGCACCGGTGCCGATCACGCCGACCCGCTTGCCCTCGAAGGACACCGGTTCGTGCGGCCACCGGGCGGTGTGGTGCGACTCCCCACGGAACCGGTCGACACCGGGGATGTTCGGCATGATCGGCGTCGAGAGCGCGCCGATGGCGGTGATCACGAACCGGGAGCGGTACGTGCGGCCGTCGGTGGTGGTGACGGTCCACCGCGTCGCCGCGTCGTCCCAGTGCGCCGACGCGACCCGGGCCTCGAAGGTGATGTCGCGCCGCAGGTCGAACCGGTCGGCGACGTGGTTCAGGTACCGGAGCGTCTCCGGCTGCGGGGCGAAGTGCTCCGACCAGTGCCACTCGTCGAGCAGTTCCGGATCGAAGAAGTAGCCGTACGTCCAGCTCTCCGAGTCGAACCGGCAACCCGGGTAGCGGTTCCAGTACCAGGTGCCGCCGACCCCGTCACCGGCCTCGAGGACACGGGCGGACATGCCGAGCCGTCGCAGACGGATGAGCTGGTACAGGCCGGCCACACCGGCTCCGATGACGACGGCGTCGTACTCCTCGATCCCCATGCGCCGGATCCTACGTCGGGGTCAGCAGCCCGGTGACCTCGGTCCGCAGCTCGGGGATCCCGAACCCCTTCTCGGCACTGCACCAGCGGACCTCGGTCGGGGCGAGACCGAGCCCGGCGGCGAGTTGGGCCCGCCGCCCGCCACGGCGCGACGCCCCGACCTTGTCGGCCTTGGTCGCCACCACCCGGATCGGCCGGCCGACGTGACGGAGCCACGCCGCCGTCTGCACGTCGAGCGGGGTCGGACCGATCTCCGCGTCGACGAGCAGCAGCACCACCTGCAGGCTCGGACGTCCTGTGAGGTACCCCTCGATCATCTGCTGCCAGGACGACCGTTCGGCGTCGGACACCTTCGCGAAGCCGTACCCGGGGAGGTCGACCACCCACCGGCCCGGCGGCTTGCCGTCGAGCTCGAAGATGTTGATCAGCCGGGTCGCCCCCGGGGTCTTCGACGTGCGTGCCAGGTTGGTGCGGTTCGCGAGCGCGTTGAGGAGCGAGCTCTTGCCGACGTTGGACCGTCCGACGAGCGCCACCTCGACGAGCGCCTCCGGCAGCTGGTCGGGCGACGACGCCGACCGCAGGAACTGCAGTGCGAGAGGACCGGCCACCGACGGGAGCCTACCGACGGGCGTAGCGTGGCCGACCATGGAACTCCGGCGCATCGGCGGGCTCGACGTCTCCGTGGTGGGACTCGGGTGCAACAACTTCGGCATGACGATCGACGCCGACGCGACCCGAGCGGTGGTCGACGCTGCGCTCGACGCCGGCATCACGTACTTCGACACGGCGGAGAGCTACGGCGGCGGTCAGTCGGAGGAGTTCCTCGGTCTCGCCCTCCGTGGGCGCCGCGACCGTGCCCTGATCGCGTCGAAGTGGGGGTTCCCGACGAACCTCGCCGACGGTGAGATCGCCGGCGACCCGGCGATCATCCGCCGGTCGCTCGAGGGGACGTTGCGCCGTCTCGGCACCGACCACGTCGACCACTACCAGCTGCACCGCGCCGACCCGACCACCCCCGACGAGGAGATCCTCGGCACACTCGCCGAGCTGCGCGCCGAGGGGAAGATCCGCGAGATCGGCTGCACCCACCAGACCGCCGCGGAGATCGACGGTTGGCTCGCTGCGTCGGCGGCGTCGGGACACCCCGCCTACGCGTCGGTCCAGAACCACTACAGCCTGCTCACCCGGGGCGACGACACGAACGGCGTGCTCGACCGCTGCCGGACGCACGGCCTCGGGTACGTGCCCTACTTCCCGCTCGAGTCGGGCCTGCTCACCGGCAAGTACCGCCTCGGTCGTGACCGGCCGGCCGACAGCCGTCTCGTGCGCTGGGGGGCACGGGCCGACGCGTTCATCGACGACGCGAAGCTCGCCGTCGTCGAACGACTCGTCGCCTGGGCCGACGCCGCCGGATGCTCCCTGCTCGACGTCGCACTCGGTTCGCTCGTCGCGACCCCGGGTGTGGCGACGGTCATCGCCGGTGCGACGAGCCCGGCGCAGGTACGGGCGAACGTCGCCGCCGCCGCGTGGCGGCCCGATGCGGCGGCCCGGGCGGCCGTCGACGCACTCCTCGTCGGCTGACCGCCGACGTCAGTGGTGCAGGTCGTCGGTCCAGAGCACCGTCTCGGGTTCCTCGACGACGGGGATGTCGAGGTTCACGACGACCGGTTCCTGCCCGCTGCGCACGAGGACGCACTCGAGCGGTTCGTCCGACGCGTTGATCTCCTGGTGGGGCACGTACGGCGGCACGAAGATGAAGTCGCCGGGCCCGGCCTCGGCCGTGAACTCGAGCCGGTCACCCCACCGCATGCGGGCCCGACCGGACACGACGTAGATCACACTCTCGACCTCACCGTGGTGATGCGCACCGGTCTTCGCCTCGGGGTGGATGGTCACCGTGCCCGCCCAGAGCTTCTCGGCACCGGCGCGGGCGTGGGTGATGGCCGCCGCCCGATTCATGCCCGGGGTCTGCGCCGTGTTCGTGTCGAGCGCGGTCGACGGGATCACCTTCACCCCGTGGTCCCGCCAGTGGTCGTGGTCGCTCATGCCACCTTGGCTAGCACCCTGCGCCACCGGGCCGCCATCACGACGACGCCGTGCGCGCTGCACCGGAGGCGACGAGCGCGGCGATCTCTGCAGCGTCGAGGCCGACCTCGGCGAGGACCTCGACGGTGTGCTCACCGAGGCGGGGCGTGAACCGCCGCAGGGCGCTCGGGCTGTCGGAGTAGCGCACGGCGTCGTGCACGTGCACGTACGCGCCCTCCGTCGGGTGTTCGACCCGTTCGAACAGTCCGACCGCGGCGAGGTGCGGGTCGTCGGCCGCGTGCGCGAGGTCGAGCACCGCCATCGCCGGGATGCCGCGCGCCTCACACGCGGCGACCCATGCATCGGTCGTGCGGGTGGCTGCGACCTCATCGACCCAGCGGTACAACGCGTCGACGTGCGCGATGCGGGCGTTGTGGTCGGTGAAGCGCGGGTCGGCAGCGAGGTCGGCGCGGTCGCAGAGGTCGAAGAACGCCGCCCAGTGCGCGTCGTTGTACGGCAGCAACGCCACCCACCCGTCCGCCGACCGGAACGGGCGCCGGTAGGGCGTGAGGAGCCGGTCGTACCCGAACGGCGCGAGCGGCGGGTCGTAGGTGGCCCCGCGCTGGTGCTCGATCACGTTGAACGCCACCATCGTCTCGAGCATGGGGACCTCGACGGTCTGCCCCCGGCCCGTGCGGGCACGGTGCAACAGGGCGGCGAGGACCGCCTGCGCGATCGTCATCCCGCACACCTTGTCGGCGATGATCGCCGGCAGGTACCCGGGCCGATCCTGGACCTGGCCGATCAGCCACGAGATGCCCGAACCCGCCTGGATCGCGTCGTCGTACGCCGGCCGGTCGGCGTAGGGGCCGTCCGAGCCGTAGCCGTTCGCCACGCAGTACACGACCGACGGGGCCGCGGCGCGCACGGCGTCCGGGTCGAGCCCGAGACGACCGAGAGCGGCGCGCCGCATGTTCGTCACCACGACGTCCGCACCGCAGAGCAGACGGAACGCAGCGGCGCGCGCCGCCGGATCCTTGAGGTCGAGGGCGATCGACCGCTTGTTCCGCTGCAGGTTCATCGCCATCGAGCTCATCCCCGCCGACCGGGCGGGCAGGCTGTTGCGAGACGAATCACCGTCGAGCGATTCGAGGCGCACCACGTCGGCGCCGAGATCGCCGAGGATCCGGGCGGCGAGCGGTCCCATCAGCACGGTCGTCAGGTCGACGACGCGGATCCCCTCGAGTGCACCGGGGGTCGACGACGGGAGCATGGGCGTATCCTGCCGCAATGGCCGCCTCGTCGACGTCCACCTTCACCCCGAACGACCGGGGGCACGTCTGCCTGTCGTTCGACTTCGACGGTCCGTCGCTGTGGATGCAACGTCGGATGACGTCGCCGACCCCGATCTCGCGCGGCGAGTTCGGCGCGGTCGCGGTGCCCCGCATCCTGCGCCTGCTCGCCGACCGGTCGATCACGGCGACGTTCTTCGTCCCCGGGCACACGATCGAGAGCTACCCGGACGAGTGCCGCATGATCGCCGACGCCGGCCACGAGGTCGCGCTCCACGGGTACGCGCACGAACTGAACACCGTCCTCTCCCCCGAACGGGAGACCTGGGTGATGGGCAGGGCAATCGAGCTCGTCGAGGGCCTGACCGGCGTGCGGCCGACCGGCTACCGCGCCCCGTCGGGCGAGCTGACCGTGCAGACCATCGACACACTGATCGCCCATGGCATCCGCTACGACTCCTCGATGATGGGCGACGACTACCGCCCCTACCGGGTGCGGCGCGGTGACCGGTTCCCCGAGGACGGGCCCGCCGCATGGGGCGAGGTCACCCCGCTCGTCGAGCTGCCGTTCTCCTGGACGCTCGACGACTACCCGTACCTCGAGTTCGTCACGTTCCGCCGCATGCTGATGCCGGGCCTGCGCCGCCCCGAGGAGATGTTCGCCAACTTCACCGGCGACGTGCGCTGGATGGTGCGCGAGGTCGAACACGGCGTGTGCAACGTCGTGTTCCACCCCCAGGTGATCGGACGCGGACACCGGCTGCTCGCGCTCGAGGCATGGCTCGACGAGATCGCCGACCTCGGTGTGTCCTTCACCCGCATGGACGCGATCGCCGAGGCATTCGACGACGGCGTGCTGTTCGGGATCGAACCGCGACCCCGCTGACCGGGTCGGTCAGTCCGTGATGACGACGGCCTGCTCGGGGCAGTTCGCCGCCGCGAGACGGGCCTTCGCCTCGAGTTCCGGCGGCACGACACCGTCACCGGCCGCCGTGGCGTAGCCGTAGTCGTCGACGTCGAACAGTTCGGGGGCGAGGGCGTAGCAGCGGTTGTGGCCCTGGCACTTCTCCGCGATGACCGAGATCTTCACGGCGCCGATCCTAGAGCGGCGGCGAGGGCACGGTTCATCGCGTCGAGTGCCTCCCCGGTCGCCTGCTGCCAGCGCTCGGGGGACTCCGCCCGCTGCCATGCCCCCCACAGTTCGCGGGAGGAGTTCACGACGAGGCCGGCCGTCGACGGGTCCGTCGAGCCGGGTCGTCGCCCGGCGACGGCATCGTCCGCGGTCCCGCCCTGCGCACCGAAGCCCGGTACGAGGAACACCGTGTCGGGCATGCGTGCCCGCAGCGCCCGCGCCTGGTCGGGCCAGGTCGCCCCGACGACCGCACCGACGGCGGTGAGCCCGCTCGTGCCACGTCGGCCCGCACCCCAGGCGGCCACCCGGTCGGCGACGTGCTCGGCGACGGTGCGGTCGCCCGCCGTCACGTCCTGCAGGTCGGCGGACGACGGGTTCGACGTCCGCACGAGCGCGAACACGCCGTGCTCGCCGGCCTCGTCGAGGAACGCGTCGATCCCGTCGCTGCCGAGGTATGCGTTCACCGTCGCCCAGTCGGCGCCGAGACCGGCGCCGACCGCGGCGCCACCGAAGCCCGGCGCACCACCGAACATCGCGTCCCGGTAGTGCTCCGCGGTCGAGCCGATGTCGTTCCGCTTGCCGTCGACGATCACGGGGATCCCGAGGGTGCGGGCCCGCTCGACGGTGGCGGCGAGCACGTCCCACCCGGCGGTCCCGTACGCCTCGTAGCAGGCGACCTGCGGTTTGACGACCGCGCATCGTCCGGCGACCGCCTCGAGGATGCCGAGGTTCGTCGCCAGGAACGCCTCGGCCACCGCCGCGACGGTGTCGCCGTGGCGGGTGAGCGCTGCGTCGCGCACGGGCGGCGGCACGAGTGCCGGCCTGGGGTCGAGACCGACGCACGCGACCGACCCGGTCGCGGCGATCGACGCGACGAGTCGGTCGGCGACGTGCACGATCAGGCGGCGGCCGGGGTGACCGAGGGGAGGTGCGGACCCATGAGGTCGGCCATGTTCCCGGCGTAGAACCGCTCGAGCTCCTCCTCGGTGCAGCCCTGCGTCGACTCGGCGAACCGCTTCAGCGGGTTCCGCCCACCCTCGACGTGGGGGTAGTCGGAGGAGAACAGGCAGACGTCCGGTCCGGACTCCCGGATGATCCAGCCGGTGTCCTCGTGCGGGTACGGGGTCGCCTTCACCTGGCGGCGCACGAAGTCGGACGGGCGCATCGACAGCTTCTGGAGTCGCTCCTCGTTGCGACGGAACGCGTCGAACGCCGAGTCGAGGTAGCGCATCCAGCCGGGGAGCCACGACGCACCCTGCTCGACGACCGCCCACTGCAGGCGCGGGAACCGGTCGAGGACCCCGTCGAGGATGAGGGTCGCCATGGTCTGCATCGGGTTGTGCGGGATCGCCATGTAGTCGACGGACCGGAAGTTCTCGGCGCCGCCGTGGAAGTCCGGCACGGGCGGCATCCCGTTCACGAAGTACTTCGGGGAGAGCAGCACCCCACCGCCGCCGACGTGGGTGACGACGGGGACGCCCGCCTCCTGCGCCTGCGCCCACACCGCGTCGAGTGCGATGTGCGACGGCGAGTGTTCCTTCGGGCAGTACGACGCGATCATCAGCGCCTTGCAGCCCATGTCGATGGCCGTGCGGGCGTTCTCCGCCGCCCGCTCGAGGTCCATGAGCGCCACGTAGCCGACGGGGAGGAGACGCCGGTCGACCGAGCAGAAATCGACCATGCCGCGGTTGTGGGCGTCGGCCATCGCGTAGGCGAAGTCGACGTCGTCACCGTGCTCGGCCTTCACGAGCTCGGCGGCGCTCCACGTGGAGAACACGAGCTGGCTCGCGAACCCGAGCTGGTCGAGCGCCTCGCTGCGGTGGTCGCGCTCGAAGCTGCCGACCGCGTAGTAGTTCTTGCGGATCGTCACCTCCTCCTCGGCTGCCCGGTACTCCGGGTCGAGGTGGAGGGGGCAGGTGACCTGCGCCCAGTCGATGCTGCTGCCCGCCTCGTCGCCGATCGCGGACACACCGAGCCGCGGGAGACGCTCCCGCCAGGCCGCCGTGGTGTTGTCCCGCAGGAAGTCCGGCAGCTCCATGATGTGGGCGTCGGCGTCGTGGTAGATGCGCCCGCTCGCGTACGGCATCACGTCCCCCTCGTCATACGGCCCCGTGGCCGCGGTCGTCTGCGGAGATTACCGATCGGTGGTCGGTGGTTGCGGATCGACGTGGATGTGACGGTGGGCGAACAGCCACCGCCCGTCCCGCCGGACGAGCCGGTCCCGGTACACCCCGGTCGCCCCGAACGTCGCCGGTTCCCCCGGCGCCATCGCCCGGAACGACGTCAGGTAGCACGCCATCGTCGCCTCGTCGCCGTCACCGTCGATGAGCAGGTTCCAGTTCCAGTGCCGCGCCCTTCCCAGGGCGTAGGAGTAGTGGGTGCGGGCATAGGCCACGAGGGCCTCGCGTCCCTCGTGCAGACCGGTGACCGGTCCGCCCTCGGGCGTGCAGTGGAACACGCCGTCGGGGGTGAAGCAGTCGGCCCAACCCTCGAAGTCACCGAAGTCGACGGCGAAGTTGTAGCGGGCGACGAGCTGTCGGATGTCCTCGTGATCCTGCGGGGTGAGCGGCACGACGTCAGACCTCGAACTTCCAGTGGGCGCCGTCCCGGACGATGTGTCCGGCGGTCGGTGTGGCGAAGTGGGTGCCGATCACGAGGGTGCCGCTGTCGCCGTACCGTTCGACGAAGGCCGCACGGGTGCGGTTGCCGAGCTCGCTGTCGGTGTCGACGCCGCACGTCAGGTTGTGCCGCACCTGGATCGGGCTGTGGATCATGTCGCCGGTGATGATCGCATCGTGCCCGCCCGAGGAGATGCGCACGCACACGTGGCCGGGCGTGTGCCCCGGCGTCGGTTCGAGCCACACCTCGTCGGTGATCCGATGGTCCTCGGTGACGAGGTCGACGAGCCCGGCATCGACGACGGGTTCGACGGAGTCGGCGATCACGGTGCCGTTGATCTCCTCGTCCGGGTTCGCGTGCCAGTACTCGTACTCGGCCCGGTTGAAGAGGTGCCGGGCGTTCGGGAACGTCGGCACCCACACCCCGTCCGCGAGACGGGTGTTCCACCCGACGTGGTCGACGTGGAGGTGCGTGCACGTCACCACGTCGATCGTCTCCGGGGGGAACCCGGCGGCGCCGAGACGGGTGAGGAAATCGGTCTGCAGCATGTTGAACGACCGTGACGGCCGCGCCTTGTCGTTGCCGATGCAGGTGTCGACGAGGATGCGGCGACCCTGCGACTCGACGACGAGCGCGTGGATCGACAGCAGCATCTTCCCGTCGTCGTCCGCGAAGTGCGGGCGCATCCACGGCACCGAGTCGACGAGTTCGGGCGTGCAGTCGGGGAGCAGGATCGAGAACCGCCACGCGACCACGGTCTCGACCACCTTGGTGACGCGCACGTCACCGATCTGCCACTGCTGCACGTCGGTCGTCATGGCGGCGAACCTACCCCGGTGCCCCGGCGGCCGCACGACCCCCGGGCCGGTCGGGGCGCGGCACCCGCAACGAGACGACGGCGAGCGCGACGGCGACGGCTGCGAGTGCGAGCGCCGGTGCACGGAACCCGCCCGACGCGTCGGCGATCACACCGACGAGCAACGGGCCGAGCACCCCGCCGACCTCGCCGGCGGTGAAGTACAGCCCGCCCGCGGCGGCCATGTTGCGTGGCCCGACCTCGGGTGCGTCCATGAGGACGAGCATCGCCATCGGCAGCGACGACGCCCGGGCGATGCCGAGGCCGACGAGGAGACCGAAGACGGCGGAGCCCGACACGAACGTCATCCCGGCGACCGCCACCGCGCCCACGAGGTACACGCCGACGAGGAGTGCGACACGCCGTTCGACGGTGGCGAGGCGCGGCACGACCGCCGTCGCCCCGATGCCCACGAGGGTGGTGAACGCCGCGAGGGTGCCGGCCGTCGCCGCGCTGCGCCCGCCGTCCTGCAGCATGCGCACCATCCAGTTCCCGAGTGCGTGGCTGAACAGGAACGACCCGACGGCGAGCACCAGGACGAGCCGGACGACGGGGAGTCGGAGCAGCGCCCGCGACCCGAGCGCCGGTGCTGCGTCCGCGGCCGCGGCAGCACCTGCGGGTCGGCGTGACCGTGCGCCGACGGTGGCGCTCACCGCCAGCCACACGAGACCGGTCGCCCCGGCCATCGCGCCGTAGAGCACGAGCGTCGGCCGCCACGAACCGAACAGCGGCACGAACACACCGTTCGCGGTGAACATGGCGAACATCATCCCGACCGACGGGGCGGTCGTGTACACGCCGACCGCCGTCCGCCGTTCCGTCACGTCGAACCACTCACCGATGAGCTGCGGTGCGCCGATCGAGATCAGCGGGCCCCCGAACCCGAACAACGCGACGGCGGCGTACAGCGTCCCGAACCCGCCGGCACCGGCACGCAGCATCCCCGATGCGCACACCACCACGGCCGAGAGCGCCACCGACCAGCGCAGGCCGACCCGACGGATGAACGCACCGGTCGGCACGGCGGACACGAGGTACACGAGCTGCCAGGCGCCGAGCACGAGCCCCATCGCGCTCTTCGACAGGCCGAGATCGGCCTGCACGTCGGCGACGACGGGGGCGAGCGAACCGGCGACGAGACCGAACCCGGCGTACACCCCCCACACCGCTGCGAGCATCCCCCAGCGCCCGCGGGCACGGGTCGGGGTGGTCGTCGACGTGGGCGCGGTGCCCTCCGTGGTCATGCCGGCGGCCGTGCCGCCGGATCCATCCAGCTGAACGTGCTGCCCTCGCCGAGCGGGAGGAACGCCGGGTCGCGGCGTTCGACGAACGCACCGATCCCCTCACGGGCGTCGGGCCCGCGCAGGGACTCGTACATGTAGCGGTGCGCGTCGGCGACCGCCTCGGCGTAGGTCTGCCCGTCGATCCGGCGGAGCTGTTCCTTCATCGTCGCGGCCGACGACGGGGCGACGTTGACGGCGATGTCCCGCGCGTACGCGAGTGTCTCCGCCAACAGGTCGGCGGGCTCGTACACGCGGTTCACCACACCGAGCTGCAACGCCTCGGCTGCGTCGAACGTGCGACCCGACAGCAGCAGGTCGCTCGCACGGCCCCGGCCGACGAGTCGTTCGAGCAACCAGGCGATGCCGTACTCGGCGACGAGACCGCGCCGGGCGAACGCCGTCGTGAACTTCGCCCCGGACGACGCGAACCGGACGTCGCAGTGCAACGCCTGCACGAGACCGACACCGGCGCACCCGCCGTTGACCGCCGCGATCATCGGCTTCGTGATCGTCGCGGGGAACGTCGTCGGGATCCTGCCGTTGGGCAGCGGTTCGTCGTCGGGCCGCCGCTCACCGGCGAGGTCGGCACCGGGGCAGAACGACCGACCTGCGCCGGTGACCACGATCACCCGGGCGTCGCGGTCGTCCCGGGCGCGTTCGAGCGCCCGGTAGTAGGCGAGCTCGAGCGCGCCGTTCATCCCGTTGTTCCGTTCGGGACGGTTGAAGGTGATCGTGGCGACGCCGTCGGCGACCTCGTAGAGGCACAGGTCGGTCATCTCAGAGTTCCCAGCCGAACGCCCGTGCCGCGACCATCGTGTCGGCGTACTCCTCCATGTCGACGATCCGACCGTCGCGCACCGTGTACACCCAGCAGTACTGGTTGTCGTACGCGGCGCCGGTCGTCTTCGCCGTACCGGTGAGCCGCTGCTGCACGACGGCGACGTCACCGTCGGCGACCAGGCGTCGGATCTCGATCGCGAACGGCTTCGAGAGGTCGAACATCTTCTTCACGAAGTCACGGCCGAGCGTGTCGGCGACCGCCTCGGCGCCTCGCAGCGGGGCGATGGGGGCCCCGGGCGGCGGCGTCCACGTGACCTCCGGGTCGAGCAGCTCGAGCAACCGGACGCGGTCGCGGCCGACGACCCGGTAGTACTCCTCCACCACGGCGCGTGTCGTGTCGGTGCCCATCAGATGACTCCCTTCCGTGCCTGGCTCCACGGGACGTCACGGTCGACCCGGGGTTCTCCGGGGAGGCCGAGCACCCGCTCGCCGAGGATGTTCCGTTGGATCTCGTCGCTCCCGCCGCGGATCGACATCGACGGGGCGGTGATGAAGTCGATGTGGCCGTCGCTGTCGTCGAGCATGCCCGCGGGACCGCGGGCGTCCTTCGCCGTGTAGGCGTGGCCCTTGTAGGAGGCGACCTTGCGGAGCTTCGCCCCCGACCCGGCCGGTCCCGGTTCCTTCGACGCGGCCGCTCGGTCCGACGTCCAGTTCCCGGCGAGGTCGGCGGCGTGGATGCGCATCGCCTGGTCGCGGCGCACCACGTCGGTGAACGCCCCGGCATCACGCAGTTCACGCAACCAGGTCGGGACCCGGGCGCCGCGCACCTTCCCCTCGCCGCCGCCGCGCTCACCGCCGGCGGAGGCCCGTTCGTGGGCGAGGACGGTCATCGCGACCTTCCACCCGTCGCCGACCGCACCGATCCGCCAGGTGTCGGGCACCCGGGCACCGGCGAGGAACACCTCCGAGAAGTGCTTGTCGCCGTTCATCTGCACGAGCGGGCGCACCTCGACGCCGGGGGCAGCCATGTCGACCCCGAACATCGTGAGCCCGGCGTGCTTGGGCACGTCCGGGTCGGTGCGGGCGAGCAGCAGCCCCCAGCGGGCCCACATCGCCCGCGACGTCCACACCTTCTGGCCCTCGAGCACCCACTCGTCGCCGTCCCGCACGGCCCGCAGGCCGAGGTTCGCGAGGTCGGAACCGGCCTCGGGTTCGGAGAACATCTGGCACCAGATCTCGCTGCCGTCCGCGATGCCCCGCAACCACAGGTCCCGCTGCACGTCGGTCCCCCACTGGAGCAGGGTCGGCCCGGCCATGCCGAGCCCGATCATGTACGGGTACAGGTCCGGTACGGCGAACTCGCGCAGCACCCGGCCGATCGTGCGGGCGTCAGTGGCGTCGGCGTCACGACCGCCGTACCGCTTCGGCCACGTCGGTGTCGCCCACCCGCCGTCGACGGCGGCGGCGAGGTACCGGCGACCCGCCTCGAGGTCGTCGCTCCCCGCCCCCATGGTGGACATGCGGGTGTTCTCGGTCCGTCGGGGGAGGGCGTCCCCGAGCGCGTCGAGGGCCCCCCGAACCTCGTCATCTGTCAGCACGGCGGTGAACCTACCCCCCGGCGCCGTCGGCGTGCGCCAGACTGCCCGTCCATGCAGCGCCCCCGTGCCTACTGGACCTCACTCCCCCGGACGGGATCGGCCGCCGACATCGCCGAGGCCGCCCGTCGCGCCGAGGCGACGGGGTACCGCGGGGTCGTCGGTGCCCAGGTGTACGCCCCGCCGTGGGCACCGCTCGCCGTCGCCGCGTCGGCCACCACGACGCTCGAGGTCGCGTCGGGGATCGCGATGGGGTTCACGAGGTCCGCGTTCGAGACCGCCTGCGCGGCGATCGACCTCGCCACCCTCGCCGAGGGTCGGTTCACCCTCGGGCTCGGCACCGCTCCGCAGGACTGGACGGAGAACTACTTCGGCATGCCGTACACGCCGCCGATCGGGCGCATGCGTGACGTCGTCGGGGTGGTGCGCCACGTCGACGCCGCCGCACGCGCCGGCGCCCCGACCGTCGAGCCGTACCGGGGCCGCCACGTCGAGCTGCGGTTCGACCGGTTCACGCCGACGTTCGCACCGCGCACAGACCCGCTGCCGATCTGGTTGGCGTCGCTGCGCGAACGGCTGTGCGAGCTCGCCGGTGAGGTCGCCGACGGTCTGATCGGCCATCCGGTGTGGTCGGTCGACTGGACGCTCGGTCCCGCCCTCGACGCGCTCGCCCGGGGGGCGGCGCGCGCCGGGCGCGATCCCGACACCGTGCACCTGCAGCTCTGGTTGACCGTCGCCCTCGACCGCGACCCGGCCCGGGCCGTCGAGCTCGCCCGGCCGACCGTGGCGTTCTACGCGTCGATCCCGCAGTACCGGTCGTTCTTCGAGGCGCACGGGTTCGCCGACGTCGTCGACCGGATCGTCGAGGCGCGGCGCAGCCAGCCCATCGAGGAGGCCGCTCGGCTGGTGCCCGACACGATGGCCCGCACCTTCGTCGTGTGCGGCGACCGCGACAGCGTCGCTGCGACCCTCGACCGGCTGTGGGAACGGGCGGATTCGATGATGGTGCGCCCGCCCGTGTGGGGTGTCGCCCCCGCCGAGCAGGCGGCCCGACGCGTCGAGCTCGAGGCGCTCCTCCTCGGCTGAGCGACCACCTACGATCCGACGAGCGCGACGAGGAGGGGACGATGGAGAAGTTCACCGGCACGAGGCCCGAACCGCTGGTGCGGGGTCGCACCTGGGAGGAACAGCCCGTCGGGTACGCGTTCCGTACGCAGCGCCGCACCGTCACCGAGGCCGACCTCGTCGCATTCGTCACGCTCTGCGGGTTCTCCGAGAGCCTCTTCCTCGACGCGACCGCTGCGGTCGGCGAGGCCGGGTACGCCGGACGGTTGTGCCCGGGTGCGCTCGTGTTCTCCTTCGCGGAGGGGCTCACGATCGGTTCCGGGGTGATCGCCGGGACGGGCATGGCCTATCTCGGCTCACCCGTCGAGGTGCTCGGGCCGACCTATGTCGGCGACACGATCGAGGTCCACGTCACCGTCGTGGAGTCCCGTCCGACGTCGAAGGGCGGGCGCGGCATCGTGACCACGCGCAACGACGTCGTCAACCAGCGTGACGAGGTCGTGCTGCGGTACACGCCGAGCCGGATGATCCGCGGTCGCTCCTGAGCGACCGGCGGGTCACGCCATCGTCAGGCCGCCGCTGACCGACAGCGTCTGGCCGGTGACGAATCCGGCCACGTCGGACGCGAAGTACGCCACCGCCGATGCGACCTCGGCCGGCTGACCGAGCCGCTTCATCGGCACGGCCCGCGTCATCGCCCCGATGACCTTGTCGCCGTCGCCGGCACCGCCGACGATCTCGCCGAGCAGCGGGGTGTCGGTCGGGCCCGGGCACACGACGTTCGCCGCGACGCCGTAGCGGGCCGATTCCCGGGCGATGGTCTTCGTGAACGCGATGACCCCGCCCTTGCAACCCGAGTACACGGCTTCGAGCGACGAGCCGACCCGCCCGGCGTCGGAGCCGATGTTCACGATCCGACCCCAGCGTCGCTCGAGCATGCCGGGGAGCACGGCGTGGGTCATGCGGACCGGGCCGAGGTAGTTGATGGCGACGACCTTCGCCCAGAACGCCTCGTCGGTCTCGACGAACGGCTTCAGCTCGTCCCACCCGGCGTTGTTCACGAGGATGTCGATCGGTCCGAGCTCGTCGGTGACGGCGAGCACCCCGTCGGCGACCGCGTCCGGGTCGGTGATGTCGATGCGGTACCCCTTCGCCGTCCCGCCGGCGGCACGGGCGAGCGCAGCGGTCTCCTCCGCCTCCTCGCCGCGGATGTCGGCGACGGCGACGGCGCGCCCCTGCGCGACGAGTGCCAGCACGATCTCGCGACCGATCCCACGGCCACCGCCGGTCACCAATGCCACCCGAGCCGTCATGTCGTCCTCCGCTCCACCGGCGCCCCACGCCCCGTCCGCGGGGACGCTAGCCGCGGCGCGGAAGGCCGTTCAGAGCGTCCGGTCGGCTTCGACGAGGTGTTCGACGTCGGACAGCCGGGACAGCCCGAACGTCCACCCGTCGCCGAGCTGCAACGGCTCGATCCGGGTCACCGACGCATGGTTCAGCACGAACCGGTCCCATTCCCAGGGGACCGGGGCGAGACCGAGGAGGTACGCGACGATCCCCGAGTTCGTGCCGGCGTGCGCGACGACGAGCACCCGACGTTCCGCGTCGCCCACCCGCCACACGGGGAGGGACTCGACGTCCTCCGTCACCGGCTCGACACCGCGTTCGGCGAGGAACAGGCCGGCGTTCTCGCGGATGCGGGCGACGAAGTCGCGCACCGCCTCGCCGCCCTCGATGCCCCGCCAGCGCTCCTTCGCGATGCGGGCGCGCTCTTCCTTGAACGCCTCCTCGGCCTTCTCCGCCGGTGTCCCGTGCCAGATCGGACTTCGGATCTCCTCGAGCCACGGCGTGATCGTGCCCCGCCAGCCGGTGCGGTCCTCGATCGCAGCGAACGTCTGCCGGGTGCGCTGCAGCGGGGAGACGACGATCTCGTCGAAGGTCTCCGTGCTGAGGCGCTCGGCGAGTCGTTCGGCCTGCCGCCGACCCCGTTCGGTCAGCGGCGGGTCGTCGACGGCGAGACCGTCCCGCACCCATTCCGGTTCGGCGTGACGGACGAGGGTGAGGCGCATCGGGCCCAGTCTGGCGCGCCGGACGGGTCGAGCCGGTGCCGGGCATCCCGTTCCGTGGCAGGCTCTGGCCGTCAACATCCGTCCGCAGCCCGCCGACACCCGGAGGCCGACATGTCCGATCCCGTGCAACCCCCTGCCGACACCCTCAACGAGATCGGCGTGCTGAAGCGACGCGAGATCGAGGCGCGCATCGTCGCCCCGCTGATCGAACGCTTCGCCGCCGAGTTCGGTCGCGACCGGGTCGTCGAGCTCGCCCGTGAGGTCGTCGTCGACGTCGCCCGTCGCCAGGGTGCCGAGTTCTCCCGCCAGGTCGGTGCCGACGACCTCGGCACGTTCGCCGACGGGCTCGAGATGTGGACCCGTGAGGACGCTCTCCGCATCGACGTGGTCGAGCGGACCGACACGACGTTCGCCTTCAACGTCACCCGCTGCCGGTACGCCGAGATGTACCGGGCGCTCGGCGTCCCCGAGCTCGGCGAGATCCTGAGCTGCAATCGCGACGGTTCGATGATCGAGGGGTTCAACGGATCGATCCGGTTCGGGCGGACGCAGACGATCATGCAGGGCGCCTCGCACTGCGACTTCCGGTACACCCTCGACGAGGCGTGACGACCGCACCGTGACGGCCCGTCCGAGCCGCTGGATCACGCTCGCCGCCGGGTCGGCGCTCGTGGTGTCGCTCGACACCATGGTGAACATCGCGTTCCCGGCGATCACCGCGCGGTTCGATCTCGGGGTCGAGCGGATCAGCTGGGTGGTCGTCTGCTACCTGCTCACGTACGCGAGCCTGCTGCTCGCGACCGGTCGGCTCGCCGACGTGTTCGGCCATCGTCGGGTGCTGCTCGCAGGCCTCGTCGGCACCGTCGCCGGTGTGACGTGGTGCGGGCTCGCACCGACGTTCGGCTGGTTCCTCGCGGGTCGGGTCGTCCAGGGTGTCGGCGCGGCGCTCGTGCTCGGGTCGGCGCCCGCGCTCGTCACCCTCGCGGTCGGCGAGACGGAACGCTCCCGCGCGCTCGGCGCCTACCAGCTCGGCGTGTCGGCCGGCCTCGCACTCGGTCCACCGATCGGCGGCGTGCTCGTCGCCGTCGGCGACTGGCGGTGGGTGTACCTGGTCCGCGCCCCCCTCGCCGGTCTCCTCGCGCTCGCCGTCGTGGTCGGCACCCCGTCGGTGGCGACGCCCGACCGGTCGACCCGGCGCTCCTTCGATCTCGCCGGTGTGAGCGGCCTCGGTGTCGCCGCCGCCGCCGCCCTGTTCGCGCTGAGTCGTGCCCGCACCGCCGGCTGGTCGGACACCGTCGTCGTCGGTTGTGTCGTCGCAGCCGTCGTCGTGACCGTCGCGTGGGTGCTGCACGAACGCCGCACCGCGGAACCGGTGATGGACCCGTTGCTGCTGCGGCACCGGCCGTTCGCGCTCGCGAACCTGCTGACCCTGCTCGCGAACGGGACGATGTTCGCCGTCTGGCTGCTCGTCCCCTACTTCCTCGTGTCGATCCGTGGTCACCACGTCGTCGTCGGCGGGCTGCTCCTCGCCTGCACGCCGGCGGCGACCGCGTTCTCGGCGCCGCTCGCCGCCCGGCTCGAGGCTCGGGTAGGTGCCGGTGCGCTGTGTTCGATCGGTCTCGCCGTGCAGGCTGCCGGTCTCGTGGTGGTCGCGTTCCTCGACGCGACGAGCCCCGTCCCGTTCGTGGTCGTCGGCCTCGCCCTGATCGGTCTCGGGCTCGGCCTGTTCACCGTGCCGAACCTCAGCTACGTGATGGGCAGCATCCCCCGTGACGCGCAGGGGGTCGCCGGCGGGCTCGCGCAGATGATGCGCACGGTCGGCATCACCGCCGGGGTGACGCTCACCGGGCAGTTCTTCGCCGCACGCCGGGGCGGAGCGACCGACGACGCATCGTTCGTGGGGGCGTTCGGCGACGCGTTCCTCGCCGTCGGGGCGGTGTGCGCGGTCGTGGTCGTGCTGTCGCTCCTGCGACCGGCGCCGCCGCAGGTCAGGTCAGCCAGCGCGTGACGAGCGGTGCGACCGCCAGGACGGCGACGACGCGCACCGTGTGGATCGTGACGACGAACAGCAGGTTCGAACCCGACTGGTCGGCGAGCACCGTCATCTGCGACAACGCGCCCGGCGACGCCGACAGGTAGGCGGTCACCGGGTCGTACCCGCCCCAGCGCACGAGCAGCACGGCGAGCAGGCCGCCGAACGCCAACAGGGCGACCACGACGAGGAGGATCGGCACGACCGCGGTCCGCAGCGACGCGAGCGACTGGCGGTTCACCCCGAACCCGATCGCCCAGCCGAGCACCACGTACGCGGCGAACGTCACCGGCGCAGGCAGCGCGGCCGCCTGGCGGAACGCGATGTTGTGCACGGTCACACCCACCATCGCCCCGATCAGCGCACCGGAGGGGATGTGGATCTTCTCGAACGCGTAGCCGCCGACGAGCGCTGCGGCGAGGCTGGTGAGGAGCGTCATGCCTGCGTTCTAACGCAGGTGACGACCGCCGTCAGACCAGCACGTGCAGGGAGCGCAGCGAACGGCCGAGCGGATTCCCGCGCCACGCCGGCGGATCACCGTCGGGGCGGATGTCGGGGAACCGTTCGAAGATGCGCCGCATGGCGATGCCGCCCTCGAGCCGGGCGAGGTTGCCGCCGAGGCAGAGGTGCGATCCCCACCCGAACCCGAGGTGCGGGTTCGGCGTGCGCCCGAGGTCGAACCGGCTCGGGTCCGGGAACGTCGCCGGGTCGCGGTTCGCCGTGAGGATGACGCAGAACACGGCGTCACCGGCCTGCACCTCCTGGTCGTAGCGGACGTGCGTCTCGGTCGCGATGCGCACCATCGCCTTCGCCGGGCCGACGACCCGCAGGAGCTCGTCGGCGAGCGTCGTGTCCACCTCTCCGCGGCGGATCCGGTCGATCTGTTCCGGGTGGCCGAACAGTTCGCGCAGACCGTTCGTGAGCAGGTTCGTGGTCGTCTCGTGCCCGGCGAAGAGCAGGAGCGTGCAGGCCCCGACCACCTCGAGCACCGACAGGGCGTCGAGGTCGTTCGCGGACACGACCTTGGAGATGAGGTCCTCGCCGGGGTGCTGCTTGCGGTGTTCGATCAGACCGCCGAAGAAGTCGATGAACTCCTCGGTGGCCGCCACGATCGCCGCCTCGGTCGCCGGGTCGGACGCGCTCCCGTCGACGGCGAACACGACGTTCGCGAGCTTGTCGGACCATTCCTGGAACCGGTCACGTTCCGAACGCGGGACGCCCAGCAGGTCGGCGATCACGAGCGCCGGGAGGGGTGCGGCGAACCGTTCCTTGAAGTCGAACGCCCGCTCGTCACCGATCGCGTCGATGAGTTCGTCGGTGATGCCGACGACCGACGCACGCAACGTCTCCATGACCCGCGGCGTGAACGCTCGGCGGACCGGTTCCCGCAGTCGGGTGTGCACCGGCGGGTCGCGGAACACCATCCACCCGGACAGGAGCTCGTACGTGCGCTCGAACGCGTCGCCGCGCTTCTGCACCGCACGGCGGAACGCCGGCGTCCGGTCGTTGGAGAGCCGCGGGTCGAGGAACCCCTCGGTCGCCGCCTTGTACGACAGCAGCAACCACGCCCGGTTCCGGTCGCTCCAACGGATCGGTGACCCGGCGAGCATCTCGGCGGCGAACGCGTCCGGGTCCTGGTTCACCTCGAACGCCCCGAGGTCGATCCCACCCGTCGTCGTGCCCCCTGCCATGTGTTCTTCCTAGCGCAGCGCCGGTGCGGGGGGCCACAACGCGCCCGTTCCTGCACCGTTCGGTCACGGCGGCGTGGCAGGCTGGCGGAACGGGGTCGCTCCGGGCGATCCTGTGGGTGCAGGTCGTGCGGGGCAACGTGCCCCCGGTGCACGGTTCGGGAGGACACCATGCGTGAGGTCGTGATCGTCGAGGCCGGTCGTTCGCCGATCGGCAAGAAGGGCGGCTCGCTCGCCTCCACCCACCCGGCCGACGTGCTCGGCCCGGTCCAGATGGAGGTCCTCCGGCGTGCCGGTGTGCGTCCCGACCAGGTCGACCAGGTCGTCGGCGGTTGCATCAACAAGGTCGGCCTGCAGGCGATGAACATCACCCGCACGGCGTGGCTGTCCCACGGCGGCGCCGAGGAGGTCGCCTGCACCACCGTCGACGCCCAGTGCGGTTCGTCCCAGCAGGCCGTGAACCTCGCCTACAGCCTGATCGCCTCGGGCGCCGAGGACGTCGTGATGGCGTGCGGCGTCGAGAACATGTCGCGCCTGCCGATCGGCTCCGACGCCTACGCCGGTGCGAAGGCCGGTCTCGGCAAGCCGGTGTCGCGCAGCTACTTCGAGCACTACGAGTTCACGAGCCAGTTCGAGGGCGCCGAGCGCATCGCCGACAAGTACGACATCACCCGCCAGGACACCGACGCCTTCGGCCTCGAGTCGCAGCTCCGGGCCGCCCGGGCGATCGCCGAGGGCCGCTTCGAGCCGCAGATCATCCCGCTCGAGGTCGACGTCACGAACGAGGCCGGGGAGCGCACCGGGGAGCGGATCACCGTCACCCGTGACGAGATCCCGCGTGAGACCTCCCTCGAGAAGCTCGCCCAGCTCAAGCCGGTGGCCCGCGAGAACGGCGTGCACACCGCAGGTTCGTCCTCCCAGATCGCCGACGGCGCATCGGCCGTGCTGCTCATGTCGGCCGAACGGGCCGCCGAGCTCGGTCTCCGCCCCGTCGCCCGCATCGTCGGGACGGCGCTCGTCGGCTGCGACCCGGTGCTCATGCTCGAGGGTCCGATCCCGGCGACCCGCAAGGTGCTCGACCAGGCAGGTCTCACCGTCGACGACGTCGACGTGTTCGAGATCAACGAGGCGTTCGCCTCGGTCGTGCTCGCCTGGCAGAAGGAACTGCAGCCCGATCCGGAGCGGGTGAACCCGAACGGCGGCGCGATCTCCCTCGGCCACCCGCTCGGTGGCACGGGCACGTTCCTCGTGACCAAGGCGGTCCACGAACTGCAGCGGACCGGTGGTCGCTACGGCGTCATCACCATGTGCTGCGGTGGTGGGCTCGGCACCGGCACCCTGATCGAGCGGATCTGACGACGGCGGGGCGGCGTCTCAGGCGCCGCCCCCGTCGATCTTCAGCACCGAACCGGTCGTGTAGCTCGACGCGTCGCTCGCGAAGTACAGGGCCGCGCCCACGATCTCGTCGGGACGGCCGCCACGCTGCAGCGGGTAGTCGACCTTGACGCGCGCCTCGAACGCCTCGAGGTCCCACGCCTTCGAGATGTCGGTCAGGAACGGTCCGGGCATGATGCAGTTCACCCGCACCTTCGGCCCGTAGGCGTGGGCGAACGCTACCGTGATCGCATTCAGGCCGGCCTTCGCCGCCGAGTACGCGGTCTCCGTCGGGGTCGGCCGGACCGCCGCGGTCGAGGACACGTTGATGATCGACCCGCCGTCGCCGGCGGCCATGCGGGCACCGACGAGCGCGGAGAGGCGGAACGGGCCCTTCAGGTTCACGCCGATGACCTTGTCGAAGAGGTCCTCGCCGACCTCGACGAGCGACGGGTACAGCGGAGACATCCCTGCGTTGTTCACGAGCACGTCGACCTTGCCGAAGTGCCCGTAGGCGGCCTCTGCGAGCGCGTCGCAGTCCTCCCACCGCCCGACATGGCACGCGACGGGCAGGGCACGGCGACCGGGGAACCGTTCGGTCACCTCGGCGGCGAGCGCCTCGCAGGCGTCGAGCTTGCGCGACGCGATGACGACGTCGGCGCCGTTCTCGGCGAACGCGAGCACCATCTCGCGGCCCATGCCCCGGCTGCCGCCGGTGACGACGGCCACCTTCCCCGTGAGGTCGAATCGGTTGGTCATGTCCGGATTCCACCACACCGGGGGACCGCTCCGTCGCCCGGCCGGAACGCCCGGCGGGGTCCCCCACTACGCTCGTGGGCCGTGGACGCCGCCCGCTTCCGCCGTCTGCTGGGGATCCTCCTGGTCGTCGCCACCGTCCTCCCGGTCGGTCGGACCGCCGGCGCGCAGTCCCAGGCCGAGCTCGAGGCCCGCGCTGCCGAGCTCGCCGCCGAGATCGACGTCCTCGCCGCCGACGCGGAGACGGCCGGTGCTGCGCTCGACGCGCTCGTCGCCGAGGCGGATCGGCAACGACAGCGGCTCGACGACGCCCGGGCTGCGGTCGCCGCCGCGCAGCGGGAGATCACCGCCGCCCGCGAACGCGAGGACGCTGCCAATGCGAAGATCGACGAACTGAACGGCCAGCTCCGTGAGCTCGCCGTCGCCGCGTACCTGCGACCGCCGTCGACCGACATCGCCGCCCTCCTCGCCGACGACGACGTGCGGGCCGGGGCGAAGCGCCGGGTGTTCGCCTCCGTCGGCGCATCGACCACCGACGACGTGGTGAACCGCATGCGCGCCGAACGGCAGCGGGCCGAACGCGCCCGCGCCGACGCAGAACGGGCCGAGGCCGAGGCCCGCCGGCTCGAGGCCGCCGAGGCCGCCCAGTTCGCGAACGCCCAGGCCGCCTCCGACGCCCAGCAGCGTCTCGCGGACGACATCGCCGCCAACCTCGAACGCAAGCTCGCCGAGGCGAACAGCGTCGGCCAGCAGCTCGCCGCCCGTGAGGCGGAGCTCGCCCGGCAGGCGCGCCGCGCCGGTGGCGGCGGAAGTCGACCGGGTTGGACCGCGAACGGGCCGATCACCGTGGTGACGGTGTACGGCATCGAGGTGAACGCCGCGATCGCCGACCAGCTGCGGGCGATGGTGGATGCCGCTGCCGCCGACGGGATCGAGCTGTACGGCGAGGGCTACCGGGACATCCAGGACCAGATCGCCCTGCGCCGTCAGCACTGCGGGTCGAGCGACTGGGCGATCTGGGACATGCCGTCGATGGACTGCTCACCCCCCGTCGCCCGCCCCGGGTTCTCGATGCACGAACAGGGGCTCGCGATCGACTTCTTCTCCGGGGGTGACCTGGTGCGCAGCCGGTCGAACCCGATCTACCGCTGGCTCGACGCGAACGCGGCGTCGTACGGGTTCTACAACCTGCCGAGCGAGCCCTGGCACTGGTCCACCACCGGCGGCTGACCGCCCGCCGGTAGCGTGCGAGGCCGTGCCCGACCCGTCGAACGCACCCGCTGCCGACCAAGCCCTCCTCGAGGAGGCGGTCGCCCTCGCCCGCGCCGCAGGTGACCTCACGCTCGGATGGTTCGGCCGCGACGACCTCGTCGTCGACCGCAAGGCCGACCGCACACCCGTCACCGAGGCCGACCGGGCCGCCGAGCGGTTCGTGCGGGAGCATCTCGCCGCCCGCCATCCGGACGACGGCATCATCGGCGAGGAGGAGGGCGACCACCACGGCACCTCGACACGCCGCTGGGTCGTCGACCCCATCGACGGGACCTACGGCTTCGTCCACGGGGTGCCGCTGTACTCCACGCTCCTCGCCGTCCTCGACGAGCACGGTCCCCTCCTCGGGGTCATCCACCTGCCCGCCCTCGGTGAGACGGTGTGGGCGGGTCGCGGTCTGGGGTGCTGGCGTGACGGACAGCGGTGCTCGGTGTCCGCACACCGCACGGTCGCCGACGCCGCGGTCATGACGAGCGGCCTCGACGTGTGGCCGGCCGGTTCGGTCGACCGGGTGCGCGACGCCGGAGCCCGGCTGCGCACCTGGGGCGACGGCTACGGCTACGCCCTCGTCGTGACGGGCCGGGTCGAGGCGATGGTCGACCCGGTGGTGTCGGTGTGGGACCTCGCACCGATGCCCGTCCTCGTTGCCGAGGCGGGCGGACGCTTCTCGACGGTCGGCGGGGTCGACGGGGTGATCGACGGCGGCAGCGGTGTCGCCTCGAACGGTCTCGTGCACGACGAACTCCTCGGGGTCCTCGACCTCGGTCGGTAACCTTCGGCGATGGACTTCGCCGAGCATCTCCGCACGATCCGCTCCGAGGGCGACGCGCTCGGTGCGGTGTCCGCCGCCGACCTCACCGTCCGGGTGCCGTCGTGTCCCGACTGGGACGTCGCCGGCCTCGTCGGCCACACCGGATGGGTGCACCGCTGGGTGACGATGATCCTCGAGGCCCCGCCCGGCGAGAAGGTGAGCGCCCGTGAGGTGCCGGCCGCGCCTGCCGGTGCCGCGGTGCTCGACTGGTACGCCGAAGGGCTCGCCGCCCTGGGCGCGGCGTTCGACCGGGCCGACCCCGACGCCGCCCGGCACACCTTCGTCGGTCCGCGCGACACGCGCTGGTGGGCCCGACGGCTCGCCCACGAGAACGCCGTCCACCGCTGGGACCGCGAGGCGGCGACGGGGACAGCCCGACCGTTCGACGCCGAGCTCGCCGTCGACGGCATCGACGAGGTGATCACGACGCACCTGCAGAACCGGTTCGACCGCGCCGCATTCGGTGCGGCCGGGCAGACCATGCACCTGCACGCCACCGACGCGCCTGGTGAGTGGACGATCACCTTCGACGCCGACGCCGTGCGCTGTGAGCGCGGTCACGCGAAGGGCGACGTCGCCGTGCGTGGCACCGCGTCGGACCTGCTGCTGTGGGTGATGAGCCGGGTCGGCGACGACCGCATGGAGCTGTTCGGCGACACCGACCTCGCCCGACGCTTCCGGGACGTGGCGAACATCTGACCGCCAAGGGTCAGTCGGCACCCTCGAAGGTGGCGACCACGACACCCGCCTCGTCGTACCGCCCGAGGAACCACACCGGGTCGTCGGTCTGCGCGAACGACGACACGCCCACCGCCGGCAGGTGCCCGCCGGCGACGGCGTCGATGGCGGCGACGGCACTCACCGCCGTCACGTACCCCGGGTTGTCGGTCGCCGCGTAGACGACCACGTCGCGTTCACCTTCGCGTCGCCCCCACACCTCGACCCGCAGCGCTCCCGGGCCCCCATCCGCGTGCGGCGGGCGCAACATCGGCAGCCAGCCGGTGATCCGGTCGCGACGCGTCGCAGCGAGGCGGGCGGTGATGCGACGGGCGGCGGGGAACGTGCGCTGCAGCAGCAGCGTGTCGACGAGCGCCGCCCGGTAGCAGTCCCGCGCCCCGAACGGTTCCGGGAACCAGATCAGCTGCCGACCCGACGCCCCGCGTCGGTGCGCCCAGGCGCCGTCGCGCCAGTCCTCGTTGCGGCCGGTGAGCGCCGCGTGGTGCTGCCGGGCGCAGGCCGGTCCGCCGGTACCCCCGCGCGCGACGTGGATCTCGTCGACCTCGTCGAACAGCACGGCGGCGTGACGGGCGAGCACGCAGCTGAGCCCCGGGCAGAACCCGGCGCCGACGACGACGGGCCTGCCGTGGGCAACGGCCTCGTCATGCAGTCCGACGAGCTCGCGGACGGCGTCGGGCCGGTCGGCCGTGGTGACGACGGTCGCCCCGGCCCGCAGAGCGGTGCGGGCGAGCGCGGGCTGCGTGGCAGCGGGCGTGCACAGCACGACGACATCGGCGGGGAACACGCCACCGAGCGCCGAGGTGGCCGCGGCGGACCCGCCGACGGCGTCGGCGAGCCGACGGGCGCCGGCGAGGTCACGGCCGGCGACGACGACCGCCTCGCCACCGAGGTGCGCAGCGAGCCGACGGACCACGTGTCCTGCGACGAGACCCGTGCCGACGACGACGGCCCGCCGACCGTCGCCGCTCATCGGTACGTGGGCGCGTGCAACGTGCGCCAGCCGCCTCGGCGTGCCTCGGGTGCGTCGGGCCGACGCAGGCGCATCGCGCCGGCGGTCCCGGCGGCGATCGCGAGTGCGAAGAGGACCCGTCGGACGATGAAGATCATCCCGTGGGGCTAGCTGGAATCGAACCAGCGACCTCACCCTTATCAGGGGTGCGCTCTAACCGACTGAGCTATAGCCCCGGGAGCCGACACTCTACCCGCGGCCTCCGTTCCGGCGTCCAACCCGATGGCGGCCCGGCGGACGATCGAGTTCAGCCGACGCCGGGTCCGGGGAGCCGGACGGGGCGGGTGCTCTCCTCCTCCACGACCGACACCGTGACACCGCCGACGATGTCGCTCACCAGGTTGAACACGAGACCCAGCAGCGACGTGACGACGGTGCCGACCGCAGTCACCGCGAGGGCTGTGAACACGCCGAATCGGAGGAGGCGCCCGCTGTGGAACTCGAAGGAATCGAGGGCGAACACGTCGGTGAAGAAGGTCTCGATCGTGCCGACGATCCCGGCGGCGCTGAGGACCACGAACAGCACGGCGGCGGCGAGCAACAGCACGAGCGTGCCGGCGAGGTGGAACAGGAGTGACACCTTGAGCAACGACCACGGGTCGACGTGGCGGATGGTGCGGCGCACCTTGCGGGCCTGCAGCGACTTCGCGGCGGCGATGTCCCCCTCGTCGAAGGACGACGACGGTGCCCGGTCCCCCCGCTGCCCCCTGCTCTCCACGGGGTCAGTGTACGGAATCGGTCGGGTCGATCCCGTACCGTTCCGCGGTCGCCACGGCGGTGCTGGTACCCCGTCGGACGACGACCTGCACCTGGTCGCCGTGCACTCGGACCTCGACGACGTCGACCCCGTTGGCCGCTGCGATCCGTCGGGCCTCGGCCGGTCCGGCCGCCGCTCCGGCGAGCGCCGCCGCATCGGCACCGGCTGCGGCGACCGCGGCATCGACGGCATGGCGGCCGATCGTGCCGACCACGGCCGTGACCACGGTCGCGACCACGAGCCCCGCCGCGACGAGCGGGGTCACCTGGCCGGCGTCACGCCGGTTGCTCGTTGGCCGCCTCACGCAGGGGGTGCGTCGGAGGACGGTGACCCCTCGGTCACCGTGTCGGCCTCCTCGGGGGACGACTCGTCGTCCCGTGGAACGGTGGCCACGGCGGCCACCACCTCGTCGCCGGACACGTGCATGACCCGCACGCCCGTCGCGTCGCGTCCCTGCCGCGAGATCTCCCGGACCGGGGTGCGGATGAGCACGCCGCTCGAGGAGACGAGCAGGACGTCGTCGTCGTCACCGACCAGCAGGGCTGCGACGACGCTGCCCTTGCGTTCGATCGTCCGGATCCCCCGAATGCCCTGCCCGCCACGGTGCCGCAGCGGGAACGCCGTCGGCTCGGTCCGCTTGCCGAAGCCGCCGTCGGTGACGAGCAGGAGATCGGCACCCGGGCGGATCACGTCACAGGACACGACCTCGTCGCCGCCGACCATCCGCATGCCGTGGACGCCGCCGGCGACACGACCCTGGTCACGGACCTCGTCCTCGCTGAAGCGGATCGTCTGGCCGGACTTCGCGACCATGACGACCTCGTCGCCGCCGTTCGTCGGGATGACGCGCACCAGTTCGTCGCCGTCCCGCAGGTTGATGGCGATGATCCCGCCCCGCAGCTTCGTGTCGTACGCGAGGAACTTGGTCTTCTTCACGATGCCGCGGCGGGTGGCGAACAGCAGGTACCGGTTCGTCTCGTAGTCGCGCGTGTCGATGACGGCCTGCACGGTCTCGCCGGGGCGGAGGTCGAGCAGGTTCACGATCGGGAGGCCCTTCGCCCCGCGCTCGCGCACCGGCACCTCGTGGGCCCGCAAGCGGTAGACGCGCCCGATGTTCGTGAAGAACAGCAGGTAGGCGTGCGCCGTCGTGTGCAGCACCCGGGTGACGAAGTCGTCCTCGCGGAGGCCTGCACCGGTGACGCCTCGTCCGCCGCGTCCCTGGGTGCGGAACGCCGTGGCGTCGACCGCCTTCAGGTAGCCGGCCGCCGTCATCGTGACGACGAGCTCCTTGTCGTCGACGAGGTCCTCGATCGCGAGCTCACCCCGGTCGGCGGTGAGCAGCGCCTTCCGTGGCGTGGCGAAGTCGGCCCGGACAGCGGCGAGCTCCTCCTTGATGACCGACCGCTTGCGCCCCTCGTCCGCGAGGATCGCCTCGAGATCGGCGATGGTCGTGCGCAGTTCGGCGTGTTCGGTCTCGAGCTCGACCCGGCCGAGTCGGGTGAGTTGGCCGAGCGTCATCCGCAGAATGTCCTCGGTCTGCTCCTCGGAGAACGAGAACGGTTCGCCCATGAGCCCGGCCCGGGCGGCGTCACGGTCCTCCGACGCCCGCACGAGGGCGATGATGTCGTCGAGCACGTCGAGCGCACGCAACCGGCCCTCGACGATGTGCGCCCTCCGCCGGGCCCGGTCGAGCCGGTACTCGCTCCGGCGGGTGATCACGTCGAGCTGGTGGCCGACGTACGCGTTGAGCATCTGCGCCAGGTCGAGGGTGCGGGGCACCCCGTCGACGAGGGCGACCATGTTCATGCCGAAGCTCGTCTGCAGCGGGGTGAGCCGGTACAGGTTGTTCAGCACGACGTTCGCGTTGGCGTCGCGCTTCAGCTCGATGACGAGGCGGGTGTCCTCACCGGAGGACTCGTCGTTCACGTCGCGGATCCCGTCGAGCTCCTTCGTGTCGACGAGTTCCTTGATCCGGGCGGCGATCGACCCGGCCGACGTCTGGTACGGGAGGGCCGTCACGGTGATCTGCAGCCCGCGCCGGGTCTCCTCGATCTCGGCCGCGGCGCGCATGCGCACCGATCCGCGTCCGGTGCGGTAGGCCTCGACGATCCCGGCGCGGCCCATGATGAACCCGCCGGTGGGGAAGTCGGGGCCGCGGACGAACTGCATGAGGTCGTCCGGTGTGGCGGCGGGGTTGTCGATCAGGTGGACGGTGGCGTCGATGACTTCGCCGAGGTTGTGCGGCGGGATGCTCGTCGCCATGCCGACGGCGATGCCCTGACTGCCGTTGACCAGCAGGTTCGGGAACCGGGCGGGCAGAACGGTCGGTTCGTTGCTCGTGCCGTCGTAGTTCGCGACGAGGTCGACGGTGTTCTCGTCGATGCCGTCGAGCATCCGCATGGCGAGCTGGCCGAGGCGGGACTCGGTGTACCGCTCGGCTGCCGCCCCGAACTCGGGGGAGCCGTAGTTCCCGTGGAAGTCGATGAGGGGGTCACGCAGCGAGAACGGCTGGGCCATGCGCACGAGCGCGTCGTAGATCGCGCTGTTGCCGTGCGGGTGGTACTTCGCCATCACGTCACCGGTGACACGGGCGCACTTCACGTGTGCCCGGTCGGGGCGGAACCCCTGGTCGTACATCGACCAGAGGATGCGCCGGTGCACGGGCTTCAGGCCGTCGCGTGCGTCGGGGAGAGCGCGGGCCATGATGACCGACATCGCGTACTCCAGGAACGAGCGCTCCATCTCGTCCTGGATCTCGACCACCTGGACGGAGTTCCGTTCGGTGTCCTCGCCGTCGTCACCTGGTGTCGGGTTCTGGTCGTCTGCTCCGGTGTCGCTCATCGATCAGATGTCCACGAATCGCACGTCTTTGGCATTGGTCACGATGAACTTCTTCCGTTCCTCGACGTTCTCGCCCATGAGGATCGAGGTGATCTCATCCGCGAGCGCCGCCTGGTCGATGCTGACCTGCAGCAGCGTGCGCACGCCGGCGTCCATCGTGGTGTCGCGCAACTCGCCCCAGTCCATCTCGCCGAGGCCCTTCAACCGCTGGAACTCCTTGCGGTGGTTCGGGTGGTCGGCGAGGAACTGGTCCTTCGCGAGGTCGTCCTTCAGGTACACCTTCGCCTTGCCGACCTCGGTCGAATAGAGCGGCGGCTGGGCGATGTAGAGGTACCCGGCCTCGACGAGCGGGCGCATCTGGCGGAAGAAGAACGTCATCAGCAGCGTGCGGATGTGGCTGCCGTCGACGTCGGCGTCGGCGAGGATCACGACCTTGTGATAGCGGCACTTCGCGACGTCGAACTCCTCGCCGAGTCCGGCGCCGATCGCCGTGATCAGCGTCTGGATCTCGGTGTTGCGCAGCATCTTGTCGATGCGGGCACGTTCGACGTTCAGGATCTTGCCGCGGATCGGCAGGATCGCCTGGGTGCGCGGGTCGCGTGCCCGCACGGCCGACCCGCCGGCGGAGTCGCCCTCGACGATGAACAGTTCGGACTCGTCGGGGTTGCGGGAGTTGCAGTCCTTCAGTTTGTCCGGCATGCCGGCACCCTCGAGCGCCGACTTCCGCCGGATCGCGTTCCGGGCGTCGCGGGCGGCGGCCCGGGCCCGCGAAGCCTGCGTCGCCTTCGTGACGATCGCCTTCGCCTCGGCCGGGTGCTCGTCGAACCAGATGGCGAGCCGTTCGTTCGTGGCCCGTTCGACGAGGGACCGGACCGACACGTTGCCGAGCTTGCCCTTCGTCTGCCCTTCGAACTGCGGCTCGCGCAGGCGCACGCTGATGATCGCGGCGAGGCCTTCGCGGATGTCCTCGCCCTGGAGGTTGTCGTCCTTCTCCTTGAGGAGGCCCTTCTCCCGGGCGTACCGGTTCACGACGTTGGTGAGGGACTTCTTGAAGCCCTCTTCGTGCATCCCGCCCTCGATGGTGTTGATGCCGTTCGCGAAGGAGTGGATGCCGTCGGTCTGGAACCCGGTGTTCCACTGGAACGCGATCTCGACCTCCTGGTCGTCGTCCGCAGCCTCGAACGCGCCGACGGCGGCGAACAGTGGTTCCTTCGCAGCGTTCAGATGGGCGACGAAGTCGCTGATCCCCCCGTCGAACCGGAACAGGGTGCGACCCGGGGCGTCGTCACCGGTGCGGCGACGGTCCTCGAAGCTGATCTCGAGACCCCGATTGAGGTACGCCATCATCTGGAAGCGGTCGAGCAGGGTCTGCGCCCGGAAGTCGACCTCGTCGAAGACCGACCCGTCGGGCCAGAACCGGACCGTCGTCCCGGTGCGCCCGCCCGGTGCGTCGCCGACGACCCGCAGGCGTTCGTCGAGCCGACCACCGTCGACGAAGGACATCGCATGGCGGCGACCCTCGCGGTCGATCTCGACCTCGACCCGGGTGGACAGCGCGTTCACGACCGACACACCGACGCCGTGGAGCCCCCCGGAGACCTTGTAGCCGCCCCCGCCGAACTTGCCGCCGGCGTGGAGCACGGTGAGGACCACCTCGGCGGCGGACATCTCGGGGTACTGCGGGTGCAGGCTGACGGGGATGCCACGCCCGTTGTCGACGACCTCGCAGGCCCCGTCGGGCAGGATCGTCACGTCGATCCGGGTGCAGTGGCCGGCCATCGCCTCGTCGACTGCGTTGTCGACGACCTCGTAGACGAGGTGGTGCAGGCCGGCAGGGCCGGTCGATCCGATGTACATGCCGGGCCGCTTCCGGACGGCCTCGAGGCCTTCGAGTACCTGGATGTCACCGGCGTCGTAGGACAAACAGCTTCCCTCACTCGACGATCGGCCGGAGGGCCGACGGGCGTCGTCGCGGGCGTGCGACAGCGGAGTGATTCTACCCGCCGGTGGGACAGCGGACGCGCACGCTCGACGGGTCAGGGACGGGGGACGACACGGACGACGAGCCGGTCGAGCCGGACGCCTCCCGCGGCGGCCAACTGGTCGAGGATCTTGCGCTCCAACCAGCGGATCTGGCTGGCCCAGGCGGTGTCGTCGACGGCGACGGTGAGGGTCCCGGCCTCGAGCGACGTGGGGCGTGCGTGCGCGGCGATCGCCTCGCCGACGATCTCCGCCCAGCGGGCGAGGACCCCGACCTCGGACGCGCCGTCGGCCCAGCCGAGGCTGCGGACCAGCCGGTCGAGCCCGGCATCGATCCGGACCGCCCGCAACGGTGCGGTGACGGGGTCGGCGGTGACGTCGGGACGATTCGCCGTCCACCGTCTGACCTGCGCATCGGGAGTGTCGGGAGTGTCGGAATCGGTCACGACAGCTCCGTCAGGGTCCCGCCGCGCACCTCGTAGGTACGTTCGGCGACCGCCCCGGGAGGGAGGCCCTCGGCGGTGGTCAGCACGGTCTGGCCGGCCGGGAGGATCTCGACGAGTGCAGCCGCCCGGCGCGGGTCGAGCTCGGAGAACACGTCGTCGAGCAGGAGCACCGGCGGTCGGCCGACTCGTTCGGTGACGAGGCGGTGCACGGCGAGTTTCAGCGCGAGCGCGAGGCTGCGCTGCTCACCCTGGGAGGCGTGGGTCCGGCCGATCCGGCCGTCGAGCAGCACGTCGAGGTCGTCGCGGTGCGGCCCGACGGTTGTGGTGCCCCGTCGCACGTCGTCGCGGCGGGCCTCGCCGAGCCGCTGGGCGAGGGTTCCCGGGTCGACGGACGGCCGGTAGCAGGGTGCGACGCGGCCGGTCGTCGGCGCAAGCCCGAGATACGCGGCCTCGACGGGGTGCGCGAGCTCGGCGACGAGATGCGTCCGGGCCGAGATGATCCGCTCACCCGCCTCGACGAGGCGTTCGTCCCACACGTCGAGGGTGATCGCATCGTCCGCCGACAGCCGTCCGCCGAGCTGGCGGAGGAGGGCGTTGCGTTGGCGGAGGACGCGGTCGTAGGTACCGGCGACCGTGTCGTGACGCGGGTCGAGGGCGATCAGCGCGTCGTCGAGGAGCTCCCGGCGGAGCTGGGGGCCGGCCTTGACCACCGCGAGGTCCTCGGGGGTGAAGACCGTGGTCCGCAGCACACCGACGAGATCACGGGCCCGGCCGAGGCGCCGACGGTCGACCTGCACCCGGTTCCGTCCGCTGACGGCGAGTTCCGCCTCGACGAGCACCTCACGGCCGTCGGGTCGGTGCCCCTCGGCGCGGATGACACCGACGTCGGAACCGGTCCGGACGATGACGTCGGGGCCGGCGCCTCGGAACGACCGCAGGTTCGCCAACCATCCGATCGCCTCGAGGACGTTCGTCTTGCCCTGCCCGTTCGGCCCGACGAGGACGGTCAGACCGCCCGCGAAGTCGAGGACGGTCGACCCATGGTTCCGGATGTCCCGCAGGTGCAGCCGGTCGAGGTGCACGATGGCTGCTCGGCTCCGGCCGGGATCAGGAGACCCGTACCGGCATGAGCAGGTACAGGAAGTCCGGCGTCTCGGTACCGCGGAGGACGGCGGGGTTCCGGGCGTCGAGCGTGTCGAGGGCCACCTCGTCGTCGCCGATCACCTCGAGACCGTCCACGAGGTACTCGGGGTTGAACGCGATCGTGAGTTCCTCCCCGTCGTAGGAGGCGTCGACCGTCTCGTGCGCCTGACCGACGTCCTGGGTGATCGCGAGCAGATCGAGTCCCTGCGCGGTCTGCAGCAACCGGATCGGGGTCGCCTCACGAGCCATGAGACGGACCCGGCGCACGGCGTCGAGCAGTGCTTCCCGGTTCACGACGAGCCGGTTCGGGTGCGACTGGGGGATGAGACCGCGATAGTTCGGGAAGTCCCCGGGGATGAGGCGTGTCACGAGTCGGCTGCGGCCGACGCTGAACGCTGCCTCGTTCTGGCCGAGTTGCAGCACGACCGTGGTCGCCGAACCCAGCAACCGTCGCAGTTCGTTCAGCGCCCGGGACGGCAGGAGCACGGCCTGGCCCTCCTGCAGCACCGACTGGCCGCGCACGTCACGCCGGGCGAGGCGGTACGAGTCGGTTGCGACGAGACGGAGGTCGCCGTCCTCGGCGGTGAAGAGCACGCCCGTGAGGATCGGCCGCGAGTCGTCGGTGCTGGCCGCGGGCACGACCTGGCGGAGTGCGGCGTCGAGCGCCTGCGCGTCGACTTCGACCTGTTCGCCCACGGCGACAGTCGGACGGGGGAACTCGTCGGGCGGGATGATCCGCACGGCGAACTGGCTTCGCCCGGCGCTGACCTGGGCGGTCTCAGCATCGATCTCGACGGTGACGGCACCCGGTTCGAGTGAGCGGACGATCTCGGCGAACAACCGGGACGGCACGACAGCGACCCCGTCCTCGGAACCACCGACGGTCACCTCCATCGAGATGCCCAGTTCGTTGTCGGTACCGAGCAGGAGGAGTTCGTCGCCGGTGAGCTCGAGGCGGACGCCGGAAAGGACCTGCAACGAGCCGGCGCGTGTGCTCACCGCACGTCCCACGACGGAGAGGGCCTCGAACAGGACGTCACGTTCGCATCGGAACCTCATGTCGTTCCCTTCGTGTGGGTGTTCAAGAACCGCGGTAGTAGTGATAACGCTGTGGATTGTGGACAACCGGACGGAACTCCACGTCGGAGGCGGTTTCGTCGTCCCACCGTTGTCCACCGTCGTCCCCCGGACGAGGGTCGTCGCGCGGGTGTTCGGTGGAGAGCGGCGTCGTCGTCCACAACTGCGGGGAGCCTATCCACCGGCACCGCGCGCACTCGTCCACAGGCGGAACGGCCCCGGTTCCTCACGTCGTCGTGCCGTTCTTGAGAAGGGTGATGAGCTCGGTGACCTGGTCGTAGATCTGCCGGCGCTCGTTCATCAGCGCCCCGATCTTGTCGACGGCGTGGATGACGGTCGTGTGGTCCCGGCCGCCGAATTCACGGGCGATCGCGGGATACGAGAGATCGGTGAGCTCGCGCATCACGTACATGGCGACCTGGCGGGCGGTGACGAGGGGTCGACGGCGGCTCTTGCCGATCAGCTCGTCGAGCTCGAACCCGTACTTCTTCGACGTGACCTCGAGGATCAATGTCGTGGTGATGCGTCGGGGTTCGTTGTCGCGCAGGCTGTCGGCGAGGACGTGCTGGGCGAGGTCGACGGTGGCCGGCTCGCCGTTCAGCGATGCGTACGCGGAGACACGGATGAACGCACCTTCGAGTTCACGGATGTTGTTCGTGATGTTCGTGGCGATGAACTCGAGCACGTCCGATGACATCTTCCCGCCGGCCTTCTTGCGCAGGATCGCGAGGCGCGTCTCGACGTCGGGCGGCTGGATGTCGGTGATGAGCCCCATCTTGAAGCGGCTGCGGAGCCGTTCCTCGAGCGTGGAGATCGCGTCGGGCGGTCGGTCGGACGACAGGACGATCTGCTTGTTCGCCTCGTAGAGCTCGTTGAAGGTGTGGAAGAACTCCTCCTGGAGTCCTTCCTTGCCCTCCATGAACTGGATGTCGTCGACGAGGAGCAGGTCCTGGCCGCGGTAGCGACGCTTGAACGCGGCGGATGTCGAGTTCCGGATCGAGTCGACGAACTCGTTGAGGAACGTCTCGGTCGACACGTACCGGATCGTGTACGTCGGGTAGGTGGCCCGCACGTAGTTGGCGATCGCCTGGAGCAGGTGGGTCTTGCCGAGTCCGGCGCCGCCGTAGATGAAGAGCGGGTTGTACGAGGTTCCGGGCCGTTCGGCGACCGACAGCGCAGCGGCGTGGGCGAAGCGGTTCGACGCGCCGATGACGAAGCTCTCGAATGTGTACTTGAACCCGTCGGGCGCACCGTTCGCCTGTGGACGATGGTCCTCGACGTCGCTCGGTGCGGCTTCTTGGCGTCCTCCGACCGAGCGCGGGTCGACGATCGGTTCGTCCTCGACGGCGTCGGGCATCGTCGAGGCGACCACGTCGACGGTCACGACGATGTCGGGCCAGCCGGCCGTGGTGAGCGCGTCGGTGACGAGGGAGTGGAATCTTCCGTCGAAACGCTCCTTGACCAGCGTGTTCGGTACACCGAGACGGAGGACGGAGCGGTCGAGGTCGAGCGCCTCGACGCGGCTGAAGGTGCTCTGCCAGACGGCGTCGGAAACCTCGACGCGCAGGGCTTCGGCACAGTCCTGCCACATCTTCCGTGCGTCGATGTCCAACGGGATTCCTCGTAGATCCGGAGCGGTCCGGTCGATCCACAGCCCAGTCCACACCTGTGGACAACGAACCGTGCGGCAGGTGGCCGCAGCGGGACGCCATCGATCGGGGAGGACGGGCAGGAATATCCGGAACCGTGGGAGCCGCGACGGTAGCAGCGGTCCGGCCGACGTGCACGGGCGTGGCCGAGGCGAGGTTGTCATCCTCCCGACCCACCCCGTAGGCTGTCGGGTCGTTCGACGGGCCCGGTTTGACGGGTCCGTCCCGAGGATCACGTCGACGCTCGACTTCGGCCACGTCGGTCCCCTGGAGGGGCCCCGGCGGCGGCACCACCCCTGTCGGGGTGAGGGCGTCCGACGGTCGAAGAGGACCGCCATGAAGAGGACCTACCAGCCGAACAACCGGCGCCGGGCGAAGCGTCACGGCTTCCGTACCCGGATGGCGACCCGTGCAGGTCGGGCCGTGCTGCGGGCACGCCGCCTCAAGGGTCGGAACCGCCTGTCGGCGTGATCGACCCGATCTCGGATCGGGCGACGTTCGCTGCATTCCGGCGCGCCCGTCGGGCCGGGAGCGGGTCGGTGCGCGTCCGGTACCTGGCGCCCGAGGAGCTGCCGGTCCGCCGGGGCTCGTTGTCGGCGCGCCCGGTCGGTCCGACCCGGGTCGCCTATGCGATCGGCCGGCCGGTCGGTGGTGCGGTGTTGCGGAACCGGGTGCGCCGACGTCTCCGGGCGGTCGTTGCGGAGCTCGATCGTGCCGACGGCACGCTCGTTCCCGGCGCCTACCTGATCGCCGCCGGCGCCGAGGCCGCCGAGGTCCCCTTCGACACGCTGCGGGGTGACCTGCGGCGGGCGGTCGACCGGGCGCATCGACGGAGTCCGGTCGGGACTGAGGTTGTGTCGTGACCGTCGCCGAGTCGGACACGCCTGTCATCACCACGGAACGTGGTCGCCCCACACCCTCGGTGGTCACACGAGGCGTGCTCGCCCTGATCGGCGCCTACCAGTGGGCGTTCGCCTGGCGCCCCTCCCCCTGTCGCTTCGTGCCGTCCTGCTCGCAGTACGCGCTCGAGGCAGTCGAGCGGCACGGTGCGGTGCGCGGCACCCGATTCACCGTGGCCCGACTCTGCCGCTGTCACCCCTGGGGTCCCCATGGTGAGGATCCCGTCCCCGCTCCGGAAGGCAACTAGATGTTCGACGGACTGTTCGAGGGTATGGCGTGGGTTCTCGCCGGCGCCTACGACCTCACTCACTCCTACGGGATCTCCATCATCCTGCTGACGCTCGTCGTCATGGCGTTCGTGACCCCGCTGACGCTCAAGGGCACCCGCTCGATGATGGCGATGCAGGCGTTCCAGCCCGAGATCCGGCGTATCCAGCAGGAGTTCAAGGGCGATCGACAGAAGCAGAACGAGGAACTGCTCAAGTTCTACCGGGAGAACAAGATCAACCCGGTCGGGAGCTGTCTGCCGCTGCTGATCCAGGCGCCGATCTTCATCGTGCTCTTCCGGGTGATCAGCGGGCTGACCCGCGTCGGGGAGGACGGCAACTTCGATCCGAAGTACCTCGACGGGAACACCGAGCTGTACGACTCCCTGTCGAAGCATGCCGAGATGCGGTTCGTCGGCATCGACCTGGCCCAGACGCCGCTCGACGTCCTCAAGGCCGACTTCGTGCAGTCGCTCCCGTTCCTGCTGATCGTGGCGCTGGTCGGGGCGAGCAGCTACATCCAGCAGCGACAGGTGTCGGGTCGGAACCCGGGGCAGATGACCCCGCAGCAGAAGCAGATGATGCGGATCATCCCGCTCTTCTCCCTCACCGTCGCCTGGTTCCCCGCCGCCCTCGGCATCTACTGGGTGACGTCCAACGCGGTCCGGGTGCTGACCCAGACCTACATCTCGCGGCGCATGTACGGCATCAAGAAGGGTGTCGTGCCGGCGGTCGTGGAGACCACGGCGAAGGAGAAGCCGGCCGCACCGAAGCCGACGGGGACGACCGAACCGAAGGCAAAGCCTGGTCGGGTCACCCCGTCGAAGAAGCCCGGCGCGGCTCGCCCGCCGGCGAACCGTCCGACGACCGGTCGTCGGACATCGGATCCAGGACGCACCGGTGGATCGCGTCCTCGCCGCCGGCCGGAACCTCCGGCCTCGGGCGATCAGGGGAAGGGAAAGCGCTGAACATGGAATGGGTGGAGGTCGTCGGCCGTACGGTCGAGGAGGCAAAGGACCGGGCGCTCGATCTGCTCGGTGTGGA
>CAYVOK010000016.1:49116-65326 GCA_964453335.1 uncultured Acidimicrobiaceae bacterium
CGCAAGGTGGTGCACGACACGGTCGGCACGATCGAGGGCGTGCAGAGCCTGTCGGAGGGCGAGGAGCCCCGTCGACGCGTGGTGATCGTCCCGGCCGGCTGAGCCCGGAACACGATCGAGTCCGGTGCGGCGACCCTGCGGGGTCGCCGTCGCCGTTTTCGGCCGGGTGACGGCGTACGCTGCGCCGCCGTGACGGAGGAACTCCACGCGGTCCTCGAGGAGAGTCGGCGTCTCGGGTTCCTCGGCCCGGGCCCGGTCGACGATCACATCGCGCACGCCGAACGGTTCTGTCGTCTCGTCGGGGACGTCTCCGGCTCGTTCGTCGACCTCGGGTCGGGCGGCGGTGTGCCCGGTCTCGTCGCACTCGCTGTCTGGCCGCAGGCGAGCGGTGTCCTCCTCGACGCACAGGCGAAGCGTTGCGCGTTCCTCCGGCGGTCGGTCGTCGACCTGGGCTGGGCCGGTCGGACGACGATCGTGGAGGACCGGGCAGAACGGGCGGGTCGGGTGGCCGACCTGCGCGAGGCCGCTGACCTGGTGCTCGTCCGGTCGTTCGGCCCTCCGGCCCCGACCGCCGAGTGCGCGGCGGCGTTCGTGCGACCGGGTGGACGGGTCGCCGTGAGCGAGCCCCCCTCCGGTTCCGAGGCACGGTGGCCCGCCGCGGGACTCGCCGTGCTCGGGCTCGAGCTCGAGGTGCTCCGGCACGACGACGGCGTGCACGTGGCCGTCCTCCGCAAGGTCGCACCGCTCGACGACCGGTACCCACGGGCGGACGGGGTGCCGGGAAAGCGCCCACTGTTCTGACCAACCGGTGTTCCACGTGGAACATCAGCTCGTCACTCCCCCGGATGTTCCACGTGGAACGCGCCGACCGTCACCGGGCGTCGGTATGCTCCACGAGGTTCGCCGTCCAACCGCCGTCGTGGCGGGCGGGCACCCTCGACGAGGTCGGAGCACACGATGGAGCCGAAGCCCTTTCCCCGGATCATCGCCGTTGCGAACCAGAAGGGCGGCGTCGGTAAGACCACCACGACCGTGAACCTGTCGGCGGCGCTGGCCGACCTAGGGTATCGGACGCTGGTCATCGACCTCGATCCCCAGGGCAACGCGACGACCGGTCTCGGCCTCGACCCGTGGGCGGCCGAGATCTCCATGTACGACGTGCTCCTGCGGGATGCGGCACTCGAGGACTGCATCGAGGCGACCTCGGTCCGCAACCTCTTCGTCGCTCCCTCCAAGCTCGATCTCGCCGGGGCCGAGGTCGAACTCGTGCCGGCGTTCAGCCGCGAGATGCGGCTCCGCCGGGCGATCGAGCCGATCCAGGACGACTACCAGTTCATCTTCCTCGACTGCCCGCCGTCACTCGGACTTCTCACGGTGAACGCGCTGGCGGCGGCGAGCGAGGTGCTCGTCCCCGTCCAGTGCGAGTACTACGCACTCGAGGGCCTGGGCCAGCTCCTGCGCAACGTCGACCTGGTGAAGAAGAGCCTGAACCCGGTCCTCGAGGTGAGCACCCTCGTGCTCGTCATGTACGACGCCCGGACCAACCTGTCGACGCAGGTCGTCGAGGAGGTCCGTGCGCATTTCGGCGACAAGGTCTGCCGATCCCTCATCCCCCGCAACGTGCGGCTGGCCGAGGCGTCGTCGTTCCGCCAGCCGATCACCGTGTTCGATCCGATGAGCCGGGGCGCGATCGCGTACCGGACGCTCGCCAAGGAGGTCAGTGGTGGGGCAACGACGTAGTGGTCTCGGGCGGGGCCTCGGTGCGCTGATCCCGAGTGACGTGGCGCCGCAGGGCAGCGGCACCTTCCAGGATCTGCCGATCGAGGCGATCGAACCGAACCGGTACCAGCCTCGCGAAACCTTCGACGAGGAGGCCCTCGCCACGCTCACGGCCTCGATCCGTGAGCTCGGCGTGCTCCAACCGGTGCTCGTCCGTCCGTTCGAGGACGACGCCGAGCGCTTCGAGCTGATCGCCGGTGAACGACGCTGGCGGGCCGCCCGCCGGGCCGGGCTGCTCAGCATCCCGGCGGTCGTCCGACCGATCGAGGACAAGACGGCCCTCGAGCAGGCGCTCGTCGAGAACCTGCACCGCGCCGACCTGAACCCGCTCGAGGAGGCGGCCGCCTACCAGCAGCTCGTCGAGGACTTCGGGCTCACCCAGGACCAGGTCGCCACCCGGGTCGGCCGCAGCCGCTCGGCGGTGGCGAACACGCTGCGGCTGCTGCAGCTACCGATGCCGGTGCAACGCCTGCTCGTTGAGGGCCGTCTCGCCGCAGGGCATGCCCGTGCACTCGCCGGGGTCGACGACGCAGCGGTCCAGATCAGCCTCGCGACCCAGATCGCCGAGGACGGCCTGACGGTGCGCGACGCCGAGGAACTCGTCCGACGCAACGGTGCACCGGCCGACGACGTGGCCGCCGCCCCCGCGGATCGACCGGCGACGGTCGTCGGTCGTCCGGTCCCGCCCGGTCCCGCAGCGACGCTCCGGCCGGCCGGATTGCTCGAGCTCGAGCACGTCCTCGGGGATCACTTCGAGACCACGGTGAAGGTCACGCTGTCACGGCAACGCGGCCGGATCACGATCGACTTCGCCGATCTCGACGACCTCGAGCGCATCTACCGTCGCATGGTCGGCGAGGCCTGACCACGCTTTCCACAGGCTGTGAACAAGCCTGTGTAACGTTGAGGTTCAGACGTCGGTGCGACAGCGTCAGGGTGTCGGTTGCAGCGTCCACACCCGCAGCGCGGCGGTGATCGCTGCGACGTAGCGATCGTTGTGGCGCACGACGTCGACCGTCGGCCCGATCTCGATGAGCACCGCGGGCATCTGCGTCTCGCGCAGCTCCGGTGAGCGCCGACCGGTCGGGGCATCCGGCGGGTCGGGAACGACCGTGCCGAGCGCCGCCGTCACGAGATCGGCGAGGCGTCGGCCGGCCGGTGATTCGTCGACGAGGCCCCGGAAGAAGATCGCCTGGGCACGCGCCTCGTCGGTGACCCGGAGGGCCACGAACACCTCGGCGTGATACGAGTTCGCCCGGCGGGCCTGCTCGGAGGGGTCGGGATGCTGCAGGAGCAGCACGTCGGCGCCCTCGGCCCCGAGCGCGTGCCGGAGCTCGTGGGCGAGCGCGCCGAGGCCCCCGGGCTGCGCGATCGCGATGCGACGTCCTCGGAGTCCGGGCTCGGCCGAGCGGAGTTGTTCGGCCTGACGGACATGGGAGACGGGCACCGCCGTGGTCCGGTCGGCGCCGAGGCGCTGCAGCGCGTCGACGGTCTCGGGACCGCTGATCCCGTCGGGGGCGAGCCCGACGTTCCGCTGGAACTCGGCGAGCGCGGTGCGGGTCAGGGGTCCGAAGATGCCGTCGGCGCGGCCCGGGTCGAACCCGAGGGCGCTGAGGCGCCGCTGCAGGTCGGCGATGTCGTCGCCCCGCATCATCGGGGCGCGCAGGTAGATCTGCCGGTCACCGAGTCGGTAGCCGGCCTCCACGAGCGTCGACCATGTGTGCTCGTCACACGTCCCGGTCGCCTCGATCCCGTAGCGCCGCTGGAAGTCGGCGACGGCCCGCCCCGTCCCGACACCGAAGGATCCGGGGAGATCCGGGTCGGTGCCGAGCTCGAAGGTGTGAAGTCGACGTTGAAGGTCGCGGACGGGCTCGCCCCGGCTACCGGGGCCGAGGGGGAGTGAACTCGTCACGGTCGGGTCGACCGGTCCGGAGTGCCGGGTCGCCGGAGGTTCAGATGAACTCGGCGAGATCGGCGCTGAGGGCGGCCTTGCCCTTGGCTCCGACGATGGTCTTCTGCGGCTGCCCGTCCTTGAACACGATCAGCGTGGGGATGCTCATGATCCCGAACCGCTGCGCGATCGCGGCGTTCTGGGTGTCGTCGATGTCGACCTTGGCGATCTTGAGCTTGCCGTCGAGTTCGGTGGCGAGCTCCTCGAGCACCGGGGCGATCATCTTGCACGGTCCGCACCACTCGGCCCAGAAGTCGACCAGGACGGGCTCGGACGAACCGCTGACGACTTCGTCGAAGGTGGATCCGGAAAGGTGGCTGATGTTCGCACCCATGGTGCCTCCAGGGGGATGGCGTCCGGCATGGCGCCGGACAGGAACGGTCAACACCGGCGCCCGACCCGACATTCCGGGGGGCTCGGACCGGCAGAGATTACGACGTCAGGCGCCGTGGTGCAGGGCTTCGAGGTAGCGCTCGGTGTCGATCGCTGCCATGCACCCCGACCCGGCTGCAGTGATCGCCTGCCGGTAGGTGGAGTCCTGCACGTCACCGCAGGCGAACACGCCGGCCACGTTGGTCCGGGACGATCCGGCTTCGGTGCGCAGGTAGCCGACGTCGTCCATGTCGAGCTGGCCGGCGAAGAGCGCCGTGTTCGGCTGGTGGCCGATGGCGACGAACAGCCCGGTGACCTCGAGGTCCCTGACCTCGTCGGTGACGGTGTCGCGCACGACGAGCTTCTCGACGGCCTGGTCGCCGACGATCTTCTCGACCACGGTGTTCCAGGCGAAGCGGATCTTCTCGTTCTGCAGCGCTCGGTCCTGCATGATCCGGGACGCGCGGAGCGTGTCGCGTCGGTGCACCAAGGTCACGGTGCGCGCGAATTTGGTGAGGAACATCGCTTCCTCGAGCGCCGAGTCGCCGCCGCCGACGACGGCGATGTCGCGGTCACGGAAGAAGAACCCGTCGCAGGTGGCGCAGGTCGACACGCCGTAGCCCAGCAGCCGCTTCTCGTCCGGCAGGCCCAGCATGAGGGACTGCGCACCGGTGGCGACGATCACCGCGTTGGCCGTGAGGGTCGGGTCCGCTGCGTCGGGATCGCCGATCCAGATGCGGAAGGGGCGGGCCGACAGGTCGACACGGGCGACCCGCTCGACCCGGAGCTCGGCGCCGAACCGCGCCGCCTGCGCACGCATGTCGCCCATGAGCTGCGGTCCCATGACCCCTTCGGGGAACCCGGGGAAGTTCTCGACCTCGGTGGTGAGCATGAGCTGACCGCCGGGCTGATCGGACGTCGAGGACGGCTCGCCCTCGAACACGAGGGGTTCGAGGTTCGCCCGGGCGGTGTAGATCGCCGCGGTGAGTCCGGCCGGGCCGGATCCGATGATCACGACCTCACGGGATGCGGGAGTTGCCATGGTCGCTCCGGTTCGTCACGGGTTCGAGGTGGGTGGGGCGGTCAGTTCCGGGGGCTGCGTCGGGTCCAGCAGAACGCCCCGGCGGCGGTGAGCACCCCGCCGACGAGGAGGTGGACCCCCCACGTCGGCAGCACGGTGTCGAGCAGCCGGACGGCGGTGATCAGCACGAGGACGAGGGCGATCAGCCCGAGCACGACGGCGACGATCCCGTAGACGACGACCCGGGACGCGACGATCGCCGGCCCGGTCGTCTTGCGGCGGACCCCGTCGACGACGGTCTCGATCGTCTCGGCGGCCTTCGCCGGCCAGTCGCCGCCGAGGAAGCGGTCGGCGACGCCTGCTGCGTGGTCGTCGGGTGCGCGGTCCATAGCGGCGGTCATCCTAGGACCACGGGCCCGATCACGTTCCGGTCGTACCCGCACCGGCCCCCGAGGACTCGCGTTCGGCGCTGCGCCGCCGGCGGTCGTTGCGGATCCACCAGGTGGCGAGCACGGCGACCGCACCGACCGAGAGCGCGATCCCGACACCGGAGATGGCCTGCGAGCGCAGTTCCACGTCGCCGCGGGCCAGTTCGATGCCGCCGTCGGGTGTCGCGACGCGGACTTGCAGGCGGAACGTCCCCGATCTGCGGGTCTGCACCGGTACGAGGATCTCGACGACGCCCGGCGGCACGTCGACGTCGAAGGTGCCGCCGTCGTCGACCTCGACGCCGACACCGCTCACCTGCACGCGCACGCGCAGCGGCCGGTCGGAACGGTTGCTGAGCACGACGGGAACGTCGGCCCGGTAGCTGGTGACGACGACGGTCTCGCGGGGTGGGAGGTCGATGGCGGTGACGAGGGAGCGGAGCTCGGTGGCGACGGCGTCGAGGCGCTCGGCGGCTGCGGCGGGGGCGAGGGTGAGGGCGCGCAGCGCGGCGCGGCGCCCGCGTTCGGCCGGTGCGGGGTCGGCGACGAGGGCCCCGGCGACGTGGGCGGCCACGGCGAGGGTGGTGCGGGCCCGGGTGACGTCGACGGCGGGGGGTGCGCCGGGTGCGGCGGTGCGGATCCCGGCGGTCTCGGCGGCTTCGACGACGAGGTCGTCCGCGCCGAGGTCTCGCAGCACGGTGAAGGGCCGGTCGGGGCGGGCGAGAGCGCCGAGCAGGGTGCGCACGTACACCGACCAGTCGGCGACGTCGGCCGCGACGGCGGGTACGGCGGGCAGGAGGAGCTGGCCGCCACCGGCGACGGCGGCCGTCGCGATCGTGCGATGGGCGGCGAGGACCGGGTCGGCCCGCAGCGCGGCGGCGCTGGTGGCGGGGGTCGCGGGCACGACCCGGACGCCACCTGCGGCCTCGAGGACGAGCGCGCCGACGTGGTGGGTCGCGTCGGTGAGCGCGGCGGCGTCGACGACGACGACCCGGGCGCCGGCCTCGCCGGACCGGGCGAGCGCGGTGTCGGTCGCCGGGCCGAGCAGGCGCCAAACGTCCATGTCGGCGACGAACCCTGCGGCGTCGAGCGCTGCGGCGCCTTCGTTGCGGGCCCAGCCGACGACGTCCGACCCACCGGCGCCGTGCCAGGACGCCTCGTCGATCGGCACGTACGTGGTGCCGAGCACCGTGTCACCCCCGGCGAGGAGGGCGGTGAGGGTGGTGCGGATGTCGGCGCCGACGGTGGAGGCGGCGAGCGCTTCGGCGAGTTGCGGGCTGAGGTGCAGCGAGAGCGGGGTCTCACCGACCGAGCGGACGACGTCGAGGGCCGAACGGACGGTCTCGAGCGCGGCGGCGGGGATCGTCCCGTCCGCGTCGACCGGCGCGGCGACGGGGAGGACGAGCGCGAGCTGACGGGTCGCGTTCGTGGATGTGTGCACGAGGTGGGTCCGCAGCGCGGCGGGCGTGCCACGGTCGTCGCGCAGCGTGATCTGCACCGGGAACACGCCGTCCTCGAGCACGACGGGGTTGCCGGGGGTGCCGTCGGCGGTGGGGACGACGGGGACGTCGACGCGCACGACCTGCCGGCCGGCGACGACGGGGATCGACGGGAGGGTCCCGCGGACCTGCGGTCGGTCGACCGGGTCGTCGACCGTGGTCGGGTCGTCGATCGCGTCCTCGACGACCACGTCGATGGTGCCGGACCGGTCGGTGTCGATCTCGAGGGTCACGGTGAACGTGTCGCGTGACGCGGTCCACGGGCTCTGGGTCAGCAGTCGGATCTCGGCGGTGCCGGAACCCTGACCCGCTGCGGGTCCACCGGTCGCGACCCCGCCGACGAGTGTCGTGAGCAGGCACGACATGGCGAGCGACGTGGTGGCGAGGATCCGGCGGAGCGACATGGTTCAGGTGCGCTCGCCTGCTCCGGCCGATCGACGACCGAGCACGACGAGGTGGTGGGGCTCCGGCACGAAGCCGATACGACGGTAGAACGCGAGGGCCTGCGAGTTGGACTCCTGGGTGTTCACGAGCACGGTGCGCGCGCCGCGGCGGCGCAACCAGCGGAACCCGTCGTCGACGAGCGCGGTCGCCACGCCGGTGCGGCGCACGGTCGGGTCGACGGCGAGTCGTTGCAGGAACCCGCACCCGTCTGCGTACCCGAACACCGCGTACCCGACGACGGTACGGCCGTCGTCGGTGCGCACGACCCGGTACCGGGAGCGGGCGGTCGCCGTGATCGATTCGTGGAGGGCGGCTTCGTCGAACCGCCAGAATTCGTCGAATCCGGCGGCGTCGACGGCGAGGACGCCAGCGAGGTCGGCGGGTCGGGCCCGTCGGGGTACCGGTCGTGCGGTGCGCGGGAGTCGTGACACGTCTGTCAGCGAACGGGCGAGGAGCCACAACCGTTGCCGGGTCTCGAAGCCGTGGTCGAGGAGTCGGCGGGTGCGTGGTTCGGGCAGTGCTGCGGTGATCACGTCGGTGAACCCGACGCCGGCGAGACGGTCGAGGAGGGCGTCGAACCCGGGCCCCGGGTGGAGGGTCACGTCGTCGAGGGGGATGAGGCACGCCGTCCCGTCGCCGTCGTGCCACCGGGTGACCCGGATGCGGCGCCCGTCGACGGTGAGCACCTCGGCGCCGTTGCGGCTCATCGGCCCGGAAGCGTAGCGGTCGCCCGATCGGGGCCGGGGTGGGCGGGGTACGCTCGCCCTGTGGCGGTCCTGCTCGCGAGCCATCCCGTGTATCTCGAGCACATCGCCGGTGCCGGCCATCCCGAGTGCCCGGACCGTCTGTCGGCGGTGGCGCAGGGGGTGCGTGACGCCGGCCTCGTCGACGCGGTGGTTCCCTTCGAGCCGCGGCCGGCACACCTCGACGAGCTCACGCTCGTGCATCCGGCTGCCTACGTGGAGGCGCTCGACCGGTTCTGCGCCGCCGGGGGTGGACAGCTCGACCCGGACACCGGGGTGGTGCCGCGGTCCTTCGACGCGGCGTTGCGTGCGGCGGGTGCGGGTCTCGAGGCGGTGGAACGTCTCGACCGGGGTGAGGCCGATGCGGCGTTCTGTGCGGTGCGCCCACCCGGGCATCATGCGACGCCGACGCGGGGCATGGGGTTCTGCCTGTTCAACAGCGTCGCGGTGACGGCTGCGGCGCTCGCGGCCCGGGGCGAGCGGGTGCTGGTGCTCGACTACGACGCGCACCACGGCAACGGCACGCAGGACGCGTTCTACGCCGATCCGCGGGTGCTCTTCGTGTCGTTCCACCAGTACCCGCTGTATCCGGGCACGGGGGCGCTCCGTGAGACCGGTGCGGGTGATGCGGTCGGTTCGACGGTGAACCTGCCGTTCCCGGCGGGTGCGACGGGTGACGTGTACCGCGACGCGTTCGACCGGGTGGTGCGTCCGGTGGTGCAACGGTTCGCGCCGACCTGGGTGGTGGTGTCGGCCGGTTTCGACGCGCACCGGGCGGATCCGCTCACCGATCTGGCGCTCACGGCAGGCGATTTCGCCGATCTGACGGCCGAGGTGTTGGCGCTCGTGCCGGCGGGTCGACGGGTCGTGTTCCTCGAGGGCGGCTACGACCTGGCTGCGGTGACGCGGTCCACCTCGGCGTGTCTCGCCGCGATGGTGGGCACCGCACTGCGGCCGGAGGCACCGAGTTCGGGCGGCCCGGGCACCGACGTGGTCGACGCCGCGGTGCGGCTCCACCTCGGTGGTGACGTCAGCCGTTGACGGTCAGCGCCCCGATCTTGCGGGCGCGCAGCACGAGCACGGTGGGCACGGCGGCGGCCGGGTCGAGCTCGTGGAGTGCGTCGAGACGGAACCCGGTGCGCGCGAACGCGGTGACGAGCGCGCTGATGCCGTGCCCGTGGTCCTCGCCGGTCTCGGCGCCGTTCTTCCACGGTCGTGGGGCGTTCGGCGTGTAGCGCGCCCCGGTACCGCCGGTGACGAGGCCGTGTGCGGGGTGGGGAAGGGAGCAGACGAGCGCGCCGTCGGGCCGGAGCACACGGTGGAGCTGGCGGAAGACGCGGGTCGGGTCGGCCACACCGCAGAGCTGCATGGCGGAGAACGCGAGGTCGATCGTGTCGGCACGCACGAAGGCGAGTTCGGCGAGGTCGAGGCGGTGGAGCTCGACGGCGACACCGGCGTCGGTGCAGCGGGCGCGAGCTGCGTCGACGCGTGTGGCCGACGGTTCGACGCCGATGACGCGCGCCCCGGCGCGGGCGAACTCGACGGGGGCCTGACCGGCGCCGCAGCCGAGTACGAGGACCTTCTTGCCGTTGAGCGGTCCGCACAGGCGCAGCGTGGTCTCGTCCGCGACGTCGGGTCCGTAGCGGAGGGTGCCGTTCCAGTCGTCGGTGTTCGCACCCCAGGCGGCGGGCGGCTGGCTCATGACGGTCCTTTCGGTGCGGGTCGGTCGACGCGACGACCGCAGCCGGAGCGTACGCGTCCTAGCCTTGCGCCTCGTGACGTTCCGACCGGACGTGCTCGCCGGCGCTGGTGCCGGAGGTGCGGGCTCCGTCGACTACCGGCTGGCCCGGCGGTCGGTGTTGGCCGAGTTCCGGCGCGGCCGCCTGTCGCAGACCGACGTGTGCGACGCGCACCCCGAGCTCGTGCGGGCGGCGCGTGAGTACAGCAGGCCGACGGACGAGGTCTGCCCGATCTGCGAGGACGAACGCCTCACCCTCGTGACCTACGTGTTCGGCCCGCGTCTTCCTGCGCACGGTCGGTGTGTGGCGTCGCTCGAGGAGCTGCGGCGGTTCACGGTGGAGGCGCGTCGGTCGAAGGCCACCTTCACGTGTTACGTGGTGGAGGTCTGCCCGGGCTGCAGTTGGAACCATCTCGCCCGGGTGTTCCCGCTCGCGGATTCAGCGCGGGAGGCGCGCTGAACCGCCCGGTGTGGTGGCGTCGCCGGTGGGTTCGGCGTCTCGCTGCGGTCGCCGCCGTCGGTGTGGCGGTGGTCGGGGTGATGGTCGGGGTCGCCTTCGCGATGATCGACCTGCCCGCCGAGGCGGGGCTCGAGCAGGCGACGTACGTGTGCGATGCGTCGGTCGACCCGGCGACGACGGCGTGCGGGCCGACGAACGCGATGGCGGTGCTGTCGGCGGGTGTCGACCGGCAGGTGATCACCTCCGACGAGGTCCCGGCGGTGCTGCGGTCGGCGGTGATCGCGGCGGAGGACCGGAGTTTCGACCGGCACAGCGGTCTGGACCCGATCGGGATCGTGCGGGCGTTCGTGCGGAACCTGCGGTCGGGCGGTGTCGGCGAGGGTGGGTCGACGATCACGCAGCAGTACGTGAAGAACACGTTCCTCACCCAGGAGCGCACGTACCGCCGCAAGGTGGTCGAGGCGGTGCTCGCCGTGAAGGTGGAGCGGCGCTATTCGAAGGACGAGATCCTCCTGCGGTACCTGAACACGATCTATCTCGGTCGTGGCACCTACGGGGTGGCCGCCGGGTCGAGCGAGTACTTCGGTGTCGACGTGACGGCGCTCGGTGAGGCGGCGGCCGACCCGGCGACGCGGCCGACGGCGCTCGCCCGCACGGCGTACCTCGTCGGCCTGATCCGTTCGCCGGAGACGGCGGACGCCTCGCTCGATGCGGCCGAGGCCGCATTGCGCCGTGATCTGGTGCTCGATGCGATGGTGCAGACCGAGGTGATCACGGCGGCTGACCGTGATGCCGCGGCCGCGCTGCCGATCGGCGAGATCGTGCGGCCGCGCAGTGGTGAGCGCACGGGGATGGGGTTCGTGCGCGACGCCGGGTCGGAGTACGTCGTCGACTGGGTGCGCGGATGGTTGTCGTCGTCCGAAGGTCTCGGTCTCGACGCCGACGAGGTGTACACGGGCGGCCTGCAGGTCTTCACGACGATCGATCCGGCGGCCCAGCGTGCGGCGTTCGCCGCGGCGGCGGGTCCGGAGAGCGTGCTGCCCGACCGTGCCGACCCGTCTGCGGCGCTCGTCGCGATCGACGAGGGGGGTCGGGTGCGGGCGTTGGTCGGCGGCCGTGATTTCGCCGAGTCGCAGGTGAACCTCGCGCTCGGTGTCGACGGTGGCGGGTCGGGCCGTCAGCCCGGGTCGACGTTCAAGACGTTCGCGTTGGCGGCGGCGCTCGAGGAGGGGTGGTCGCCCCTGTCGACGTTCCCGGCGCCCTCGACGATCACGTTCGCCGGCCTCGACGGTGGTGGCGACTGGAAGGTGTCGGGCGGCGCGTCGTCGACGGGCCGGTCGACGCTGCTCGACGCGCTCGCCGTGTCGTCGAACACGGTGTACGCCCAGTTGATGGTGCAGCTCGGTGCGGCCGACGTGGTCGCCGTCGCCGGTGCGCTCGGGGTCACTGCCGATCTGCCGGCGGCGCCGTCGCTGGTGCTCGGGTCGGGCGAGGTGTCGGTCCTCGACATGGCGGACGCGTATGCGACGATCGCCCGGCGGGGTGAGCGGGTCGAGCCGACGGTGGTGGCGAAGGTGGTCGACGGGTCGGGGCGCACCCGGTTCCGGGCGGAGCCGGTGCGGGAGCGGGCGGTGTCGGCGGCGACCGCCGAGTCGGTCACGGTGGCCTTGCGGGCGGTTGTCGACCGGGGCACCGGGGCGGCGGCGGCGCTCGACCGTGACGCGGTCGGCAAGACGGGTACGACGGAGGACTACCGGGACGCCTGGTTCGTCGGTTCCACGTGCACCGGCCCGTCGTCGACGCTGACAGCCGCCGTGTGGACGGGGTACGCGGGTCTGCCCGGCCAGCCGTCGGGGTCGATGCGGAACGTGCGGGGTGTGGCGACGGTGACGGGCGGGACGTTCCCGGCGGAGATCTGGGGACGGTTCATGACGGCGGTGACAGCGGACCGCCCCGAGTGTTCGTTGGCGGCGCCGACCCGGTTGCCGGGTGAGGTGCGCACCGTGGCGTCGGTGCGGGGTGCGACGATCCCGCCGGGGGCGTTGGCGACGACGACGACCGTCCCGGTGTCGTCGACGGTGCCGGGTGGTGGGTCGGGTGCGACCTCGACGACGTCGGGCGGGTCGACCACGATGCCCGGTCCGACCTCGACGACCGGTGCGGGGCCGCCGCCGTCGGGTGGCGGGTGATCCGGTACGGTCGTGCCGTGGCCGGGACGACCTGTGCGAGCTGCGGGTGCGAGGACGAACCGCTGATGGTGGTGCGACGCGTGTACCTGATGGCGGGTGACGGCCCGTCGGTCGGCGAGGGGCTCGGCGCCGAGGCGGCCGAGGTCGAGTCGTGGTGCGCGCTGTGCCGCGACTTCTACCCCCACGTGGTGGTCTGAGCGCCGCCCGACCGCGCTGTCACACCCGCCCCCCACACTGGTCCCGTCGGGTCGACTGGCGGCCCGGGTGGTTCCGTCCGCTATGGTGCAGGGTCCATTCCAACGGCCCTGCCCCGTGCCGACGGGGCCCCGACCAGGTCGGGTCCACAGGGAGGTATCAACCGCACATGCGGGTCTACGAGATGATGATCATTTTCGACAGCGACGTCGACGACTCGGGCATCCAGCAGATGCTGAACCGGGTGAACGACATGGTCGCTGCCGGTGGCGGCAAGGTCGCGACGACCGACCGCTGGGGGCGACGCCGGTTCGCCTACGAGATCAATCACAAGCAGGAGGGCTACTACGTGGTCCTCGAGATCGTCACCGAGGGTCCGAACCTCGACGACATCGACCGCTTCCTCCGTATCGCGGACCAGGTCGTCCGCCACAAGACCCTGCGTCTGCCCGAGCACGAGGCCACCCGACGGGGGCTGCTCGGTCAGAAGGCGTCGGCCTGAGCCGACCCGAGACGGCTGGAGTACCCATGGCCAATGGCAACAATGTCGATCTGATCGGCAACGTCACTCGCGACCCCGAACTGCGGTTCACGCCGGGCGGCATGGCCGTCGCACAGTTCGGCCTCGCGGTGAACCGGCGGACCCAGAACCGCCAGACCCAGGAATGGGAGGAGCGCACGTCGTTCTTCGACGTGGTCTGCTACGGCACGCTCGCCGAGAACGTGTCGGAGTCGTGCCAGCGCGGTGCCCGCGTGATGGTGCAGGGCCGGCTCGAGCAGCGCAGCTGGGAGACCCAGGACGGCGACAAGCGATCGAAGATCGAGGTCATCGCCGACGAGGTCGGTCCGAGCCTGCGGTGGGCGACGGCCGACGTCCGCAAGAACGAACGACGTGACGGTGGCATGGGTGGCGGCGGTGGCGGCGGTGGCCGTCCTGCCCGCAACGAACCCTCGACCACCTCCTACCCCGACGACGAGGAGCCCTTCTGATGGCAGCACCTGGCGGCAAGATGAAGCAGCGCGGCAAGAACAAGGACAACGCCAAGCGCGCGAAGAAGAAGATCTCGATCCTGGTCCAGGAGCGGGTCGAGTACATCGACTACAAGGACGTGAACCTGCTCCGCCGGTTCGCCTCCGACCGGGCGAAGATCCGTTCCCGTCGGGTGACGGGCAACGATCAGCAGCAGCAGCGGGCGATCGCGCTGGCGATCAAGAACGCCCGTGAGATGGCGCTCCTGCCCTACACGAGCCGGGTGACCACCCAGCGAAGCTCGCGTTCGGGTGAGCGTGGTGGCCGTGGCGAGGGTCGTGGGCGTCGTCCCGAGGCCGAGACCGAGCTGACCGAGGTTCCCGAGGGCACCGAGGTCGAGGCCACTGAGGTCGAGGGCACTGAGGTCGAGGAGGAGGGCCAGTGATCCGCGTGATCCTGCGAGACAGCGTCCGCGGACTCGGTCGGCGTGGCGACATCGTGGACGTGACCGACGGCTACGCCCGCAACTACCTCTTCCCGCAGGGGCTGGCGCTCCGCTCCTCTGCTGGGACCGAGGCCCAGGCGGCCCGCATGCGCGTGGCCCAGGGTGTGCGCGACGCTCGTGAGCGCGCTGCTGCCGAGGAGATCGCCAAGGTGCTCGTGCCGGCCGTGATCCGGGTCGAGGCCCGGTCGGGTGGCGAGGGTCGCCTGTTCGGTTCCGTCTCGGCTGCCGAGATCGTCGATGCGGTCTACGCCCAGACGGGTGTCGAGCTCGACCGTCGTTCGGTGGAGCTCACCGAGGCGATCAAGACGACCGGCGAGCATTCGGTGCCCGCACGTCTGCACAGCGACGTCACGATCTTCCTGCAGGTCGAGGTCGTCGGCCGCTGATCCGGCCGGTTCGACCCCTCGAATTCCACAGGAACGTCCGGTTCGTCCACAGGTCCGTCCCCGGTTCTCCCGGGGTGACGGGCAGTTGTCCACCGGGTTTTCCACAGAATCTCGTGCGCTGTCCACTAGCGGCCCACAGGCCGGGTCGGGCAACGTGAGGTGATCATGGCGAGCCCCTCCAGCGGAGCGGACGGCGCTGCCCGCAGCGCCAACCGGAACCTCCCCAGCAACCTCGACGCAGAAGAAGCGCTCCTCGGGGCGATGCTGCTTTCGCGCGACGCGATCGCGACTGCGACCGAGTTCGTGAAGCCGGAATCGTTCTATCGGCCGGCTCACGGCTACGTCTTCGCCGCGATCGCGTCGCTGTACGCAGCGGGTGAGCCTGCCGACCCCATCACCGTCGCCGAGGAACTCCGGCGCGCCGGCGTGCTCGAGGCGGTCGGTGGCGAGGCGGTCATCGTGCGCCTGCAGGCGAGCGCCCCGGCGGTGTCGAACGCCGGGCGGTACGCGGCGATCATCGCGGAGCTCGCACTCCTGCGGTCGATGATCACGACGGCCGGTGAGATCGCCGAGCTCGGGTATTCGCTGCCCGACGACGTCGAAGCAGCACTCGACACGGCCGAGTCGCTCGTCTACAACTTGGCGCAGAACCGCAACGAGTCGTCGCTCGCAGAGGTGCGCAACCTGCTCGACGGGGCGATGACCCGCCTCGAACAGCTCTACGAGGCCGGTTCGGCGATCACCGGGACGCCGACGGGGTACGTCGATCTCGACGAGCTGTTGTCGGGCCTGCAGCCGAGTGCGCTCGTCGTGGTCGGTGCCCGTCCCGCCATGGGCAAGACCGCGTTCGCGCTCGGGATGGCGGCGCACGCAGCGATCAACGCCCGCTTGCCGGTGCTCGTGTTCTCCCTCGAGATGAGCCACGTCGAGCTCGTGCAGCGCCTGCTGTCGTCGGAGGCCCGGGTCGACGCGTCGAAGATGCGCAACGGCCGGCTCACCGAGCCCGACTGGGAGAAGATCACTCGGGCGATGACGCCGCTCGGCGAGTCGGAGATCTGGATCGACGACAACCCGAACGTCACGGTGATCGAGATCAAGTCGAAGGCCCGGAAGCTGAAGGCGCAGAAGGGCAAGCTCGGTCTGATCGTCGTCGACTACGTGCAGCTCATGACGGGGCGCACGGGTGCGGAGAACCGCCAGGTCGAGGTCGCCGAGATCAGCCGAGGGCTCAAGATCCTCGCCCGCGAGCTCGAGACCCCGGTGATCGCACTCGCCCAGTTGAACCGTGGTCTCGAGCAACGGGCCGACAAGCGGCCGATGCTGTCGGACCTACGCGAGTCGGGTTCGCTCGAACAGGATGCCGACGTCGTGCTGTTCCTGTACCGCGACGAGGTGTACAACGCGGACACGCCCGACGCCGGCATCGCCGAGGTGATCGTGGCGAAGCACCGGTCGGGTCCGACCGGCACGGTGCGGCTCGCCTGGCTCGGCCAGTTCACGAAGTTCGCCAACATGGCCCGCGACGTCTGA
>CAYVOK010000017.1:0-12212 GCA_964453335.1 uncultured Acidimicrobiaceae bacterium
TCGCGGTCCTCGAGTTCGGCCTGCGCGACGGCGGTGCGGAAGTCGACGTCCCACAGCGTCGGCGCCTCCTGCTGGTACGCCTCGCCGCGGGCGAGGTTGCGCAGGAACGCCCGCTGTGACGCCCGCCGGCTGCGCTCGTCGATCGTGGCGTACAGGTGATGCCAGTCGACCGACAGCCCGAGGCGACGGAACAGCGCCTCGAAGGCCCGCTCGTCCTCGGCGGTGAGGCGTTCGCAGAGCTCGATGAAGTTCGGACGGGAGACGGGGATCTGGTCCTTCGGCGGCTCAGCCGGCGGTTCGAACGACGGGTCGTAGGGGAGCGACGGGTCGCAGCGCACACCGAAGTGGTTCTGCACCCGGCGTTCGGTCGGCAGACCGTTGTCGTCCCATCCCATCGGGTAGAAGACCGTCTTGCCGCGCATGCGCTGATAGCGGGCGACGGTGTCGGTGTGGGTGTAGCTGAACACGTGTCCGACGTGCAGCGACCCGGACACGGTCGGCGGCGGTGTGTCGATGGCGTACACGTCGGCCCGGCTCGTCGCACCGGCGAACCGGTACGTGCCGTCCTGTTCCCAGGTCTCGTCCCAGCGGGCCTCGAGACCGTCGAGTGACGGCTTGTCGGGAACCGATCGGGGGTGTCCGGCAGTGGCCATAGTGGGCCAGAGGGTACCCGCCGACCGCCCCGATGCCAGAACCGGTGGGGGTAGCCTTCCGGCCGTGCTGCACCTCTTCGACACCGCCCTCGGCCAGGTGGTCCCGTTCCGGACCCGTGAACCGCAGAAGGTGTCGATGTACGTGTGCGGGCCGACGGTGTACGGCCCGCCGCACCTCGGTCACGGCCGGTTCTCCCTCGTGTTCGACGTGTTGCGCCGCTACCTCGAGTGGTCCGGCTTCGAGGTCCGGTACGTGTCGAACATCACCGACATCGACGACAAGATCATCGAACGCGGTCGCGAGGAAGGCCGGGACCCCGCACAGATCGCCGTCCGGTGCGAGGCGGTGTGGTGGAAGGCGATGGACGCGATCGGCGTGCAGCGGCCGACCGTCGCTCCCCGTGCCACCGAGTTCGTCGAACGCATGGTCGAACTCGTGGGCGAACTCGTCGCGGACGGCAAGGCGTATGTGCTCGCCGACGGCGTGTATCTCGACACCGCACAGGTCGAGGGGTACGGCCTGCTCGCCCGGCAGTCGCTCGACTCCCTGCAGGCGGGGGCACGGGTCGAGGCGCTCGAGGACAAGCGGAGCCCGACGGATTTCGTGCTGTGGAAGCTCGCCAAGCCGGGTGAGCCGACGTGGCCCTCGCCGTGGGGCCCCGGTCGACCGGGCTGGCACACCGAGTGCGTGGTCATGTCGCTCGACCTGCTCGGCGAGGGCTTCGACCTCCACGGCGGAGGGCAGGACCTCGCGTTCCCGCACCACGAGAACGAACGCGCCCAGGCGATCGCCCGAGGCCGCGACTTCGCCCACCACTGGATGCACAACGGCTTCGTCGAGGTCGGCGGCGAGAAGATGTCGAAGTCGCTCGGCAACTTCACGAACCTCCTCGACCTCATCGACCGGCATGACGCCCGCGCCTACCGGTTGTTGGTGCTGCGGTCGCACTACCGGTCGCCCCTCGAGGTGACCGAGGCGACCGTCGCCGACGCTGAGCGGCAGCTCGACCGGCTCGACGCGTTCGCCCGTCGCACGGCCGACCTCGTCGGGGACGGCGTCGCCCCCGACACGGCGACGCTCGACGCGTTCCGGGTGGCGATGGACGACGACATGAACACGCCCGGCGGGCTCGACGTGATGTTCCGCACGATCCGTCAGGCGAACGCCGCGCTCGACCTCGAGGACGACGCGACGGCCGGCCCGCTCGCCGCCGCGGTGCGGTCGATGTGCGAAGCGGTCGGCCTCTCGCTGCGCGAGCGGGACGCGTCGCCGCCCGACGCCCGGGTGCTCGCACTCGCCGAGGCGCGCCGCACCGCCCGGGCGGCGCGGGACTTCGCCGAAGCCGACCGACTCCGCGACGAGCTGCGCGCGCTCGGTTGGGTCGTCGAGGACGGCGCCGACGGCGCCACCCTCCGCCGCGTCTGACGCCGAGCTTCCGCTCGCCGCGCTACTCGGGTGGCGCCTGTCGAGCCTGCATGGCCGACATCGTGCGCAGCGGGGCCTCGCGCACGAGCAGCGCGAGCAGGATGAGCAGCAGCATGACGGGGACGGCGAGGCGGAACGTGTAGGTCACCGCCGAGGTGACGGCATCGCCGACGGCCGTGTGCAGGTCGGTGGGCAGGTCCCGCACGACCTTCGGGGACCGCAGCAGGCCCTCGGCGCCACCGAACGACTCGAGCCGTTCCGCCTCGATGCGGTCGGCGAGCTCGGTGCCGAGCCGGGCGTTCACGACGGCGCCGGCGACCGCAGCACCGAACGTCGCGCCCATGTTGCGGAAGAAGTTCGCGGTCGTGGTGCCGACGCCCAGGTCGGCCATCGACACGACGTTCTGCACGGCGAGGGTCATGTTCGGGAAGACCATGCCGAGCCCGACGCCGAGGAGCACCAGGTAGACGGCCATCTGCGGGAAGCTGATGGTCTCGTCGATGGTGGAGAGCAGGCCGACGCCGACGGCCGCGATCGCCGGTCCGGCGAGCATCGACCACTTGTAGCGACCGATCCGGCTGACGATGTTGCCGGTGATCGTCGCCGTGAGGGTGATCCCGACCGTCTGGGGGACCATGCGCAGGCCCGACGACGTGGCGGACACGCCCTTCGCGATCTGCAGGAAGAGCGGCATGAACGTCGACACGGAGATGAGCGCCGCCATCAGCAGGAACCCCATGGCGAACGTGGCGGCGACGGTGCGGTCGGTGAAGAGCCGCATGGGGAGGATCGGCTCCTCAGCGACGCGTTCCCGGAGCACGAACAGGACCGTGAGCACGACCCCGGCGACGCCGACGATCGCAACCCGGGGTGCGCCCCATCCGTCACCGCTCTCGCCCCAGATCGGTACGAGGATCAGGGCGCTCGATGCTGTCACGAGCAGGAACGCGCCGGCCCAGTCGATCGGGCGCTTCCGGACCGCGAACGGGAGACGCAGGCCGACGGAGGTGACGGCGAGGCCGATGAGGCCGGTGGGAACGATGACGAAGAAGATCCACCGCCAGCCCACGGTGTCGACGAGCAGGCCGCCCCACAGCGGACCGGTGACGGAGGAGAACGCGAATGCACCGGTGAACACGCCGATGTAGCGCCCTCGTTCCCTCGGGGACATGACGTCACCGATGATCACGAACGCGAGCGACATGAGCCCGCCACCGCCGGCGCCCTGCACCACCCGGGCGGCGATGAGCTGGTCCATCGTCTGCGCGAGTCCGCAGAGCGCAGAGCCTCCGATGAAGATGACGATCGACGCCTGGTAGACGATGCGACGCCCGTAGAGGTCGGAGAGCTTCCCGTAGAGCGGGGTGACGACCGTCGAGGTGAGCAGATAGGCGGAGACGACCGCGGCGATACGGCTCGCGCCGCCGAGCTCACCGGCGATGGTCGGTAGTGCGGTGGCGACGACGCTCTGCTCGGTCGCGGCGAGGAACAGGCCGATGATCAGGCCACCGAGCAGCCAGTAGAGCTGCCGTCGGCTGAGCCCGCCGACCGGTCCGGCGGCGGCCGGTGCGGTCTTCTCTGCGGTCATGTGGTGTCCTTCCCACGGGTAGCGTGACCCTATCCGTCCCCCGTCGGAGGTGGCAGTCATGACCGGCTTCTCGCTCGCTCTCGACGACGATCAGCGGCAGTTGCAGGGTTGGGTGCACGACTTCGCCGCAAACGTGGTGCGACCGGCTGCTGCTGAGTGGGACGACCGGGAGGAGTTCCCCTGGCCCGTCGTGCAGGAGGCGGCCCGCATCGGCCTGTACTCCCTCGACTTCGTGGCGAACGCCTCGTTCGACGCAACCGGGCTCACCCTGCCCGTCGTCACCGAGGAACTCTTCTGGGGCGACGCCGGGATCGGGCTCGCCATCCTCGGGTCCGGCCTCGCCGCCGCTGCGATCGCCGGTGCGGGGACGCCCGAACAGCTCGGCGAGTGGCTGCCCCAGTGTTACGGCACGGCGGACGACCCGCGTCTCGGCGCGTTCTGCGTGTCGGAGGCCGACGCCGGGTCGGACGTGTCGTCGCTGCGGACACGGGCGACGTTCGAGGAGGCGACCGGCGACTGGGTGCTGGAGGGGACGAAGGCGTGGATCACCAACGGCGGCATCGCGGACGTGCACGTCGTCGTGGCGACCGTCGATCCGGCCCTCGGTGCGCGTGGGCAGGCGGCGTTCGTCGTGCCGCCGGGCACGCCCGGGTTGTCGATGGGGCAGAAGTACCGCAAGTCGGGGATCCGGGCGAGCCACACCGCCGAGGTCGTGCTCGACGGTGTGCGGGTGCCGGAACGCTGTCTGCTGGGCGGTCGCGAGCGACTCGACGAGAAGCTGGCCCGCGCCCGCGACGCGGTCCGCACCGGGGAGCGGCAGCCGGCGATGGCGACCTTCGAGGCCACCCGGCCCGCGGTCGCGGCGCAGGCGCTCGGCATCGCCCGGGCGGCGTTCGAGTACGCACGCGACTACGCGCTCGAACGGCGCACGTTCGGCAAGGTCATCGCCGAACACCAGGCGGTTGCGTTCATGCTCGCCGACATGGCGACCGAGATCGACGCCGCACGGCTCCTCGTCTGGCGGGCCGCCTGGCAGGCGAACAACGGCGGCCTGCGCGGCGGTGAGGGTTCGATGTCGAAGCTGAAGGCGGGTCGGGTCGCCGTGTGGACGACGGAACGGGCGATGCAGATCCTCGGCGGTGCCGGGTTCGTGAAGGACCACCCGGTCGAGCGGTGGCACCGTGACGCGAAGGTCTACGACATCTTCGAGGGCACCGAGCAGATCCAGCAGCTCGTCATCGCCCGTGCCGTCACCGGCCTGCGCGTGGGATGAGCGTCGCCGAGGTCCCGTGGTTCACGACGCGTTCTTGAAGCGCTCGAACCGTTCGGCGAGTAGATCACGGTCGGGACGTTCGGCCCGCCGCTCCGGGATCTGTCCGAGACGTCGGCCGGCCATCTCCTTGATCGCATGCTGGAGCGTCGGTCCGTCGACGGTGGCGAGCACCGACTCGCGCACGTGCACCACGAGATCGGGAGCGATGCCGATCAGGTCCGAGTCGAACGCTCCGTGGTGGATCTTGCAGAGGGCGAGGCCGTTGGTGACGCGTGCGGCTCCGCCTTCGGCATCGCTCTTGATGTGCGCCGCGTCGAGCAGCTCTGCGAACGGCAGGCGACAGACCGCACATCGTCGTTCGTACGCGGCGAGCACCGCGGACCGGAACATGGGTTGGTGGACCCGGGCGCGCACGACGCGCTCGTTGTACTTGCGGGTGATGTCGATCACGCGGTCGTCGGCACCGGTCGGCGCCATCTCCTGTCCGTCGACGACCACGACGAATTGTCGGTTCTCGGGTTCCTCGGCCTTGAGGTAGACGGGGAACTCCGGTCGGAACAGCTGCACCTTGGAGCCGGGTGCGTAGCCGATACCGATGAACCAGATCAGTGGGAGCTGGCGCTCCATGGCACGCCTGAGCCAGACGTTGTCCGCGAGGTCAGGGTCGGAGCCGCGCCACTTGTAGCGGAGCAGGCCGTCGGCGCCGACCGTGTCGTCGTAGGGGCGACGTGACCCGTCGGGGGCGTACGCGGTGAGGATGCTGATCGCTGCGTCGGACCACGATCGGATGCGCCAGATACCGGTCTGCGTACCCGTGAGCCGGTACGTGTTGCCCCGGAAGGGGAAGCGGGCGAGGTCGTCCCGCGACAGGCCTTCGTGCGCGAGGAGCTGCAGTCGCAGCCACGCGAATGCGGACTCTCGCAGCGCGATGTCGTCGAGATGGGTCGGCGTCACCGATCGACAGTCAACCACTCCGCTCCACCGCTACGGTGCGGTCATGGAACTTGAGCTGCTCGCCTGGGGCTACGGCCTCGTCGAAGGTCCTCGCACCGACACCGACGGCACCCTCTATTTCACCGACGTGCACGGGGGGACGGTGCACCGGCGCACGACCGACGGTCGGGTCGAGACGATCCTCACCGGGCGTCCCATGGCCGGGGGTCTCGCGCTCCACGCCGACGGCGGGTTCGTCGTGTCCGGCCCCGACATCGTCCACTGGAACGACGGCACGTTGCGCGTCCTGCACACCGACCCCGAGATCACCCACTGGAACGACATCCAGCCCGACGCGGAGGGTCGTCTCTACATCGGCAGCGTTCGCAGTGACCTCACCGATCTGAAGGGGCCGAAGACGCCGGGGGAGTGCTACCGGATCGGCCTCGACGGCAGCGTCACCGAGCTCTACGGCGGTCTCGAGATCACCAACGGCATCGGGTTCTCGCCCGACGGCCGCACGATGTACCACGCCGACTCGACGTCGAAGGGCATCTGGGTGCACGACGTCGCCGCCGACGGCAGCGTGTCGAACCGACGTCACATCGCACGCGACGTGTTCGCCCGGGGCATCCCCGACGGGCTCTGCGTCGACACGAACGGCAACCTCTGGGTGGCGCACGTCGGACCGGGTCGGGTCGCCGTCCTCGACCCGACCGGGCGGCTCGTCGACGAGGTTCCGGTTCCTGCGAAGGCCGTCACGAGTTGCGCGTTCGGGGGTCCGGACTACGACGAGCTCTACATCGTCACCGCCGACAACACCGACGACCCCGCGAAGGCCGGTTCGGTGTTCCGGTGCCGGCCGGGCGTGCCCGGTCTGCGCACCCCGCTCTGTCGCGTCTGAGCGACGCCGCTGTTGCCCGCCCCGGTCAGCGTGCGGGAGTTCAGTAGCTGCCGGGGGTGAACTCGATCGTGCCCGACACGATCGGGGTCCACACGAGCGTCGCCGACGACGCCGTGTCCGTCGTGACACCGTTGATCCCCGTCACGTACCAGATGCGTGGTTCGACGTCGACGATGCGGAACATCGTGCGTCGATCGGGTTGCGCAGCGACTGCCTCGAGTTGCACCCGCAGGCAACCTCTCGACCATGCGGCCCGCACGAGTCGCAACACCGATTCGTCGAGGCCGGCCACGTGGGCTCGGGCATCACCGTCGGGCGGATCGAGGGCCATCCCCGCACGGTAGCCCGCGAGTTCCCGCGGTCGACCCCACCGCTCTGGCATGATGCGCGGCGTCGACGACGTGGGTGGCGCCGCCGACCGAGGGGGGTTCCCATGTTGGCCATGACGCCGTCCCTGCCCGGCGATCAGGTGATCGCGTTCATCCTGTTGGACGTCGCGATCGTCCTCGTCGTCGCCCGACTGGTCGGGGGGCTCGCGCTCCGGGTCGGCCAACCACGTGTCGTCGGCGAGATCGTCGCCGGCGTGCTGCTCGGTCCGTCGTTGCTCGGCCCGACCGTGTTCACGTGGACGTCACCGTTCGAGTTCCTCGCGTGCGATCGTTCGCTCGCCGGCACGGCGCAGGGCAGCATCAGCGGATGCCTGTTCCCGCCACAGGCACAGACGGGACTGAACCTCCTCGGTCAGCTCGCCCTCATCCTGTTCATGTTCCTCGTCGGCATGGAGCTCGACCCGGCTGCGCTGCGCGGCAAGGTGAAGGGCATCGCCGCAGTTGCGTTCGGTGTGGTCGCCTTGCCGATCGCCGCAGGGTTCCTGCTCGCTCCGTTGCTGTGGAACGAACGGTTCGTCGCGGCGTTCGGCGGGGCGAAGCAGCCCTCACAGCTCGGGTTCTCCCTCATGGTCGGCGCCATGTTGTCGGTGACAGCGTTCCCTGTCGCAGCCCGCATCCTCCAGGAGAAGGGGCTCGATCGCACCACGTTCGGTGCCGTCGGGATCGCATCGGCCGCCGCGGTCACGATCCTCATGTTCCTCGCCGTCGGCATCGCCCGTGGTGTCGCGGTGAACGCGGCGACGTCGGTGCACGTGTGGCGTGGGGTCGGCGCCGTCGTCTACCTCGCGGTGGCGCTCGGCGTGATCCGACCGCTGCTGGCGCGCTGGTTGACCGCCGAGCGGATCGGCTCGACGCTGAAGGGCGACCACTTCGCGGTGCTGCTCATCGCCGTGATGGTCTCGGCCTACGCCGCGGATCGGATCGGGATCCACGTCATCGTCGGCGGGTTCGTCGGCGGGCTCGTCGTCCCCCGGGTCCCCGTCGTTGCGACAGCGCTCTCGCAGCGGGTGTCGGAGGTGACGATCACGTTCCTCCTGCCGATCTTCCTCGCCTACTCGGGCCTCCGCACCGACTTCACGAAACTCGGTCTGAGCTGGGGTTGGGTGCCCGGTCTGGCGGCGTTCGTCGTGGTCGCGATCGCTGCGAAGTGGCTCGGTGGTCTCCTCTTCGGACGACTCGGTGGGCTCACTTGGTCGGAGTCGAACGCGCTCGGGATCCTCATGAACTGCCGTGGTCTGCTCGTCCTCGTCGTGGCGCTCGTCGCGCTGAACGCAGGCGTGATCAGTGCGCAGATGCAGGTCGGCGCAGTCGTCATGGCGCTCGTCACCACGGCGATGACGGGTCCGCTCGTCGACCGGTTCCTGCCGAAGTCGACCGCCTGACCCGTCGGCCGACCGGCCGGCTCACCAACGACGCAGGATCCGACCGCCGCGGAACCGGTAGCGGAGCAGCACCACGCGGATCGGACCGATGGCGACGAGCCACATCAGCACCCACGCGGTCGCCACGTGCAGCACGAAGCTCGAGAGCTGTGCACGGCCGCCACCGTCGACGCCGACTGCCGACAGCACGAACCACAGCAGGATCGCCTCGTTCACGACGGTGACGAGGGCGAACATCGACGGCCAGTCACGCTCCCACCGGAACTGCTGCAGACCGTGGTAGATCGGGTCCCAGATCACGGCCCCGAGCAGCACCATGAGCGCCAGTGCCGTGAACGTCACCGGGTACATGCCGAGGCCGAAGCCGACGAACCCCTCTCCGCCGAGGCGGATGCCCGGCAGGAACGGGGTGAACAGGATCGTCCACGGCACACCGACGAGCAGCGCGAGGAAGACGCGGCTCTGGATGCGGCCGGCGAGCGTCGGGGTCATGCGAAGTCCTTCCTTGCGACGTCGGGCTGGTCAGATCGGCTTCTGGCGGAACCACTTCCACCACTGGCTGATGGACCGGCCGACGCCGATCCTCCTCACGATGCCCTGGGCGGCGAGATCGTCGGCGATGCGCAGTGCCGCGTACTGCAGACCGAGGAACGAGTCGACACCGGCGTAGTAGCCGCCGAGCGTCGGCGCGCCCGATGCATACAGGCGGCCGACCCCGCTGCGGGTGCCCCGGACCTCGAAGGATCGCTCCACGTCGAGGCGCCCCATCGGGTTCCGCCCCGCACCCGAGTGTTCGAGGAGGTCGGCGAGGATGCGCGACTCGGCGAGGTCGGCCTCGAGGCCGGTGCAGTCGATGATCACGTCCGCCTCGATGGCGTGCACCGAGCCGTTCGCCTGCCGGATCGTCGTGACGACACCGTTGCCGCCCGGTCGGACATCGGTCACCTCACCCTGGAAGGTGTGGTACCAACCCTCCGCCGCCGATCGTCGCATCTGCTGCTGCCACAGCTTGCGTCGCGGTGTGTGCGTGCCGCCGAGCTTCTTGTACAGCGCCGCCCGCTCGTCGCCCTCGGCCGACTCGATGGCGTCCTTCAGCTGGCCGCCCCAGGCACCCTTCGGCCAGTTGAACCCCTGATACGCGAAGCCCATGGAGCCCTTGCGCCTCGACGGTCCGTTGTGCGCGTTCTTCCCGTCGATGTAGGTGCGGAACAGATGCAGGATCTGCGTCTGCGCACCCTTGTTCATGCGGTCCTCCATCAACCGCTGCAGCACGCGGGAGGCCACGATCCCGCCACCGCGCACGAGGACCCGCCCGGGCTTCTGCAGCAGTCCGTCGTAGACGTGTTCGTGCGGTTCATACGCGTTGACGACACGGGCGATGTCGCCGTACGTCGTGCGATACGCCTGCAGATCCGGCAGGAACCGCAAGCCCGGGTAGCCGACGGCGAGGTGCACGAACTGGCTGCGGTACGCAATCCGCTTCGTCGATGCTGCGCCGGGCGGTGGCGTCAGGATCGTGAAGTAACCACCACCCTCACGCCGACGCACCATCCGCACCTGGCCGATCGCCACCATGCGGTTCCAGCCGATGCGGTCCGCCTCGCGTGCGATGCCCTCGAACGCGGTGCCAGCCCGGGGTGTCCAGTAGTCGGTGAAGACCGGCTCGGTGAGCACGCTCCAGATGGGAGCGAGGGTCTTCTCCTTGCGGGCCTCACGCAGTGCGTAGCTCGGGAAGCCCCAGATGTTGTCGGGCATGCCGGTCGAGTCGCTGCGCAGTCGTTCCGGACGAGGGATCTGCGAGACCTTCGTGAGGTACTCGTAGGTCTGCCACGGCGTCTCGATGTTGGAGAGCGCCATGAAGCTCGTCGTGGGCATGCCCGCGATGCGGAGGTGGTCGGCGAGCACGAACGACCCGATGCCGCCACCGACGGAGATCACCTGAACGTCGTAGACCGGGATGCCGGCCGAGGCAACGAGTTGGTCCGACCACACGCTCGTCCGGAGGAGCGCATCGTTCAGGTCCCCCGGGGTGGGTGCCGGCGCAGGGTCCTCGTCGGTCTCGATCACGCTCGCCGGAGCACGGAACGCTGAGCCGGACGGCGGCGGCGGCGGCAGTTCGACCTCTTCCATCAGACCTCCCCTCAGGTCGCCGACATCATCGCGCACGGTTTGGACCCGCGAGGGTCGGGTACGCCCGATCCGTGAACGCACTCCACTTCATCAACCAGATCCTGACCACCATCACCCGTCGCACCGACGATCCCGAACGCGGGGCGTCGATGGTCGAGTACGCGCTCCTCGTGGCGCTCATCGGCCTCGTCGTCCTCGTGGCGATCGGGCCGCTCGGCAATGCCATCAGCGGGATGTTCACCGACGCAGCGGACGCCGTCTCCAACGCCGGCTGATGCGTCGCTCCGGCGACCGACGTCGAGGGCGGAGCGATCGCGGCGCGGCAGCGCTCGAGTTCGCGATCGTCCTGCCGCTCGTCGTGGCACTCGTCGTCGGCATCGTCGCCGTCGGCCGTCTGCACGACACCCAGGTCGTGCTGCGGTCGGCGGCGCGCAACGGTGCCCGCACCCTCGCACTCGGCGCGACGACCGATGTCGCAGCCGCCGCGGTCGCCAGGTCGGCGCCGTTCACCATCGATCAGGTCGCGCTCACCCCGTGCCCGGCGAACGGTGGGGACGCTGTCGTCGAGCTCGCCGAGCAGGTGGACGTGGGCGCGTCCTTCCTCGGACTCGGTCGACGGACCGTCCGGGCGACCGGGGTCATGCCGTGCCCAGGATGATCCGGCGTTCCTCCGAGCGTGGTGCGGTCGCGTTGTGGGCGGCCGCGGCGCTCGTCACGATCGTCGGCGCAGCGGCCCTCGTCGTCGACGTCGGTGCCCTGTCGGTCGAGAAGGCCGATCTCCAGGCGGGGGCAGATGCCGCCGCGCTCGCCGTGGCGGGCACCTGTGTCGACGGCGCGTGCGGCGACATCGACGGCATCGCCGCCCGCTACGCAGCCGCGAACGCTGTCGACGGGGCCAGCGCCGTCGACGACGTCTGCGGTGCCGGACCCGGTCTCCGCGCCTGCGCTGCCACGCCCGCGGAGGCTGCCGGAGCCTCGGGCTGGGTCGAGGTCGACACGTCGACCTCGAACCCGGCCGGGGCGGACCCGACGCGGATCCTGCACCGGTTCGCCCGCATCTTCGGCGACGGTGCGACCGGCCGTACCGTACGCGCCTCGGCCACGGTGGCCTGGGGGGTGCCCCGCACCGCTGCGGTCGCACCGCTCGCCATCTCCCACTGCGAGTACACGCGTGCAGGGGGTGTGCTCGGCGCTGCTGCGCCACCGACCGGGCGACGCACCATCGAGTTCCACACGTCCGCGAGCGGCGGCTGCGTGAGTTCGTCGGGCGCCGCCCTCCCGGGTGGGTTCGGCTGGCTGACCCCGGAGACGACCTGCTCGGTCACCCTCGAGTTGGGTACGTGGAAGCCGGTCGCCACGGGCGCATCCCCATCCGGCGGGTGCGATCCGACGGACTGGATCGGTCGCACGATCGTCTTCCCCGTCTTCGTCGCCTCGAACGGACTGAGCGGCTCGAACGGTGTCCTCGAGATCGGCGGTTGGATCGGGCTCGCCGTGACCGGCGTCAAGTTCCCCGGTTCGGTCTCCCCGAAAG
>CAYVOK010000017.1:12312-62953 GCA_964453335.1 uncultured Acidimicrobiaceae bacterium
TGGATCGGGCTCGCCGTGACCGGCGTCAAGTTCCCCGGTTCGGTCTCCCCGAAAGGCCTGCGGTGTCCCTCGGGTGGGAGCGCGAACTGCATCGTCGGTGAGTTCCGGCCGGTCGTGCTGGTCGGCGGCGGGACCGGATTCGCGGGCCCGGGATTCGACTACGGCGTCCGGGTCGTCCGCCTCGTCCGCTGACCGGACACAGCCCATCTGCATCGGAACCACATGGAAGGACGAAGCTTGCACACGAAGAACGGACGACTCCTCGCCGGAGCGGGAACTGCGCTCGGGATCGGGCTGCTGCTCGGGTGGGCGGCATCGGCGGGCGGTGACGACCCGATGACCGCCGCACCGCCGCCGACGGCGAGTGTCGCCGCACCGACTCGCGTCCCCGTCCCGGCGGGGCTGTTCGAGGTCGCTGTCCAACTCGACAGGGAGCGGGCGCTCGGCGGGCGTCTCGCCGCCGGCGACAGGGTCGGCATCGTGGTCAGCTACGAGGAGCAGCCCGACGGCCAACGCCGGTCGACGACACGGCTCGGCCTCGAGGGGGTGCTCGTCACTGGCGTCGCGTTCGCACAGAAGGACGCCGAGGGCGTGGCGACGCAGCGGAGCGACGACCCGTCGACCGCAGCGGTCTACCCCTCCTCCGAACTCGTCGTCACGCTCGCACTCGGCCCGGGTCAGATCGAGGACGTGGTCCATGCCGCCGAGTTCGGCACCATCTGGTTGACGACGGGGTCCTCGACCACCCGTCCGGCGAGCGCACACGTGGTCACCGCCGTCACGACGGCCCCGAACGCGGGCGGTCCGACCCCATGAGCGATGTCCGTACCGTCGCCGTCCTTGCAACGACGCGCCAGGTCTGCGATGACCTCGTGGCGTTGCGTGACGCATTCGGGGGCGCCGACAGTCGGTTCGTCCCGATCGTCGTCGGTCCCGGCGTGACCGTCGCAGAACTCGTCGAGCGGATCGAGGGCCTCGAGGCCACGAGCGTGTGTGTCGACGTCGACGTCGACGCGACGCTCGCCGTCGGACTCGCCACCGAACTGCGCGCCCGTCGACCCGAGGTGCAGGTGCTCACCGTCGCATCCCCGAGCCGTGTCGCTGCGCACGTCGACGGCAGTGGTGCCGCCGGTCGGCGGGTCGCCGTCGTCCTCGCGCCGAAGGGCGGGTCGGGCAAGACGACGATCGCCGTGAACCTCGCCGTCGCACTCGCCGAGCGGACACCCGACGACGTCGTCCTCGTCGATCTCGATGCGCTCTTCGGCGACGCGGCGACCGTTCTCGGCGTGCGCCCCGAGCGCAGCCTCGCCGATCTCGTCGGCGGTGACGTCGACACCACGGCGGTCAAGGTGTGTCTCACCCGGGACGAACGATCCGGGGTGTACGTGCTCGCCGCACCGGACGGACCGCATGCCGGCGAGCGCATCCGACCCGAGCTCGCATCGAGTGTCGTCAGCATCCTGGCCAACGAGTTCGGCACGGTGGTGGTCGACACCGCAGCAGGCCTCGACGACCACGCCCTTGCGGCAGTCGACCGGGCGACCGATCTGGTTCTCGTCGCCGGTGTCGATGTCGCGAGCATCCGGAACCTGCGCATGGCGATCGACGTGCTGAACGGCATGGACGTCCCCTCGTCGACCCGGTGGCTCGTCGTCAACCACGTCGAGGACGGTTCCGGCTTCGCGCTCGAGGAGATCGAGACGGTGCTCGGCCTCCCCGTCGTCGTCGGCGTCCCCCAGGACCGCGTCGTGACGCGTGCGGCCGACCGGGGCGCACCGTTCGTCCTTGACCAGCCGAACAGTGGGCCGGGTCGTGCGGTGCGCGGTCTCGCGTCGGCGTTCATCGAAGGACCTGACGGGGTGTCGGCACGCGACCGGGTGCCGACACGTCGTCGTGGCCTGCTGCGGAGGCGGTGACGCATGGGGATCAACGAACGACTCCACCGTCCGCCGGTCACCGGTCGAACGGCGACCGAGGACAGCGCCGATCCGCTGCTGCCGTTCCGCGAGCAGGTCCGCGGCGCGCTCGGTGGACGTCTCGGTACCCGTAACCCGGATTCCGACATCGACGCAGGACGCCTCGCCGCGCTCGTCGCCTCCGAGGTCGCCGACCTGGTCGGCTCCTCAGCCGCCCCGCTCACCGCAGAGGAGCAGGGTCGCCTCGTCCGCGACGTGGTCGACGACGTCCTGCGGCTCGGTCCGGTGCAGCGTTTCGTCGACGATCCGACCGTCACCGAGGTGATGGTCAACGGGCTCGGTCCGATCTACGTCGAACGCGGCGGGCGACTCGAGCGCACGTCCGCACGGTTCGCCGACGAGGAACACCTGCGCAGCGTCATCGACCGCATCGTCGTCGGCGTCGGTCGGCGGATCGACGAGTCGTCGCCTGCGGTCGACGCCCGGCTCACCGACGGCTCACGCGTCCATGCGATCCTCCCGCCCCTCGCGGTCGACGGGCCCACGCTCACGATCCGGAAGTTCGCCCGGGACGTGCTCGCGGTCGACGACCTCGTCGCGTCCGGGACGCTCGACCCCACCGTCGCAGCGTTCCTCGCCGCTGCGGTCGAGGGTCGACGCAACATCGTGGTCGCCGGCGGTACGGGAACCGGCAAGACCACGTTGCTCAACGTGCTGTCGTCGTTCGTGCCGGCCACCGAGCGGGTCATCACCATCGAGGACGCCGTCGAACTCCAGCTCCGGCAACCCCACGTCGTCCGCCTCGAGTGTCGCCCGCCGAACGTCGAGGGGAGGGGCGAGGTGACCACCCGGGACCTCGTCCGCAACGCCTTGCGGATGCGTCCCGACCGGATCCTCGTCGGTGAGGTCCGTGGTGCCGAGGCGCTCGACATGTTGCAGGCGATGAACACCGGTCACAGCGGCTCGATGACGACGGTGCACGCGAACTCCCCGCGAGCGTCACTCGCCCGCATCGAGACGATGGTCGCGTTCGCCGGTGTCGATCTGCCGTTGCGGGCCGTGCGTCAGCAGATCGCCGCTGCGTTCGACCTCGTGGTCCAACTCGAACGCGGGGCCGACGGTGTGCGGCGTATCACCGCCGTCACCGAGGTGGTCGGCCTCGAGGGTGACGTGATCACGCTCGCCGACGTCTTCGTCCTCGACCGCGACCCGGCCGGCCCGCGCCTGCGCGCCACCGGGGTCCGCCCGCGGTTCGGACGTGAGCTCCTTGCGATGGGCATCGGCCTGCCTGCCGACCTCTTCGACGGGATCGACCGCACGGAGGAGCGATGAGACGCACCCGCTGGCGGTCGGCCCGCCTCGCCGATCTCGGACTCCTGCCGGCCTCCACACCGCCCGCGGCATCGTCGGGGCTCGGCGTCATCACGACGATCCTCGAACGCGAGGGACGCGGGAGCCGTCTCCGGGCGGCACTCGAGGGTGCCGGGTGGGCGACGACACCGGAGCGGTTCACGCTCGGGTTCGCCGTCACAGCGCTGGCAGCGGCGCTGTTCGGCGGTGCGGTGCTCGGCCCGCTCGGTGTCCCTGCGGCCGTCGCGGTGGCCGGGATGGGGACCACCTGGACGTTGCGACGGTCGGCTCGTCGGCGACGAGACCTGTTCGTCGACGAGCTCCCCGACGTCCTGACGGTGATGGCGGCGTCGCTGCGATCCGGGCACGGCCTGTACGAGGCGGTGCGTGCCGCAGCGGCCGACGCCCCCGAACCGGCGGGTGGTGAGCTCCGCCGGGTCGTGCTCGACGTGCGGGCAGGTGGTGATCTCGCCCGGTCGTTCCATGCCCTCGGCGAACGGGTCGACTGCCCCGAACTGCGATGGGCGGTCGATGCGATCACGATCAGCCAGGAGGTCGGCGGGGAGCTCGCCGAGACGCTGCTCACCGTCGCCACCACGATCCGTGAACGCCGCACTCTCCGCCGCCGGGTGCAGGCCGTCAGCGCCGAGGGTCGACTGTCGGTCGTGGTCATGAGCGCGCTGCCGCCGGCAGTCGTCGTGGCGACCGCGTTCCTCGACCGGACGTCGTTCGAACGTCTCACGACCGGCCCGGGTCGGGGGTTCCTGCTCGCTGCCGGGGTCCTCGAGGTCTGCGGGCTCGTGTGGATGCGGCGTCTCGTCGCCGGGGTGGTCCGATGAACACGATCGTCCCCGCCGTGGGCGTCACCCTGCTCGTCGTCGGCGTACTCGGGGTCTTCGCGACGCGTCCCCGCCGCGGCGCGCCGCGCCTCGTCGACCGGCTCGGTCTCGACGTGGGTGTCGCACCTGTCCCCGTGCCCGTGCGACGGCGGGCACCCGGCCGGGGGCTCACGGTCCCTGTCGCTGCCCTCGTCGCCGGCTTGGTCCTCGCCGGCGGGCGCAGCGTCGTCGCCGGTGGTCTCGCCGGGCTGGTGCTCTTCTGCGGTCTCGTCGCGCCCGAGGTGATCGTCGACGCCCGCAGCAGACGTCACCGGGCTGCGATCCTCGAGGACCTTCCGGAAACCGTCGACCAGCTCGCTGTCGTCGTCCGCGCCGGTCTCGGACTCGACGCGGCGATCGCCCGGGTCGCTGCGACGGGTGACCGGCCCCTCAATGTCGAGCTCGCTCGCGTGCTCCAGGACATCCGGATCGGTACCCCGCGTGCTGCGGCCTTCACCGCGCTCACGGAACGGGTCGAGCTGCCCGAGCTCGACCGGTTCGTGCGGGCGTTGGTGCAGTCCGACCGCCTCGGTGCCCCGGTTGCGGCGACCCTGCTCGCCCAGGCCGACGAGCTGCGGACGGCCCGACGTCTCACGATCGAGGAGCGGGCGATGCGGCTCCCGGTCACCATCCTCGCTCCGACGGTGCTGTGCACGCTCCCGGCGCTGCTGCTCGTCGTGCTCGGGCCGACCGTGGTGTCGATCAGCGACACGCTCGGCGGGTGACGGGCGTGGTCACGGTGGGGGACACGACCCCCGGACGGTGCGGACGGCGGGAGTCGAACCCGCACGCCTCTCGGCGCCAGGACCTAAACCTGGTGCGTCTGCCAGTTCCGCCACGTCCGCCAGTGGTGACCTGAAGGGTAGCCTTCTCGCCTATGTCCTCCGACGCCATGATGGGCGGCGACGCCTTCCTGTTCAACCAGCTCCTGAAGGACCGGATCATCGTTCTCGGCACCGACGTGAACGACGAGTCTGCGAACCGGATCACCGCCCAGCTGCTGTTCCTCGAGGCCCAGGATCCCGAGAAGGACATCTGGCTCTACATCAACAGCCCCGGTGGTTCGGTCACCGCCGGCATGGCGATCTACGACACCATGCAGTTCATCCAGCCCGACGTGGGCACGGTGTGCATGGGTCTCGGCGCGTCGATGGGGCAGTTCCTGCTGTGCGCCGGTGCACCCGGCAAGCGGTTCGCGCTCCCGCACGCCCGGATCATGATGCACCAGCCCCTCGGCGGGGTCCGGGGCCAGGCGACCGACATCGCGATCCAGGCCGAGCAGATGAAGTACATCAAGAAGCTGCTCGCCGAACGGATCGCGTTCCACACCGGTCAGCCCGTCGAGCAGATCGAGGCCGACTCCGAGCGTGACCGCTGGTTCACCGCCGAGGAGGCGAAGGCGTACGGCCTGATCGACGAGGTCCGCGCCAAGCGCGTCCGCTGAGGAGCGGCGGCGTTCAGCCGCCGAGGTCGATCCCGCAGGTCCGGCTGGTGTAGGCCACGACGGACGAGCTCGCTTCCTCCCACTCGACCCGCCGGGTCTCGAGCTCGGCGAGCGCGTCGGCCCGCACCGTCTCGTCGGTCGTCGTCAGCGCGGTCGTGAGGACCTCGCTCAGATCGAGGAGGACAGCGACGTCCGAACGGACCGCCCGAGGCGACGCGTTCCGCAGCCGTTCGAGCTCGTCGACGAGTTGGGTCGCGGCCGTCGTCGGATCCGGCGTGGCGAGCTGCAGTCGGTCGGTGATCACCGGGACCCGACGCACCTGGGCGCAGAACGCCTCGGTGTCGCTCGACGAGTCACCGCACCCGACCAGTACCGCGGCCAGGCCGACGACGACGGCGCCGATCGTCGACGCGCGCCGGGCGGGCCTCACCGTCGGGCGGCCTCGGCGCGCGTGCGCAGGTCGGTCACCGCATGGGCGAACCCCTCCGGGTCGCGGAACAGCGCGCTGCCGGCGATGAACACGTCGGCGCCCTGTGCCGCCGCGCCGGCGATCGTGTCCGGGGCGATCCCCCCGTCGACCTCGAGGTCGATCTGGCGACCGGACCGGTCGATCATCGCCCGGACCTCGGCGATCTTCGGTTCCATCGACGCGATGTAGGCCTGCCCGCCGAACCCCGGGTTCACCGTCATCACGAGCACCAGGTCGACGAGGTCGAGTACGTGGGCGACCGCCGATGCGGGTGTCGCCGGGTTGAGCGCGACGGCCGGCGACGTCCCGAGCTCGCGCAGCCGTCCGAGGGTGCGGTGGAGGTGTCGACAGGCCTCGGCGTGCACGATCACGATCCCGCAGCCGGCCTCGACGTAGCGGTGGGCGAGCTGGTCGGGTTCCTCGACCATCAGGTGTGCCTCGAAGGGCACCGTCGTCCATGAACGGACGGCGGCGATCACGTCGGGGCCGAAGGTGAGGTTCGGGACGAACCGGCCGTCCATCACGTCGAACTGCAACCGGTCGACTCCTGCGACCTCGAGGTCGCGACAGACCTCGCCGAGGCGGGCGAAGTCGGCCGGGAGCACGGACGGGACGATGCGCGGGGCGAGGGTCATCGCCGGTCACGGTACCGCCCCGGTAGGTTCGCCACGTGCTTCGGATCACCGGCCTCGCAGTCGGCGGCGACGGTGTCGGTCGGGACGACAGTGGGCGGGTCGTGTTCGTCCCCGGCGCCGTCCCCGGTGACGTCGTCGACGTCGCCCTCATCAGCGAGCACAAGCGGTTCGCCCGGGCAGAGATCCGCCGGGTGGTCGAGCCGTCACCCGACCGGATCGCGCCGCGCTGCGAACGTTGCGGCGGCTGCGGGCTCGGCCACGTGCACCTCGACGCCCAGCGGATGCTCCGCCGCACGATCGTCATCGATGCGCTCGAACGCATCGGCCGGGTCACCCCCGATGTCCGGGACGGACCGCCGCTCGATCCGTGGGGGTACCGCACCACCGTGCGCGTCGGTGTGGTCGACGGCCGCGCCGCGCTGCGCACCGCCCGCTCGCACGACCTCGCCGTCATCGACGCCTGCCCGGTGCTGCACCCCCTCCTCGAGGAGCTCGTCGTTGAGGGCGATTTCGGCGCCAACACCGAGGTCGTGCTCCGGGTCGGTGCCCGAACCGGTGAACGGCTCGTCGCCGCCGAACACCCGGTCCGTGTCCCCGCCGACGTGCGCCGTGACCACATCCACGAGATCGTCGACGGGCACACCTACCGCGTCTCCGCAGCGTCGTTCTTCCAGTCGCGGCCCGACGGCGCTGAGGCGCTCGTGGCGGTCGTGCGCGCCGAGGTCGGTGCGGTCGGATCCCTCGTCGACGCGTACAGCGGTGTCGGGTTGTTCAGCCGGCTCGCGGACCACGTCGTCGCCGTCGAACGTGCGCCGTCGTCGGTCGCCGACGCCCGCCACAACGTGCCCGGCGCGACCGTCGTCGAGTCGGCGGTCGAGGACTGGGCGCCGACGCCTGCCGACGCCGTCGTCGCCGATCCGGCCCGACGCGGCCTCGGCGCCACAGGGGTCGCGGTGCTCGCGGCGACGGGGGCTGAGCGGATCGTGCTCGTCAGCTGCGACGCCGGTTCGCTCGGTCGGGACACCCTCGAGCTCGCCGGGGCGGGGTACCGCTACGAGCACTCCACGCTCGTCGACCTGTTCCCCCACACGGCGCACGTCGAGGTGGTCAGCCTGTTCCGCCGCGTCGACTGATCTCGAAGGCCAGCAGGGTCGCCGCCGCGGCGACGTTCAACGACTCGACCCCGCCGGCGAGCGGGATCCGCAGTGTCCGGTCGGTCGTCACCGACAGGCCGTCCGCCTCGTTGCCGAGCACGTAGCACGCACGTTCGGGGAGCGGTGCGTCGAAGAGCGACTCGTCGCCGTCACCGTCGAGACCGACGATGGTGAAGCGGGCCTCGCGCAGCATCGTGACCGCGGTCGAGGCGTCGTCGATGCGGAGCAGCGTCGCAGCGAGTGCGACCCCGGCCGACGCCTTGAGGACGAGGGGTCCGAGCTCTGCGGTCCGCCGGTCGGGGACCACCACGCCGTCGATGCCGGCTGCGGTCGCCGACCTGATGATCATGCCGACGTTCGACGGGTTGTGGACGCCGTCGAGGAGCAGCACGGCGGTGCGGTGCAGCCGCCCGCGCCGTCGGGCGAGCCACGGGGCGAGCGGTTCGAGGCCGGGCGGTGCGATGTCGGCGGCGACACCCTGGTGGTGTCGCCCGTTGCGGGCGACCATGGCGACCCGGTCGCTGCTCGTGCGTTCGACGGGGACGCCCCGGCGACGGGCCGCTGCGAGGATCCGGTCGATCACCGGTCCGGTCGCACCGTCCGCGACGAAGACCCTGGCCACGGGCACCGTCGTGTCGTCGAGCGCCTCGGCGACCGGGTTGCGGCCGTAGATCGTGAGATGGCGGTCGCGGGGCGAACTCACCCGTGGAACAGCTCGTCGTGCTGGTCGGCGGCGGTGTCGCCGGGAGGCCCGCCGTACACCTCGGTGAAGACACGGACCATCTCGGCGTATGGGAAGTCCTCGAAGGTGCCGCGCTCGTTGACGTACTCCATGTGGCGGCGGCCCTCGACGTCGAACTCGTGGTAGAGCGAGTCCTCGAGACCGTCGAAGTCGAGTGGCTTCACACCGAATCGGGTGCACATCTCGATGTTGAACGCCGGTGTTGCCTTCCGCCATGCACCGTCGAGGAGGAACTCGACGTAGCCGTGGAACGCGAACAGGTCGGTGCCCATCTGCTCGAGCAGCTTCGGCGACGCGAGGTGGTTCTTCACGTCCGCGAACCCGAGGCGGCAGGGTACGCCGACCGCCCGCGATCCGGCGCACAGCAGGATCGCCTTTGGCACGCACCAGTTCCGGTCCTGGCGCAGGATCTCGCTGGCCCGGTACTGGTCCTCGCCCGAGGTCGCGACGTAGGGGTCGTAGCGGATGTCGTCGCGCACCGCGTAGAAGAGCCGCACGGCCTTCGCACGGTCGTCGTCGGCGTCCCCGACGACCTGCGTCGCCCAGGCGACGACCTCCGGATGGTCACTGTCCACGAAGCGCGTCGGCGAAACGAAGTCCACGTCGGGACTGTATCGTCCGGCCATGGAACAGCCCCTCGCAGGTATCCGGGTGGTGGAGCTCGCCGGCGGGATCCCCGGCCCGTTCGCCGGCAAGATGCTCGCCGACTTCGGCGCCGAGGTCGTCAAGGTCGAACCGCCGACCGGTGACCCGGCCCGGCGCATCGGTCCGTTCCCCGACGACGTGGAGGACGTCGAGGCGAGCGCGACGTTCCTGCACTGCAACACGAACAAGCGCTCCGTCGTCGCCGACGTGACGACGGCGGAGGGTCGGGCGTTCGTGCTCGAGCTCGCCCGCACCGCCGACGTGGTCATCGAGTCGAGTGTCCCCGGGGCACCCGACGACCTCGTCGACGCGTTGAAGGCGGTCCGCTCGGATCTCGTCGTGTGCAGCGTCACCCCGTTCGGTCGCACCGGTCCCTACGCAGGGCTGCCGGCGGACGAGATCACGATGTACGCGATGGGCGGGACGATGTCGAGCACCGGCCTGTCGGACCGGGAGCCCGGCAAGCTCGGTGGGAACCTCGGCCTGTACCAGTGCGGCAACGTCGCGGCGCTCGCCGTCCTCGCCGCGCTCACCACCACCGAACGCAGCGGCGAGGGCATCCACATCGACGTGGCGAACCTCGAGACGCAGGCCGGGTCGATCGACCGGCGCATGACGTACCTGCTCTACCGGGCATACACCGGCCGTGACGCGCCGCGCGAGGGCGGCGCTCGCATGGGTCCGTACCCGAACGGCTTCTACCCGACCGAGGACGGGTACGTGCTCGTCGCGTGCCTGCCGAACTGGGTGCCGCGCATGCTGTCCGCCCTCGGTGACGATTCGCTCGCCGAGCGGTACGCAGCCCCGAACCCGATGGCGGATCCCGAGCTCCCCGAGCTCGCGGACGCGGCGATGTACGGCTACACGCTCGCGCGGGGTCGCCAGGCTGCGATGGTCGAGGCGCAGTCGCACGGTTGGGCGGTCACGGCGCTGAACTACCCGATCGACCTGCTCACCGACCCGCACTTCGCCGAGCGCGGGTTCTTCGTCGACGTCGAGCACCCGACCGGCACGATCCGCCAGCCCGGCGCGCCGGTCCGCATGGACGGCGGGTGGGCGCTGCGGCGGCCCGCTCCACTGCTCGGCCAGCACACCGACGAGGTGCGCGCCGAGCTGGGTCTCCCCGCACCCGTGCGGCCCGCGTCGACGACACCGGCCCGGTTGCCCCTCGAGGGGATCCGGGTGCTGGACATGACCGTCGTGTGGGCCGGCCCCTACGCCACGATGCTCCTCGGCGAGCTCGGTGCGGAGATCGTGCGCATCGACAACCCGTGGGTGTTCCCGACCGCGACGCGCGGGCTCGGTCCGCGACCGCCGAAGGAGGTCGCCGAGGCGATCGGTCCGATCTTCGGCGGATTCCCCGACACCGATCCGGGGGAGCGTCCCTGGAACCGGGTCGCCCTGTTCACCGCGCACGGTCGGAACAAGCGCAGCATCACGCTCGATCTGCGCAAGGACGAAGGCCGTGAGGCGTTCCTCCGACTCGTCGAGACCGCAGACGTGATCGTGGAGAACAACGCGGTCGGGCTGTGGGACAAGCTCGGCATCGACTGGGCGACGATCCACGCCCGGAATCCGCGCACGATCATGGTCCGGATGCCGTCGGTCGGACTCGAGGGTCCGTACCGCGACTTCATCGGGTTCGGCGTGCACTTCGAGACGCTGTGCGGGCTCACCTCGCAGCGCGGGTACGCCGACATGGACCCGACGTCGAACGCCGCCGTGTACCACATGGACGCTGCGTCCGGGCCGGCTGCGGCGTTCACCGTGCTGATGGCGTTGCGTCGCCGCGACCGCACGGGGACCGGTGAGCTGATCGAGTTCGCGCAGGCGGAGAACATGCTGCAGCACCTCGGCGAGCTCTTCGTCGACGCAGGTCGCACCGGCCGCCGCCACGAGACCATCGGCAACCGGGCACGGCACCGGGCGCCGCAGGGGGCGTACCCGTCGACCCCGGGCGTCCAGGCGAAGGGCGGGGTCGGCGACCTCGGCCCCGACCGTTGGGTGACGATCTCGGTCGGGTCCGACGCGGAGTGGGATGCGCTCGCCCGCCTGATCGGTCGCGACGACCTCGTCGGGCTCGACCTCGCCGCCCGCTTCGAGCGGCACGACGAACTCGATGCAGCGATCGCGGCGTGGACCGCCGCCCGGTCGAACCACGAGGCGTTCGAGGCGTGCGTGGCGATCGGTGTCGCCGCCGCACCGGTTGCGACCGAGACCGACTGCTACGCGAACCCGCAGCTCCGTTCTCGCGGGTTCTTCCGCCCGAACGGCAGCCCCGATCTCGGCACGCACGAGTACGCCGGGTACACGTGGCAGTGGAGCGGACCGGAGCGTCGGTGGGGTCCGATCCCCGTGATGGGCCAGGACAACGAGGCGGTGCTCCGTGGCGAGCTCGGCGAGGAGAGCTACGAGGCCCTCGTCGCCGGCGGCCACATCAGCGGCTCGTACCTGAAGCCCGACGGCACGCCCTGGTGATCAGGCGGGTGCGAACCGCAGCAGCGTGACCCCGTCGTCGCCGTCGTCGAAGGCGGGGACCACGGCCATACCGATGTGGACGTCGTCGGGGGTGACGCCGACGAGGGTCGTCGTCATGCGGACGCCCTCGTCGAGTTCGACGACGGCGAGGAGTTGGGGCACCTCGTCCGCGAACGCCGGGTGGGTGGGCTGCCGGGCGACCGTGAACGTCGAGACGACCCCACGGCCCGACACCTCCTCCCAGCGAAGGTCCTCCGAGAGGCACGCCGTGCACCGGCGGCGCGGGTAGTGGATCCACGTCCCGCATGCGCCGCATCGCTGCAGCACGACGCGGTGGGAGCGCAACGCCGACCAGAACGGTTCGGTGGCCTCGATCGCGCGGGGACGGGGCAGCGGAACGGTCGACACGGTCAGCCTCCCTGCACGATCAAGGCGGTCTGTTCCGACATGATCCCGCCGGTGCCCGACACGTAGGACACCTCGCAGCCGGGGATCTGCCTGGCTCCGGCCTCGCCGCGCACCTGGCGCACCGCCTCGTTCACCTGGGTGAACCCGCCCGCGAGACCGGGCTGACCGAACCCGAGCTGTCCGCCGTGCGTGTTCACGGGGAAGTCGCCCCGATAGGTGAGGTCGTGTTCGGCGACGAAACGCATGCCCTCGCCCTTGCCGCAGAAGCCCGAGTCCTCGATGGAGAGCAGCACGGTGATCGTGTAGCAGTCGTAGAGCTGCACGCAGTCGACCTCCGACCGCTTCATGCGGGCCATCGAGAACGCCTGTTCCGCCGCCGGACCGATCGGGGTGCGCAGCACGTCGTCGGTGTAGGTCGGCGTCTTGTGTGCGAGGTGCTCACCGAAACCGGTCACGTACACGGGGCGCTTGCGGGTGCGTCGCACGACGTCCTTCGACGCGACGACGACCGCGGCACCGCCGGCGCACGGCATCACGATCTCGAGCACGTGCAGCGGATCGGCCACGACCTTCGACGCCAACACGTCGTCGATCGTGATCGGGACGTCACGGAAGACCGCGTCGGGGTGGGCGTTCGCGTTCGTCCGCTGGTCGGCGGCGATCTTCGCGGTCGCCCGCGGGTCGTACCCGTACTCGTGGGCGTACCGGTTGGCGATCATCGCGTACCCGGCGTTCTGCGCGACGTTGCCGAAGGGGATGTCGAACTCCGCCTGCGGCGATCCCATCACGTTCGACGAGGCGCCGAACGGCGACCACAGCTTCGGCTGGTCGGGCGGGAGCGACGGTGTCGGTCGACCGGGGGCGGCGCAGACCACCACCTCGCACAGGCCGAGTTCGATCGCAGCGGCGGCCCGCCACACCATGCCGACCGGGGTCGCCCCTCCGAGGTCGACGCGTTCGGCGAAGTTCACCTTCCACCCGAGGTACTCGGCGATGGTGGAGGGCACGAACTGTTCTGATTCGCGCAGGTTCGCGCACACCAGGCCGTCGACGTCGGCGGGCCTGAGACCCGCGTCCTCGAGTGCGAGCGCCGCGAGGTCCGCCCACTGTTCGAGCATGAAGCGGCGTGGTCCCGAGTACCGCCGTTCCGGCTTGTACTCGGCGATGCCGACGATCGCGGCTTCCCCCCGGAGTCCCATGCACCGCAGCATACGACCCGGGCCCGGACCCGGTGACGGGGCCCGGTCAGGTGACGACGATGTCGATCTTCCCGCTCGGGTGCAGCGTGCAGGCCTCGCCGTAGGTACCGACGCGGGAGAACTTGTGGCGGAACGTCTCCCCGGCCCTGATCACGAACGCGCCGAGCGAGAACGGTTCGACGTCCTGGTTCTCGATGACGAGCGTGTCGACCGTGCGCAGCTCGATGCGGCCGGGGAGCACCTCGACGACCTGCCCCGCGCGCAGGCGCCCGATGGTGCCCGCAGGGATCACGTAGGACACCTCGCGCGGCGGGGGTTCCGGGTTGAGCACCACGGCCAGTCCGATCCCGCCGACGGCGAGCGCGAACAGCACGAGGAGTGCGAGGACGATGCGACGGGGGTTCACGACAACAGCACCTCCAGGTCGTGCGCCATGTCCTGGGCGGGTACGCCGAACGGCCATTCGACGCGGACACGGCCGGATCCGTCGACGACGTAGGTGGTCGCCGTGTGGGCGACCTCGACCGTGCCGTCGGACGTCTTCTCGATCTGCGACGAGGCGAGGAACAGCGCCTGCAGGCGGGCGAGCTCGTCGGCGTCCGCCGGTCGGATCGCCGTGCCGTCGGGGTCGAAGAACGCGACGAACTTCTCGAGCACGTCGAGCGTGTCGCGTTCGGGATCGACGGTGACCATCACGAGATCGACACGTTCACCGTCCTTGCCGAGGTCGTCGATCGCCACACGGAGGTCGGCGAGCGTCGTGGGGCAGACGTCCGGGCACGACGTGTAGCCGAAGTACACGACGGCGAGGTCACCCGCGGCCGGGACGACGCGCGGGTCTGCGCCGACCTCGAGTGCAGGGTCGCGGACGGCGCCGCGGAGCCCGTCGTCGGCGTCACCGCCGCACGAGGCGCCGACGGCGAAGAACGCGACGGTCGTCATCGCGGCTGCGATCCGCTTAGCGCGCGCTGAGCGCCGCGTTCCGGTACGCAGGGTCATCGGTCACCTCCTCGCCCACCCAGGGTGGGAGTTCGACGTCGTCGTCGGGATCGTCGAGTTCGATCTCGGCGAGGACGAGACCGGTGTGGCGGCCGGCGAACTCGTCGACCGTCCACCGCCGGCCCCGGTGGACCACCGTGTGGCGGACCTTGTCGATGATGCCCGGTTCGCACAGGGTGTCGAGCAGTTCGTCGGCGTCGGACGCAGGGATCGGGTACTCGTACTCGGCCCGTACCCGTAGTCCAGGGCCCTTCACCGTGATCGCTCCGGCGTCGCCGACACGACGCACCCGGACGGTGCGTTCGACCGCCCGCAGCAGGTACCCCTGGCGGATCGGGACGCCGGGCGCGCCGGTCCGCCAGGACGGGTCGGTGACGAGGAACGTGCGCTCGATCTCGACGGGCACGGCCCCGACGCTATCTAGTGGGCGGCGAGCCCCGGTCCCGACGGGTACCGGTCCGGGTTCCGCAGCAGGTGGGCCGGACCCTCCACCCGGTTGATGGCGTTCTCCTCGCCGTAGACGTGCTCCTTCATCCAGGTGAACACGGCGCGGTTCCGGGCGAGGGGGGCGAGACGGCGGGCGTGCTCGATCGCTGCGGGGAGCACCTCCTCGGCGGGAACGGCGGCGTCGACGAAGCCGGCGTGCACCGCCTCGGGCGCGCTCCACCGCTTGGCGAGCATGACGGTCCGGTGGAAGTCCGGGAGGCTCATCTTGTGGCGGAAGAGGGCGAGCTCCGGTTCGGGGATCGCCATGCCGATCTCGATCTCGTTCGCGCACAGGAACCCGCGGTCGGCCCGCATGATCCGGGCGTCGTGACACAGCGCCACCATGAACCCGGCGCCGAACGCGTGCCCGCCGAGCGCGCAGACCGTCGGCACGGGGAACGTCATCACACGGGCGAACAGCGCCATCGCCTCGGCGGCGAACACCTTGCGATCGCCGCCCGGGTGGTCACCCTTCGACATGATCCACTCGAGGTCGAGTCCGTTGGAGAAGAACTTCGGGTCGGCGGACGCCGTGACGAGCGCGATCTCGCCCGGGGTGTTCGCCACCTCGTCGAGCGCGGCGTCGAAGGCCCGGGTGAAGGTCGTCGTCCAGCGGTTCTCGCCGGCGGTGAGGGTGAGGACGAACACGTCGCCGTCGCGTCGGAGGTCGATCATGGCGACAGTCTTGCCGCCTCAGACCGTTGCGGCCCGCGACCCTGCGGCGCGACCGAGTGCGACCATCGCTGCGAACTCTGCGTCGTCGAGGAACTGGTCGCTCGTCGGGTACCGGGGAAAGCGCTCGTCGGTGCGGGCGAGGTCGAGCAGCGCCTCGTCGAGGCACGAGGCGAGGCGCGCCCGGGCGTAGACGATCCGTCCGCCGGGGAAGGGGAGGACGGCCACGAGGTCGGCGGGCAGTGCTCCGCCGGTCGGTCGCAGGCGGGCGAGGTCGCCCCGGTCGACGTCGACGCCGAGTTCGTCGCGTGCGAGATCGAGTGCGGCCTCGAGCGTCTCGAGCTCGCCGCCCGACGCGTCGAGGCACACGATCTCCGTGCATCCCCGGCGCAGGAGTTCGACGAGGCCGAGGTTCTCCCGGTGGCCGCCGTCGGTGACGAAGACGTTGCGGGTGCGGTCGGCCCGCACCCCGGTGAGTTCGGCGACGAGGTGCAGGATTCCGACCCGCTTGGGTCGTCGCAGCCGTCCCGGGTTCGGCAACCACACGCCGAGGTCGAGGTTCAGCGCGGCGACGAGCGCGAGCGCGCGTCCGCGTCCGAACCGCATCGACGAGGCGAGCGCCGCTCCTGTCGTCGGCAGCCACGACGCGACCCGGCGGTGGGTGCGGCGCGGTCCGACCAGCAGGTCGAGGTAGGTGGAGGTCGGCACGGCGTGCGCGCCCATCCGCACCTCACGCTGGCTGATCGTGAACGACTCGATCCGGCCCCGACCGACGTGACGGGCGCAGCACAGCACGAGCTCCGGGCCGCCGAGGTGGTCCCAGGTGACCTCGCACGCCCGCCCCGACGCGAACGTCGCCCGCAGCCGCTGTCGGTAGATCGGGTGCAGCGACACCGTGTCGAGGTCGACGGTGAGGTTCACGACGACGAACAGCACCGATGCCACCACGAACGTCGTGGGCGACCCGATCGGCCCGACCCCGAACGCGGCGTCCGATGCGACACGTGCCGCCCATGCGATCGCGACGACGATCACGAGCGCGTTGCCCACGTATGCGACCCGGGCGAGTCCTCCTGCTGCCGCGCGCACCGTCCAGGCCGCACCGAGTGCGAGCACGATCCCGGCGGTTGAGAGGACGACGAGACCGGGGCGCCACGACCAGAACCCGACGAGTCGTCCCACGACCCAAGCCGGAAGCGCGACGGCGGTGGCGAGCAGGACGAGGTTCGCTGCGATCACGGCGACCGCCTCGGCGACGGCGCCGGCGAGGCCGCCCGGTCCGTTGCGCAGGAACTGGTGGCGCCGGGTCCGGAGCTCCTCGACGAGTGACGGTGCGGCGGGCGAACCTTCCCGTCGGCGCAGGAGCCACGCGGTCGCCGTGTACGCACCGCCCGACACCGCTGCGACGACGTCGACGTCGTCGAGGACGTGGCGACGTTCGAGCTCGTCGATCGCCCCGAGCGTGAACCCCGCTGCGCGGATCCCTCCGCCCGAACAGCAGAGGCCCTTCACGAGAGCCGACTCGCCGCCTCGGTGATGAACAGCTCCATCGAACGCCGGGTCGCGTCGTACCCGAGCGCAGGGAGCACGCCGAGTGCGAGGTGGGTGGTGCGTACCTTGGCCATCGACGCGCGCAACCCGGCCGCCACCGTCTCGGGTGCGCCGAACAGCGGCGTGAACATGAGTCGGTCGCTGCTGCGGAGCTGTTCGAGCGGTGGTACGACCGTCCGGGGTCCGCCCTTGTCGGCGTCCGCCGATGCGTTCGCCCACCCTGCGTAGGTCGACAGCACGTGGTGGAACGACGGTGCAGCCTGCGCCCATGCCTCGTCGTCGGTCGGTGCGACGTGGGTCCAGTGGAGCTGCAGCACGTTCGAACCTGCCGGGTCGTGGCCTGCCTCGACGAGCGCGTCCTCGTAGACGCGCTGCAGGCGGGTCGACGTGAGGCCGAGCAGGTGTGCGCCGAGGCGGCCTGCCCGACGGACGCCCGCCTCCGCGGTCGCCCCGATCCACAGCGGCGGGTGCGGGGTCTGGACGGGCTTCGGGGTGAGGTTCGCCCCGCGGATCCGGTAGTGCCGGCCGTCGTGGTCGAACCGGTCGCTCGTCCACAGGCCGGTGAGGACCTCGATGCCTTCGACGAAGCGGCTGCGTCGTTCCTCGAGCGGGATGCCGTAGCCGTCGAACTCGTGGGGTGCGTACCCCTGTCCGAGTCCGACGTCGATGCGACCGTCGGAGATCACGTCGAGCGTTGCGATGTCCTCGGCGACCCGGATGGCGTTGTGGAGGGGGAGGAGCAGCAGGTTGAGGCCGATGCGGATTCGTTCGGTCGTCGCGGCGATCGCTGCGGCGATGGGCAGGATCGAGGGCGAGTAGCCGTCGTCGGCGAAGTGGTGCTCGGTGAGCCAGACCGTGTCGTAGCCGAGTTCCTCGGCCTCTCGGATGAGCCGGAGTTCTTCGCGGTACACCTCCGGGAAGGGCCGTCGCGCCGCCGGCGGGTTGCGGAACGAGAACATCAGGCCGAGGTCGGTCACCTCCGAGACTGTACGTTCTCGGCGATATGGCCACCGCGAAGGACGTCGTCACCCGGTACCTCGACGTGCTCTACAACGAGCGTCGTCTCGATCTCGTCGCCGAGCTCATCGCCGACCCCACGTGGCGGCACCACGCCGGGGAGGTGAAGGTGCTGACTATCGCCGAGTCGATCGCCCGCCTGCAGGCAACGTTCGACCTGTGCCCAGTGCTGCGGTTCGACACGTCGCTGCTGTGCGGCGACGACGAGTTCGTGACCGTCTGCTGGAACGGGTTCTCCACGCAGACCTCGGGGAAGTCCTACACCTACTGCGGCATCGAGGTGTTCCGCGTGGTGGACGGGCTGATCACGGAGATCTGGAACAGTCGGGAGACGGGCGGCCACTGGGAGTCGCCCCGGACCCTTGGATGAGGGACGGCTCGCCGACTGGTTGACCGACCTGTTCGGCGGTCGAGCGGAGCTCGAGGTGTCGACGCCGACCGGTGGTGGTTGGTCGAACGACACGCTGCTCGTCCGCTTCGGCGGGCACCGGGTCGTGGTCCGGGTCGAACCGGCACGGCGTTCGATGTTCCCGACCTACGACCTCGGTCGGCAGGTGGCGTGCCTCGGTGCGCTCGCCGGTCGTGTGCCGGTGCCCGAACTGCTCGACGTGGACCTTGGCGGCGCACGGCTCGGTCGACCTGCCTTCGTCATGTCCTTCGTCGAGGGGCGGGTCCCTGCGGACGACCGTCCGACCTTCGCCGAGGAAGGGTGGCTGCACGACGCGACGGCGGCGGAGCAGCGGCGGTTCTTCGACGGCCTGCTCGGCGCGCTCGTCGGGGTGCACGGCACGCCTGTCGTCGAGGCGTTGCGACCGGCAGGCGACGCGAACGTCGCCTATCTCGCGGACATCCGCCGTCTCTGGGAGTGGGACCGAGGTGACGTGTGGCCGGCGGTGATCGAGGAGACCCTTGCCGTGCTCGAGGCGGCGGTTCCACCTTCCCCCGGTGACGTGCTGCTGTGGGGTGACGCCCGCCCGGCGAACGTCGTCGCCGTCGGGTTCGACCCGGTGGCGCTGCTCGACTGGGAGCTCGCAACCGTCGGACCGGTCGAGCACGACCTCGCGTGGCTCGCGGAGATGAACCACGTGCGCATCGAGGGCGCAGGTCGCGCACCGCTGCCGGGGTTCCGGGACCTCGAGGGGATCGCGGCGACCTACGCGGCGCTCGGTGGACGCGCCCCGGTGGCGCTCGGTTGGTACCAGGGGGTCGCCGCGGTGCGGGTCGCGGTGCTCATGCACCGGTACCTGCGGGCGATGGTCCACGCTGGCCGTCTCCCAGCTGGTCACCGGGTACTCGGCGACACCGTTGCGTCGCGTCGTCTGGCGTGCGCCCCCTGGGATTCGAACCCAGAACCTGCGGATTAAGAGTCCGTTGCTCTGCCGTTGAGCTAGAGGCGCCGAAGCGTCGGCACCGTAGCCGAGCCACGGGAGGTCCCGCACCTCGGCGACGGCGCCGATCTCGAGGGTGACCGAGGGGACTTGAACCCCCGACCTCCAGGGCCACAACCTGGCGCTCTAACCGAGCTGAGCTACGGCCACCACGTGAGGGTCGAGCATAGGCGGCGCCGTCGGGGTGTCCCAACCGACTCTGGCTAGATCATCGCTTCGACCTGGTCGACGCCGAGCAGCACCTTGCCCTGGATCTCGAGGGCCGTGTCGAAGTCCAACATCGCATGGTGCGTAGACGTGTTCACGTCGCGGTACGTGCGCTGGTTCACGTTCCGGTCGTGCGCGGCGCCGGCGCCCGCACCGGCGAAGAGGCGCTCCGCCGCACGACGGCACAGTTCGGCGGCGTAGGCGGCGTTCCAGCGCACCTGGGCGCGCTGCTCGACGGGCATCGGCGGCTCGAACTGCATGGCGTGCTCGAGCAGGTCGCAGTTCTGCATCGCGAGCGACCAGGCGTGGGAGATCTCGGCGCGGGCTTCGGCGACGCGGCGTTGCAGCCCGGCCTGTTCGGCCTTCCGCCCACCCGTGTAGGCGTCGACGCGTTCCCGGGTCACGGCGACGAACCGGTCGAGGCCGGCTTCGCTCATCCCCACGATCGGACCGAGGAGCATCGTCGCGAGCGACGGTCCGATCGGCAGGCGGTACAGCGGCCGGTCGACGTCGGGGACGGTGCCGAGGAACGCCGTGTTCATCGGCACGGCCCGGTGCTCGGGTACGAACACGCCGTTCAGGACGATGTCCTTCGACCCGGTGCCCCGCATGCCGAGCGTGAACCACGTGTCGTCGATTTTGACGTCGGCCTTGGGGAGCACGACGAGGAGCGCCGGAGTCGACCTGCCGTCGGCGTCGCGGATCCCCTGCGCGCCGACCATCACCCAGTCGCCGTGGTCGGCGCCGCTCGCGAACGGCCACCGGCCGCTGAGCTCGTAGCCCCCCGGGACCCGCATCGCGGTGCCCTGGCGGGAGGGTGTGCCGGGGATCAGCATCCCCGGGTGCCCGTCGAACAGTTCGGCCTGCGCCTCGGGTGCCATGCGTCCGGCGATGAAGGTGTGCGCAGCGCAGACCATCAGCACCCACGACGCGGCCGGGCTGCCGTGGGCGACCACCCGTTCGGCCTCGAGCAGTGCCCGGGGTGGGAGTTCGTCGCCACCGTGCGCCTGCGGGGCGACGATGCGCGTGAGGCCTGCTTCGTGCAGGAGGGCGACGGCACGATCCGACAGTCGGCGACCCGCCTCGGACTCCGCGTCGGTGTCGGCGAGTGCGTCGACGATCGATTCCGCTGCGACGGCTGTTGCGCCCATGCTTCCTCCCCGGTCCGGCGTGGCCCTGACCACAGGCCCGCTGCCCCGCAGCGTAGAAGAGCGGCGGGCGGTCGGTAGCCTGCGGCGCGCAGGCGATCGCCCGTCGTCAGCACTGCCCCCGTAGCTCAGCGGATAGAGCTGCGGACTTCTAATCCGACGGTCGCAGGTTCGATTCCTGCCGGGGGCGCCGATGGCGATGCTCTACGTGCACGTCCCGTTCTGTCCGACGATCTGCCCGTTCTGCAGTTTCCACGTGCTGCGCCCGCGGGACGATCTCGTCGCCGCGTATCTGAACGAGATCGCACGGGAACTCCGTGAGGTCGCCGAACGCGCCGCTGGGGCGACGTTCCACACCGTCTATCTCGGTGGTGGCACGCCGTCGCAACTGACCGACCTCGAGCTCGGTCGTCTGCTCGACGCCGTGCGTGTCGCGCTGACGGTCGCACCCGACGCCGAGGTCACGATGGAGGTGCATCCTGCCCACGTGGACAGCAGCCGGGCCCGGGCGTGGGAGGGCCTCGGTGTGACCCGCGTCAGCGTCGGCGTGCAGTCGACGTCGGACGAGGCGCTCCGACGGCTCGGCCGCTCACACGATGCGGCGACAGCGCTCGCAGCGCTCGATGCGGTGCGGACCACCGGGGTGTCCCTCAACGCCGACGTCATCTCCTGCGTCGAGGGCGCCGATCTCGCCGCCGATCTCTCGGCGGTCGTCGCAGCGGGCATCGACCACTGCTCCGTGTACACCCTCACCGTCGAGGAGGGCACGCCGTTCGCCCGGCGTGGCGTGCGTGTCGACGAGGAGGTCGAACGGGCGGCGCTGCTCACCGCCGCGGATGTGCTCGGCGCCGCCGGGTTCGAGCGGTACGAGGTGTCGAACCACGCCCGCCCCGGCCACCGGTGTCGTCACAATCTCGGCTACTGGCAGGGGGACTGGTGGTTCGGTGTCGGACCGTCGGCTGCGGCGCACGAACCGGGCCACGTGCGGCGGGCGAACCCGCCGTTCGAGCCATGGCTCGCCGGCGGTCGCGGTGATCCGCACGTGGTCCCCGACCCCGACGTCGAACGGGTCTTCACCGGTCTGCGCACGGCCGACGGCGTGGTGCTGCCCGACGGTCGTTGGGACGACGAGGTCATCCGGCTCGTGCGTGACGGGCTGCTCGAACGCTGCGACGACCGTGTGCGTGCGACGCCGGCCGGCGTCCTCGTGCTCGACTCCGTCGTGGCCCGGTTCCTGTAGGTTGCGCGTCATGCAGGTGTCGGGGCGGGTGTGCGTGGTGACGGGCGGCGGATCGGGGATCGGCCGTGCGATGTGTCAGAAGTTCGCGGCGGAAGGTGCGGCCGCGGTCGCCGTGTTCGACCGGAACCTCGCCGGCGCCGAGGAGACGGCGGCGATGATCGGTCCGGTAGCGACCGCCTACGGCTGCGACGTGGGCGACGAGGCATCGGTCGTGGCTGCGCTGCGGGCCGTCGAGGCGGCGTCCGGTCCGATCGACGTGCTGTGCAACAACGCAGGCATCGCCAACGACAGCGACATCCTCTCGACACCTCTCACCGTGTGGGACCAGCAGTGGCAGGTGAACGTGATGTCCCACGTCTACGCCGTCCGCCACGTGCTCCCCGGCATGATCGAACGGGGTTGGGGGATCCTCCAGCACACGGCGTCGATGGCCGGGATCCTGACGAGCCACGGCGCCTGCACCTACGCGACCACCAAGCACGCGGTGGTCGGTCTCGCCGAGTGGCTGTCGATCACCTACCACGACAAGGGCGTGCACACCTTCCTGCTCGCTCCGCTCGGGGTCGACACGCCGATGCTCGACACGTCGTCCGACTTCGCCCGCACCGCGGCGGGGCCGATCCGCACGGCCGACGAGGTCGCGCAGCAGGTCGTCGACGCGTTCGCCGAGGACCGGTTCCTGATCCTCACCGACCCGATCGCGCAGACCTGGATGGAGCGCAAGACAGCGGATCTCGGGCGCTGGCTCGGGGGCATGCGCAAGCTCGAGGCGCGGCTCGCCGGGTCGCGCACGCCCGGCAAGCCGCTCGCCTGAGCCGCAGACCTCAGTCCGCTTCGGTGATGGTGACCGACTCGATCACGACCGGAGTGAGCGGACGGTCGCCGTGGCCGGTCGGCACCTTCTGCATGGCGTCGACGATCTCGAGACCGCGGACGACCTTGCCGAACAGGCTGTAGAGCGGCGGGAGCCCGACGCCGCTCGGGCCCGAGATGAGGAAGAACTGCGAGCCGTTCGTGTTCGGGCCGGCGTTCGCCATCGCGAGCGACCCGATCTCGTACCGCCCCTGCTTCGGGAGCTCGTCCTCGAACCGGTAGCCGGGGCCGCCGGTGCCGCTGCCCTGCGGGCACCCGCCCTGGCAGACGAACCCATTGATGATCCGGTGGAAGGTGAGCCCGTCGAAGTAGTGGTACCGGGCGAGGAACACGAAGCTGTTCACCGTCTTCGGCGCCGAGATCGGGTCGAGGGCGATGACGAGCGTGCCCATCGACGTGACCATCTCGGCCGTGTACCGCTTGGCCGGATCGATGCACATCGGCGGCGGCCCGTCGAAGCTGGTGCGACGCTCGCTCGAGCCGTCCGGGTTCGGGCATTCGATGGCCATGAGGGGGATCCTTTCGTGGGGACGGGGCATTCTCGCACGGCTACGTTGCCCGACATGAACGGCGTCCTGCCCGACGAGATCGAGGAGCTGCGTCGCACGGCCGTCGCAGCCGCTGCGTCGTGCGCGGCGGGCACGAACGGTCCTCCGGCCGAGCCGGTCCGCGCAGCGTTCGGTGCGCTCGGCACGGGTGAGCTGCTGACCGACGACGATCCCGTCGCCCGACTCGCCGCGGTCGTGGTGCTCGAGGTGTTCGGCGGTGCAGCCGCCGGGGCGATGCTCGTCGTCGACCAGCCCGGCATGGCGCTCGGCGCGCTGGCTGCGATCCCCGACGCCGATCTCGTCGGGCGCCTCCGAGCTGCGGCCGCGTGTGGCGAGGTCGTCGGGCTCGCCGTCGTCGACGAGCCGGTCGACGTCGTCTCCTGGGTGCCGGGGGAGTCGGTGCCTGCGGCACTCGTGCAGCTCGCGCCTGACGGGATCACCGTCGCCGAACGCCCGGCGCTCGCAGCGGTTCCTGCTCCGGCCGGGGCGGCGGAGGCCTCCGGTGGGGTCGAGGTCCGCGTCATCGGGCCGTCGCACCGTTTCGGCGTCGACACGTTCCCCGCCAGGTCGCTCGCCCGACTCTGGGTCGCAGCGCTCGCCGTCGGGGTGGGGGCGGCGGCGCTCGACCACGCGATCGCCTATGGGCGCGAGCGGGTGGTGTTCGGTCGGCCGGTGCTCGCGCACCAGGCGAACGCCCACGACGTCGCAGCGGTCTGGGCCCGGCTCGACGCCGCCAGAGTGGCGGTGCGGTCGGCGGACACGCCGTGGGCGATGACGCAGGCGTATCTCGAGGCGTTGCCTGCGGCGCTCGACGCCGCTGACTGGGGGGTGCAGCTCCTCGGGGGTCACGGTTACGTCGACGACCATCCGGCGCAGCGCTGGTACCGAGAGGCGCACCTGCTCCGTCTGCTCGTCGGCGGTGCCGACGCTGCGATCGACGACCTCGCGGACCGGGTGCTCGACGAGATCACTGCGTCGACCGACGAACTCGCAGGTTGGGAGCTCGGCGCATGACCGACTTCGCAGACGATCTCCGGGCGGCGGTCGGCCGCATGCGCGATGTCGGCCGCACCTGGCTCCGGCCGCTCGGCGAGGAGGCCGACCGGCTCGGCCGCCCGATCCCGCCCGACCACGAGTTCTTCACGACGCTCGTCCGCGAAGGGGTCATGCGCCGCGGTCTGACACCGGGTGGTTCGGAGCGCCGGACCGTGCGGAACGTCGTCGTCGGTGAGGAGGGTGCGTACTGGGACCGGGGTGCGCTCGTCACCCTGCCCGGGCCGGGGCTCGGTGGCCCGCCGGTCCGCAAGATGGGCACCCCCGAGCAACGGGAGCGGTTCCTCGCGCCGTTTCGTGGCGAGGACCGCCCGCGCTGGGCGGCGTTCGCGATGACCGAACCGGGGGCCGGTTCCGACGTGGCGCGTATCGCGATGCGGGCCGAGCGGGACGGCGACGAGTGGGTGCTGAACGGGCAGAAGATGTACTCGTCGAACTCCGGTCGGGCCGACTGGGTCGTGGTGTTCGCGACGGTCGACCCGTCCGCCGGTCGGAACGGGCACCGGGCGTTCGTCGTGGAACGTGACCGCCCCGGCTTCGTGTTCCTCCGGCACGAGGCGAAGATGGGCGTGCGCGCCTACGAGACGTCGAGTTTCGTGCTCGAGGACTGTCGTCTCCCCGCCGACAACCTCCTCGGCGGTGACGGCTACTACGAGGGTCGTGCGAACCGCGGGTTCGGCGGGGCGATGGAGACCTTCAACGCGACCCGGCCGATCGTCGCCGTGCACGCGATCGGCATCGCGCGCTCCGCGCTCGACCATGCCCGCGCGTACGTGGAGTCCGAGTACCCGGCGCACGCGACGCGCCGGCATCGCCGGGCGCTCGAACGGCTCGTCGAGATCCGACGCGGGATCGAGCAGGGGCGGCGTCTGTGCATCCGAGCCGCCGAACTCGTCGACGCCGGTCACCCGAACGCGCTCGAGGCGTCGGTCGCGAAGCTCTACTGCCCGCCGGTGGCGCTCGCAGCGATCCGCACCGCGCAGGACGTGCTCGGCGACGCGGGCGTGCGACGCGACCGGTTCCTCGAGAAGCTCACCCGCGACGTGAAGATGCTCGACATCGGTGAGGGGACCCAGCAGATCCAGCGCCGGGTCATCGCCCGGCACGTCGTCGGCGCCGACGTCGTGAGCTGATCCTCAGTCGGCGCTGAGCACACCGTCGCCGACGAGTCGATCGACCGCGGACGGGTCGAGACCGAGGAGTTCCCGCAGCACGGTCACGTTGTCGGCGCCGCGACTGCGCACCCCGCCACGGGCCCCGATCGCCGATGCGGACGAGCGGAACGGCGCCGCAGGGATGCGGATGCCGTCGTCGGTGGTCGTGACGACGCCTCGGTCCTCGGCCCAGGGCGTCGAGGTGATCTCCTGCATCGACCGCAGTACGCCCATCGGCATGCGGAATGCGTCGAGGTGGGCTTCGAGGGTCTCGGGGTCGGGGAATGTCGCCACGTACGCCCGGATGATGGCCACCACCTCGTCGGCACGGGCGAGTCGGTCGGCGGAGGTGCGGTACCGCGCGTCCTCGAGGTAGTCGGTCCGGCCCATCGCCTTCGCCCACGTCGTGAAGTTCACGGCCGGGTTCCCGGGGAACGCGACCGACGAGCCGTCGGCTGTCGTCGTGATGAGGGCGTTCCACCCGCCGAAGAGCTGCGGCCGGTCGTAACCGACGAGCTCCACGGCGGTCCACTCGTTCGTGTAGAGGAGTGCCTCCGCCATGGACACGTCGAGATGCTGGCCCACACCGGTGGTCCCTCGTTGCACGAGGGCGGCGAGGATCGCCTGGGTGGCGAGCATGCCGGGGTACACGTCACCGTGCGACTGTGCCTCGGGCAGCGGGTCGGTGTGCCGCTTCCGGGCGGCGAACTCGATCGTGCCCGACTCCGCCTGCACGAGCGGCGCGAAGGCTCCACGTCGCGCCCACGGCCCGGTCTGTCCGTAGCCGGTGATCGAGCAGTAGATCAGGCGCGGGTTGCGGGCCATCACGGTCGCCGCGCCGATGCCGAGTCGGTCGGCGACGCCCGGTCGCAGGTTCTCGAGCAGCACGTCCGCCTTCTCGGCGAGTTGCAGCAGGAGTTCGGCGCCGTCGGGATGGCCCAGATCGATCGAGATGTTCCGCTTCCCGGTGTTGATCTGCGCGAAGTAGATCGACCGCCCGTTCTCCGCGGGCTGCACCCGCCGGGTGTTGTCCCCCTCGGGGGGTTCCACCTTGATGACGTCGGCACCGAGATCGGCGAGCACCCGCCCGCAGATCGGACCCGAGAGGAACCGGGTCAGGTCGAGTACGCGGATCCCGTCGAGCGGGCGGGGACGCGTGTCGTCGGCCACCTCAGTTCGCTGCTGCGCCGGCGTCGAGGCCGAGCAGCGGCGGATCGACGAACGGCTCCGTCTCCCAGCACTTCAGCTCGGGCAGGCAGTGCTCGGCGAAGCAGCGCAGGTTCCGCTCGGCCTCGGCCCACGGCATGCCGGCGTACGACGTCTGCACGGTGAAGCCCTTGTTGTCGATGACGCCGTGGATGTACCGCAGCTTCTCCATGACCTGGTCGGGCGTCCCGATCGGCATCAGGTTCGCGAACGCCTCCGCAGCACCGTCGGTGCCGTGGCGGGCGATGTACTTGTTGACGTTCGCGTAGAAGTCGTAGCCCTTCGCCTTGCCGAAGTGCTCCGATGCCATCTCGTAGTGCCGCATGGCCGTGTGGTAGTAGGCCTGCACGTACTTCTGGCCGAGGGTGTGGGCCCGGTCCTCGTTCTCGTCGACGAAGAAGAACGCGCCGCACAGCGGCTTCGGGCGCGGCATCCCGGGGTTCACCTGCTCCCAGGTCCGGTAGTACAGCTGGAAGTCCTCGGCGACGACCTCCCACGGCTTCTGCGGGATGACGAGCAGACCGATCCCGAGCTTCGCCATGATCTCGACCGACTCCGGTGAGACGGCGGCTGCGTACGTGCGACCGCGGAACGACTTGAACGGGCGCGGGCGGATGTCCCGGCGGGGCTGCTGCACGGTCGCACCGCCCTCGACGTAACCCTGCTCGAGCCCTTCGATGACGAGCTCGGCGTACTCGACGAAGGTCTCGCGTGCTGCGTCCATGTCGAGACGGAACCCGTCGTACTCCACACGGCCGAGGCCCCGGCCGAGTCCGAGGACCATGCGGCCGTCCGAGAGGTGGTCGAGCACAGAGATCTGCTCGGCGATGCGCATCGGGTCGTGCCAGGGGAGCACGATCACCTGGGTGCCGAGGAGCACCCGTTCGGTGCGGCCCGCCATGTACGTGAGGAACTGCACCGGGTCCGGCGTCATCGTGTAGTCGGTGAAGTGGTGCTCGACCGTCCACACCGAGTCGAAGCCGAGCGGCTCCGCCATCAGTGCCATCCGCACCTCGTTCTGCCACACCTCGCGGTCGCTCAGCGCGTCGAACGGGTTCTGGAAAATCGTCGCGTAGCCGACGTGCATGTCGTGACCCCCCGGTCCGTCGTTCCTGGGGCCCGATTGTACGGGAGGTCAGAACGACGCGAGGTCGATATCGGCCATCCACGACGGCAGGCGCGTCGGCCGTCCGGCGGTGGTGACCGCACCGTGCACCGTCACCCCGGTCGCGCACGCAACGTCGTCGACCCGCAGCAGGTACCCCAGTTGGAACGTGGTCGGCGTCCGCGCCCCCATGGCGACGTGCACGTCGACGACGTCGTCGAACCGCAACGGCTTCCGGTACCGCACCCAGGCCTCGACGACGGAGAAGTCGACGCCGCCGGCGCGCGTCGCCGCGTAGGGGTGGCCCATGGCCCGCAACCATGCGACCCGGGCCTCCTCGAGGTAGGGGAGGTATGCGGCGTGGTGCACGATCCCCATCGCGTCGGTCTCGGCGAACCGCACCCGCACCCGGTGCACGAAGGGGTAGTGGGCCGGGTCGACGGGAGGGTCGAGCGCGAGACGCATACGGCGACGCTAACGCCGCCCGTGCGATGATGCGCGGCGTGACGAACGACGAGACCTACGCCCGTCGGGTGCTGATCACGGCGATCCTGGGCGTCCTTGCGTTCTCGTCGTCGATGACGATCGTGTCCGCCGTGCTCGCCACGATCGCCGAGGACTTCGGTGCCGAGCCGGCGACGATCGGCTGGGCGGTCAGCGGGCTGTTCCTCACGATGGCGATCGGCACCCCGGTGCTCGGGCGTGTCGGCGACGCCGTCGGTCGGAAGGAACTCTTCGTCGTGGGGACGGCGATCCTGACGGTCGGCACCCTGGCGTGTGCGTTCGCCTGGAACGCCGGTTCGTTCATCGCGTTCCGGATGCTCGTCGGGGTCGGCATCGCGGCGACGATGCCGAACGGCATGGCCCTCCTCATCGACGCCTACCCGCCCGAGAAGCGTGCGGTCGCCGTCGGCTGGTTCCAGACGTTCTTCACCGGCGTTCCCGTCGTGGCGCTCGTCATCGGCAGTTTCCTCACGGAGCTGTTCGGCTGGCGGTCGGTGTTCCTGCTGCTCACACCGTTCGCGGTCGCAGCGTTCACGATGTCGGTGCGTTGGATCCGTCGCACGGGACCCTCCCGGCCCGACGCCAGGGTCGACTGGTGGGGTGCGCTGCTGCTCGGTGGGACGATCCTCCCGTTCCTGCTCGCGCTCGAACAGTTCCGGCGTTCCTCGATCACGAACCCGACGGTGCTCGGCCTCGCTGCAGCGGCGGTCGTCGGGCTGGTGGCGTTCGTCGTCGTCGAACGGCGTGTGTCACAGCCGCTCCTCCGGCTCGGGTACTTCACCCGTCGGAACTTCACGGGGCCGATGATCGGCCAGTCGTTCTCGCAGTTCGCCTACATGGGTGGGTTCCAGCTCACCCCGTTGATGCTGCAGAAGGAGTTCGGCCTCGGCGTCGCGGCGAGCAGCTGGATCCTGTTGTTCCGTCCCGGTGTGTTCTCCGCTGCGTCACCGTTCGGCGGTCGGCTCGCGTCGCGTGTCGGCGGGGGCGTGATGATCTCCTCCGGCGGCGTGCTCATGGTCGTGTCCATGGCGCTCTTCGCCGTCGCTGCGTCGGCCGATCTGTTGTGGCTCGTCGTGGTGGGCCTGTCGATCTCCGGTCTCGCGATGGGGCTCGCGAGTCCGAGTTTCTCCACCACGCTCGCAACCGCCGTCGACCCCGCCGACCTCGGCGTGGCGAACGGCATGGCCTCCACGATGATGAACATCGGGATGCTGAGCGGCGTGCAGACGATGTTCGCCGTCCTCGGCGACGGCCGGGCCGGGGACGACTTCGCCCGTTCCTTCTGGGTGGGTGGCGCCGTGGCCACCGTCGCCGTGGTGGGCGGTCTGCTCGTCACCCGCGACCGCACGCCGTCGGCGAGTCCGGTCGCATCGAGCGGGTGACGGGAATCGAACCCGCGCCATCTGCTTGGAAGGCAGAGGCTCTACCATTGAGCTACACCCGCAGCGGGGCGCCAGCCTAGGGGGATCGGCGGGCGGACTCCACGACGAAGCGGTCGAAGATCGCCTGCTGGGCCGGATCGGTGGCAGCGGTGTCCTCCGGGTGCCACTGCACGGCCGCGATCCAGGCGTCGCCCTCCGCCTCGACCGCCTCGACGACCCCGTCCGTCGCACGTCCGACCTGGCGCAGGCCCGCACCGAGCCGGTCGACCGCCTGGTGGTGGCTGTGCGAACCGTGCACCCGGACCGCCCCGGTCGCCTCTGCGAGACGGCAACCGGGGTCGAGGTGCACCTCGACGAGCGGCCCGATCGTGCCCGGCTCGGGTGCGGGGAACGAAGCAGGTCGCCGGTCGACCCCGGTGTCGACGTGCTGGTGGAGGGTGCCGCCGAACGCGACGTTGAGGACCTGCAGCCCACGGCACACGGCGAGCACCGGAAGCCCGGCGGCGAGTGCGGCGTCGAGCAGGTCGAACTCGAGGTCGTCGCGCTGTGGGTCGACCCCGTAGGTGCGGGGGTCGACGGCTGCGCCGTAGCGGGCCGGGTCGACGTCGCCGCCGCCGGTGAGGAGCAGACCGTCGACCCGGTGCACCACATCGGGCGGCGTCCCCGGTCCGCAGACGAGTGCTACGGCCCCGGCCCGGCCGAGGGCGCCGAGGTACCGACGTCCGACCGCGACGACCTCGTCCCGGCCGTAGCGGCCGGCGGGCACCACCCGCCCGGGGATGAGGATCGTCGTTCGCACCGTCGGGGAGGCGAGATTCGAACTCGCGACCGCCTGCTCCCAAAGCAGGTGCGCTACCAGGCTGCGCCACTCCCCGCGCCGCCGGAGTCTAGGACCGGGCGGTCATGTCGGGTCCCGGGGGTTCGGTCAGTACACTCCGACGCCTGTGAAGAGCACCGTCGCATCCCTCGAGGGGAACAAGGTCCGCTTCTCGATCGAGGTCGAGACGGAGGAATTCGACAGGCAGGTCGACGAGGCGTTCAAGCGTCTCGCGCAGCAGGTGCGCCTGCCGGGCTTCCGCCCGGGCAAGGCGCCCCGCAAGCTGCTCGAGGCCCGTCTCGGCACCGGCGTCGCCCGCCAGGACGCCTTGCGGGAGTCGCTGCCGGAGTACTACGCCGAGGCCGTCCGCACCCATGACGTCGACGTGATCGCACCGCCGGAGCTCGAGATCACCTCGGGCGCCGACGACGGGGCGGTCACCTTCGAGGCCGTCGTGCAGATCCGCCCCACGATCACCGTCGAGGGCTACCGCGACCTCACGATCACGGTGCCCGGTCTCACGGTTACCGAGGCGGAGATCGACGAGCGGGTCGAACGGCTCCGTGCCCAGCACGCCGAGTTCACGACCGCCGACCGGGAGGCCGCCGACGGCGACCAGGCCGTCATCGACATCGAGGGCTCCCAGGGCGGCGAGGCGGTCGACGGTCTCACCGCCACCGACTACGTCTACGACGTCGGCTCCGGCGCAGTCGTGCCCGAGATCGACGACGCGCTGCGCGGCGCTCGTGCGGGCGACGAGCGCACGTTCGACGCGAAGCACCCCGAGGAGGGCGAGGAGGACCTGTCGTTCCGAGTCGTCGTCCGTGAGGTGCGCGAGCGTATCCTCCCCGAGCTCACCGACTCGTGGGTCGCCGAGGTGTCCGACCACGCCGACGTCGCAGCGATGCGGTCGGCGTTCACCGAGCAGATGGAGCGCCAGAAGGTGCTCGCCGTCGTGCTCGCCCGCCAGCAGAAGCTCGCCGAGGCCCTCACCGAACTCGTCACCGACGAGGCGCCGGAGCCGCTCGTGCAGAGCGAGCTGCAGGCCCGCCTCAACAACCTCGACCAGCGTCTGCGCCAGCAGGGCATGGACCTCGGCACCTACCTGCAGTTCACCGGGCAGACACCCGATGCGGTGGTGGGCGAGTTCCGCGACGCCGCCGTGCAGGCGGTCAAGCTCGACCTGGCCCTCCGGGCCGTCGCCGACGGCGAGGCGGTCGAGGCAGGCGAGGACGACCTCGACGAGCACTTCGCCGAGCTGTCCCGTCGTTTCGGTGTCGAGGCCGAACGCATCCGCCACGACTTCGAGCACGCAGGCCAGCTCTCGGCGGTACGCTCCGAGGTCAGGAAGGCGAAGGCGCTCGACTGGCTCGTCGGTCGGGTGAAGATGGTCGACGAGGACGGCGCCGAGGTCGATGCCGCCGCACTCGACCTGTCGGCCAAGTCCACGCAGGAATCGGACGGAGAATCGGAGTGACCGTGCGCAACCCGGGTGCCCGTCTCGCGGAGGTGGCGATCTCGAGCCGCCGCGACATCGAGATCATGAACTACCTCGTGCCCACGGTGGTCGAGCAGACCAACCGGGGTGAGCGGGCGTTCGACCTGTACTCGCGACTGCTCAAGGAGTCGATCATCTTCCTCGGCACGCCGGTGGACGACACGGTCGGCAACCTGATCTGCGCCCAGCTGCTCCACCTCGAGTCGGAGAACCCCGACCGGGACATCAACATCTACATAAACAGCCCGGGCGGCGACATCAACGCGATGTTCGCCATCTACGACACGATGATGTACATCCGTCCCGAGGTGTCCACGATCTGCTTCGGTCAGGCCGCCTCCGCCGCGGCCGTGCTGCTCGCAGCGGGTACGAAGGGCAAGCGGATGGCCCTGCCGCACAGCCGGATCATCATCCACCAGCCCTACGGCGGCTCCGGTTACGCGCAGGCGACCGACATCGAGATCGTCGCCAACGAGATCCTCCGGATCAAGACCGAGCTCGAGGGCGTCCTCGCCCACCACACCGGGCAGACGCCCGAGCAGATCGCCCGCGACACCGACCGGGACTTCGTGATGACCGCCGCGCAGGCGAAGGAATACGGCATCATCGACGACGTCATCTCGTCGCGGGAGCTGGTCGACCGGACCGGCCCGATCCGCTGACGGGCTGAGGGGGGCGACGTGGCGAAGTTCGGCGAGGGGACGGAGCTCCTCAAGTGCTCGTTCTGCGGCAAGACGCAGAAGCAGGTCAAGAAGCTGATCGCCGGCCCCGGCGTCTACATCTGCGACGAGTGCATCGAGCTGTGCAACGAGATCCTCGAGGAGGAGCTGTCCTCCAAGTCCGAGGTCCAGTTCGACGAGCTCCCCAAGCCGCGTGAGATCTTCCAGTTCCTGAACGACTACATCGTCGGTCAGGAACACGCGAAGAAGATCCTGTCGGTCGCCGTCTACAACCACTACAAGCGGGTGCAGTTCGGTGCCTCCGGTGCCAACGACGTCGAACTCGCGAAGTCGAACATCCTGCTGATCGGCCCGACCGGCTGCGGCAAGACGCTCCTCGCCCAGACGCTCGCCCGTCTCCTGAACGTGCCCTTCGCCATTGCCGATGCGACCGCCCTCACCGAGGCGGGCTATGTCGGCGAGGACGTCGAGAACATCCTGCTGAAGCTGATCCAGGCCGCCGACTACGACGTGAAGAAGGCCGAGACCGGGATCATCTACATCGACGAGATCGACAAGATCGCCCGCAAGAGCGAGAACCCGTCGATCACGCGCGACGTCTCTGGCGAAGGTGTGCAGCAGGCCCTGCTCAAGATCCTCGAGGGGACGACGGCGTCGGTCCCACCCCAGGGTGGGCGCAAGCACCCCCACCAGGAGTTCATCCAGATCGACACGACCAACGTCCTGTTCATCTGCGGTGGTGCGTTCGCCGGCCTCGAGTCGATCATCGAGCAGCGGCTCGGCCGCAACGCCGTCGGGTTCGGGGCGCGTATCCGGTCGTCGGAGGACCGCAGCATGGAAGACGTCCTCGGCGACGTCCGCCCGGAGGACCTCCTCAAGTTCGGTCTGATCCCCGAGTTCGTCGGCCGCCTGCCCGTGATCGGATCGGTCACGCCGCTCGACAAGCCGGCGCTCGTGCAGATCCTGGTCGAACCGAAGAACGCGCTCGTCAAGCAGTTCCAGAAGTTCTTCGAGCTCGAGGGTGTTGAACTGCACCTCACCGACTCGGCGCTCGACGCGATCGCCGATCAGGCGCTGCTGCGCGGCACCGGTGCGCGCGGTCTGCGGGCGATCCTCGAAGAGGTGCTGCTCGGGGTGATGTACGACCTGCCGTCCGAACAGGACGCGGTCCGGGTCGAGATCGACGAACACCACGTGCGGGAGAAGGTGTACCCGACCGTGGTACGGCGCTCTGCGCAGGCACGCCCGCCGCAGCAGCGGCCGCGTCGCGCTGCGTCCTGACGTCGTGCAGTACGACGAGGCGCTCGCGTACCTCGACGGGCACATCAACAGGGAAGCGAGGGCGGGCGTCTACGACGACCTCTCGCTCGACGCGATGCGCGAGCTCGCCGCGCTCTGGGGCGACCCGCACCGCGCCTACCGGGTGATCCACATCACGGGGACGAACGGCAAGGGCTCCACCGCCCGCATGGTCACCCGTCTGCTGCTCGCGCACGGGCTCCGGGTCGGCACGTACACGAGTCCCCACGTCGAGGAGTACACGGAACGTCTCCGGCTCGACGACGAACCGATCGAGCCCGAGGAGTTCGGACGTCTCATCGGTGAGCTCGCCGACGTCGAGCGGTTGCTCACCCATCGGCCGAGCCACTTCGAGTGCCTCACGGCGATCGCGTTGTCGTGGTTCGCCCAGTGCGCGGTCGACGTCGCCGTCGTCGAGGTCGGTGTGCTCGGCCGCTACGACGCGACGAACATCGTCGACGCCGACGTCGCGGTCGTCACGAACATCGGCAGCGACCACACCGACTTCGGTGAGGCGTGGCGCGAGCGCATCGCCCGCGAGAAGGCCGGGATCATCAAGCCGACGAGCACGCTGGTGCTCGGCGAGACCGACCCGGATCTCCGGCCGATCTTCCTCGAGGAAGGACCGGCCGACGCCTGGATCCGCGGCGTCGACTTCGAGGCGACTGCGAACCGCTTGGCGGTCGGTGGTCGGCTCTGCGACCTACGGACCCGACACCAGGAGCTGCAGGAGGTCTTCGTGCCCCTGCACGGCGCCCATCAGGGCGACAACGCCGTCGTCGCGCTCGCCGCCGCCGAGGCGTTCTTCGGTCGTGCCGTCGACCCAGTCGTCGCCGCAGCGGCGTTCGCGACCGTCGAGGTCGCCGGACGGTTCGAGGTGCTCGGTCGCAACCCGCTCGTGATCATCGACGGCGCGCACAACCTCGAGGGGGCGACGGCGGCTGGCGCGGTCTTCCGGGAGGGGTTCGCCCCGGCCGGACGGCGCGTCCTCCTCGTCGGCATGCTCGTCGGCCGCGACCACGGGGCCATGCTCCGGGCGTTCGGTGCGGCCGACTTCGACCTCGTCGTGACCTGCGCGCCCGACTCGCCCCGGGCGATGGCGGCAACCGAGCTCGCCGAGGTCGCCACGGCCGAGGGTGCGACCGCCGTTGCGGCGCCCGATGTACCGATGGCGATCGAGGTCGCTCTGCGTGACGCCGGACCCGACGATCTCGTGTTCATCACGGGTTCGCTGTACCTCGTCGGTGCTGCTCGACGACTGCTGCGACAGCGCTCGACCGGGGCGTGATCGGCGGATCGACTCGGTAGCGTTGTCCCGATGGACCGCACCCTCATCATCTGCAAGCCCGACGCCGTCGAGCGGGGGCTCGTCGGTGAGATCCTCGCCCGTTTCGAACGCCGGACGCTCCGCATCGCCGCGCTCGAGTACCGCCCGCTCGACGCCGACATCCTCGCCCGGCACTACGAGGAGCACGTCGGCAAGGGTTTCTACGCCGACCTGGTGGCGTTCATGTCTCGCGGTCCCGTCGTCGTCGGTGCGGTCGAGGGCCCGCAGGACACCTGGCGCGTCGTCCGCCAGATGATGGGCGCCACGAATCCGCTCGACGCAGCGCCGGGCACCATCCGTGGCGACCTCGGCATCCTGCACACCGAGAACCTCATCCACGGCTCCGACTCCGCCGAGAGCGCAGCGCGCGAGCTCGGCATCTTCTTCCCCGGTCGGTTCTGATGGCCGAACGGCTCACGGCATTCGTGGGGCGCGACATGGCCGTCGACCTCGGGACGGCGAACACGCTCGTGTACGTCCGGGGTCAGGGCATCGTGCTGAACGAACCGTCCGTCGTCGCGGTCGACGCGTACGACGGGCGACCGCTCGCGGTCGGGGCCGAGGCGAAGCGCATGGTGGGTCGAACCCCTGACCACATCCGCGCCGTCCGACCGCTCAAGGACGGTGTCATCGCCGACTTCGAGATCTGCGAGAAGATGCTCCGCTACTTCATCGAGCGGGTGCACCAGCGTCGCTGGGCGAAGCCCCGCATGGTGGTCGCCGTGCCCTCGGGGATCACCGGTGTCGAGCAGCGAGCCGTGCAGGAGGCGGCCGAGTACGCGGGCGCCCGCAAGCCGGCCTACATCATCGAGGAGCCGATGGCGGCGGCGATCGGGGCCGGCTTGCCGGTCCAGGAGCCCGCCGGCAACATGATCGTCGACATCGGCGGCGGCACGACCGAGGTCGCAGTCATCTCGCTCGGTGGCATCGTCGCGTCGGAGTCGATCCGGGTCGGTGGCGACGAACTCGACGACGCCGTGATCGGCTACGTGAAGAAGGAGTACAGCCTCGCGCTCGGTGAGCGCACCGCCGAGGAGGTGAAGATCGCCCTCGGGTCCGCGTGGCCGCTGCAGGAGGAACTGCAGGCCGAGATCCGCGGACGCGACCTCATCAGCGGCCTGCCGCGCACGATCGCCATCACGACGAACGAGGTGCGTGACGCCCTCGCGGAACCGGTGCACGCCATCGTCGACGCCGTGAAGTCGACGCTCGACAAGACCCCGCCGGAACTCGCCGCCGACATCATGGAGCAGGGCATCACGATCGCCGGGGGTGGCGCACTGCTCCACGGTCTCGATCGTCGACTCGCGCACGAGACCGGTATGCCCATCCGGATCGCACCGAACCCGTTGTTCTGCGTGGCCATCGGTTCGGGCCTCTCACTCGAGGAGTTCGACGCGCTGAAGGGCGTGCTCTTCTCGTCGTCGTTCCACTAGGTGGCGCTCGTGCGCAGCGATCGACCGCGCTTCGTCTTCCTCGTCGCAATCGCGACCGCCGTGAGCCTGCTCACCCTCGATTTCCGGGGGTTCGGGCCCGTGCGCGGGGTGCAGTCGGGGTTGCGCGTGGTGACCGAGCCGGTCGCGGGCGGCGTCAACTGGGTGTTCTCGCCGATCCGCAATGCGTGGAACGGCATCTGGGACCACGGTGAGCTCGCCGAGGAGAACGCGCAGCTCCGCCAGCGCATCGCCGAGCTCGAGGAGAACCCGTCGATCGAACGACGGGCGTCGGAGCAGCTCGCCATCCTGCAGCGCCAGCTCGAGCTCTCTGCAGCGGCCAACACCGAGCGGCGCATCGCCCGGGTCGTGTCCGGCCCCGTGTCGAATCTCGAGAGCACGATCCGCATCGACCGGGGGAGCGACGACGGGATCCGGCGCAACATGTCGGTCATCACCGAACAGGGGCTGATCGGCCGGATCGCCGAGGTGACGCCGACACGGTCCGTCGTCGAACTCGTCGACAGCAGTCGCTTCGGCGTCACGGTGCGGCTCGGCGACGAACCGGCGTCACCCACGTTCGTTCTCGTCGGCCAGGGGCGTGGCCGTCCGCTGCGCGTGCAGGGTGAGGTGCCGGTCGGCACGTTCACCAACGGTGGAGCGCTCGTGACGAGCGGTCTCGAGACGAGCTTGTACCCGCCGGACATCCCCGTCGGGTCGATCGTCGGGGTGGCCGAGACCCCTCCACCCGTCGGCGTCGCCGCCGCGCAGACGATCGCCGGGGTCGAGGTCGAACTCTTCGCCGACCTCGCCTCGCTCAGCTACGTGACCGTCCTGCTGTGGGAGCCCGGATCGTGACCCCCGACCGGTTGCGGTCCGTCGGGCGGACGACAGCGCTCGTCGTGGCGGCCGTGCTCCTGCAGGTCACGCTCATGGCCGACCTGGGCCTCCTCGGGGTCCGGCCGGAACTGCTGCTCCTGCTCATCGGTGCGACGGCGCTCGTGGCCGGACCGTCGAAGGGTTGCATCATCGGGTTCTGGGCCGGCCTCGCCTACGACATGTTCCTGCAGACGCCGTTCGGCATGGTTGCGCTCGTGTACACGATCGTCGGGTACGCAACCGGGCAGACCCGCCAGGTCGTGGTCGACCACCACGGGTCGGTCCGCGCCGGGCTCCTGGCGGGGACGACCGCGGTCGGTGTCGGACTGCACGCCGTCGTCGCGCTGATCCTCGACGAGGCGGCGGTCTCGGTCTGGCAGGTGCTGCGGATCGCCATTGTCGCCGGATTCGTGAACGGCGCGCTCGCCCGCCCTGCCGTGCGGGTCGTCGACTGGGTCCTGCGCGAGGACGAGCGGGGGTCGTTGCGGTGAGTGTCGGCGCTCCGCCGCTGCGGGTGGGCGTGGTGAGCATCGTCGTGGTGTCGATGTTCGTCGCCCTCTTCGCTCGCCTGTACTTCCTGCAGCTCCTCGACGACAAGACCCTCGAGGACGTCCGTGGTGCCGCCCTCTTCGACACGATCGCGACCGAGGGAACGAGGGGCCGGATCATCGACCGCAACGGTCGGGTGCTCGTCGACAACCGTGAATCGATCAGCGTCACCATCGACCGGAACGTGTTCAACGCGCTCGAGGACCCCGACGCCGTGGTGGCACGCCTCGCCGCCACCCTCACCGATGCCGGGTTCCCGACGAAGGAAGCCGACATACGGTCCCGGCTCACGGACCCGCAGTACAACCCCTTCAAGCCGGCGCCGATCATCGATGACGTCACCGTCGCCGTGGAGGCCTACCTCCTCGAACGGCACTTCGACTTCCCCTCCGTGAACGTGGTCCGCACCCGGGTGCGGACCTATCCGTACGGCAACCTCGCCGCGCACGTGCTCGGCTACACGGGTTCGATCTCGGCAGCGGAACTCGATGCCCGCCCGAAGGACCGTTCGCTCGACCCGAAGCCCTACGAACCGGGTGACCAGATCGGCAAGAGCGGCGTGGAGAAGGTCTTCGAGTCCGATCTGCGTGCCACACCGGGGTTGCGCGTCATCGAGGTCGACGCCCGGAACATCGAGGTCGACACGCGTTCGGAGGTGCGGCCGGTCGCCGGGTACGACCTGCAGCTCACCATCGACGTGAGCCTGCAGGCGACGGTCGAACGTGAACTGCAGGCGGCCCTGCTCGCCGCCCGCCAGCAACCCAAGCGCTCGCCGACCGACCCCGACTACCGGGCACCGGCCGGTGCGGTCGTCGTCCTCGACACCATGACGTCGGAAGTCCTTGCCATGGCGAGCTTCCCGACCTACGACCCGGGCGACTTCATCGGCGGCATCAGCAGCAGCCGGTTCGCCGAGCTCACCGACACGGCGGCGTTCAACCCGCTGTTCAACCGGGCGACGCAGGCCATCTACTCGCCGGGCTCGACGTTCAAGACGTTCACGGCGGTGGCGGCGCTGCGGTCGGGGCTCATCTCGTCGGGCGAGACCGTCACCGACGTCGGTGTGTGGAACCTCGCGAACTGCACGGAGGGCTGCTCGTTCCAGAACGCCGGGCGCACGGCGTTCGGGTCGGTCGATCTGCGTCGGTCGATGGTCGTGTCGAGCGACGTCTACTACTACCGGATCGGCGAGAAGTTCTGGGTCGAACAGGGCACCTACGGGCGCACGGCTATCCAGGACGTCGCCCGGGACTTCGGTCTCGGGTCCCTCACCGGGGTGCAACTCCCCGACGAGGCGGCCGGCATCATCTCGGATCCGGCGTTCAAGGCCCAGCGGCACCTCGACAACCCGACGGCGTTCCCTTTCGGCGAGTGGCTGACGGGCGACAACGTGAACCTCGCGATCGGCCAGGGCGACATCGCGGTCACGCCGCTGCAGCTCGCGAACTCCTACGCCGCGTTCGCGAACGGCGGGACGCTCCAGGCGCCGTCGATCGCACGCGGGCTCCTCGACCATGACGACGGGACCGTCGTCATGTCGTTCGCACCCCGGGTGACCCGGAAGGTGGCGCTCGACCCGGGGATCCGGTCGGTGATCACCGACGGTCTCACCGGCGTCGTGAACTCGAACGAGGGGACGGCGGCGGGGGCGTTCGCCGGGTTCGCCGCCCCCGGGTTCGTCGTCGCCGGGAAGACCGGGACGGCGGAGGCCCCGCCCCGGGCCGACACGGCGATCTTCGCGTCGTTCGCGCCGGTGGCCGCACCCCGCTACGTCGTCGTCGCCGTGCTCGAGGAAGCGGGCTTCGCGTCGGGGACCGCAGCCCCGCTCGTCCGACGCATCTACGACCAGATCGTGGCGCCGGTCGAGGCGCAGCCGGTGTCGTCCTCGATCCAGCGCACCCCGGCGGTCACGGCGTCGACCCTGCCGCTCCTGCCGGTGACGGTCGCACCGACGATCCCCCCTGTGCCCCGCACGGGTGGTCGCCGCCCACCGGCCGGGAGGCGCACATGGCGCTGACCCGCCGCTCGCGCGACGCGGTGTACTCGTTGCGCCGCGATCTCGCCGCCCCCGCCCTCCACCTCGACTGGAGCATCGTCGCCCTGTCGGTCGCTCTCGTCGGGTTCGGCATCGCCACGATCTTCTCGACGACGAAGGGCGACGGGCCGACCCCGGACACGTCCTACGTGACCCGTCAGGTCGTCGCGTTGCTGCTCGGGCTCGGCCTGATGGTCGGCCTCGCCATCCTCGACTACCGCAGGCTGCGGGAGTTCGTACCCCTCCTGTACGGGGGGTCGATGTTCCTGCTCACGGCGGTGATCGTGGTCGGCAGCGAACTCCGGGGCGCGCAGGCGTGGTTCGCCGTCGGCCCCTTCACCCTGCAGCCGTCGGAGCCGTCGAAGCTGGCGTTCATCGTGACGCTGGCGGCGTACCTGTCGATCCACCGCGAGGACCTGTCGCTGCGGAGGCTCGCGACCGTGCTCGTCGTCGCAGGTCTCCCGATGGGGCTCATCCTGCTGCAGCCCGACCTCGGCACGATGCTCGTGTTCGCAGTGATCACGTTCACGATGCTCGCCGTCGCCGGACTCTCGCTGCGCTACCTCGGCGGCCTCGTCGTCGCCGCGGTCCTCGGTACGAGCATCGTCCTCGGGTCCGGGATGCTCGCCGAGTACCAACGCGACCGGCTGCTCGTGTTCATCGACTCGTCCGCCGACATGTCTCTCGACGAGAGCTACAACGTCGAGCAGTCCCAGACGGCGATCAGCCTCGGCGGGTTGACCGGTTGGGGATGGGGGGAGGGGCCCCAGACCCAGGACGGGTTCGTGCCCGAGCAGGAGACCGACTTCATCTTCACGGCCGTTGGGGAGGAGCTCGGCTTCGTCGGTGCGGCGGCACTCCTCGCGCTGTTCCTCGCCCTGTGCCTGCGGATCGCCCGCGCCGCGCAGCTCGCCCGGGACGACTTCGGGACCCTGCTCTGCAGCGGGGTGCTCGCCATGTTCGCGTTCCAGATCTTCGAGAACGTCGGGATGACGATGCGGATCATGCCCGTCACCGGGATCCCGCTGCCGTTCGTCTCCTACGGCGGATCGTCGCTGCTCACCACGCTCGCGTCGGTCGGGGTCGTGCTGTCGGTCCACATGCACCGGTTCCGCTGAACCCGCAGGTCAGGCGAACCGGGGGTGGTCCGGTAGGCTCCCCGTGACATGTCGTCCCTGTGGTCCCGCCTCGAGCCTCTGTTGTCCCGGGTCTCCAAGCCGGCGCGCTACATCGGCTGCGAGGACGGAGCCCAGCGACCGGTCCACCGGCCGGGTGACGTGTCGTGGCTGCTCGTGTACCCCGACACCTACGAGATCGGGTTGCCGAACCAGGGACTGCAGATCCTCTACGAGATCCTGAACGAGCGGGACGACGCCGTCGCCGAACGTTCCTACGCCCCCTGGATCGACCTCGAGGCCGAGCTCCGGGCCGCCGGTCTGCCGTTGTTCTCCGTCGACAACCACCTCCCCGCCGGTGATTTCGACCTCATCGCGTTCAACCTCTCGGCCGAGCTCACGTACACGAACGTCCTGAACTGCATCGACCTCGCCGGGGTGCCGGTGCGGGCGGCCGACCGGACCGACGGGCACCCGCTCGTCGCGATCGGTGGGCACTGCACCTACAACCCCGAGCCGCTCGCCGACTTCGTCGACCTCGTCGTCCTCGGGGACGGTGAGGAGGTCGTCGGTGAGATCACCGCGGCGATCGTCGCCGGGCGTCACGAGGGTCGTGCGGCGCTGCTGCGGCGGCTCGCGCACGTGCCCGGTGTCTACGTCCCCTCGCTCTACGTCTCAGCGGTCGATGCCGCCGGTCGCCTTGCCGGGGTGCACCCGGTCGACAGCGGCGTGCCGGCCCGGATCGAGAAGCGGACCGTCGCTTCCCTCGCCGACTGGCCGTACCCCAAGCAGCAGCTCGTACCCCTCACCGAGGTCGTGCACGACCGGCTCAACGTCGAGGTGTTCCGCGGGTGCACGCGGGGCTGCCGGTTCTGTCAGGCGGGCATGATCACACGACCCGTTCGAGAGCGGCCGGCCGAACAGGTCCGCACGATGGTGGCCGAGGGTCTCCGGCGGACCGGCTACGACGAGGTCGCGCTCACGTCGCTGTCGACCGCCGACTACTCCGGCATCGACGAGGTCGTCGCCAACATCGTCGGGTGCGGCGACAACGTGTCGGTGTCCCTCCCGTCGCTGCGGGTCGACGCGTTCACCGTCGGCATCGCCGCGCAGATCCAGAAGGCGCGTCGCACCGGGCTCACATTCGCACCCGAGGCGGGTACCTGGCGGATGCGGCAGGTCATCAACAAGCTGATCAGCGAGGACGACCTCTACGCCGCCGTCGAGTCAGCGTTCTCCCAGGGCTGGCGGCGCGTGAAGCTCTACTTCCTCATCGGGTTGCCGACCGAGACCGACGAGGACACCCTCGGCATTGTCGAACTCGCCCGTCGCTGCGTCGAGATCGGGCGGAACTACCAGCGCTCCCCGTCGGTCACGGCGTCGGTCGGCGGGTTCGTTCCCAAGCCGTTCACCCCGTTCCAGTGGTTCGGCCAGAACACCGTCGCCGAACTGCAACGGAAGGTCTCCCTCCTGCGCGATGCTGCGGCGTCCGCGAAGGGTGTGCAGCTCAAGTGGCACGACCCGCGGGCGACGCTCGTCGAGGGCATGCTGTCCCGCGGCGACCGGCGTCTCGGCCCGGTCCTCGAGGCGGTGTGGCGCTCCGGCGGCACCTTCCAGGAGTGGTCGGAGCACTTCCGACTCGACCTCTGGCTCGATGCGATGGCCGACGCAGGCGTGTCGATCGACGAGATCGTCCACCGGCACCGCACCGAGGACGAGCCGCTCCCGTGGGACCACCTCTCCGCCGGCCTGCACAAGGACTTCCTGTGGCAGGACTGGCGGGACGCGCTGGCCGAGGTCGGCCTGCCCGACTGTCGCTGGACACCCTGCTACGACTGCGGGGCCTGCACCGGGTACGGGATCGAACACATCGTCGCGTCGGCGGTCCCGCCCGCCGGTGGGAGCCAGGGGACCGGTGTTCCGGTCCTGTTGCGGACCGGGGTGGGCGTCTGATGCGCCTGCGGGTCCGGTTCACCAAGCTCGGGAAGGTCCGGTTCCTCTCGCACCGCGACCTTGCCCGCATCTGGGAGCGGGCCCTGCGTCGGGCCGAACTCCCCGTCGCCTACAGCCAGGGGTTCTCCCCGCGGCCGAAGGTCCACTTCGGGCTCGCCCTGTCGACCGGCTACGAGTCGCTCGGCGAGTACCTCGACGTCGACCTCGACCCGATCGCCGCGCCCGCGGCGGACGGGATCGGCGACCTCGCGGCACGCCTCGGTGCCGTGCTGCCCGACGGGATCGATTGCACGGCCGCGGTCGTGCTCGACCGTCCGGGTCCGTCGTTGCAGGAAGCGGTCACGCGGTGCACCTGGGCCATCGAGCTCGAGGGCCCCGCCGACCTGGCGCAGGAGGCCGTTGCGGCCCTCCTCGCTGCTCCGAGCATCGTGGTCGGTCGGGATCGGAAGGGGCGCGTCACCGAGGACGACATCCGCCCCGGCATCCTCGATCTGTCCGTCACCGAGGCGGCCGGCACCCATGTGTGCCTTCGCGCCGACCTCGGAACCCAGCCGCGCACCCTCCGCCCGTCCGAACTGGTCGCCGCCCTCGGCAGCCCCTGGAGCGAACGGCGTGTACGCCGACTGCACCAGTGGATCGAGGACGACGGCGTCCTGCGGGAGCCTCTGGCCCCGGCGGTGACGGTGGGTGCCCCATGAGAAGGAACCACACCCATGACCGACGATTCCGCACCGGACGTCGCATCCACCCCCTCGACGCCACCGACCGGCGAGCAACCGGCCCGGCCGAGCAAGGCCGACCGCACCCCGGAACTGCCTGACCGGCACATCGAGGGTCGACCGAAGTCGCCCGAGGCGGCCGAACGGGCCCTCGTCCGCAAGCCGCAGATCGGTGACTCCATGCCGGCCCCGCCCGGGCCGCCCCCGACGGCGCGCGGTGGCGCAGGCGGTCGCGGGGGGCAGGGCGGCCGTTCCGGTGGCGGTCAGGCCGGCGGTGAGGCCGGTGGTGGAGTCGGCGGTGAGGCAGGGTCCGGCACGGGAACGGCCGCCCGTCGTCGTCGCCGTGGTGGTCGTGGTCGAGGTGGCGCGAACCGTGCCGGCGGCGAGGCCCGCACGGCGGCGCCCGCAGGCCGGTCGTCGTCATCGGGATCCTCGGCGACCCCGGTCGAGCAGGTGCTCTACGACGAGGAACCCGTCACCGTCGACGAGCGGTCGGCGCGGCGTCGCTCGGGTCGAGAGCGCAAGGGTCGCGCAGTCGGCCGCTACACGATGGCGGTCCACGTCGGACCGAAGGCGACCCAGATCGCCGTGCTCGAGGGGCGCGCGCTCGTCGAGTTGATCGTGTCCCGACCCTCCGACGACGTCGCCCAGATCCACGGGAACGTCTACCTCGGCAAGGTCCAGAACGTGCTGCCCGGCATGGAAGCGGCGTTCGTCGACATCGGGACGCCGAAGAACGCCGTGCTCTACCAGGGCGATGTCCAGTACGAGCAGGAGGACATCGAGTCCCCCGGTGGGAAGAAGCGCATCGAGCAGGTGCTGCGGGCCCGGCAGACGATCCTCTGCCAGGTCACGAAGAACCCGATCGCGCACAAGGGCGCCCGCCTCACCCAGGAAGTGTCCCTCCCCGGGCGCTTCGTGGTGCTCATCCCGAACAGTCCGACGTACGGCATCTCGAAGCGGTTGCCGGACAACGAGCGGCGACGGCTGCGCCAGATCCTCGACCGGGTGAAGCCGCCTCAGCACGGGGTCATCGTGCGGACGGCAGCGGAGAACGTCACCGAGGAGGAGATCGAGCGGGACGTCCGGCGGCTCGTCGACCAGTGGGACCGAATCGACGCCCTCGCCCGATCGGCGAAGGCGCCGGCGCTCATCTACCGCGAGCCCGACCTCGCGCTCCGGGTCATCCGTGAGGAGCTGAACGCGGAGTACCGCCAGATCGTCATCGACGACCGTGAGCTCTACGAGGAGGTCCGCGCGTACGTGGCGGCCATCTCGCCGATGCTCGCCGACCGGGTCGAGTTCCACGACCGGGCGACCGAACCGCTGCCGCTGTTCGAACGGTTCCACATCCACGAGCAGCGCCTCCGGGCGACCGACCGCAAGGTGTGGTTGCCCTCCGGTGGGTCGCTCATCATCGAGCACACCGAGGCGCTCACCGTCATCGACGTCAACACCGGCAAGAACGTCGGCAAGTCGTCCCTCGAGGAGACGGTGTTCCGGAACAACCTCGAGGCGGCGACCGAGATCGCACGCCAGCTCCGTCTGCGTGACATCGGCGGGATCATCGTCATCGACTTCGTCGACATGGAGATCCGGGAGAACCGCGACGAGGTGGTCCGGGTCTTCCGCGACGCCCTCGCCCGCGACAAGACGAGGACCCAGGTCTTCGAGATCTCCGAGCTCGGTCTGGTCGAGATGACCCGCAAGCGGATCGGCGAGGGCCTGATCGAGAGCGTGAGCTGCCGATGCGAGGCCTGCGACGGTCGCGGCGTGGTCCTCGACGACGATCTCGTCGGGGAGAACGGTTAGGTTGCGGTTCTCGCCCGCCTGACTGCTAGTGTCGCTCCCCGTTATGTACGCAGTGATCAAGACCGGTGGCAAGCAGTACCGAGTGACCGAGGGGCAGCGCCTCGACGTCGAACGCGTCGGCGGGCCCGAAGCGGAACTCTCCTTCACGCCGGTCCTCGTGGTCGACGGGGCGGACACGCTCGCGACCCCGGGCCAGCTCGCCTCGGCTCGTGTCACGGCACGGGTCGTCGGCGAGGCCAAGGGCCCCAAGATCGTCGGGTTCACCTACAAGTCGAAGGCCAACGAGCGCCGTCGCTGGGGTCACCGTCAGAAGTACTCCACCATCGAGATCACCGCGATCTCCAAGGGCTGAGGGAGCGACCACATGTCGAAGACCAAGGGCGGCGGCTCGACCCGGAACGGCCGCGACTCACAGTCCAAGCGTCTCGGTGTGAAGGCGTTCGGAGGCACGCGCGTGCCGGCCGGTTCGATCCTCGTGCGCCAGCGCGGCACCCGTTTCCACCCCGGTGAGAACGTGGGTCGCGGCGGCGACGACACCCTGTTCGCCCTCGCCGACGGCGTGGTCAACTTCGGTCAGTCGAAGGGCCGCAAGGTCGTCAACGTCCTGCCGGACTGAGGTCGATCCCGACCGGAAGGTCCGCCTCGGGGTACCCGAGCAGTCGGACAGCCTGGTCGCACGCATAGCCGTCGGTCATTCCGCCGACGTAGGTGACCGCCTCCCGGAGGGCTTCGGCCGAACCGGGGGACGTGCCGCGTCGCCGTGACGGCGGCAGGCGGGACGGGTCGTCGCCGTAGAAGACGGTGAGGGCGCGGAGCAGTCGGACGACCCGTTCGGCCTGCTGCACCGACTCCGGACGCATGTAGATGTGCTCGTAGTTGAAGCGTCGGAAGGCTGCGAGGGCGTCGGCCATCTCCTCGACCATGCCGATGGTCCCGGTCTGGCGGGTCGCGTCGACCATGCCCCCGATGAATGCGGCGAGCTGCAACCGACGGGACTCACCGCACCGCAGGCGGACCACGGCGGGTAGGTCGCCCGGTTGCACGAGGCCGGCGGCGACTGCGTCCTCGAAGTCGTGACAGACATAGGCGATCCGGTCGGCCCAGCTCACCACCTCACCTTCCGGCGTGGCCGGGGCCGGTCGTGACCAGGAGTGGTTGCGGACCCCGTCGAGGGTCTCGACGCAGAGGTTGAGCGGGGGGAGCACCACGTCGGCCCCCCAGACGGCGTGGTCGTACCCCTCGGGGACGAAGGGGTCGAGCGCTTCCTCGCTGGCGTGGCCACCGGGCCCGTGGCCGCAGTCGTGGGCGAGCGCGATCGCCTCGGTGAGGGCGACGTTCAGCCGGAGGGAGCGGGCGACGGAGACCGCGACCTGGGCGACCTCGAGCGCGTGTGTCATCCGGGTGCGCTGGTGGTCGTGGGGGAACACGAACACCTGGGTCTTCCCGGCGAGCCGCCGGAACGCCGAGGAGTGCAGGATCCGGTCGCGGTCGCGCTCGAAGCAGGTGCGTGCCGGATCGGGTTCCTCGGGGACCGCCCGGTTCCCCGCACCGACGGACCTCGTCGCCCCCGGTGCGAGGAGGCTGTTCTCGAGCGCCTCACGCTCCTCGCGGTCGAGTGGGCGGGGGAGGTCGATACGGGCGGTGCTGTCGGCGTGGGCACGGCGCACGACGTTCGATCCGTGGCCCGCCATCGTCGAGGCCCAGCGTCGGTTGCGGTCGGTCGGGTCGGTCACCGTCATCGGGCGCCATCGTACGGATCGGGAGTGACAGTGACGGCGGACGGTGGCCCGGCCGTATCCTGCATGCGTGTCGAACTTCGTCGACGAGTGCGGGCTGCACGTCCGGGCAGGTGACGGTGGTGCCGGCGCGGTGTCGTTCCGACGTGAGGCCTTCGTCCCCAAGGGCGGCCCCGACGGCGGTGACGGCGGCCGCGGCGGCGACGTCTGGCTCGTCGCGGACCGCAACGTGTCGTCCCTCCTCGCGTTCAGGGACCATCCGCACCGGCGCGCACAGGACGGCACCCACGGTCGCGGCAAGCGCCTCGACGGCGCCCGCGGGCGCGACCTCGAGGTCGCCGTCCCCGTCGGCACCGTGGTGCGGGTGAAGGACGGACCGGTCCTCGCCGACCTCGCCGCCCACGGCGACCGCTGGCTCGCGGCCGAGGGTGGTCGCGGCGGTCGTGGCAACGCGTCGTTCCTGTCGAACCGCCGGCGGGCCCCCGCCTTCGCCGAGCAGGCCGAGGTCGGTGAGGAGCACTGGTACCGCCTCGAGCTCAAGCTCGTCGCCGACGTCGCCATCATCGGGTTCCCGAACGTGGGGAAGTCGACGCTCATCTCTCGCATCTCGGCGGCCAAGCCGAAGATCGCGGACTACCCCTTCACCACGCTCGAACCGAACCTCGGTGTCGTCTCCCTCGACGACGACCGCCAGTACACCGTCGCCGACGTGCCCGGTCTCATCGAGGGCGCAGCCGAGGGACGTGGGCTCGGGCACCAGTTCCTGCGGCACGTCGAACGGGCGCGGGTGCTGCTCGTGCTCCTCGACCTCGCCATGCTCGACGGCACCCCGCCCGACGAACAGGAACGCGTCCTCCTCGCCGAGCTCGGCGCCTACCAGCCCCACCTCCTCGACCGGCCCCGGCTCGTCGTCGGGTCCCGTGCCGATCTCGAGGGCACCGTCGGCCCGCGCTGGGACGCCGATCACCACCGCATCTCCGGGGTGACCGGCGTCGGTCTGCGTGAGCTCACCGGGCGTCTCGCCGACCTCGTGCAGGGGGCCCGTGACGCCGAGGTCGTACCCGAGGGGTTCGTCGTCCACCGGCCCGTTCCCGAGGGGTTCCGCATCGAGCGTGCCGACGACGGCGCGTGGACCGTACTCGGTCGACAGGCCGAACGGGCCGTCGCCCTCAGCGACATCACGCGCCCCGATGCCCTCCAGTACGCCCGCACCCGCCTCGCCCGCCTCGGGGTCGACCGTGCCCTCCATCGGGCCGGCGCCCAGGAAGGTGACGTCGTCCGCATCGGCGGGTTCGAGTTCGACTACCACGACGACAGGTCCTGACCGTGCGCATCGTCGTGAAGATCGGGACGTCGTCGCTGACCGACGAGTCCGGCCGCATCCAGGGTGGGGCGATCGAGAAGCTCTGCGCCGAGGTCGCGCGTCTCGCGGGCGACGGGCACCGGATCGTGGTCGTCACCTCGGGTGCGGTCGCCGCAGGCATGCCGGCGCTCGGCATGACGGCGAGACCGCGCGATCGCCGAACGCTGCAGGCGCTCTCCGCCGTCGGGCAGAGCCGGCTCATGCAGACCTACAACGAGGTCCTCGCCGGGCACGGCGTCGTCGCCGGCCAGGTGCTGATCTCGCCGCTCGACTTCTTCGAACGGTCCCAGTACCTGCACGCACGGGCGACGCTCGAGCGGCTGCTCGACCTCGGGGTCGTCCCGATCGTGAACGAGAACGACGCGCTCGCCGACACCGAGATCCGCTTCGGTGACAACGACCGCATCGCCGCACTGCTCGCCCACCTGCTGCAGGCCGATCTGCTCGTCCTCCTCACCGACACGCCGGGTCTGTTCACCGCCGACCCGCGCGTCGACCCTGGCGCGTCGCTCATCGAGGAGATCCGTACGGTCGACCGCGCCCTCGAGGCGGCGGCCGGCGGGCGTGGCAGCGCCCGGGGGAGCGGCGGTATGGCGTCGAAGCTCGCTGCGGCGAAGATCGCCGCCTGGTCGGGCGTGCGGACCGTGATCGCCGCAGCCGGTCGGTCCGACGTGCTCGTCGACGCGGTCGACGGTCGTGCCGGTGTGGGCACCGTGGTGCTCGCACAGGACCGGCAGCTCCCGGCGAAGAAGCTGTGGATCGCGTTCGCGGTCCCGGCTGAAGGTGTCCTGCACGTCGACGCCGGCGCCCGCCGGGCTCTCGCCGAGCGTGACACGTCCTTGCTCCCCGTCGGCGTGACGGCGGTCGAGGGGCGGTTCCACGCGGGTGCAGCGGTCGAACTCGTCGGGCCCGACGGGGTCGCGTTCGCCAAGGGGCTCGCCCGGATCAGCTCCCGGGTCGTCGAACGGGTGAAGGGTCGCCGCACGGACGAACTCGCCACGGCTGACCGTGCGCCGGTCGTGCACCGGGACGATCTCGTCCTCGTCCCGACCGCCGGGACGTGACCGACGGCACGAGGTGATTACCCGCCGCGGCGGCTGACACCTATGCTCCCGCCCATGGAGAATCGCTTCGAATCGGTGACGGGGGTGCGTGAGGCGCTCCGTGGGGTGAACTACCTCTCGGACGAGAGCATCGCCGGCGTCGTCTACCTCGCCGACCGCCTCCGCAAGCCGATCCTCGTCGAGGGCCCTGCGGGTACGGGCAAGACCCAGCTCGCGAAGTCCGTCGCCGAGATCACCGGTGCGCGGCTCATCCGTCTGCAGTGCTACGAGGGCCTCGACGAGGCCAAGGCGCTGTACGAGTGGAACTACAAGAAGCAGCTCCTGCGCATCCAGGCCGAGCGGGGCGACTCGTCGAAGGACTGGTCGGAGATGTCCGACGACATCTTCGGCGACGAGTTCCTGCTCACCCGCCCGCTCCTCGAGGCCATCCGTGCCGAGGACCCGGTCGTGCTGCTCATCGACGAGGTGGACCGCGTCGAGATCGAGACCGAGGCTCTGCTCCTCGAGATCC
>CAYVOK010000018.1:0-49689 GCA_964453335.1 uncultured Acidimicrobiaceae bacterium
CGCCCGGATGGTGGTGGTGAGCGCCGGTACGGTGCCGGCCGCCCGGATGGTGGTGGTGAGCGCCGGTACGGTGCCGGCCGCCCGGATGGTGGTGAGCGTCGGTACGGTGCCGGCCGCCCGGATGGTGGTGAGCGCCGGTACGGTGCCGGTGGCAGGGGACCAGGTGGTCCGGGTCGGGGTCGCTTCGACGGGGACCGTCGGGGAGGCGCCGGTCGAGGTGGACCGCAACGCCGCCCGGACAGCCGTAACTTCACCGCACCCGAGGACGAGCGTGACAGGCCGGTGCACATCAGCGGCCGTCTGGTCGGCGGCCTCGCCGCCCGTGGTGCCGGCAACCTCGTCGGTCGACGGCTCGGTCCGCGGCGCAACGCACCTGCCGAAGGCGAGGTCGCAGAGCGTCGTGACGAGCTCGAAGGCCGACCGAATGTCGACCGGACGGAGCTGATCGAGGAACGACGGCGATCTGCCGAACCGGTCGCCCGTGGCAACCGCAGATCCTTCGACGACCGGAGGGCCGCCGAGGCGCCGCGTCGCCCGGATCGTGCACCGACGCCGGTGCGACCCGACCGTGACGAACTGTCGCGCACCGCAGGGGCCGGCGCAGCGGTCAAGGTCGAGCGACGTCTCCGACTCGCAGCCCGGGCCTTCGACGACGAACGTTACGACGAGGCACTTCCCGCACTCCGGGCACTCGCGCAGGACGTCCCGTCGTCCTCGCAGGTACGCGAGCTCTACGGTCTCGCGCTCTACCACGTCGGTCGGTGGACCGATGCCGTGCGCGAGCTCGAGCAGTTCCATGTCCTGACCGCCTCGACGGAGCAGCACCCTGTTCTCGCCGACTGCTACCGCGCCCTTCGCCGCTACGACGACGTCGATCGCCTGTGGGGCGAGCTCAAGGAGGCGTCCCCGTCGAAGGATCTCGTCAACGAGGGGCGCATCGTCGTCGCCGGATCACTCGCTGACCGCGGTCGGCTCGACGAGGCGATCGCACTTCTCGCTGCTGTTGCGCCGACCCCGACGAAGAAGATCCGTGAGGGCGATCTCCGACGGTGGTACGCCCTCGCCGATCTGCAGGAGCGTGCCGGTGCGCTCGGCGAGGCGCGCGATCTCTTCCGTCGCATCGCGGCTGCCGATCCCGAGTTCTTCGACGTGCGGGAGCGCGTGCGAGGCCTCGGCTGAGCCGCGGGTAGGGTGCCCGGTCATGCTGAGGGCACTCGTGTTGAACGAAGGTGACGGTGGTCCGGTCGCTGCGGTGACCGACATCGACGAGAACGATCTCCCCGAAGGTGACGTCACCGTCGCGGTGAGCCACTCCACGGTGAACTACAAGGACGGGCTCGCCGTCGTGCGTGGCAAGCCCGTGGTCCGATCGTTCCCGATGGTGCCCGGCATCGACTTCGCAGGCACGGTCACCTCCTCGCAGAACCCGCGGTTCTCCGTCGGCGATCGAGTCGTGCTGAACGGCTTCGGGGTCGGGGAGGGGCACTGGGGTGGCTACGCGCAGCGGGCGCGGGTGAAGGGGGAGTGGCTCGTCCGGCTTCCGGACGGCCTCGACGCGCCGACCGCCATGGCGATCGGTACCGCCGGGTACACGGCGATGCTGTGCGTGATGGCAATCGAGCGGGCAGGCGCACGTCCGGACCGCGGCGACGTCCTCGTGACCGGCGCCGCCGGTGGGGTCGGTTCGGTCGCAGTCAGCCTGCTCGCCTCGCGTGGCTATCGCGTGGTCGCGTCGACCGGACGACCGGAGGAGGCCGATTATCTCCGTGGGCTCGGTGCGGCCGAGGTGATCGACCGGGCGGAACTCGGATCGCCCAACCCTCGTCCGTTGCAGGCCGAACGCTGGGCCGCGGCGATCGACGCGGTTGGCTCCAACACGCTCGCGAACGTGCTTGCGACCACGTCCTACGGCGGTGTCGTCGCAGCGTGCGGTCTCGCCCAGGGCGGTGACCTCCCGACATCGGTGTATCCCTTCATCATCCGGGGCGTGACGCTGATCGGCGTCGACTCGGTGATGGCACCGCTCGCCCTGCGCGAGGAGGCGTGGAGCCGCCTCGCGACGGAACTCGACCGCAGTGCACTCGCAGCGATGACGACGACGATCGGGCTCGCGGAGGTTCCCCGGGTCTGCTCGGCGATCCTCGATGGTGCGGTGCGCGGCCGGGTCGTGGTCGACGTCGACGCCTGAGTCGACCGGCAGCGCGTGCGCATCGGCGCGCGCCCCGTCGGGTAGCGTTCGACGGCAGCCCGGTGACCAGTGGCTCCGTGGCGCAGACCGTAGGGAACACCACACGCAAAGGAGCATCGTGGCGGACATTCAGAGCCTCCTCGGCGACGAGGCCGAGTACCTGCTGGCCCACACGTCGACCGGGATCCCGAAGGCGGACCTGCACCTGCCGGGTCCCGACTTCATCGAACGGGTCATGGTGCAGACCGACCGTTCGCCGCAGGTGCTGCGCAACCTCGCAGCGCTGTACGGCACGGGTCGCCTCGCTGGCTCCGGCTACGTGTCGATCCTGCCGGTCGATCAGGGGATCGAGCACTCGGGCGCGGCCTCGTTCGCGCCGAACCCGCGCTACTTCGACCCGAAGAACATCGTCGAGCTCGCCATCGAGGGTGGCTGCAACGCAGTGGCGTCGACGTTCGGTGTCCTCGCTGCGTGCTCGCGCTCGCACGCCCACCGCATCCCCTTCATCGTGAAGCTGAACCACAACGAACTGCTCACGTACCCGAACAAGTTCGACCAGGTGATGTTCGGTTCCGTCGACCAGGCGTTCGACCTCGGTGCGGCAGGTGTCGGTGCGACGATCTACTTCGGTTCCGACGAGTCGACTCGCCAGATCCAAGAGGTCGCCGAGGCGTTCGCCCGCGCCCACGAGCTCGGGATGTTCACGGTCCTGTGGTGCTACCTGCGCAACAGCGACTTCAAGAAGGACGGCGTCGACTATCACGTGTCCGCCGACCTGACCGGCCAGGCCAACCACATCGGTGTGACCATCGAGGCCGACATCATCAAGCAGAAGGCGCCGGAGAACAACGGCGGATTCAACGCGTTCTCGGGTTACGGCAAGACGCACAAGGCGGTCTACGAGGCGCTCACGACCGACCACCCCATCGACCTCACGCGCTGGCAGGTCGCGAACTGCTACCTGGGGCGTGCAGGCCTCATCAACTCCGGTGGTGAGTCCAAGGGTGCGGGCGACCTCGCCGCAGCGGTGCGCACGGCGGTCATCAACAAGCGTGCCGGTGGAACCGGGCTGATCTCGGGTCGGAAGGCGTTCCAGCGTCCGCTCGCGGAGGGCGTCGAACTCCTCCATGCGATCCAGGACGTCTACCTCGACGGCTCGGTCACCGTCGCCTGAGTCCGCTCAGGCGGTAACCCACATCTCGTGGGGCCCGCGGAAGACCGCGGTGTCCCTCCAGCGGATCTCGTCGCCCGTGAGGTCGAGGTCGGGGAAGCGTTTGGCGAGCTCGCCGAGCACGACGCCGACCTCGACGCGGGCGAGCGCCGCGCCGAGACAGAGGTGCGGCCCCCCGGAGAATGCCATCGGGTGGTTGTCCTCCCGGCCGATGTGCAACCGGTCCGGCTCGGGGAAGCGGCGGGGGTCGCGGTTCGCCGCGTTGATGAGGACGTTGATCGTCTCACCGCGCGGGATCGCGACGCCGGCCACCTCGGTGTCGTCGAGCGCGTGCTGCTGCGCGATGCAGACCGGCGACTCGTAGCGGAGACACTCCTCCGTCGCCGGGCGGGACATCCCGTCCGGGTCGTCGGTGAGCCGTCGCCACTCGTCCCGGTGACGCAGCAGACCGAGGACGCCCATGCCGAGCGAGTCGCGGGTCGTCTGGTGTCCCGCGGAGAACATGAACATGACGTTGGCGACGAGCTCCTCCCGCGTGAGCCGCTCGCCTTCGAATTCCGCCTGGATGAGTGCGGAGAGGAGGTCGTCGCCGAGGTTGCGCGCCCGGTGCGCGATGAGGTCCTCGACACACGCCCATTCCTCGATGACGATGTCGGTACCGATGCGGAGCTGCTCCTCGGTCACCACCGGCGAGATCAGATGGGCGATCACCTGGGTCCACCGATCGAAGTCGGCTCGCATGCTGTGGGGGACACCGAGCAGCTCGCAGATGACGAGCGAGGGGAGTGGATGACCGACGGCGTCGAGGAGGTCGAACCGACGATGGTCCGGTACCCCGTCGAGCAGCTCGTGGGTGATGCGCTGGATGAACGGACGGAGGCCCTCGATCCGGCGAGGCGTGAACGCCCCGGCGACGATGCCGCGGATCCGACCATGGTCGGGCGGCCCGTAGTAGGTCATCCGGCGGACCACGTACTCGAAGGCGGGGCCGTCACCGAGGGAGCGTCGGAAGTCCTCGAGGAAGACGCTCCTGTCCCGGCCGAACCGGGCGTCCTTCAGCACGAGGTTCGCCTCCTCGAAGCCCAGCACCCACCAGCCCTCGGGCGTGTGCTGGATCGGCGACTCGGCGCGGAAGCGGTGCAGATCCGGGTAGGGGTCCACCCGCATGTGCGGTGCGAACCAGTTGAACCGTTCCATCGTCGGTGGACCCCCGGACCAGACCTCGCGGCGAAATTCCGGCGAGGCTACTCCGGTCCTCGCGAGGCACCCACCGGTGCGGTAGGGTCTTTCGGCAGTACACGCGCCCGGCAGGGCGTTCCGACAGCAACGAGGCTAGAGGGAGATATCCGTGACCGACGTCGACACACGTTCGGGCACGTCCGAAGGAGGCACGTCACTCGACCATGTGGTCATCCGTTTCGCGGGTGACTCGGGTGACGGGATGCAGCTCACGGGCGAGCGGTTCACCAGTGCGAGCGCGGTGTTCGGGAACGATCTCGCGACGTTCCCCGACTTCCCCGCTGAGATCCGTGCCCCAACCGGCACGGTCTTCGGCGTGTCGGCGTTCCAGGTCCAGATCGCCGACCACGACATCACCAACCCCGGTGACGCGCCGTCGGTCCTCATCGCGATGAACCCTGCAGCCCTCAAGTCCGAGCTCCATCGGCTCGAGCGGGGCGGACTCGTCATCCTGAACATCGACGAGTTCGAGCAGCGGAACTACGACAAGGCCGGCTACACCGCCGACCCGCTCGAGGACGGCACCCTCGACGGATTCCAGGTCGTCAAAGTCCCGATGACGAGCCTCACCAAGGAGGGCGTCAAGGAGTCGGGCGTGAAGCCGCGTGACGCCGAGCGCTCGAAGAACTTCTTCGCCCTGGGCCTGATCTCGTGGATGTACACACGTCCCGTCGACCCGACGCTCGACTGGATCCGTGAGCGCTTCGGCAAGAACGAGATGGTGATGAACGCCAACATCATGGCGTTCAAGGCCGGGCACGCCTACGGCGAGACGGCGGAGCTCGCCGGGCACCGCTTCACCATCAAGCCGGCCGAGCAGGATGCCGGCGTGTACACGTCGATCAACGGCAACACGGCGATGGCGTGGGGGCTCATCGCCGCCGGCCAGCTCGCGAAGCTGCCGACGTTCCTCGGCTCCTACCCGATCACCCCGGCCTCCGACATCCTCCACGAGATGTCGAAGCACAAGAGCTTCGGCGTGACCACGCTGCAGGCCGAGGACGAGATCGCCGGCATCGGTTCGGCGCTCGGTGCTGCGTTCGGCGGGTCGCTCGCGATCACGACGACGTCGGGCCCCGGCGTCGCGCTGAAGAGCGAGACGATGTCGCTCGCGGTCAGCCTCGAGCTGCCGCTCGTCATCGTCGACATCCAGCGCGGCGGACCTTCGACCGGGCTGCCGACGAAGACCGAGGCGGCCGACCTCCTCATGGCGATGTACGGCCGTCACGGCGAGGCACCGATGCCGATCATCGCGGCCTACAGCCCGTCGCACTGCTTCGAGGTGGCGATCGAGGCGAGCCGGATCGCCCTCAAGTACCGCACCCCGGTCATCGTGCTCTCCGACGGCTACCTGGCGAACGGCACCGAGCCCTGGCTCCTGCCTGAGGTCGCCTCGCTGCCGGACATCTCGACGCAGTTCGCCACCGAGCCGAACCACGTCAACGAGACGACCGGCGAGCCCGAGCACTGGCCCTACGTGCGTGACCCGAAGACCCTCGCCCGCTCGTGGGCGCTGCCGGGTACCCCTGGCCTCATGCACCGCATCGGTGGCATCGAGAAGGAGGACGGGTCGGGGAACATCTCCTACACGCCCGACAACCACGGTCACATGGTGACCACTCGTGCCGCCAAGGTCGCCGCGGTGGCAGACGACATCCCGCCGGCCCCGGTCACGGGTGACGTGGACGACGCCGAACTGCTCATCCTCGCCTGGGGATCGACCTGGGGTGCGATCGTGACCGCGGTCGACCGTCAGCGGGCGAAGGGTCGCAAGATCGCCCACTGTCACCTCACGCACATCAACCCGTTCCCGTCGAACCTCGGTGAGGTCCTCCGGCGGTACCCGCGGGTGATGGTCCCGGAGATGAACTCGGGTCACCTCGCCAAGATGGTGCGGGCCGAGTTCCTCGTCGACGCCAAGTCGGTGTCGAAGGTGAAGGGCGTGCCCTTCACGGCTGCTGAACTGGAAGACGCGATCGAGTCGATGCTCGAAGGAGCGAAGTGACCATGACCGACGTGCAGGTGCCCCTCACGAGCCGCAAGGACTGGCAGAGCGACCAGGAGGTCCGCTGGTGCCCGGGATGCGGTGACTACTCGATCCTGACCGCCGTGCAGTTGCTCATGCCCGAACTGGGCGTGCAGCGGGAGAACACGGTGTTCGTCTCCGGTATCGGTTGCGCGGCGCGCTTCCCGTACTACATGAACACCTACGGGATGCACACGATCCACGGTCGTGCCCCGGCGATCGCCACCGGCCTGGCGATGGCGCGCCCGGACCTCGACGTCTGGGTAGTCGGCGGTGACGGTGACCTCCTGTCGATCGGCGGGAACCACCTCATCCATGCGCTGCGCCGCAACGTGAACCTGACGATCCTGTTGTTCAACAACCAGATCTACGGTCTCACCAAGGGTCAGTACTCGCCGACGTCCGAGGTGGGCAAGGTGACGAAGTCCACCCCGATGGGGTCGGTCGACGCACCGTTCAACCCGATCGCGGTCGCACTCGGCGCAGGGGCGACGTTCGTCGCCCGCAGCCACGACATGGACCGTCAGCACATGCAGGAGATGATGCGACGGGCGCACGCCCACAAGGGTGCGGCGTTCGTCGAGATCTTCCAGAACTGCAACGTCTTCAACGACGGGCAGTTCGAGTCGCTGACCGCCCGTGCGAACCGTGACGACATGCTCATCCCGCTCGAGCACGGCAAGGCCGTCCGCTTCGGGAAGGACCTCGAGAAGGGTGTCGTCATCGGCTCCGACGGCGCCGCCCGCATCGTGAACGTGGCGGACGTCGGCGAGGACGCGATCGTCGTACACGACGAGAGCCGTCCCGAGCCGGGCCTTGCCTTCATGCTCGCCCAGCTGTCCCAGGGCGTGCACCAGCCGACCCCGGTCGGCATCTTCCGGGCCGTCGAGCGTGCCGAGTACGCCGAGACGGCGAAGGCGCAGCTGGTCGCGGCCGAGGAGCGCGGCGGCCGGGGTGACCTCCAGAAGCTGCTGCACTCGCAGCCGACCTGGACGGTCTGAGCACAACGCCGAAAGTGTCGTTCGGAGGGGATCGTCGGGACGCCCGGCGATCCCCTCCGTCGCGTCCGGGGACGTGCCACGGAATGGAGTTCGTATGACACGGGACCATGGCCACGCCTCGCCGTGGATCATCGACCTCGACGGCGTCATGTGGCTCGAGGACGTTGCGATCGCCGGTTCGGCTGACGCGGTGACGCGGCTGCTGTCGGCGGGCCACGAGGTCGTCTTCGCGACGAACTTCTCCTATGCGCCCGTCGCCGTCACGGAGGAGCGTCTCGCCGCAATCGGCGTCGATGCCCGGGGCCGTGTCGTCACCTCCGCGATGGCGGCGGCCTTGCTCGTCGAAGCGGGGGAGCGCGTGCACGTCTGCGGCGGACCCGGGATCGTGGAGGCGGTCGAGGCGCGCGGCGGGGTCGTCGTGACAGGACGTGCCGACACGGTGATCGTCGGCTACGACCCGGCTTTCGACTACGACCGGCTTGCAGCCGCGACGACAGCGGTGCTCGGCGGAGCCCGCCTCGTCGGGACCAACGACGACCCGACGTTGCCGGGTCCGCACGGGCTGCGGCCCGGCGGTGGTTCGCTCCTCGCCGCCGTCGCCTATGCGTCGGGCAGCGTTCCCGTCGTGGCGGGCAAGCCGCACGAGCCGATGGCCTCCCTCGTCCGGGCCCGGGTGGGGGAGGGTGGTGTGGTCGTGGGTGACCGGCTCGACACCGACGGAGGCTTCGCAGCCACGCTCGGATTCGACTTCGGCCTCGTCCTCAGCGGGTCCACCCGGGCGGCCCCGACGGCCGTCGAGGGTGTCGTTCCGTGGAGGGTGGCGGACGATCTCGCGAGCCTCGTGGGGTCGGTGCTGCAGATCTGAGATGTCCGACCGCGGCGGTACGCTGCGCGAGGCGCTCCCCACCCGACGGGGGCGACGACCCTGGAGCCGACCACGTCAACCCGCCGCCGACTCGATGTGGAGCTCGTCCGTCGAGGCCTCGCCCCGTCGCGCTCGCGTGCGGCCGAGCTCGTCGGGGAAGGTCGTGTCACGGTCGGCGGTGCACCGGCGTCGAAGGTCGCCCGCATGGTGGCCGTCGACGAGCCTCTCGTCGTGCACGGCGAGGCCGACCGCTTCGTCGGTCGGGGTGGCCACAAGCTCGAGGCGGCGCTCGTGGCCTTCGCCATCGACGTGACCGGTCGGCGATACGCCGACCTCGGGGCGTCGACGGGCGGTTTCACGGACTGCCTCCTCCAGCACGGGGCGCGTGAGGTCGTCGCCGTCGACGTGGGGCGCGGGCAACTCCACGAACGACTGCGACGAGATGACCGGGTCGTGTCGGTCGAGGGGTGCAACGTCCGCAGTGTCGAGGCGACGACGATCGGTGGCCCCTTCGACGGTGTGGTCGCGGACCTCTCCTTCATCTCGCTGCGCACGGTCGCGCCCGCCGTCGTCGGTCTGCTCCGGCCCGACGCAACAGCGGTCCTGCTCGTGAAGCCCCAGTTCGAGGCCGGGCGCCGTGACGTCTCGCGTGGACGCGGTGTTATCACCGATCCGAGCGTGCACCGTGCCGTCATCGGAGCGGTGATCGACACCTACTGCGGCGCCGGCCTCGGTCTGGCGGGTGTCATCCGATCCCCGCTGCGGGGTGCCTCGGGCAATGTCGAGTTCCTCGCGGCGTTCCGGGTCGGTGCTCCGTCCCCGGCCGACGGCGTAATCGGTGCCATGCTCGATGCCGTGACCTACCGACCCGACGACGTGGATGCCTGAGATGGCAGCGATCCTGCTCGTCGTCCACGAGGAACGGGCCGAGGCCCACGAGGTCGCCCGGCGAACAGCGGACCGGTTGACCGGTGAGGGGCACACGGTCGGCATGGTCGAGACGGACGCAGTCCGGATCGGTCGGCCGGATCTCGGTGCAGCACCCCCGCCCGCCGCACGGTGGGACCTCGCCATCTCGATCGGCGGGGACGGGACGATGTTGCGCACCGTCGACCTCGTCTCCGATCACGACGTCCCCGTCCTCGGTGTCAACCTCGGGCAGCTCGGCTACCTCGTGGAGACCCAGGCCGCCGATCTCGACGGGGCGATGCGACGCTTCCTCGCGGGCGACCACGCCATCGAGAAACGGATGCGTCTCGAGGTGCGCGTCGAGGGCACGGGACAGCTCGCCTCGGCACTGAACGAGGCGGTCCTCGAGAAGACGGCACAGGGGCACACCGTGCGCCTCGCGGCGTCGGTCGACGGCGAGCACTTCGCGACCTTCACGGCGGACGGGCTGATCGTCGCGACCCCGACGGGTTCGACGGCCTACGCGTTGTCGGCGCGGGCACCGATCGTGTCGCCGACGCATCGGGCCCTCGTTCTCACACCGGTGGCACCGCACATGCTCTTCGACCGCTCCCTCGTGGTCGAGCCGGAGGCGGTGCTGCGTCTCGAGGTGCGCGGCTGGCGGCCGGCCGCTCTGCTGCTCGACGGCCGACACGGGGGCATGCTCGAGGAGGGTGACGCGATCGTCTGCGGCGCGTCGCCGCATCCTGCCCGCCTCGTCACCTTCGGCCGTCACAGCTTCCTCGGGGTCCTGCGGTCGAAGTTCGGTCTCAACGACCGTTGACCCCCGTCGAACCATCATCACCCCGAGTGGACGGTCTGGATGCTCCTCGAACTACGGGTGCGAGATCTCGGGGTCATCGACGAACTGTCGTTGACCCTCGCCGACGGCATGTGGGCCGTCACCGGTGAGACGGGTGCGGGCAAGACGCTGATCGTGGAGGCGGTGAACCTCCTGCTCGGCGGGCGGGCCGATCCACGGCTCGTCCGGCCGACCGCGGCGGAGGCCATCGTCGAGGGGAGGTTCACCCGCGGTGCGGACGACGCCGACGAGGTCGTGCTGCGCCGGGTCGTCCCGGCGACGGGCCGGAGCAGGTGTTACATCGACGGCGGGCTCGCCACGACAGCGGAACTGACCGCGTTGGGCGCGGAACTCGTGGAGATCCACGGACAGCACGCGCACCACCGCCTCGCCCGACCGGGCGCGCAGCGGGCAGCGCTCGACGAGTTCGGCGCGGTCGACGACGCCGCCCTACGGGCAGTGCGCGCCGAGGTGCGGCAGCTCGAGGAACGACTCGCCGGGTTCGGCGGGGACGACCGTGGACGGGCACGAGAGCTCGACCTGCTCCGGTTCCAGATCGATGAGATCGAAGCGGCCCGACTGCAGGACGAGGACGAGGAGGCACGGCTCGAGGCCGAGGAGTCCCTCCTCGCCGATGCGGTCGCGCACCGGGAGTCGGGGGCGGTCGCACTCGCCGCGCTCCGCGACGACGACGGCGCCCTCGGGCGCATCGGCGACGCACTCGCGGCGCTGCGGGACCGGGCACCGTTCGCCGGGGTCGTCGCACGGTTGCGGGCAGGTCTCGACGATCTCGACGACGTCGCGTCCGAACTCCGTGCGACGGCGGAAACGATCGAGCCCGACCCGCAGCGCCTCGCCGAGGTGCGGGCCCGACGTCAGGCGATCCGGGACCTGTGCCGGAAGTACGGCACCGACGTCAGCGCCGTGCTCGCCGAGCTCGAGGTCCTGCGCGCGCGTGCACGTGAGCTCCACGACTGGGACGACCGGGCACGCCGCACCGAGGCCGAGCTCGAAGCCGGACGACGGACCGAGGCCGTCGAGGCGGAGCGCGTCGCGGGGATGCGCCGTGCGGCGGCAGCACCACTCGCTGCAGCGGTCACGGCGCGCCTCGGTGCGCTCGGACTCCCGAACGCCCGCTTCGAGGTGGCGGTCGAGGGATCCGACGGCGCGCACGTGGTGTACCTCTTCACGGCGAACAAGGGCTCACCGCCCCAGGAGCTCGGCCGGGTCGCGTCGGGGGGAGAGCTCGCCCGCTGCATGCTCGCCCTCCGCCTCGCCCTACGGGAGGACGGCGCCGCCCGGTCGGGCGAAGGCCCGGCCCCGACCCAGATCTTCGACGAGGTCGACGCCGGCATCGGCGGTGCGGCGGCCACAGCGGTGGGGCGGGCGCTTGCTGGCCTCGCGCGTGGGGGCGGTCAGGTCCTCGTGGTCACCCACCTGGCGCAGGTGGCAGCCTGGGCGCACGGTCACGTCTCGGTGACGAAGCTGCACGCCGACGATCAGACGGTCTCCTCGGCGAGCGTCCTCGACCCGGACACGCGAGTCGTCGAGCTCGCACGGATGCTGTCGGGGACACCGGACAGCGAGCGGGCGCGAGCGCACGCGGCGGAACTGCTCGCCGCTGCCGCCAACTGACCGATCGTGCCGGGACATGCCGTGCTCGACGGGCCTCCGCTGCTACCGTGAGCCGGACCCGTCCGGTTCGCCCCTTCGAGACCCACTGCCGTGGGTACCTCGGAAGGTCGTCCACCCGGGTCACGTTCTGGAGCCGGTCGGATGATCGGTGACGTCGACCGGGAGGATCGGTGGCCAAGCACATCTTCGTGACCGGTGGCGTGGTCAGCGGGCTCGGGAAGGGCCTCACCGCTTCGGCCCTCGGTGCGCTCCTGCGGGCGCGGGGCATCCGCGTGACGATGCAGAAGCTCGACCCGTACCTCAACGTCGATCCGGGCACGATGAGCCCCTTCCAGCACGGCGAGGTGTACGTCACCGCCGACGGCGGCGAGACCGATCTCGACCTCGGCCACTACGAGCGGTTCATCGACGACGACCTCACGAAGGACTCCAACGCGACGGCGGGATCGATCTACTCCTCCGTCATCGCCGCCGAACGACGTGGCGAGTACCTCGGCAAGACGGTTCAGGTGATCCCGCACGTCACCGACGAGATCAAGCGCCGGATCGAACGGATCGTCCACGACGACGTGGACGTCGTCATCACCGAGGTCGGCGGCACCGTCGGTGACATCGAGATCCTGCCGTTCCTCGAAGCGGTCCGTCAGTACCGGCTCGACGTCGGCCGCGAGAACTGTTTCTTCCTGCACGTCACGCTCGTGCCGTTCATCGGCCCGTCCTCGGAGCAGAAGACCAAGCCGACGCAGCACTCGGTAACGGAGCTGCGGGGACGTGGCATCCAGCCGGATGCGATCGTCTGCCGGAGCGAGGCCCCCCTGTCCGACGAGCTGAAGCGGAAGATCTCGAACCTCTGCGACGTGCCGGTCTCCGGTGTGGTCAACGCGGCCGACGCCTCGTCGATCTACCTGATCCCACTCGTCCTGCACGAGGAAGGTCTCGACGACGTCGTCTGTGCGCAGCTCGGCCTCGGCGGCACCGAACCCGATCTCTCGGCCTGGCGCACGCTCGTCGGTCGGATCAGCGCGCCACGGGCGACCACCAGGATTGCGATCGTCGGGAAGTACGTGAGCCTTCCCGACGCGTACCTCTCCGTGGTCGAGGCGCTGAACCACGCATCCTTCGAGCTCGGCGCACGGATCGAACTCGACTGGGTGCAGGCCGAGGAGATCGAGGGGATGTTGGCCGCCGCTCGCCTCGAGGCGTACGACGGCATCGTGATCCCGGGCGGTTTCGGCAACCGCGGGATCGAGGGCAAGATCGCCGCCGCCGGCTATGCCCGGGAGCACCGTCTGCCCTGCCTCGGCCTCTGTCTCGGGATGCAGGTCATGACGATCGAGTACGGGCGTTCGGTGCTCGGTCTCGAGCACGCGAATTCCGCCGAGGTCGACCCGGCGACACCCCATCCGGTCATCGACCTCATGGAGATGCAGCGCGGGGTCACCGACATGGGCGGGACGATGCGGCTCGGCAGCTACATCGCGCAGCTCGAGCCGGGCTCGCGTGTCGCTGCCGCGTACGGCGCGACGGTCGTCAAGGAACGGCACCGTCACCGCTACGAGTTCAACCCGCGTTACCGGTCCCGTTTCGACGACGGGAACTTCCGGTGCTCCGGCGTGTCGCCCGACGGTCGGCTGGTCGAGTTCATCGAGCTCACCGATCACCCGTTCTGGATCGGCACCCAGGCACACCCCGAGTTCCTGAGTCGCCCGAACCGTCCCGCACCGCTGTTCCGGGAGTTTCTCCGCGCCGCACTCGCCCGGGCGGCGACCCGGGCCGACGTCGAGATCGTCCTCGACGCAGCGGGTGGCGGACGTTCCCTCGCCGGGTCCGACGTCTGACGGCGGTTCCCGTGGACGAGGTCGGGTTCCGCTTCGAGGGAGAGGACGTCGTGCACCGCGGCCACGTGCTGACGCTCGTCCAGGCGTCGTTCCGTGGACCGGGTGGCGAACCGTTCCGTCGAGACATCGTGCGTGCCCCCGGTGCGGTCGCCGTCGTGCCCGTCGTGCACGGTGACGACGGACCCGAGGTCGTCGTCGTCCGCCAGTACCGCCCGGCGCTCGACACCTGGCTCGTCGAGATCCCGGCCGGCCTCCGCGACGTCGACGGCGAGGATCCGCTCCGCACGGCGGAGCGGGAGCTCGCCGAGGAGGTCGGGTTGCGCGCTGCCGCGTTCGAGCTGCTGACCGTGTTCGTGAACGCAGCGGGCATGAGCGACCAGCGGACGCACGTGTACCTCGCGACCGGGCTCGAACAGGTGCCCTCGGATCTCCAGGGTGTCGAGGAGGCGTACCTCGTCGTCGAGCGGGTCGCGCTCCGGGAGATCGACGGTCTCATCGCATCCGGCGCCGTCGTCGACGCGAAGACGGTCATCGGTCTGACCCTCGCAGCCCGGCGCCTCGGCGTCCTCTGATGGTGCGGACGGTCGCAGAGATCCCGCACCTCGTCCGTCGGTTCGTCGACGGGCTCCGCTCGGGTACACCGTCGGCCGAGGACGAACGATGGGCCCGCACCGTCGCTGGGCCGGGAGCGGATCTCTGGTCGGCGCAGGCGGACCGGGATCGTCGTCACACCCTCGCCGTCGCACGCGCCGTCGACGGTCCGACGACACCGTCCTGGGTACTGCGTGCCGCGTTGCTGCACGACGTCGGCAAGACGCTCGCCGCGATCGGTGTGTTCGGGCGGGCGTGCGCGACCGTGCTCGAGCTGCTGCGGATCCGTTCGGTCCCGGGTCGGCTCGGCCGGTACCTCGACTACCCGGCACTCGGTGCACAGCTCCTCGCCGAGGCCGGCCTCGAGTCCGAGGTCGTGCGGTGGGCTGCGGAGCACCACGCGCCACCTCGCGCGTGGACCGTGCCGGTGATCTGGGCGGAACGGCTCGCCGCTGCGGACCGGTCGGCGCGCTGACTCAGCGGGGGAGGAGACCGACCGCGTCCCGTGCCCGGTCGAGGACGGGGGTTGCGACCGCCCGGGCTCGGTCCGCACCGAGGGCGAGGAGGCGGGCCGTCTCGGCAGGGTCGGTCGCGAGCTCGGCGTAGCGCGCCTGGATGGGGCGCAGCGTCTCGACGACGGCCTCGGCGGTGTCGTTCTTGAGCGGGCCGTACTGGGTGTAGCCCACGGCGGCGTCCTCGGGTGTCCTCCCGGTGCACGCAGCGAGGATCGACAGGAGGTTCGACACGCCGGGCTTCGTCGCCGGGTCGTAGCGGACCTCGGCGTCGGTGTCGGTCACCGCGCGCTTGACCTTCTTCGCGATGGCTGCGAGGTCGTCGAGCACGTACACCGTGCCGAGTGGTGACTCCAGCGACTTCGACATCTTGTTCGTCGGGTTCTGGAGATCCATCACCCGGGCCCCGGCGCGGGGGATGGCCGCCTCGGGTACGACGAAGGTGGGGCCGTACCGACCGTTGAAGCGGACGGCGACGTCCCGGGCGAGCTCGAGGTGCTGACGCTGGTCGTCGCCCACGGGGACGCGGTCCGTGTCGTAGAGGAGGATGTCGGCCGCCATCAGTGCGGGGTAGGTGAACAACGCGGCGGACACGAACTCCGACCGGTCGGACTTGTCCTTGAACTGGGTCATCCGGCGCAACTCGCCGAAGCTGACGGTGCACTCCATCAGCCACGACAGTTCGGCGTGTTCGGGGACGTGACTCTGGACGAAGAGCGTGCAGATCTCGGGATCGAGGCCGCTCGCCATGAGGAGTTGGGCGAGGCCGACCGTCGCCGCCCGCAGGGTCGCCGGGTCCTGGGGGACGGTCAGCGCGTGGAGGTCGACGACACAGAAGATGGAGTCGTCGGTGTGCTGGTCCTCGACCCAGTTGCGCACCGCCCCGAGCAGGTTGCCGAGGTGCAGTGCGCCCGAGGGCTGGATACCGGAGAACACGCGGGCCACGAGTGCGACAGCGTACCCGTGCAGCTCCTCGGTTGAAGAACGACAGCGGGGTAATTACGCTGCTGGCGTGCCTCTCGACGTCAGTACGCCCGTCTTCGAAGGGCCGTTCGATCTGCTCCTCCACCTGATCCTGCGGGACGAGGTGGATCTGTACGAGGTCACGCTGGTCGACATCGTCGACGCCTATCTCGCCGAGCTCGACCGGATGGCGGTCCTCGAGCTCGGTTCCGCGACCGAGTTCCTGCTCATCGCCGCGACGCTTGTCGAGCTGAAGGCCCGCCGACTGCTGCCCGACGACGGCGATCTCGACCTCGACGACGAGTTGGCGCTTTGGGAGGAACGGGACCTCCTGCTCGCGCGCCTGCTCGAGTTCAAGACCTTCAAGGACGCCGCGTCGGCCCTCGATCAGCGGTTCGAGCGGACGCAGCGGTGCGTTGCCCGCTACGTCGGCCCCGACGACCGGTTCGTGGACCTGCAGCCGGACCTCCTCGCCGGGGTCGGCCCGCTCGACCTGCGGGCGGCGTTCATCCGCGCCATGACGCCCAAGCCGGTCGAACGTGTCAACATCGACCACCTGCCGTCGGTGCGTGTCAGCGTGCTCGAGGCCCTCGGCGAGGTCGTCGACGAGCTGCGCCGGGCCCGCAGGCTGTCGTTCCGGGACCTCTGCGACGGACTCGCGGACCGGCTCGAGATCGTCGTGCGCTTCCTCGCCGTCCTCGAGCTGTTCAAGCGCGGACTCGTCGACGTCTACCAGGGCGGGAACTTCGGGGCGCTCGACATCCGGTGGACCGGTGACGACGAGGCCGCCGACGCGGTCCTCGTCGGCGTCGACGTCTACGACGGGTAGCGTTCGGCACCGATGGACGGCGGCCACGGACAACTCGACGAGCTCGACCGGGCGATCGAGGCACTCGTGCTCGTCGCCGAGCGGCCGGTCGAGTCGGGGCAGCTCGCCCAGCTCCTCGAGATCCCCGTGGAGGACGTCGACCGCCGGTGCGCGGCGCTCGAGGAGCGGTACGCGGCCGGAGGCCACGGCTTCGAGCTCGTGCGTGTCGCCGGCGGTTACGTGTACCGGACCCGGGCGGAACTCGCGCCCTACGTCGAGCGCGTGGTGCTCGAGGGGCAGGCGACCCGACTCTCCGCTGCTGCACTCGAGACGCTTGCGATCGTCGCGTACAAGCAGCCCATCTCACGGGCGCAGATCACGGCGATCCGCGGCGTGAACGTCGACGGCGTGGTGCGAACGCTGTTGCACCGCGACTACATCACCGAGGTCGGTCGGGACGACGGCCCCGGCCAGGCGGTGCTGTACGGAACGACGGCCCGGTTCCTCGAGCGACTCGGCCTCGACACGGTCGCCGATCTGCCCGCCATCGGGGAGATGATGCCCGGCGCGGATGTCGTCGAGGCGCTCGAGCGGACGCTGCTCGACGCGGGTGATCCTCGTCGGCGGACCCGGGGCGAGGGTGGCGGGACGTCGCCCGACGACGCCCCGGCTCCCGCGCCGTGACAACCGGGGGTCCCGAGCGCATCCAGAAGGTGCTGGCGCGGGTCGGTGTGGGCAGTCGACGTGCCGTCGAGGACCTGATCGTCGATGGTCGGGTCCGTGTCAACGACGTGGTCGCCGTCCTCGGGGACCGCGTCGACGCCGAGGTCGATCGGATCACGGTCGACGACGTCCCGATCGGTATCCGACCGGATCTCGTCCACTACCTGCTCAACAAGCCGACCGGCGTCGTCACGACCGCGGACGACCCGCAGGGGCGGCCGACCGTGCTCGGGCTCGTGCCGGCATCACCCCGCGTGCACCCCGTCGGCCGACTCGATCTCGACACCGAGGGGCTGTTGCTCCTCACGAACGACGGCGATCTCACCCACCGCCTCACGCACCCGTCGTTCGGCGTCGACAAGGAGTACCTGGTCTGGGTGACCGGTCGGCCGGGCCGTGCTGTGCTTCGTGCGTTGCGGGAGGGTGTCGAGCTCGAGGACGGCAGGACCGCGCCGGCGAGGGTGACCGCCGTCGAGCCGGAGGTGCTCCGCATCGTCATCCACGAGGGTCGCAATCGACAGGTTCGCCGGATGTGCGCGGCGGTCGGGCATCCGGTGCGGCGACTCGTCCGCGTCCGGATCGGCCCGCTCGCCGACCGGTCGCTCGCCCCGGGGGCCTGGCGCCCGCTCGAGAGCGCCGAGGTCCGGGCGCTCGCCGCTGCGTGTCGACCGACCCCGGAGCAGGGGGCCTGAGCCGCCCGTGGCGGACGGTTGGGCGGTCTGGGGCGGCAGTCGTAGCATGCGGCCCCATGGCATCCGTCCGGGCGCTGCGGGGCGCCACGACCGTCGACCGTGACGACGCAGGCCACATGGCCGATCGGGTCGAGGCGTTGCTGCGGGCGATGCTCGAGGGCAACGGGATCGGAACGGACGCGCTCGTCTCGTTGATCTTCAGCGCCACGGCAGACCTGCGCGGCACTTTTCCGGCGGCCGCCGCTCGCTCGCGCTTCCCCGACCTCGCCGACGTTCCCCTGCTCGACGTCGCGCAGCTCGAGATCGACGGCGCGCTCGCGCGGTGCGTCCGGATCCTCGCCCATGCCGAGGTCGACCTGACGCGCGCCGAGGTTCGCCACGTCTTCCTCGAGGGCGCTGCAGCCTTGCGGCCCGATCTGTCGACCGGGACGTCCTCGTGACGGCGCCGCGGGCCAACGTCGTCGGCCTCGGCCTCATCGGCGGTTCGATCGGCCGGGCGCTGCGGGCCTCGGGCTGGCACGTCACGGGTGAGGACCGGGACCCCTCGATCGGGGACCGTGCGCTCGCCGTCGGTGCCATCGACGCCGTCGGGCTCGATGCGGACGCCGCGGTGACCTTCGTCGCGACCCCGGTCTCGGGCATCGTCGAGGCCGCGCAGGACGCGCTCCGGCGCACCTCCGGGCTCGTGACCGACGTGGGGTCGGTCAAGGGACCGATCACGGCGGCACTCGACGACCCGCGGTTCTGCGGTGGTCATCCGATGGCGGGCTCCGAGCGGATCGGCGTCGAGGGTGCCGATCCGGACATGTTCACCGGTGCCGTCTGGGTGCTCACCCCGACGAAGGGCACCCCGGACACCGTGTTCACCGAACTCGCCGGCATCGTGTCCGCGCTCGGCGCCGAAGTTGTCGCGCTCGCACCGGAGCAACACGACGCGTTGGTCGCAGTCGTCTCCCACGTGCCGCACCTGACGGCAGCGACACTCATGACGATCGCCGACCGTCGCGCCGAGGACCACGGTGCACTGCTGCGACTCGCCGCCGGCGGATTCCGGGACATGACCCGGATCGCGTCCGGGCACCCGGCGATCTGGCCGGACATCTGCGCAGAGAACCGTGCGGCGATCCTGACCACGCTCGACGAGTTCATCGCGTCGCTGCAACGGGTCCGGGGACTCGTGGCCGACGGCGATCGGCCGGGGTTGACCGCGCATCTCGAACGGGCGCGGTCGGCGCGGGCGCGTCTCCCCGTGCGGGCGGCCAAGCCCGAGGAGCTCGCCGAGGTGCGGGTGCAGATCCCGGACCGTCCCGGCGCAGCGGCCGAGCTGTTCACGCTCGCCGCCGAGCTCGGCGTGAACATCGACGACTTCGAGGTGATGCACACCGCCGCCGACCGGTCCGGGGTGGCGATCCTCCTCGTCGACGCGACCCAGGCCGATCTCTTCCACGGCGGGCTGCTCGCCCGGCGGTTCAAGCACGCGGTGGAACGTCTCGCATGACGACGGCGCGTGTGGTGGCGCCGTTCCGTCTGCCGCCGGACTGCGACGTCGAACTGCCCGGCTCGAAGTCCATCACGAACCGCGCCCTGCTCGTCGCGGCGCTCGCCGAGGGCCGGTCCCGCCTGGGTCGGGTGTTGTTCTCCGACGACACCGAAGCGATGCTCGGAGCGCTCGCCGTCCTCGGCGTGACGACCGAGGTCGACCGTGATGCCGCCGAGGTCGTGGTGGTGGGCACCGGGGGTCGACTGCAGCCGGGACCGCTCGACATCGACGCCCGGTCCGCCGGGACGGTGGCGCGGTTCCTGCCTCCGGTCCTCCTGCTCGGTGGCGGGCCGTATCGGCTCGACGGGTCCGAACAGCTGCGGCGTCGACCGCTCGGCGACCTCGTCGCAGCGCTGCGGGACCTCGGGGCGACGGTCGAGGATCCGTCCGGTGTCGGGCGACTCCCGATCGTCGTGTCCGGTGTGGGCGGAGCAGGGCTCGGGCGCACGGTCCGTGTCGCGGCCGACGTGTCGAGCCAGTTCGTCACCGCGCTGATGCAGGTCGGTCCGATGCTCGCGGAGGGGATCGAGATCGTCCTCACCACCGACGCGGTGTCCCGGCCCTACCTGGCGATGACGGCGTCCGTCATGGCGGCGTTCGGGGCGTCGGCGGAGGTGACCGACCGGCACGTCACCGTCGCACCCGGCGGGTACCGGCCCACCGACTACGTGGTCGAGCCGGATGCGTCGGCGGCGTCGTACTTCTTCGCCGCGGCGGCGACGACAGGTGGACGGGTCCGCGTACCCGGGCTCGGACGTGGTTCGCTGCAGGGGGACCTGGCCTTCGTGGACGTCCTCGCCCGGATGGGTGCCGAGGTGCACCACGGGGCCGACTGGACCGAGGTCCGTGGTCCGCAGCCGGGAACGCTGCGGGGTGTCGACGTCGACCTCGCGGACATCTCCGACACGGCGCCGACCCTCGCCGTGGTCGCTGCCGTCGCATCCGGTCCCTCACGGCTGCGGGGCATCGGCTTCATCCGCAACAAGGAGAGCGATCGCATCGGTGACGTCGTCGCCGAGCTGCGGCGGCTCGGCGTCGACGCGTCGGAGGAGCCCGACGGCATGCTCATCCGTCCCGACGCCGGGCGGCTCCGCCCCGCGACGGTCGATCCCCACGGCGACCACAGACTCGCGATGAGCTTCGCCGTGCTCGCACTGTCGGTCCCCGGTGTGGCGATCGACGATCCGAGGTGTGTGGAGAAGACCTTCCCCGAGTTCTGGTCGACCTTCGAGGGGATGCGGACGTGAGCGCCGGGACGGCACCGGGCGGCGCGCTGCGGGTCGTCGCGATCGACGGCCCTGCGGGGACCGGAAAGTCGACCGTCGCACGACGTGTGGCGGCGCGGCTCGGCCTCGCGCAGCTCGACACCGGTGCGATGTACCGGGCGATCGCGTGGGCGGTGCTGCGAGACGGCGTCGACCCGACCGACGAGGTCGGTGTCGCGTCCGTCGCCGCGGGCTGCGTCGTGACCCTCGACGGCGACGGTGCGGAGCCGGCGACGGTGACGGTCGACGGCGTCGACGTCACGAGGGCGATCCGATCGAAGCAGGTCACCGACGCCGTGTCGGCCGTCGCAGCCAACCCCGCCGTCCGTGAACGACTGCGCACGCTGCAACGTCGGTGGGTCCTCGACCGGGCCGGTGGCGTGCTCGAGGGTCGCGACATCGGGACCGTCGTCGTCCCCGACGCCTGCGTGAAGATCTTCCTCACGGCCTCACCCGAGGTCCGGGCTGCCCGCCGGGCGCACGAGGCCGCCGAGAACGACGTCGCGGTCGACGTCACGGCGGTGGCCGCCGATCTCGCGCGACGTGACCACCTCGACAGCACACGCACGGACTCACCGCTACGCGCCGCCGAGGATGCGCTGACCATCGACACGACGGACCTCGCCGTCGACGAGGTCGTGGAGCGGATCGCTGCGTTGTGGGCACAGCGGACGGGGGAGGGGATGCAGCAGTGAGCGACCGGCCCGAGGCAGACGACCACCGGGCGGTGCTCCCCACCCGGGGCGAGCAGGCGTTCTACAGGGCGGCTCGGGGCGTGCTCGTCGGCGCCTGCCGGCTCTGGTTCCGGCTGCGGGTCGAAGGCACCCACCATCTCCCGCGCTCCGGCCCGGTCATCCTCGCTCCGGTGCACCGCTCCAACCTCGACACGCCGATCGTCGCCGCGACGACGACGCGCATGCTGCGGTTCATGGGCAAGGACAGCCTCTGGTCCCACAGCCGTGTGGTCGGGCGCCTCCTGGACGCGCTCGGAGCGTTCCCCGTCGCACGCGGGACGGCCGACCGGGAGGCGCTCCGCCGTTGCCAGGACGTCCTCGAATCGGGTCAGCCCCTCGTCCTCTTCCCCGAGGGGACCCGTCGCTCCGGTCCGGTGGTCGAGGACGTCTTCGACGGACCGGCGTTCCTCGCCGTGCGCACCGGTGCACCGATCGTCCCGATCGGCATTGCCGGCTCAGAGCTCGCGCAGGCGCGCGGGTCCCGGTGGATCCGGCCGGTGCGCGTCCACGTCGTGGTCGGCGCACCGATCCGGCCGCCCGAGGGCGGGACCCGGATGTCTCGTCGGGCCGTCCGCGAGATCACCGCGGAGCTCGAAGGGGAGCTGCAGGTCCTCCTCGACCTCGCCGAGTCCCGGCGGCGCTGAGTCTCAGCGGGTGGCGAGGGAGCGCAGGACGTCGCTCGCAGCGACGTCACGGTCGGCGAGCTCGGCACGGACACCTGCCCGCGTGCCGACACCGGCTGCGATGAACCCGCCGATCGCGGCGAGCAGCTCTCGCAGATGACGGGGCGGGGGGAAGTACTCCTCCTCGTCCACCACCCGGATCTCCTCGACCCCGCGCTCCGGACGCAGACGGTCGAGGACGCCGAGCACGAGCTCGTCCGGTGCGGAGGCCCCTGCGGTCACCCCGACGACGCCGGCGAGATCCTCGGGGAGTTCGGAAGGGTCGTTGACCCGCACGACCCTCCGGCAGCCGGCGTCGGCGGCGAGGTGGGTGAGCGCCATCGTGTTCGAGGAGTTCGCCGAACCGATGACGACGATCGCGTCGCAGCGACCGGCGAGCTCGAGCAGGGCGGCCTGACGGTTCGTGGTCGCGAAGCACAGGTCCGACCGTCCGGGCTGCCACAGGTCGGGGAAGCGCTCCCGGGCGGCGTCGACGACGCCGCTCCATTCGCGGTGCGACAACGTGGTCTGGGCGAGCAGGGCGACGGGGCGATCGTCGTCGTCGAGCGCAGCGACGTCCTCGGGTGTCTCGACGAGCACGATCGCCGAGGGTGCGACCGCCATGGTGCCGACCGCCTCCTCGTGGCCCTCGTGGCCGACGTAGACGATCCGGTAGCCCTCGCCGGCGCGGATCTTCACCTCGTGGTGCACCTTCGTCACGAGCGGACACACCGCGTCGACGACGTACCCGCCCGTGCCGATCGCCGCCTGGACGACCTCCGGTGCGGAGCCGTGGGCGGACAGCATGACCGGCGCGCCCGGGGGGACCTCGGCGATGTCGTCGACGAAGACGACCCCGAGGTCCCGGAACCGCTCGACGACACGCTGGTTGTGGACGATCTCGTGGTAGCAGTACACCGGCGCCGGGAACAGGCGCACCATCCAGGCGAGCGCCTTGATCGCCATCTCGACGCCGGCGCAGAACCCTCGGGGTGACGCCAGGAGCACCTGCTCGACCTGCACGGTGCCGAGGCTACCGGCGGTGCGAGGGCTGGTGGAACGTCGGGGTGGCGCTCCTAGCATGGTCGTCCATGTCGTTGCCGCGCGTCGTCGCTGTCGCGCCCGGTTCCCCCGCTGCGAGCGTCGGGGTGCAGCCTGGCGACGAGATCCTCACCGTCTCGGGTGAGCCGCTGCGCGATGTGATCGAGTACCGGGTGCGCACCGACGAGGCCGAGGTCGGCCTCACCCTCCGGCGGGGCGGGATGGAGTTCGACGTCGACATCGAGAAACTCGCCGGGGAACCGCTCGGGATCGAGATCGACGCCGCGGTCTTCGACCGGGTGCGGACCTGCGACAACCACTGTGAGTTCTGCTTCATCTACCAGCTCCCGCCCGGGCTGCGCCGCAGCCTGTACGTGAAGGACGACGACTACCGCCTGTCCTTCCTCTACGGGAACTTCACGACGCTCACGCGTTTCACCGAGGCCGATCTCGAACGGGTCCTGACCGAGGGCCTCGGTCCGCTCTACGTGTCCATCCACGCCACCGACCCGGAGGTGCGCGCCGACCTGCTGCACAACCGCAGGGGTGCGACGTCGCTGCGCTGGCTGCGGGCGCTGCTCGACGGTGGGATCACGGTGCACGGGCAGGTCGTCGTGTGCCCGGGTGTGAACGACGGCGTGGTCCTCGAGGACACGTTGTGCGGTGTCGCCGATCGCTTCTCTGAGCTCGCCAGCCTCGCGGTCGTACCGCTCGGTGTGTCCCGCTATTCCACGGCGTCGCGCATGCGACCGCACACCGTCAGCGAGGCGGCGACGGTGGTCGACATCGTCGAGGCCTGGCAGGAGCGGTTCCTCCGCCTGTGCGGCCGACGTCTCGTGCACGCAGGGGACGAGTACTACCTCCTCGCCGGACGGCCGTTCCCCGCCCTCGACGCCGAGGCAGCGGCGCTCCACGAGGACGGGATCGGGATGGCGGCGACCTTCGCAGCGGAGTTCGAGGGGCGCGTCGAGGTCGTCACCGGACCGAAGCCGGGCTTCTTCGCCTGGGTCGACGGTGCGCCGGCCGCCGGATACCGCGCACCGCGCGTCGTCGGTGGGGTGGGCTCCACCGGCGGGCTGACCGTCCGTCCCCGCGGCGACGCGCCCGTCGGGATCCTCACGGGGACCTACGGTGCCGCCGTGCTCGAACCACTCGTCGCAACGCTCGGGCGGGACGACGTGCGTGTCATCCCGGTCGAGAACCGCTTCTTCGGCGGCAACATCGGGGTGACCGGTCTCCTCGTCGCAGAGGATCTCGCCCGAGCGCTCGCGGACGAACCTGCAGGCCACCGGTACCTGCTGCCCGACGTCTGTCTGTCGGAGGGGCGTTTCCTCGACGGGGGACGCCTCGAGGATCTCCCGCGTCCGGTCGAGATCGTCCCGACCGACGGGGTGGCACTGCGCAGGGCGCTCGACGGTCGTGCCCGGAATCGGACCGTCGCACCACTCGAGGAGGCCCGGGCATGAGCGAGCAACGCCGACGTCGAGAGGCAGCGGCCGCAGCGGACCGGCACCAGCCGGTCGTCGCGGTGGTCGGTCGTCCGAACGTCGGCAAGTCGACGCTCGTCAATCGTCTCGTGGGACGTCAGGAGGCGATCGTCGAGGAACGGCCCGGCGTTACCGTCGACCGGAAGTCCCTCGACGGCGACTGGCAGGGGCGCCCCTTCACCGTGGTCGACACGGGCGGTTGGATGCCGGGCGGTGCCGGATCGGCGCTCGACGACAAGGTGTCGCGACAGTCCGAGCAGGCGATGCGTGAGGCGGACGCAGTGCTGTTCGTCGTCGACGGTCGGGTCGGTCTGACCGAGGACGACGCCCGGGTCGCCGGTGTGTTGCGGCGCATCGAGGCACCGGTCTTCGTCGTGGTCAACAAGATCGATCACGCGACGCGTGAGCAGGACGCCTGGGAGTTCATGAGTCTCGGGCTGGGGGAGCCGTTCGCGCTGAGTGCCCTCCACGGCACCGGAACCGGTGACCTCCTCGACGCCGTGCTCGACGCCGTGGGCGCTGCCGTGCCCGAGGACGCCGTCGCCGAGGTCGACCCGTGGGTCGACGAGGGTCCGCTCGACGTCGACGACGACGCGAGCCCTGCGGAGTTCTCCGTCGCCATCGTCGGGCGACCGAACGTCGGGAAGTCCACGCTGTTCAACCGGCTCATCGGTGAGGAACGCTCCGTCGTGCACGACATGCCCGGCACCACACGCGATGCCATCGACACAGTCGTCGACACGGAACACGGGCCCGTCCGCTTCGTCGACACGGCCGGGATGCGTCGCCGGTCGAAGATCGGACACGACGACGCCGACCGGACCGAGTACTACTCGATGGTCCGCGCGCTCCGCGCCGTGGACCGCTCCGACGTGGCGTTCCTCGTCATCGACGCGACCGAGGGCGTGACGCACCAGGACCAGCGCCTCGCCGAACGCGTCGACGCTGCCGGCTGTCCCATCGTGGTGCTGCTGAACAAGTGGGAGCTCGTCGACGCCGAGGAGCGGGAACGTCGGGCCCGGGAGTCGGCCGAGCGACTGCGCTTCCTCGGTGACGCACCGATGCTGCGGATCTCGGCGCAGAGCGGCAAAGGTGTCCACAAGCTGCTGCCGTCGCTCGGTGACACGATCGCCTCCTACCGCGCACGGATCCCGACCGGGACGGTGAACCGGGTCATCCGCGACGCGCAGGCCGCCCAGCCCGCTCCCGGCGGGGCGCGGGTGCTCTACGCCACCCAGGGTGCGACGAACCCGCCGACGTTCACGCTGTTCGCCAACCGCGACCTCCCGGTGACCTACCTGCGCTACCTCGAACGTGCCCTCCGCGAGGGTTGCGGCCTCGGCGCGACACCGGTGAAGATCCGGGTGCGACGCCGGTCGTAGGCCCGTTGGGGTCGATCGCCGCCGTGCGCGAGACTGCCCCCGTGACGGCATTGGACTCGACCGATCTCAGTTCGCAGGTCTCGGACGCCTCGACGCTCGCGGCCGCCGCCCGGCGTGCGTTGCAGGGGAACCTCCACAAGGAGGGCGAGAAGCTCGCCAAGCAGGGCAAGCTCTTCGTCCGGGAGCGGATCGACCTGCTCCTCGACCCCGGCTCCTTCGTCGAGGACAGCCTGCTCGCGAACGCGAGCGCGGCCGACCTCCCGGCCGACGGCGTCGTCGTCGGTACCGGCACGATCGACGGTCGCACGGTCGCGGTGATGGCGAACGACCCGACGGTCAAGGCCGGTTCCTGGGGGGCCCGCACGGTCGAGAAGATCGTCCGCATCACCGAGCGCGCGCTCACCGACAACCTGCCGATGTTCTGGCTCGTCGACTCGGCCGGCGCGCGCATCACCGATCAGGTCGAGCTCTTCCCTGGTCGGCGAGGCGCCGGCCGGATCTTCTACAACCAGGTGCGCCTGTCCGGGAAGGTGCCGCAGATCTGCTGTCTCTTCGGGCCGTCGGCCGCAGGCGGGGCCTACATCCCGGCGTTCTGCGACGTCGTGATCATGGTCGAGGGGAATGCGTCGATGTACCTCGGCTCCCCCCGGATGGCCGAGATGGTGATCGGCGAGATCGTCACGCTCGAGGAGATGGGCGGCGCCCGGATGCATGCGTCGGTCTCGGGTTGCGGTGACCTGCTCGCCGTGGACGACGAGGACGCGCTCGACCAGGCGCTTGCGTTCTTCTCCTACCTGCCGTCGCACTGGCGCGAGGAACCACCGGCGTACCACCCTTCGCCGCCCTCTCGGCCGCTCACGGCCGAGGTCGTACCGGCGGAGGAGAGCCGCGGCTACGACATGCACGACGTCATCGACGGGATCGTCGACGCCGAGAGCTTCTTCGAGGTGAAGCCTCTGTTCGCCCCGGAGCTGATCACCGGGTTCGGGCGACTCGAGGGGCGTCCCGTCGGGATCGTGGCGAACAACCCGATGCAGAAGGGCGGTGTCCTCTTCGTCGACTCGGCCGACAAGGCCGCACGGTTCATCTGGCTCTGTGACGCCTTCAACGTGCCGCTCCTCTTCCTCGCCGACGTCCCCGGCTTCATGATCGGGACCGACGTGGAGCGGCAGGGCATCATCCGCCACGGGGCGAAGATGATCACCGCCGTCTCCGAGGCGACGGTTCCGAAGCTGTCGATCATCGTCCGCAAGTGCTACGGCGCAGGCCTCTACGCCATGTCGGGACCGGCGTTCTCACCGGAAGCGACGATCGCGCTCCCCACGGCGAAGATCGCCGTGATGGGTCCGGAGGCCGCGGTGAACGCCGTCTACGCGAACCGCATCGCAGCGATGACCGATCCCGTCGAACGGGATGCATGGGTGGCCGAGCAGCGACGGCTCTACGAGCTCGACGTCGACATCCTCCGCCTCGCGTCGGAGCTGGTCGTCGACACGATCGTCGAGTTCGAGGATCTCCGCACCGAGTGCATCCGTCGCATCGAGCGAGCGCGGGGCAAGGATCGTTCGTTCAGCGATCGACGGCACGGCGTCCCGCCGGTCTGAGATGGCGTGGTGTGAGCGCTGCGAGGCGGCGTGGGACGACGGTGCCGGTTCGGGGCAGAGTCCGTGTCCGCGCTGTGGCACGGTGACGACCGCCGACGTCGACGAGGTCGAGGCCGCACCTGAGGACTCCCGGGTGCCGTGGCACCTGAAGCTCCTGCTCGTGGCCCTGGTCGCCTACCTCGGTTGGCGTGCCGTCCAGGGTGTCCTCCTGCTGCTCGGCACGATCGGCTGAGCCGGACTGCCGACGCCGGAGGCGGTGGCGCTAGGGTTGCGTCGCCCCTCGGGGCATCGGGCTGTGGCGCAGTTTGGTTAGCGCGCTTGACTGGGGGTCAAGAGGCCGGAGGTTCGAATCCTCTCAGCCCGACAGAGGAGTGCACGCCGATGGATTTGCTGGTCCACGGGTGCCACTGGCGTTATTGCGCCACAATCTCCATTTATTGCCGTTATCATGCCGCATCGGCCTCGGATGCTCCGTCGTCGTGACGACCGGCGGTTTCCATCGTCGGCGTTCGCGGGTAACGGGGTTCCATGTGGCTACGAGGGCTGGAGACCGTCGCATCGGCGGCGGGCGGAAGATCTCGGGTGCGGCGATGACTGCCGTGCGTTCCGAGCGTGCCCAGCGCGCAGGGACCGACGACGTCGTGTTGGACCTCTTCCGCGAGTACCGCGCAAGCCCCTGCACGGCACGGCGGAACGAGATCGCACGCCGCTACCCGGGTCTTGCTGCGGGTGTCGCGCGGCGGTTCTACGGACGCGGTGAGCCGATGGACGACTTGGTGCAGGTGGCGAGTTTCGGCCTCTTGAAGGCGATCGAACGGTTCGATCCCGACCGCGGCGTGTCCTTCACGAGCTTCGCCGTGCCGACGATGCTCGGCGAGCTGAAGCGTCACTTCCGCGATCGGACCTGGTCGACGAAGGTTCCCCGCGCGCAGAAGGAGCTGCTCACGCGGCTCGGTCCGGTGACGGACGCACTCACGGCCGAGCTCCGCCGATCACCGAGCGTCGCCGAGCTCGCCGAGCGTCTCGACGTCGACCCCGAGGCGGTGGTCCTCGCGCTCGAGGCCCGGGCGGCCTACCAGGCGTCGTCGATCTTCGCCTCGTTCGGCGCTGACGGCAGCGAGGGCACACGGGAGGCGTACGTCGCAGCACGTGAGCGGGGGCTCGACGGCGTCGAGAACCGACTGACCGTTCGTCGCCTGCTCGCACTCCTCCCCGAGCGCGAGCGTCGCATCCTCGAACTCCGGTTCTTCGAGGACAAGACCCAGTCCGAGATCGCCGCGCATCTCGGGATCAGCCAGATGCACGTGTCGCGCCTCCTGCGACGGACGCTCGACCAGCTCGGCCGGCGGGTCGACGACCTGGCGGCCCTCGGTGACGTCTGAGGTCGCCGAGCGGTAACGTCCGCCCCGGGATGAGATCCGACCCCGGGGAGGGATCCGATGAGCGTGCTGGACGGTCCGAGGCGTGAGATCCGTCGGGTCCTCGACGGCGGTGTGGCGACCTGGGTGCGTCCGAGCGACGACGGTGCGGCACTGATCGCCGCCGACGGACGCCGGATCGAGGAGGCGACGGCCACCTACCTGCCTCCCTGTGACCCGACGAAGATCATCTGCGTGCACCTGAACTACGACTCCCGTCGCGTCGAGTTCCGGGCACCCGACCTCGTCACCCCGACGTACTTCCAGAAGCCGACGACGGCGCTCAACAGCCATCGCGGCGTGCTCCATCGCCCCGAGGGATGCAAGTTCCTCAACTACGAGGGCGAGATCGCCGTCGTGATCGGCCAGCCGATGCGCAACGTCGGGCGGGACGACGTGTGGGACCACATCGCCGGGTTCGCCCCGGCGAACGACGTCGGTCAGCAGGACTTCCGCGACACCGATGCGGGCTCCATGCTGCGCGTGAAGGGGATGGACGGGTTCTGCCCGATCGGGCCCGGTCTCGTGTCCGGCGTCGACGTCCGCACCACCACCGTCCGCACCTACCTCGACGGCGCCGTCGTGCAGGAGGGGGCGGTGGCGGAGATGAACTTCCCGATCGACTACCTCCTCGCCGACCTGTGTCGCTACATCACCTTCCTCCCGGGCGACGTCGTGCTCACCGGGACGCCGGCGAACTCCCGCCCGATGCAACCCGGCGCCGTGGTCGAGGTCGAAGTCGACGGGATCGGTCGCCTCACGAACCGGGTCGCCACGGCACCCGATCCGGTGCACGCCGTCGGTCACCTTCCCACCGAGGGCGACAGCGTCCGACGGGTCGCACTCGGCGGGGACTGGTGGGCGGAACGGGACGCCCGCAAGGCGCGAGAGGCCGCCGAGGCCGCCGGGAACGACAAGCCGTGAGCGGGGGAGCGGGAACGGTCCCCTCTCTGCGGATCGAAGGAGCCCGGGCGATCCTCTCGCTGCGGCGACCCGACAAGCGCAACCGGATCGAGCCCGACGATCTCACCACCCTGCTCGGGCACCTCGAGGTCGTCGACGCCCATCCGGACGTTCGGGTGGTGGTGATCGAGGCGGAGGGACCCGCCTGGTGTTCCGGCTTCCACCTCGGCGCCCTCGCCGATCGAGCGCCCGCACCCGTCGGGTTCGGCGACCTCTGCGACCGGCTCGAGCGGATGGCGGTGCCTACCGTCGCAGCGATCGCCGGATCGGTGCACGGCGGTGGGACCGACCTTGCGATCTCCTGCGACTTCCGTGTCGCGACGGACGCAGTGACCCTCGGGATGCCGGCTGCGAAGATCGGATTGCAGTACTACGCGAGCGGGCTGCGCCGGTTCGTCGAACGGATCGGCCCGGCTGCGACGAAGCGCCTGTTCCTCACCGCCGAGACGATCTCGGCGGAGGAGCTCCTGCGGATCGGATTCCTCACCGAGGTGGTCGCTCCCGATGCGCTCGATGCGCGGGTCGACGAGCTGTGCGCGGCGGTGACCGCACTCGCCCCGCTCGCCGTGCGCGCCACGAAGGCGGCGATCGACCAACTCGCCGGTCCTGCCCCCGACCTCGACGCGATCCAGGCGGGCCACGTGCGGACCGTCCGATCGGCCGACCACGCGGAGGCGATGCGGGCCATGCGTGAACGTCGGCCCCCGCGCTTCGAGGGCCGCTAGGTGGCGGGGGATCAGCTTCCGCCGCTGCGGCCGATGGACCCTGAGGCGACGGGACCGCTGCGCGGGATCCGTGTGCTCGACGTCACCCACGCGGCGGCTGGTCCCGTCGCGACGATGTTCCTCGCCGACCTCGGCGCCGACGTCATCAAGGTCGAGCCCCCGTCGGGGGAGCTCGCCCGATTCGCCGAGCCGTTCCTCCCCGACGACGAGGCCCGGCACTACGGCGGTCGGTTCGCGAACCGCAACCGCAACAAACGGGCCATCGCACTCGACCTCGCGAGTGCGGACGACCGCAGCGTGTTCCTCGACCTCGTCGAGACGGCGGACGCAGTGGTGGAGAACATGCGGGCGGGTGTCCTCGAGCGGCTCGGTGTCGGCTGGGAGGTCTGCCGCGCACGGAACCCCGCGCTCGTCTACGTCGCGATCCGGGGGTTCGGCGACGCCCGGACCGGCGCGAGTCCCTACCGGGACTGGCCCGCCTACGACGTCGTGGCGCAGGCCATGGGCGGCGTGGTGGCGATGACCGGACCCGACCGCGACCACCCGATGCGCGCCGGCCCGCTGCTCGGCGACGTCGTCCCCGGTCTGCAGGCGGCGCTCGGGGTCTGCGCGGCGCTGATCCACGCCCGGGCGACGGGGGAGGGCCAGTTCGTCGACGTGGCGATGGTCGATGCGGTCGCCGCCGTGTGCGAGCCCGCCCAGACCGCCTGGGACTACGAAGGCGTCCTCTACGAGCCGTCGGGGAACGGCGTCGGCGACGTGATCCCCTTCGACGTGTACCGCGCCGCCGACGGGTGGTGCGCCATCGCGGCACCGACCGAGCACCTGTGGGTCGCCCTCTGCCGGGCGATGGGACGAGACGACCTCGCGGAGGATCCGGCGCTGCGGGACAACACCGGTCGGGTCGCGCAGCGCACGCGCGTCGAGCCCGCGCTGCGGGCCTGGGTGGCGGCCCGCCCCGTCGCCGAGATCGTCTCGACGCTGGGTGGCGTCGTCCCCGTCGGGCCGGTGCAGAACGCTCCCGAGTGGCGGCGGGACCCGCACTTCGCGGCGCGCGGGATGCTCGTCGAGGTCGAACACCCGCACCACCGGCCGACGGTGCAACTCGCCTGCCCGATCAGGTTCACCGCGACCCCGAGCACCGTCCACCTCCGGCCGCCCATCCTCGACGAGCACGGCGCCGAGATCCGGGCAGAGCTCCGACGGCGACCGGGTGCGCCGTGACGGCCCCGCTCGAGCTCCGGGCCGGGCCACTCGGTCGTCACCATGCGCTCCCGGTACTCCTCCTCGCACTGTGCAACGTCGTCGCGTTCGCAGCCCTGCTGGTCCGCGGATCGAACTCCGCGACCGGACTCGTCGCAGCCGCTGTGATCGCAGCGGGTGTGCTGCCGATCCTGTGGTGGTGGGGTGTCCGGGTGGCGACTTTGGTCCGACTCGACGGTGAGCGTCTCACCTGGGCGTCACCATTGCGGCGGGGTGCGTTGCCGCTCGGGGAGCTCCGGGCGGTGCGGCGGGCGCGGTTCGGCCTCGGTCACGTGGTTCTCGTCGCGACGGACGATCGGACGGTCGTGATTCTCGGGGGTCGGCGCACCGGCTCGTTCCTCCGCAGCCTTTCCGCCGTCGCGCCGGACGTGGAGATCCCGGCGACGCTCCTCGTCGACGCCGACCCCGGACCCCGCTTCCGGTTCGACGGGAACGACGAGGACGCGGGACGATGAATGGGTGACCGATCTCGCTGCACCCACCACCGAGGCCCAGGTCGTCGACGCGGCCGTCGACCGCCTGCTCGAGACCCACGACCCGCGCGGGATGGACCGCAAGGTCTTCCGTGGCCACCAGTTCGACGCAGGTCTGGCATGGGTCCACTTCCCGGTCGGCCACGGCGGTCTCGGTGTGGCGGCGAGCCACCAGGGACGCGTCGAGGCACGTCTGCGCGCCGCAGGTGCGGCGCCGGCGGACCCCACGCAGTTCTTCATGAACCTGGCCGGTCCGACGATCGTGACGCACGGCAGCGACGAACTGCGGGAGAGGTACCTGCGACCGATGTTCACCGGCGAGGAGCTCTGGTGCCAGCTGTTCTCCGAGCCGGGCGCCGGCTCGGACTTCGCCGGTCTCGGGACTCGGGCCGTGCGCGACGGCGACGAGTGGGTGGTGAACGGCCAGAAGGTCTGGAACACGATGGCCCACATCGGCCGCTGGGGCATGCTCGTGGCGCGGACCGACACCGAGGTCCCCAAGCACCGTGGCCTCACCTACTTCGTCCTCGACATGCACGCCCCGGGCGTCGACGTCCGACCGCTGCGGCAGATCACGGGTGAGGCCGAGTTCAACGAGGTGTACCTCACCGACGTCCGCGTCCCCGACTCCTGCCGGGTCGGCGACGTCGGAGACGGCTGGCGGGTCTCCCTCACGACCCTGATGAACGAGCGGACCTCCATCGGCGGGAGCACGGCGCCCAAGCGGGGCGCAGGCCCCATCGGCGAGGCCGTGCGGTTGTGGGAGGACCTCGCCCCGTCGGAGCGCGACGCCGCACGTCGGGACGAACTGCTCCGGCTCTGGATCCGGGCCGAGACCCTGCGGCTCACCAACGCCCGGGCATCCGCGGCGCGCCGTGCCGGCAACCCCGGTCCGGAGGGGTCGGTCGCCAAGCTCGCAATGGCCGACCTGAACAAGGCGATCACCGGCTTCTGCCTCGAGCTGATGGGGCCTGCCGGCCAGGTCGGTTACGACTACACGTTCCGGCGCGCGGAGACGCTGTCCGTCGACGGTGAGGGGAATGCGCGCCACGCGTTCCTGCGGGTACGGGCGAACTCCATCGAGGGTGGAACCTCGGAGATCATGCGGAACATCCTCGGCGAACAGGTCCTCGGTCTCCCGGGCGAGCCTCGTGTCGACAAGGACCTCGCCTGGTCGAAGGTCCCGCGGAGCTGACGGAGCGCACGTGTGCGGGCGCTTCGTCTCGGCGACGACGACCGAGCAGCTCCTGCAGTTCTTCGGCGCGGTGCGGGCCGGTCGTCTGCGCGACACCGTCGCCGAGGCGGTGCTCACCGGGCCACGCGCGTACAACATCGCCCCCACCACGATCGTGCGGACCGTGGTCGCCAGCCCCGAGGGTCGGGCGATCGACGTCGCCAGATGGGGCCTCGAGCCCTGGCCGCTGAAGGGGCGGGGTGGCTACGTGAACGCTCGGGCCGAAGGGATCACCGAACGTCCGTCGTTCAGATCCGCGTACCACCACCACCGCTGCCTCGTGCCCGCCGACGGGTTCTACGAGTGGGTGGGGGAGAAGGGGCGGCGTCAGCCGTACTTCATCACCCGGCGTGACGGCCGGCCTTCCGCCTTCGCCGGGATCTGGGCGCCGTCGGTTGGCGCCCCTGCGGACGGGATCTCCACCTGCGCGATTCTGACGTGTGCGGCGAACGGTGACGTCGAGTCCGTCCACGACCGGATGCCCGTCATCCTCGAGGCAGAGGCGTGGGACACCTGGCTCGACCCCCGACCTGCGGGCCCGGCTCAAGCCGCCCTCCTGCGGACGCCCGCAGCGGGTCTGCTCACGTTGCGGCCCGTCCGCCCAGACGTCGGCAACGTCCGATCGACCGGTGCGCGGCTGCTCGATCCCTACACGCCACCCGACGGGGACGCGACACCGGCCTCAGGGTGACCGAGCCGGATGAGCTCGGCGCGGAGCGTCGAGGCGGCGTCGTCGAGGCCTTCCGGGTCGGGGGACGCCGCGGCGCGGGCGAAATCGAGTCCGTGCACGTCGTTCACGGGAACGACGTGCACATGGGTGTGCGGGACCTCGAAGCCGGCGATCATCAGCCCCACGCGTGCGGGCCGGAACACCGCCTGCTGTGCTGTGGCGACGGCCCGGGCGACGGTGAAGACGTGGGCGGCCACGGCTGGGTCGAGGTCGATCCAGTGGTCGACCTCGGCGTGCGGGACGACCAGCGTGTGCCCATGTGCCAGCGGGTTGATGGAGAGGAAGGCCACGGCGAGGTCGTCGCGCCAGACGAACCGGCCCGGGAGTTCCCCGGCGATGATGCGGGTGAAGACGCTCGACATGCGGGAACGGTAGCCCCGTGGGTCGCAGGAGTCCTCGCGTCTACGCTCACGCCGTGCGCCCCTGGACCATCCCGAATGCGGTGTCCGCCCTGCGGTTGCTGGCCGTGCCGCTGTTCGTGTGGCTCCTGTTCGGGGTCGGCGACCGTGGGGCTGCGGCGTGGACGCTCGCCGCGCTCGGCGCCACCGACTGGGTGGACGGCTTCCTGGCCCGGCGGCTCGATCAGGTCTCGGAACTGGGCAAGGTCCTCGACCCGATCGCCGACCGCCTCGCCCTCGTCGTGGGGATCGGCGCAATCGTGATCGACGGCTCCGCACCACTGCTCATGGCGGGCCTCGTGCTCCTGCGTGAGGCGATCGTGAGTGTGTTCATGAGCGCACGGACGGTTCTCCGGCGGCCGACGCCACCGGTGAACCGCCTCGGGAAGACGGGCACCTTCTTCGCCTACTTCGCATTCCCGATGTGGCTCGGTGGGAACTCGACCCTGTCGTACGCAGGTCTCCTCGCCGTGCTGGCCTGGGTCTTCGCCGTGCCCGGTGTCGCCGCCGGATGGCTCTCGCTCCTGCAGTACGTGCGTGGGGGCACCTCGGCGGGGCAGGGGAGCGCGGTCGCGAACTAGCGTTGTGGCATGGAGTTCCCGGCGGACCTGCGGTATTCGAGCGATCACGAGTGGGCACGACGGGACGGTGACCGGGTCGTCGTCGGGATCACCGACTACGCGCAGGACGCGCTCGGCGACGTGGTCTACGTGGAACTGCCCGCGGTCGGTACCCGGACGGTGTCCGGTTCGTCGTTCTCCGAGATCGAGTCGACCAAGTCGGTGTCGGACCTCTACGCACCGGTGGACGGTCGGATCGCCGAGGTCAACGAAGCGCTCGGCGACGCCCCGGAGCTCGTCAACGAGGACCCCTACGGCAGGGGCTGGATCTGCATCATCGAGGTCACCGACCCGGCCGGGCTCGACGCCGCGCTCGCCGAGCTCCTCGATGCCGACGCCTACCGCGCGCTCGTCGAAGGATGAGCGGACTGCTCATGGCGGGCGCCGTCCTCTGCGGTTCGTGCGGGAGCGCGGTTCCGGCGTCGCTCCGGCGCTGCACGACCTGCGGTTCCGCGTTCGTCGGTGCCGCGCCCGACGCGCCGACGGGGGTCTTCGTCCCGCCGGCCGAGCTGGCCGACGCCGCGCCGGGGGCGGCGGTGCGGGCCGGGACGGGTGCCGCACTCGTGGTCCTGCGTGGTGGATCGGTCGGTGACGTCGTCGAGCTGTCGGGTGCGACGACCACGGCGGGGCGCGCGGCCGAGGTCGACCTGCTCCTCGCCGACGTCAGCGTGTCGAGACGGCACGCCCGGTTCACCGGCGACGGGTCGGACGGGCCGGTCGTGCTCACCGATCTCGGCTCGCTGAACGGCACCTACGTGAACGGTGCGCGCATCGACGCGATCACCCTCGCCGACGGCGACGTGATCCGTATCGGACGGTTCCAGCTGCGTTTCCGCGCCCCCGGAGGAGCGTGATGGTCACGGCGGAACGACGGGAGTTCCGGTCGATCGGCGAGGTGCTTGCCCTGCTGCAGGGCGAGTTCCCCGACGTCACGGTCTCCAAGATCCGCTTCCTCGAGGCGCAGGGGCTGATCGAGCCCGAGCGGACCCCGTCCGGCTACCGCCGGTTCCGGGAGCACGACGTCCAGCGGCTCCGGGACGTACTCGCCCTCCAGCGCGACCAGTTCCTCCCGCTGCGGGTGATCCGTGAGCGACTCGACGGCGAGCAGGCGGACGAACCCGCCGAGGAGCCGAACCGGACGCGGCGACCGACCCTGGTGTCGGGTGCGGCCATGCGACGGGACGAGCTCCTCCACGCGGCCGGTGTCGACGCGAGGACGCTCGACGACCTCCTCCGGTTCGGCCTGATCAGCGCACGTGAGGTGCAGGGCGAGCAGGTCTTCGACGAGACGGCGGTCGTGGTCGCCCGGATCGCGGCGCGGTTCGCCGGCCTCGGGCTCGACGTCCGTCACGTGCGCACGCTGAAGGTGGCGTTCGACCGAGAACGGCTGCTCTACGAGCAGCTCCTCCTCCCGCTGTCGCTCCGCCCCTCGGACCGGGCGGTGGCCCGCGAGCGGCACGGAGAACTCGCCGACCTCGGCGCGCAGCTCCGTCGGGTGTTCCTCGACGGCGGTGTCGACCCGGGAAACCGGGCGTAGTCGGTCGGTCGGAGTGGGTAGGTTCGACGCCATGGTCGACGTCGAGCTTGTCGGTGTACGCGTGGAGATCCCCGGCAACACGCCCGTGGTGCTCTTCCGCGCACTCGACGGTTCGCGCCGCCAGCTCCCGATCCTGATCGGGGACACGGAGGCGCGGGCCATCGTGTTCGCGCTCGACGGTGTTCCCACACCGAGGCCCCTCACCCACGACTTGCTCGTCGACGTCGTTCGTGACCTCGGTGCGACGGTCGAGTCGATCGAGATCACCGAACTCCGTGATCGCACGTTCTTCGCCGAACTGCACCTCGACCGGGGCGGTCAACGCATCGTCGTGTCGAGCCGCCCCTCCGACGCCGTCGCCCTGGCCGTCCGGGTCGGCTGCCCGATCCGGGTCGCGGACGCGGTGATCGAGGAGGCGGGCTTCGTGGAGGAACCCGAGGAACGGCCCGCGGACGAGATGCTCGAGGAGTTCAAGGAGTTCATCGAGACCCTCACCCCCGAGGACTTCAACGACTGAGCGCGTTGTCGCACGGGCGGAGGGCCGGTACCATGCGCGCCCTACAACCGTGGAACTTCACCGGTGACGTTCGTCGCCGGACACGTGGAGGAACGTGCGATGGACGGACACGACGAGGGCTTCAGCGGTCGGCGGACAGCCGAGATCGTGGGCATCACGTACCGACAGCTCGACTACTGGGCCCGGACGGACCTCATCCGACCCTCCCTCGTCGACGCGGCGGGTTCCGGTTCGCGCCGCCGGTACTCCTACCAGGACCTGCTCGAACTGAAGGTCGTCAAGAACCTCCTCGACGCAGGCATCCGGCTCGAACAGGTCCGCCAGGTGTTCACCTACCTGCGCGAACAGCTCGGCGAGGACATCGCAAGCGTCAACCTCGTGATCTCCGGCCAGCGTTCGGTCCTCGCACGGACGGGTGACGAGATCATCGACCTGATCCGCAACGGGCAGGGTGTCCTCAACGTGCTGCCGCTCGCCGGGGTCAAGGACGAACTCGACGCGGCGATCGTGCAGTTCCCCGCCGAGGAGACGGGCGTCGCCACCGGCGTGTCGCGCCAGATCCGGGCGACCGGGAGCTGAGCCTCAGGCGACGCCCTTGGGGACGTCGATCGGTACTCCGCACTGCGGACACTCCCCGGTGCGGCGCACTTCCTTGGCGTTGACGAGCAGGAAGCACGAGGGGCACGCGAACTCGAACTCGCGTCGCTGGGGGATGTCGCCGTCGTCGTTGGTCGGCGCCGGCTCCTCCTCCTCGTCCTCCTCGTCCTCGTCGTAGGTGGCGAGGCGATCCTTCAGGATGGTGTCGAGATCGGCCTCGACGTCGTCGACGGTCTCGAGGTCCTCCTCCTCCTCGCCGGCGTCGTCGGCACGACGGGCGCGGGTGGTCTCCTCGGCCTCCTCCACGAGGTCGTCGCCGACGAGGTCGTCACCGACGAGCTCCTCGCCGTCGAGATCGTCCTCGGCGAGATCGTCGTCGAGATCGAGATCCTCCTCGTCGAGGTCCTCGGCGTCGAAGTCCTCCTCGAGTTCCAGATCTTCGTCGGCATCGCTCATCGTGCTGCTCGCGTTCGTCGCGGTCGGTCGGGGGGTCGGGTCGGATGGGGGACATCCGGGCCGATGCGCGGCGCATACTAGGCCGCTCGGCCGAGGGGTCCGGCGTCGACCCGACCTTCTTCCCGTTCCGGATCGGGCGGAACCCTCCGACGTCAGTGGTCGCCGGGTCCGCGGGGGAGGACGTCGACGGCCCGCTGGAGGAGCCAGTGGTCGGCGAGGACGAGTGCGACAGCGGCCTCGACCAGCGGCACGGCCCGGGGCAGGACGCACGGATCGTGGCGACCGCGGGCGGCGAGATCGACCGGGGACCCGTCACGACGGACCGTCCGCTGCGTGCTCGCGATCGTCGCCGTCGGCTTGAACGCGGCGCGGAACACGATGGGAGCGCCGTTGGAGATCCCACCCTGCACGCCACCGGAACGGTTCGTCGTCGTGGTGATCCGGCCGCCCTCCGCGGTGAAGGGGTCGTTGTGCTCCGACCCGCGCAGGCGGGTCCCGGCGAACCCCGAGCCGATCTCGAACCCCTTCGTCGCCGGCAGTGAGAGCACCGCCGCGGCGAGGGCGGCTTCGAGCCGGTCGAACGCAGGGGCACCGAGACCTGCCGGCACGTTCCGTGCCACACAGGTGACGATGCCACCGAGTGAGTCGCCGTCACGTCGGGCCCCGTCGATGGCCTCCTCGATGCGCGCTGCGGTGGCGGGATCGGGGCAGCGGGTCGGGCTCAGGTCGACGTGGTCCGCCGTCACGAGGGTCTCGTCGACCGGTGGCGCCTCGATCGTTCCGACCGCACTGACCCAGGCGACGACCTCGATGCCCGCGACCTCTTGGAGCAGGGCTCGGGCGACGGCGCCGCCGGCGACGCGGGCGATGGTCTCGCGGGCGGAGGACCGTCCACCACCGCGATGGTCGCGGAAGCCGTACTTGGCGTCGTAGGTGAAGTCCGCGTGACTCGGCCGGTAGACGTCCTCGAGGTGGTCGTACGCCCCGGGGTTCTGATCGGCGTTCCGCACGAGGAGGCCGATCGGCGTGCCCGTCGTCCGCCCCTCGTGCACCCCCGAGAGGATCTCGACCGTGTCGGACTCCTTGCGTTGCGTGGTCAGCCTCGACTGTCCGGGGCGCCGTCGGTCGAGATCGCGCTGGATCGTGGCGACGTCGAGCGCCAGACGGGGCGGGCACCCGTCGACGATCGCCCCGACGGCAGGACCGTGGGACTCGCCGAACGACGTGAGGCGGAAGAGCGAACCGGTGGAGGAGGACACGTGGGGGATGGCGGGTGGCGCGGCGCACACCCGGCTGTCGCAATCTACCGCCGGGAGGATCCGATCAGTCGGTGAAGTAGCCGCCGTCGGGGTGCAACAACTCGCCGGTGAAGTACGACGAATCGTCGGAGGCGAGGAACGACGCCGTCGCCGCGATCTCCTCCGGTCGGCCGAGGCGGCCCATCGGGATCTGGCGCATGAACTGGGCGCGGAACTCCTCCGGATACTCGGCGATCATCGCCGTCATGTTCGTCTCGACGTAGCCGGGCCCGATCGCGTTCACCCGAATCCCGGTCGGGGCGAGGACGCGAGCGGCGATCTTCGTCAGCATCCAGACGCCCGCCTTCGACACGTTGTAAGGGACCGGGCCGTTGTTGGACCGGGCCATGATCGAGGCGATCGTGATGATCGAACCGCCCCGCCCCGCGGCAATCATCGACCGGGCGCTCGCCTGCACCGCGAGGAGCGTGCCCGTGAGGTTGATGTCGAGGACCTCGGTGAACTCGGCGGGCGTCAGGTCGAGGAAGGGTATCCAGGGCGTCTCGAGGTTCGCGATCACGGTCGACGCGTAGTCGCGACCCGAGCTCGCGTCACCGCTCCGGTAGCCCGCCCGACTGACCCCGGCGGCCGTCACCACCACGTCGAGACCCCCGAACTGCTGCCAGGCGAGATCGACCGCAGCCGCGTTGTCGGCCTCGGACGTCGCGTCGAGGCGGACCGACGTCGCACGCCCACCGGCGCCGGTGATCTCTGCCGCCACCCGGGCGGCTGCGTCGTCCTGCACGTCGGCGACCACGACCGCCGCCCCGTCCCCTGCGAAGCGACGGGCCGTCGCGGCACCGAGGCCGTTCCCACCGCCGGTCACGAGCGCAACCCTGCCGTCCAGTCGTGTCATCGAGCCCTCCCCGTCGTGCGCGGGAGGGACCCTACCGGCGGGCGTGCGGGACGCGCCGGTGGCAGGATGGGGGAGCTGTTCGTGTCGGTGGGACACGGGCGACCGGACCTGAGGGGTTGCAGATGGCCACGTCGTTCGAGATCACCCCGGAGATGCGTGCCCTCGTCGGCGTGGAGTCCGAGCCGTGGACCTACGAACTGACGTCGACGTCGGTCCGGGCATTCGCCCGCGGGGTCGGCTACACCGATCGGACCTACTTCGACCGCGAGGTCGCACGGGCCGCCGGGTACGCCGATCTGCCCGCACCGCCCTGCTACCTCGGCACACCGGTGTTCGTGCCGGGGGAGTGCTCCGACACGTTCTCCGGCCCGAAAGGGTCGGGGCCCGAACTCAAGCACGGTCTGCCCGGTCTGCTCGACGGCGGCACCGAGACCGTCTACGAGCGGCCGCTCGTCGCCGGGGAGACCCTCACGGCGACGTCCCGGCTCACCGATCTGGAGACCAAGGAGTCCAAGGGTCTCGGGGTGATGCTCATCACGACGCAGGAGACCGTCTGGCGTGACGCCGCAGGGAGCGTCGTCGCCACCCAGCGGGCCCAGGCCATCTACTACTGACGATCGACCGAGACGGAACTCGAGGACAGGACGCACCATGCCGACCTTTGCCGACGTGAACATCGGGGACGAACTGCCGCCGGTGCACAAGAAGCCCGCACGGATCAACCTCGTGCAGTACGCCGCAGGCTCGGGGGACTTCAACCCGTTGCACTTCGACGCCGACTTCCCCCAGGCCCGCCAGATCGGCGACAACATCGTCCACGGCCGGATGAAGTACGCCTCGCTCGGCGAGTGCGTCTCGAACTGGCTCGGTCACACCGGCTGGGTGCAGCGGATCAGCTGCCAGTACCGGGGCATGGACATGCAGGGTCAGCCGTTCACGGTGCGTGGCGTCGTCGCAGGCAAGCGCGTCGACGGTGACCGGAAGCTCGTCGACATCGACGTCTGGACCGAGGACGCCCAGGGCAACCGGACCACGCCCGGCACCGCAGTCGTCGTCCTCGACGCCTGACCGTCGGTTCCGTCCCGGGCTCAGCCGGTCCGGAGGCCCGGCGCGAGGCCGAGGCGTTCCGACGGCACCTGGATGAACAGTGACGTCGCCTCGGAGACCTTGACCGCGCCCGCCCAGCACTCGGCCTCGATCAGCAGCTTCCGTCCGTTGCGCTCGCGCAGACGGGTGCGGAACAGCAGCTCGCGTCCGATCGGAGTGCCGTCGAGGTACCGCACGACGAGCTCCCCGGTGAACGCGACCACACCGAGCATCCCGAGGACGTAGCCGGTCAGGTCGTCGTAGATCGCTGCGACGAAGCCACCGTGGCTGCGGCCGGGTGCTCCCTCGTGCGCAGGGCCGAGCGTGCACCGGGTGACCGCCCACCCGTCCCGCAGCACGACCTCGAGCGGCAGTCCCGACGGTGCGGCGATCCCGGAGAAGGGCCGTTCCGGCATCCGGTCGAGGCGATCACCTTCCCGGGGCAGCTCCTCGAGATACCGCTGCGCCATGTTCGCCTCGACCTTGTGGCGCCGGTCGCCCTGCTCGAGCTCCTCGAGCACATCACGAAGCGCTGCGGCCGCCCGGTGCAGCGTGGACCGATCGTGCGAACGGCCGACCAGCGCGTGGCCGAGCTCCCGGATCACTCCGGCGACCGCGGCCCGGGCCTCCACCTCGTCGGGGTCGGAGCTCCCCGGGTACTCCTCGAGCAGGATCTCTCGGGGGACGGCGGCGGTGCGTTCGTGCGTCGACATCGTCCCGGGACCCTAGGGGTCGGGCCCGGGGCGACACACGTCCGGTCCTACGACGCGTCCGGCGACGTCGAGGGTTCGGCCGCCACCTCGCGCACGAGGTCGAGCATCCGGCCGAGGGTGTCGATCCGTTCGGTCACGTCCCGACCGTCGGGGAGGATGCGCAAGGTACCGACGCCCGCGTCGCGGTACGCACGGATCCGGGCACGGACGTCGTCCTCGGAACCGAGGAACGTGGTCGCGGCGACCATTTCGTCGGGCACACGCCGGATCGCCTCGTCCCGTCGACCGGCGAGCCACAGCGAGGCGACCTCGGCGCACGCCTCGCCGAAACCCGCCCGGACGTACGCGTCACGGTAGAAGTTGTTCTTCTCCGATCCCATTGCACCGACCGGGAAGGCGATGCCCGCACGGTGACGGTCGAGGAGGGCGGCACGGTCGCCGAAGGCGACGCTCCCGCCCACCTGGACGTCGACCGCATCCGCGGCACGACCTGCGGCGGCTGCACCCTCGCGCATCGGGCGCAGCAGTACATCGGCCGCCTCCGGCACGAACGAGGTCCCCACCCACCCGTCGGCCGTCGCTCCCGTGTACCGCAACGCGAGCGGTCCGAGCGTCGCGAGGTAGATCGGGATCGACGTATTCGCTGGCTGCGACAGACGAAGGGCCTTGCCCTCACCGCCGGGCAGCGGTAGCCGGTGGTGCTCGCCGTCGTAGGTGATCTTCTCGCCCGCGAACGCCAGACGGACGATGTCGACGTGCTCCCGGAGGCGGCCGAGCGGCTTGGCGAAGGGGACCCCGTTCAGACCTTCCACGACCTGTGGTCCGGAGACCCCGAGACCGAGCACGAATCGACCGCCGCTGACCGCAGCGAGGGTCAATGCGGTCATCGCCGTCATCGACGGCACCCGGGCCGAGATCTGCATGATGCCGCTGCAGAGGCGGATCCGGTCGGTCACCGCGGCGAGGTACGCCAACGGGACGACGGCATCCTGTCCCCAGGCCTCGGCCGACCAGACGTCGTCGACGCCGAGGCGGTCCGCCTCGCGGACGTAGGTGACCTCGTCCGCCCAGTCGTCGTTCCGGCCCGAGGCGGGTCCTCCGATGCTGATCGCCGTGCGCATCCGTCAAGACCTCCGACCGTCACGTCCGGCTGCCGATCGTACCGGCGGTACCGTGCGGGCGTGGCCAGCCCTCCGATCCCGACCCGGTCAGGTGACCTCGACCGACCCGACGGGGCGCGCATCCACTGGCGGGTCGACGGGCCGATCGGCCAGGACGGGCCACGGGTGCTCCTGCTCGCACCCGAGCATCGGACCCTTCTCGCGTGGTCCGACGATCTCGTCACCGCACTGAACGCCATCGGCGCGACGTGTGTGCGCCTCGACTGGCGCGAACAGGGCCGCAGCGAACCCGGACCGCACGTTCCGACGTTCGCGGCGTTCTGCGGCGACACCGTCGCGGTCCTCGACGAGTTGCAAGGTCCGCTCGATGTGGTGGTCGGCGTCGGCCTCGGTGCGATGGTCGCCCGGCACGTCGCGGCCGCCGCACCCGGGAGCGACCTCGTCGTCGTGAACGGGTTCGACGACTACCTCGCCACGGACGTCGCCGGTCCCGACGAGGCGGACGTTGTGCGCCTCGTCCTGCGAGGTCGCCCCGACGGCGGCGCGGCCGACCGCCGTGCACTGCTCCGGGAGCTCCGACTCCTCGGCGGGTCCACGGACGGCCCCGACGGTGAGGCAGGCGGAGTCGACGACGTCGTCGACGCCTGGCTCGCGCACGGACAGCGCATGGCAGACCGCCACCGACAGGTGCTCTTCGAGGCCAGGCCCCCGACCCCCACGGCGACGCAGGGCGGAGGGATCCGGGTGCTGCACGGGGCAGAGAACCGGATCGTTCCCCTCGACCACGGCCGGGTGGTGGCGAGCCGACTCGGCGTGGATCTCCGCGTCGTGCCCGCAGCCGGGCACCATCTCGGGCCGACCCTGCGCCGTGCGATCCTCGAGGAGATCACGGCACTCCTCGGGCACCGCCACGTACGACACACGGCCCACTAACCTCAGCCGCCATGTCCGGCGTCGGTGTCGAGCTCGGTCTCGTCGGCCTGCTGACCCTGTTGAACGCGGTCTTCTCGGGGAGCGAGCTCGCGCTGCTGTCGCTGCGTGAGTCGCAAATCGCACGCCTCGGCCAGCGTGGGCGAGCCGGTGACGCGCTCGTGCGGCTCGTCCGCGAGCCGAACCGGTTCCTGGCGACCGTGCAGGTCGGCATCACCCTCGCCGGCTTCCTCGCATCGGCGACCGCCGCGGTGTCGCTCGCCGAGCCGCTTGAGGATCCCCTCGCAGCGCTCGGTGGGGCCGCCCGTCCGGTCTCCATCGTCGTGGTGACGATCGTCCTCACCTTCTTCACCCTCGTCGTGGGCGAACTCGCGCCGAAGCGGATCGCCATGCAGCGGGGTGAGCGCTGGGCCGTCCTCGTGGCCCGGCCGCTCCTCGTACTGTCTCTCGTCTTCCGTCCCGTCGTCGCGCTCCTCGGGGTCAGCACCGACCTGCTGGTGCGACTGTTCGGGATCGACCCGTCGAAGTCGCGTGAGGCGGTGAGCGAGGAGGAGATCCGGGAGATCGTCGCCTCGGCACCGACGATCTCCGAGGACCAGCGACAGATCCTGGAAGGGGCGTTCGAGCTCGCGGACCGCAGCCTCAGGCACGTCCTGCGTCCTCGACGGGACGTGGTCACCGTGCGGGCCGACAGCCCGGCGTCGGAGGCACTCGGGGTCCTCCTCCAGGCAGGCCACTCTCGGGCGCCGGTCGTCCACAACGACCTCGACGACGCGAGCGGGATCGTCCATCTCCGTGACCTCGTCGGTGCTTCGACGACCGCGGGGGAGGTGGCCCGTGTCGCCCTCGCCCTGCCCGAGACGCTCGGACTCATCGAGGCATTGCAGCGCATGCGCACGGACCGCCAGCGTCTCGCCCTCGTGATCGACGAGTACGGCGGCGTCGAGGGGATCGTGTCGCTCGAGGACATCCTCGAGGAGATCGTCGGTGAGATCTACGACGAGACGGACCGTGACCTCTTGGCGGTCGTCCACCTGCCCGACGGTGTGCTGGAAATCCCCGGCGGGTTCCCGGTGCACGATCTCGTCGACCTCGGTGTCGAGATCACCGACGACGCAGCGACGACCGTCGGCGGCCTCGTCACGCACGCGCTCGGACGCCTACCCCGACCCGACGATGAAGTGGCGCTCGACGGCTGGACGGCACGGGTGCTCACCGTCGACCGGCGGGCCGTCGGCACGCTCCGGTTGACGCCGACAGCCCGAGCGGACGACGGCGAGGACGACTGACGCAAGGCTCAGGCCTCGGTCAGCTCCTGCCAGACGCGTCGGACCTCGCGCTCGAGGTGCTCGGCGTCACCTGCGTTGTCGATGATCCACCGGGCGACGGCCCGGCGCTCCGCGTCGCTCACCTGCCCGGCGATCCGGGCTCGCGCGTCTTCGGCGGTCATCCCTCGTCCGTGCACGAGACGATCGACCCGGACCTCGACCGGCGTCTCCACGACGATCACGTCTCCGTAGCCACCCTCGGGACCGTCCGCCCAACGCCCGAGTACGGGACTCTCCACGAGAACGGCCTGATCGAGGACGACGATCGCATCCGGGTCGGCTGCAGCCACGGCACGGGCGAGTTCCCCGTTGATCGCCGGGTGGGTGATCGCGTTGAGTGCGGCGAGGGCCTCGGGGTCGGCGAACGCCCGGGCAGCGAGGGTCGGACGGTGCAGGGCACCGTCGCGCACGATGTCGGCACCGAAGCGCTGCACCAGCCCCGCGTGCGCGGGCCCGCCGACCTCGCCGACCGTGCGGCCGATCGCGTCGACGTCGACGACGGTCGCGCCGAGCCGGGCGAGGATCGCTGCGGCGGTCGACTTGCCGGCACCGATACCACCCGTGAGACCGACGATGCGCCGCGTCACGACTGCTGCTCCGGGAACGGGTCGGCGGCACCTTCGGGGAGGGGCACCTCGAAGGTGTTGAGGATCGCCGAGATCATGCAGTAGTAGCCGACGAGCGTGACCACCTCGACGGTGGCACGTTCCCCGAGGACGTCGATCGCACGGGCGTAGAGCTCGTTCGGGACACGATGTGCGTCGCCGACCACGGCGACGGCGAGGTCGTGGACGAGGGCGGCCCGTTCGGACAGGGTCGTGGGCCGCCGTCGGAGACGGACGTCCTCGAGCACGTCGTCGGCCACACCGGCGTCGGCGGCGAACCGTGCGTGGGCGTACCACTCGAACTTCGCCTGCCACGTCGCAGCGACCACGCAGATCGCGAGCTCCGCCTCGGCGGGCGGGATGCTCAGACCGAAGCGTGCGACGGCACCGAGCTCCTGCACGCGCGTCCCGAGCGCCGGGGCCCGCAGCAGCGGGTCGAACGGTCCGATCAGACCGCCGTCGGGGCCGACGAGGGGGACCCCGCTCCCATGCGAGCGGGCACGCGGTCCGCCGACGATCGCGTCCCACAGCGCCGCCTGCTCCGTGTCGCACGCCTCCCGCCGCAGTGGCTCGAGTCGTCGTCCCGTCATGGTCCCTCCCCGCGTGGTCGGGTCGTCGACCCGGTGGGCCGATCGTAGGTGTGCGGGTGGCTCGGACGGCGCCGGGAGCGAACGCACACCGGCCGAACGGGGTACGGTTGCGACAGTCACGGGTCGGGGAGGATCGTCATGGGTCGCATGCGTTTCGGAGTGTTCATCGCGCCGCACCATCCGCCGGGGGAGCACCCGACGTTGCAGTACGAGCGTGATCTTCGCCTGATCGAGCACCTCGACGAGCTCGGCTACGACGAGGTCTGGGTCGGTGAGCACCACTCCGGCGGTTGGGAGACCATCGGCCACCCGGAGCTGTTCCTCGCCGCTGCGGCGCAACGGACCCACCGGATCAAGCTCGCGACGGGCGTCGTCAGCCTGCCGTACCACCACCCCTACAACGTGGCCGGTCGCATCGCGCAGCTCGACCACCTGTCCCGGGGGAGGGCGATCCTCGGCACCGGGCCGGGTGCGCTCCCCTCGGACGCCCGGACCCTCGGTATCGATCCGGTGATCCTCCGTGACCGTCAGGACGAGGCGCTCGCTGCGATCACAGCCCTCCTGCGGAACGACGAACCGGTGACGATGCGGACGGACTGGTTCGAGATGCAGGAGGGCTACCTGCAGATCCGGCCCCTGCAGGAGAACCTCGAGATCGCTGCCGCCGTGTCGCTCAGCCCGTCCGGCATGAAGCTGGCGGGCAAGTACGGCCTGAGCGTGATCTCAGTCGCCTCGTACTCCGAGGAGGGGCTGCAGGCGCTCCCGACGCAGTGGGGTTGGGCGGAGACCTACGCCGAGGAGTTCGGCAACGTGGTCAGCCGGGACTCGTGGCGGGTGATGATGCCGTTCCACATCGCAGAGACCCGCGAGCAGGCCTTCTCGGAGATCTACGACGGTCTCGCGCTCTGGCACAACGAGTACAACGTCGACGTCCTCCACCGACCCGGTGCAGAGCGGACCGAGGACCCGAAGGGCTTCGCCCACGCCATGGTGGAACGTGGTGGCGCGATCGTCGGCACCCCCGACGACGCCGTCGAGGCGATCGCCCGGCTCCACGATCTCGCCGGGGGCTTCGGCACGCTCGTGGGGTTCATGCACGACTGGGCGAACCACGAAGCGACGATGCGCAGCTACGACATGTTCGCCCGCTACGTGATGCCGCGGGTGCAGGGGCTGCTCACGCCCATCGAGCGTTCCCGGGACATGCTCGCCGCGAACGCCGAGGGGCTCATGAAGCAGGCGGGTGAGGGCATCCTCAAGGCGATCCGCGAGCACAACGCCGCCCACCCGCGCGCCTGAGGCGCAGCAGGATCAGCGGAGGACGACCGTCAGGTCGGCGTGCAGGGCGGCGACGTCACCGGGCGTCGGGAGACCTGCGTTCCGGAACGACGCCGTCCCGGCGGTGACCACGTGTACGAACGCCACCCGTTCGGCAGCATCGAGCTCCCACCAGGGCGTGAGGACGGCGCCGCTGCGGAAGCGCGGACCGAGCGCGGCGATCATCGGGTCGTCGGCCGCGAACCGCCCGGTCGCAAGTCCGAGTGCGACCACCTGGTGACAACCCATCCCGACGGCGTCGGCAGCCGCGAGCCGTTCGGTCGCCGAGGTGCGGGCACGTCGTGCGGCGTCGTGCAGCGGTGCGATCAGGGGTGCCCGCAGCGTCGAGGGGAGATGGCCGGTCACCGCGGCGACCGCTGTCCCCACGTCGACGGCGAGGAGGACCGACCGCCACATCATCGCCGACGGCGCGTCGTCCGCTGCCTGGCGGACCGAGCGGTGGGCAGCATGGGCGACGGCGTCGTCGAAGCCGACGAGTGACCGCAGCCAGTCGCCGTCGAAGTGGCGTGAACCGGGCGTCGGATCGAGCGCTCCGAGGGCTCGGCGGGCGAGATGATCCGTCAACGGCGGGAGCAGGACGGCCGCCACGTCAGGGGCGAGGAGCGCCCGACCGACGAGCCGTGCTGCGTCGTCGGCGTCGAGCGTGAGGCGCCCCTCGACGACGGTGGGGTCACCGCTGCCGTGGTGGAGGGGGAGCGCGAGCGCCGTGGCGAGGTCGTCGAGGTGGCGCCCGGCAACGAGCTGCGCCGCGGGCAGCAGCGCACCGGGAAGCTCCTGCGGGCCCGTGGCGCGGCCCACGAGGACTGCGGTCGCACGGTCCGCGACGCCGGGCTCTGCGGTGGTGGCGAGTCGTTCGAGCAGACGAGCCTGCGCCGCGCCGCCGTCCGCCGTCGCAACCGGGAGGTCGACGAGGTCGACGATCGTGAGCGCTCCCGGCCCGAGACCGAGATGGCGGCGGAGGTCGTCGTCGGGCAGGAACGGAATCCCGGCGAGCATCGCGGCGCCGGTCGATGTGGCCGACACGAGGTCCAGGAGCACCTCGGGGCAGCGTGCCGGTGGGTCGGACGGCCCGAACGCCACGATTCGGAGCGGGGGATCGAGACCGATCGTGGGGTCCGTCGTGCGGAGGCGTTCGGCGAGCGCCGGGACGTACCACCGTTCGAACGTCGCCACCGC
>CAYVOK010000018.1:49789-54460 GCA_964453335.1 uncultured Acidimicrobiaceae bacterium
GCGCCCGTCGGGTGCGGCGACCGCACCGACGACCCGCTCGACCGCCGAGGTCGTCCACGCCAGGTCGTCGTCGAGCCGCACCGCCGCCGCCAGGTAGTGCTCGAGGGCTGCCGTGTCGACGCGGACGACCGATGACGCCTCCGGGGCCTTCACGCAGGTAGGAACGGGTCGAGCGCGGCCAGACGGTCGGCAGCGTCGTGCAGGTCCGCGACGACCAGGGCGGCCGCAGCAGCACGATCGGTGCACGCCGTCCGATGCCGCGTGGCGGAGGGGCCGCCCCACGCGCCGTGCAGTTCCTCGGCGAGGCGTAGGCGCCTCCGACGGTGTTCCTCGAGGGCATCGATGAGCTGATGCAAGGCGAACGCACAACGGGCGCCGTCGGTCACGTTCGGAAGACTATGCAACGCATCGAAAGATACGGACGGAGCGGCCGGAGGATCCGGGCGTTACGCTCCCGCCATGCGCAAGATCTGTTCGGGTCTCCAGTTCCCCGAAGGGCCCATCGCCCTCGCAAACGGTGACGTCCTCGTCGTCGAGATCGCCCGAGGAACCCTGACCCGATGCCGACCGGACGGCTCCACCTCCGTCGTCGCCGAACTCGGGGGAGGACCGAACGGTGCGGCACTCGGGCCGGACGGCAAGGTCTATGTCTGCAACAACGGCGGGTTCGCCTGGCACACCACCGACGACGGACTCCTCCTCCCCGGTCACCGACCGGCGGACTACGTGGGTGGTTCGATCCAGCGAGTCGATCTCGCGACCGGCGCGGTGGAGACGCTGCACACCTCCTGCGAAGGCCGCCCGCTCCGAGGCCCGAACGACATCGTGTTCGACCGGCACGGGGGCTACTACTTCACGGACCTCGGCAAGTCGACGGAGGACGGTCGCGACTTCGGGGCGATCCACTACGTCGATCCGCACGGTGCGATCCGCACCGTCGCCCGACCGATCATGACGCCGAACGGGATCGGCCTGTCGCCCGACGAGGACCGTCTCTACTACGCCGACACCGTCGCCGGTCGGGTGATGTTCTGGGACATCGCAGAACCGGGCGTGGTCCGTTCACCGGTCGGCGCCGTGTACCCGGCGACGACGGTCGCCGCCGGTCTGCTCGCGAACGTCGGGGGTGCGGCGCGCCTCGACTCGCTCGCGGTCGACGAGGAGGGCAACGTCTGTGTCGCGACGCTCGTCGTCGGAGCGGTCACCGCGATCGCCCCCGACGGCCGGATCCGTGCGATCGTGCCGGTTCCGGGCGGTGACCCGATGGTCACCAACGTGTGTTTCGGCGGGCCGGACCGGATGACGGCGTTCATCACCGCGTCCGGCAAGGGCGACCTGTACGCCCATGAGTGGCACTGCCCGGGTCTCGCCCTGAACTTCGGCGAGGTCTGACGCCGGGTGTCGCCGCGAGCCGGTGCCCGTTCCGGCAGACTTGGCGCATGGCGAACGTCGAGATCTCCCGCCCAGCACCGCGGGTGACCCAGCTCACCCTCAACCGACCGGAGCGCCTGAACGCGCTCACCTACGAGCTCGTGACCGAACTGCACGAGGCACTCGACGCCGTGGACCGTGACCACGACACCAGGGTGGTGATCCTCACGGGCGCCGGTCGCGGGTTCTGCGCAGGACTCGATCTCAACGGATTCGGGACCGTGCCCGGGACCGAGACCTTCGGGAAGCCGCAGCAGGGTCTCGCCGTCCAACAGCACATCGCCACGCTGATCCCGCACCTGCGCGAGATCCGCCAGCCGGTCATCGCCGCCGTGAACGGTGCATGCGCCGGCGGAGGTTTCGCCCTCGCACTCGGGTCGGACATCCGTGTCTGCGGCGAGAGCGCGAAGTTCGGTTCGGCATTCGTCCGTCTCGGCATCTCGGGCTGTGACATCGGCGTGTCCTGGATGCTGCCGCGCCTCATCGGTGCGTCACGCGCCTGGGAGCTGCTCCTCACCGGGCGCGTCTTCGACTCGGCCGAGGCCGACCGCCTCGGCCTCGTCACCGAGCGGGTCGCCGACGACGCCGTCCTTCCCACGGCGCTCGCGATCGCAGAGCGGATCACGGCGAACTCGCCGTTCGGGGTCTGGATGACGAAGGAGGTCATGTGGTCGAACCTCGAGGTCGGATCGCTGGCCGCGGGCATCGACCTCGAGAACCGCACGCAGATCCTCGCGTCCCTCACCGAGGACTCACGCGACGCGATGGGCGGTTTCCTGTCCCGCCGCCAGGTCGAGTGGCGCAACCGCTGACCCGGCCGCCCCGGTGAGCGACACCGAAGGGCGACTGCTCCGCTCGGGAGCGATCGTCGGCGCCGGCGTGGTGGCGTCGAGGATCACCGGTCTGCTGCGCACGCTCACGGTCACCGCAGTCCTCGGGACGTCGGCGTTCGCTGATGCGTACAACTTCGCCAACAACATCCCGAACATCGTCTACGAGCTCGTCGCCGGCGGTGTGCTCTCCGCTGCGCTGCTACCCGTGGTGGTCGACCTCGATCGGCGGAACGACACCGCCGGACTGCGGTCGGTGCTGTCCCGAATCGTGGGCGCGGTGGTCCTGCTGGCCCTGCTGGCCGTCCTCGCCGCGCCGTTGCTCGGCGATCTCGTCGCCCGCCTCGGTGGCGGTGGGGTCGATGCTGCCGAGAGCCGCGAGGCGGCGGTGGTCCTGCTGCGATGGTTCCTGCCCCAGATCGCCTTCTACGGCGTGATGACGGCGGTCGTGGCCGTCCTGCACGCCCGGGGTCGGTTCGCCCTCGCAGCATTCGCGCCGATGGCCAACAACCTCGTGACCATCGCGGCGTTCGTGGCGGCATCGCTGCTCACCTCGAGCGATCTCACTGTTCTCTCGCTCCGCGCGACGCTCGACGAACGCTGGGTCGTCACCGTCGTCGCAGCGGGGACGACCCTCGGCGTCGCTGTCAACGCCGGGTTGCTCGTCGCCGGCCTGCGGGGGAGCGGTGTGCTCCGTCCGACCCTCCGAGCCGCTCCCGCGCTCGGTCGACTCCGCCAGGCCGCCGTCGGGGCGCTCGGGGTGGTCCTCGTCACCCAGGTCTCCGTCGTGATCACCGCGTCACTCGCGAAGCGGTACGGCGCTCTCGGCGACTACTCGGCGTATACGTACGCGAACCTGCTCTTCTTCGTGGTCTACGGGATCGTCGCTGTCTCGGTGACCACGGCTGCCGCACCGGAGTTCGCCCGGGCTGCGGACGACGAGGAACGCTTCGGTGCCGAGGTCGCCCGCGGCGTGCGCCTGCTGTGCCTTCTCGTCGTACCGGCAGCACTCGGGCTCGCAGCGCTCGCGACACCGGTCGCTGCGGCCCTGCCGCTGCGCGACGAGGCCGCCGGGCGGACGGCGGCGATCCTCGTGTGGTTCGCGCTCGGCCTCGCACCGTACGCGCTGCTGCAGCTCGTGCTGCGCGCGTGCTGGGCGCGTGAGGACCGGCGGACCCCGCTCGTCCTCGTCGGGGTCCAGCAGGTCGCGCTCGTCCTCCCCGCCGTCGTGCTCGGCCCGCTCGTCGGTATCCGCGGCGTCGCGTCCGCCTTCGCCATCGGGTATGCGATCGGCGCCGTCGTTGCCCTGCGGCACCTCGTCGTCGGTCTCGGAGTGGTCGGACGAGCGGACCTCGTCGTGCTCGGTCGCATCCTCGGGTGCGCGGTCGTGAGCGCCGTGGTCGCGGCCGGCCTCGACCGGGGCGCACTCGCCCGGATCGGCGTCGGTGCCGAGGGTCGTGTGCTGACCGGGGCGGCCGTCGGTGCGGTGGTCTACGTCCTCGCCCTCACCGTCAGCGGGGGAGGGGAGGAGGTCCGCCTCGCCCGTCGCATGATCCCGACGCGGCGGTCGGCCTCCGGCTGATCAGCGCGAGTGGAAGACCGGGGGACGCTTCTCGAGGAACGCACGCGGTCCCTCACGCGCGTCGTCCGTCTTGAAGACCGGACCGCCGTGCGTGAGCTCACGTGCCATCGCCTCGACCTCGGGGCGTCCCAGGCAGTCGCGGACCGACCGCTTCACGGCCCGGACCGCGAGCGGCCCGTTCGCCGCGATGCGCTCGGCGAGAGCGATCGCCTCGGGCAGCACGTCGGCAGCGGGGACGACCCGGTTCACGAAGCCGAAGGCGAGCGCCTGCCGGGCATCGATGAGGTCACCCGTGAGGAGGAGCTCCATGGCGACGGCGTGCGGGAGCTGCGCCGGCAGGCGGACCGTCGATCCACCCATCGGGAACAGCGCCCACTTGACCTCCTGGACGCCGAACTTCGCACCCTCGGCAGCGATGCGGAGGTCGGTGCCCTGCACGATCTCCATGCCACCGGCGATGGCCGATCCGTTGATCGCCGCGATGACCGGCTTGTCGAGGTCGGTGACCCGCAGTGTCGCCCGATCGGCGAGGGAGCCGTCGGCGAGGAGCCGCTGGTCGAACTCGTCCTCGGCCTGGCGAGCACCCGACATGAGGGGGACGAGGCGCGCGAGGTCGGCACCCGCGCAGAAGGCCTTGTCGCCCGATCCGGTGAGGACGGCGACGCGGACTCCGTCGTCGGCCGCCACCTCCCGCCAGGCGTCGTCGAGGCGGACGAGGACCTCGGGGCTGAGGGCGTTGCGGGCCTCGGGGCGGTTCAGCGTCACCACGGCGACGTTGCCGACCCGTTCGTACTGCACGACGGACATGGCGGGACCCTAGACGTCCGC
>CAYVOK010000019.1:0-46296 GCA_964453335.1 uncultured Acidimicrobiaceae bacterium
TTTCGATAATGAATTCTTTTGTGGCCCCATTTATGAAGAAGAAGATGATGATGATGATTATGATTGGAGCTGACGATTTCTTTTCCTCCGGTTTTTCTGAAGGCAGATACTGGACTATGAGCCAAAATAGCAGGTGCTGGGGGAATAGGATATGAAATTTCCTAAACCACAAGCAGTATTCTATATGGACTGTAGCCCATTTGGGTTATTTCGTTATAACATGACAGGTTTGTTTGGACTTTCATCATATGGGCAATATGTTCGCAAAAGCTTCTGGATCAGTATTGCTCATGGATTGGGTTTTGGCGGTAGGGAACATTGTTTTACTTTCAACAGATTCAATGTGAGGCGGTGATGCTCCCTATAATTATAGGACTTTTTATCGCCTCACTCATACTGAACGCTTGGTTCACTTGGCAAATGTTTAAAATTCATAAAGAACATCATGGCAGAATGCAAGATATTGTTGTTGACACCTTTCATTCTTTAGCGAATAGAATTGAAGAATTGGAAAAGAAACATAATTGGACTGGAGAATGAATTTTCAATACTATATAATTAGTAGTAGTTTATTTAAAGGAGAAGTCATGTCTGAAGAAAATATTAAGCATTTAGGAATTACGGAAGATTCTGAAGGAAAGAAATACAAAGGAATGTGGACAAGTGAAGTTTGCGCTTATACTGATCCATATGGTGGTGTTGTGCTAGCAGCCAGCCCTAATGGTGAAAGTGCGAAGTATGGATACAAGTTATATCTTTCATTCAGGGATAATAAGGCAGATTTGCAAGTAGGCGCAGTACTTCCCGATGTTGATGAAAAAATCAAACATATTCGCCATAGAGATGTTCCTGAAGAGGTTGTTAATGCTGCTTTGAATGCAGCACTAGGCGTTGTTGCATTGTGGGATTCTCAGCAAAATAACGCTTGACTTTCCAATAAAACTTGATATATTAAGGCGCATAGGTTAAAACTTGTGCGCTTTTTCTTTTTGGACATAGTTTTATGATATTTAAAATAAGTTATTGCGCTATGAGTCGGGGCTGGGATCGCAACTACAAAAGTTCTTTTTCAAGCTGGGGGCTTCATAAAAGTTGGAATTTTACGGGGTTGAGAAACATTTCGGCGTGGGATACTGTGCCTTATTGTGTTTGGGAGATTGAGTGATGATACCCTTAGACGATCTTCTGCCCACTAATGATGATGGTTTTCAACCAGTTCCTAGTGGAGAATTTTTTGATACTGGCTCACCTTATTGGGAATTTGCCGACATATTTAAGTGGGGCAACAAATCTGCTGAATTCCAATTTGGATTTTATGCTGGTTTATTTGAAATGATTTTGAAAAGCGGCAGACCATTTAGTTTCAGATTATTAGAAAGTCTTGAGCCTCATCTTGACAGTTTTATAGTAAGAGCGCAAGAATATAATAGGGAAATTCAATGGCAGAAAAAGTCGTATTGGGTTGTAATTTCGGTAGGTGGGCACAAGGGGGATTGAGATGATTTTCAAAGTCAACAATTACTCCAAGATTCTCCTATTAAACAGGACTGGTTTTTCCTTCAATTTTAGTAGACGGGGCACAAAATCGTACACACATGATAATGTTTCTAAATCTGTTTGCTTTTTTCTGCATAATTTAGGTTCATGGCAGTTTTCGTGTGCTTTTTCCAGCCATTGGGGTGGCAATAGATGATCTCCGTCCCCACCGTCGAACGCATGAGAATCACTTTGTTTGGTACAACAAGCCCATTTTCTAGATTTATATATCAAAGCTCTTTAGCCTACTTGAATGGCTGCGGGAGTTCGAGGCATTGGCATAATCGTTCAAGGGATTTATATTTTAATTCTTCTTGCTGGAGTTTTAGAGGATGATCCTCAAAAACTCATGTTGCGATTCAAGCGGTTGTTTCCAAATAAGACTTCCAAAGTCTTATAATTTTAGCAGCGGGATTGAATCATATGTTTTTACTTTTCAATTTATGAAGTGCTATTGCTGGAATCGAAACAAAGTAGGCACATTTTTTCATTCAACCGCTTTTGGGGAACAAGAATGGTAATCAACACACTTCATAAAAACCCATCCAGCCTTGTGTGGGATACATTTCTTCCCTATTCAAAATTTTATCAATTAGGTTACAGTAGACATTACAGCTTATCCAAAATATGGGGCAAATATCCTATTAGCACTTCGTTATTATTTTTTTCCAACGACCACCGTAGCAGATGCTGGGAACATAACATATGAGAGTATTCCGCAAACAAACTGCCCCTAGACATATTTTAATATGGAAGCGGTTCAGACATGAATCAACTTTATTTGGCAGACTTCAATCATATAGCTGGGGATTTGCTGTACGACTGACATATTCCATCAATTTTGTTGAGAGAAGATTTTGATGTTTCGCTTCCCTTCCCCTAGTACTATAGAACTCTGGCGTTTTAGCAATTACAGAAGTAAAAATTGGACTCAGAATAGAACATTATACATACAATGGACGCTTAGAGGTTGGCGAAACGATGCTTTTGAATCAAGCCAAACTTGCTCTTATAATTTTGAGGGAAGTATATGACAGAACATCAATTTAAAGTGCGATTTATTTTTAAAATTGGCAAGGTCAAAGAAGAAAGATGGGGGACTGCCACAGTAGTTGGCGGTACTCTAAAAGATGCCATTAACGATGTCAAGGATGGGTATAAGAGGTTGGGGCAGAAGGTATTGGAAATTATACCTGTATTTTCCTAACTAGATTTCCAAAGAATTGAGAAGTAGCATTATTCCAAGTATAATTTTTTAGTACATGTTCTCTGCAATTATTGTTATAAATAAGATCGTGGCATTCTTTAATAGCAACATTCAAATCATGAGAAGCACAACCTATTCTCTTGCCACCAGATACAATTTCACCAGCACCTTTGCAATCATAACAAGCTACTGGCAATCCACAACTCATGGCTTCAATATTAACCAGTCCAAATGTATCAAATTTACTTGGGAATACAAAGATGTCATGGGAAGCCAATTCAGTTGCTAATTCCTTGCCATGTAGGAATCCTGTGAATCTAATTTCTGGATGAATAAACTGATAAGAATCCAAACAGATTCCATCTCCTATGATTGTCTTTTCATAAAGGTTATCCAGTTGAACAAAATCATTAAGTCCTTTTTCTGGGCTAACTCTACCACAATAAACCAGACGAATCCTATCTGACTTTTCTTTGGAAACAGGAACAAACAGATCAGTATCGACTCCTCTGCTCCAAATCTTTATTGGTGCAGTAAACCCATAAGATTTCAAAATAAGTATATTCTGTGCAGTAGTAGCCATGACACAGGCTGATTTGTTATGAAACCATCTTAGATATTTTTTAGATAATTTGAGTCCGAATCCAAATGTCTTGTAGAAGAAATTGGGAATGTCTGTGTGATATGCAGTTGTGAATTTATAATTTTTTCTAATACAATATTTTCTAACGGCTAGTCCTATAGTTCCTTCTGTGCTTATATGAATGTAATCAGCCCATTCGACTTTATCTTTGATTGTTTTGGTTCTGACCCAATATGGAGTAAGTATATCTTTGGTGAATGGAACTTTGAAGCACCAGTAATCTAGAGGTGTTATTACTTTGACAGTATGACCCATTTCTTCAAGTTTTTGAATAGTATTTTTTAGTGTTTTGACAACGCCGTTTACTTGTGGTTCCCAAGCGTCTGTGGCTATTAGTATGTTCATATATAATTCAGGTTAACTGCTCCTTGGTAAACGGTTAAGTAGGAGCATTGTTTGTCAGTCCAGCAACCGGAATTGCCGTACCATATTCCTTCTACTAAACTTGTTTCTGGAAAATGCGTATGACCACACAGAACAATATCTGCTCCATTAGCTTTTGCGTATTTTACTGCTTCATTCTTTATTCTTTCACTATTTCTCAGGAATGTCTTACTGTTCTTTTTGGCATAGACGGCTAGAGAATGACTCTTATCTAATTTTTGCATTAACCAATAGATTCCATCAGCCATAGCGGTAAGAACAGGATACTTTTGAATAAAACTGTCGAATTTATCTCCATGCAGGCAAATTATTTTTTTATTATAACTTTCAAAAGTGTATTCTTGGGAAAATTCAAGTCCTAGAAGGTTGCTGACATATTCGTAGTGTCCATCGTGATTGCCATTGAGCCAGATGACTTCCATGTTTTTGGCTAATTTTCTGAGGTCTTTGAGAATATGCCAATGGTGTTTGGGTAGTTTATTAAAATTGAGGCAATCGAACAAATCGCCGTTGACTATTAGCCTTTGTGGCTGTAATTTATCAATTTTCTTGAGGAATTTGTCTAGAGTTTCTGCTTGGCACACATCGGAGCCAAGGTGAACATCAGAGATAATAATCGCATCAAGCATACTTTATTTAACCATGCTGGCATTGCAAAGTATGTTAAAGTTATATGAATATATATTGAAGAAATTGTGAAGGAGAACTATGGAAGAATATAAGCCAACTTGGTGGGAATCGGCAATTATGTGGAGTATTATTTTATTAATTCCAGTGTTAATTTTCTGGGCTGGTTATTTGGTTGGCAAAGATAATAAATGATCCTAAAACACGCAGCAATCCCTGAAGGAACGCCATTCCCAAATGGAACATTCTTTTTTAAGAGAAGAGTTTTTGGATTCTTGTGCCCTCAGAGTACAGCGTTTAGAATACACCAAGCGTTAGGGTTTGGACTTTGGTACAATAGTCATTGCTGGCAGTTTGAGGATATCACTTCTTAGCCATATAATTAACATATCCGGCTGTTAGATCTGTCCAATTTGTACTTGCATCAGATATTTGCAATGGAGACGCTTCAATATAACCGCCGTTTCCTAATGAACCGCCATAATTTGTGCCCCAAGTCCATATAGTTCCATCAGATCCTAATGCTCCTGTATTGTAAACATTAGTTCCAACAGACAAGAATGTTCTGTCACTCATAATTTGTGTTGGGCTACTAGTATTTATGCTGCCTCCTAAAACAGTTTTTTCATTTGAGCCGCTACCCCATCCATATAAGTGACCGGAATCTCTAAGTCCAAATGAGTTATTTGTTCCAGCAGTAACAAATGTCCAGTCTGTCATAGAGCCAACTTGAACAGGAGAACTACGATGTGTGGTATTATTAATACCTAAACATCCGCTAATATTTGCACCCCAAGACCATAAAGTACCATTTTTCTTAATTGCCAAGCAATGTTGATTTCCACAAGTCGCCAAACTCCAATCAGTAGAAGAGCCTACTTGTGTTGGAGAGCTTCTACTAGTGGTATCATTTTGACCTAATTGTCCGTATCCATTTTCTCCCCATGTGTATAACTTACCGTCAGACCTTACAGCTACAGAAAAAGAGTATCCCGTGCTAACACTACTCCAAGTAGATCCTGCAGTCATAATTACAACTGGAGAGCTTCTGTGTATTGTTGTATTATCTCCTACCATTCCTTCATAGTAGTTTTTACCCCACCCCCAAAGAGTGCCATCTGATTTAGATGCTATAGTAGTTCTTCTTCCAGTTGCTACCTTGGTCCATGTTGTTTCTGTTCCTATTTGAATTGGGCTAATAACATTATTAGTATCATTGTTTCCTATTTTGCCATACTGATTACTTCCCCACATATATAAATTTCCAGATGTGGTTATTGCACCAAAATGTGATGCGTTTACAGATTTACCTAAATAAGACCAATCAAGAATAGATGTTGCAATATTAGATGGAGTAGAAACATTTCCAATTCCATTTTGACCTAGACCTCCATCTATGTCGGCACCCCAAGACCATAAAACATAGTTTATTACAGGGGTTGGCGCACTATGTGCTCCAACTACAATCGATCCTTTATTATTAATTTCTAAGTTGCTTCCAGCACCTAATTGTATTATTGCCATAAAATTCTCCTTTGTATAAACTATTTATAATAATACATAATATAAATTAATTTAAGGAGTCAACTACCCCTAGTCAATTTTTCGCTTCGCAAGTTTTGCAGAAAAGATAGCAGAAGCTGTAGTTTAATAACTACTATAATCATAATAGGGGGCTATTATGTTCACATCAGATTATCCAGAAGAAGAAGTTATTTCTGTTGGAAAGTTAATCGAAATTTTATCTGGGCTTGAAAACAGCCAACTACTTAAGGTAAACTCAAGCAATAATTTGAGTGTTTACTCAAGCATGGCTTTTGAGACAGGCGGCAAGGCTTTGGGAATAATAAAAATTGGTGAAGAAGTATACGAGCCTGTTCAAGTATATCGTGGTGAATTTTAAGTGCATATTTTCAATTTTCACAAATTCATTTTGAGTGATTTAGATGAATGCCATTTTTCTGGCAATTTTTCTGGTGATGAGGCTTACAGCAATAGCTTTGTAGAATTTTTAAGTCCTTTTTGTAAACCAACTGTAAGTAGGGCCTTTGGACAACAAGTTAATTCTGTAATTGGTGTTTCTTAAATGAGACTAGACATGACTTACCAAAAGAGTAGGGCATACCTTTTTGCTAGAGGTGAGCAAATTTCTTGGCACAATGGTTCTTGGGCAAGTGGATTGAAAGAGAAAAAACCAAGATCAGAGTGTTTTTCCACCAGTCAGCAGGATATGATTTCTTACGGCAAAATTTTCAACAAGTGGTTTTAAACATGGAAATTCGCAGTAAAGCTTTTAGTCATAGGTCTGGGTTCAGTAGTTTTGTAAGAATGTATCCTAAATCATGCTTCATCGGAATTACATTCTACTCTGGGACATTTGGACTTGATAAGATAAAAAGCGAAATTTGGAGTGATTGACGATAAAATCAAACAGTTTTTTAATTTGTATTATAAATATTGCATGAATATAAACATTGAGCCATTTTATGCTTTGATAAAAAAAGAGCATATGTTTGATTATTCAGAACATATTGGCGAATATGAAAATGTTTGTGTTTTTGCTGCAAGAAGTGTCGCCAATCGTGCCCTTTTGTTTCATGTGATGACTGATAGCGGTGTTCAAAGAGCAAATGTTCCTGTTTCTGCCTTAGTTCACACAAAAGATGCTCCCCAAATAGATTTAGATTCTCTTCAATTATGGAACTGTTTTGGTGACGAAATTACAGTTTGTAAATTTGCTTATTTAGAAAACGCAAGGTGCCAAGTTATTTTTAAAAACAAAAATATTTTTTGGGCAACATACATGATGACTTTTGACTGGGAAAATAATGTCTACAGCAACACTCCGCATGATTATAAAAATGCCCATTTGTTGAAGTTAGACAACGGTTGTTTTGCTCTTCAGCCTAATAATCGAATACTTTGGAGAGATTCAAACTTTATCACAAAGCCATTGACCCCCAATAATATACCAAGATACAAAGTAGATAAAAAAATATTTGCATGCGAAAGATCCGACAGATGGGTAGCCGAAGATACTGATGCTTTTTATTATGACATAATAGAAGAAAAATAATCCATAAATTCACCTATTTCCAATTTTGCTCAATAAAATTAATATAAACATAGACAAAAGCCAGTTTGCAGACATTAATATAGGAATCCATAAAAAATACCACCAAGTGCCAAACATCGGGAAGAACCATTTTATAAGATAAATTAGTCCTAAAATTTCTACTAATAGTGTGCAAAAATAAATTGATAAAAATATAATCAAAACTAATCTGGCTAAACTTTCCATATCGATATATATTTGTAAAGGAAATAACATGACAACATTATCTTGGCTTTTTTGTATATTCAATATTTTTTTTGCTGTAGTTAGTTTTGTGCCATGTATCATGGGTGGGGCTATGGGCATGGATAGTCCACAAGCTCAAAAAGACCCTTTTTCAATTGTAATGTGCATATTGTTTTTAACTTTTCCATTAGTATGTTTACTTTGCGGGTTTGCTTCTCCAATACTTAATCATTTTAAATTGAATATTTTATCAATTATTGTTGGTTTATTTCCTATTTTAGAAGCAATTTTGGTAATTGGCTCCCTTTTTGTCTTTGGGAAAAATTAATCTTGTTTGATTTTTTATTTTCGCTAAACTAAGCCTGTCGGTTTGTCCTTGTGGACAGATTGGCGATAGGATTCCGGGGGAAGCCTATCCGAGCGCACAAGAACCCCTACCAGCGGTTGGTTGGGGTTTTTGTGTTTTAATAATAGATAAAATATGATATTCAAAAACACAAGCTGGTCTTCCATATACTTGTTCAGTCAAGGCTATATGTTTAGCTTTGCACATATAGGAGATATGGATTATTCTTTTAATTGGACTAGACACGGGCAGACCTCGCATCTACACAATAAAGTGTTTACACTCAATGAAACCAGAGGCAGGTGTTGGAGCCGAAATGTTTAAATATGATTCACGATCATATTGGATGGCATATGAAATGTCGGACTCTTTTAGAATAGGATTCTACACATCAAACGGAATTAGATGCTTTTGGAGTTTGGGATTCGGCTCTTTCTCTTCTAATAATTGGAGCGATTGATTTGGTGTTCAGAATTTCTATTGGATATTCTTTAAATTGGGCCGAAGACTCAAATTATAGTTTTTTTAGAAATTATGTAACGCATTCTCCCTTCCATGCCGACCCAATTTGTTCTATACTTTTTAACAAGGGCATGAGCGAATCGTGGCTGGGAATCAATTTTAGATTCGATGATTCACAAAACTAATTCCAGAATCAGAAACCCTTCTAGATCTTCTTGGTTCTCAGGAAGAAGTATGAGTACTCTTTTTGTCAATCAATATTACTGGAATAGGAAATTGGCATTTGGAGTATGTTGGTCCCACAGCTTTTGCGGAAGTTTAACTAGTAGCATGAGGCTTTGATATGGGAATTCGCAGAGGAACTGTTAGAGAAGATGGCAGGGTTTTCTGGGCATATAGGGTTAGAAAAGGCAAGAGATACGAAGCATGGGTGACCAAAGAAAGCTTTGCGAAATTTGAAGCTACACGGAAAAAATATAGCCAGTCCGGCGTAAAAAAGTATAAAGAAGAACAGGAGAAGTTGCCTCCCGAACAAAGAAACTATTTGGGCAAGTATAATCCAGAAAATGGATTATATTTTATTCGTATTTATATGAATGGAACTCCAAGATATGGAACTTTAGAAGATGTTCAAAATTTTAAAATAAAAAGAAAACAACAACAAAAGTCTAATTATTATAAATCAAAAGCAGAAATACCTCCACCTTCTGTATGTTTGGGGGATCCACATCCAACTGACCCCAACCTAGTTGTTGTAACAATTAGAGGACATAATGTTAAATACGGACCTATTGAAAAACTTCAAAAAAGACGGGAAAGAATTAGACAGGCTGGAATTATTTACAGGAAATCTAAGGGCAATGAGCTTGTTAAAAAATACAAGGAAATAAGACACCAGAAACTTAAAAAGATTAAAGAAAATCCAGAATTGAAGTTCAGAAGAGGCGATGTAAATCCAATTACAAATTGGAAATTCTGGGGATACTCCGCTCTAGGAAATGAAGTTTGGTTACATCCAGATGAATTCGTTACTAGAAGAACAGAGTTTAATCGAAAAAGATTGGAGGCGTATTACAAGAAAAGAGGCTTGCTTAAAAAGGAAGAATAGGGTAGAATAAAGTTACTGGCTTCGTAGCTCAGCGGGAGAGCAAAATCCTTTTAAGATTGAGGTCGTGGGTTCGAATCCCACCGAAGCCAATTACTTTTTCAACCATTTTCTAACAGAATTGTCTGTCACTCCATAAATTTTGGCAACTGCAAGCATCGACATTGTTTTTAGTTTTTCTTCTACTTCTTCTACTGGTGGTCTTTCAACTTTTCTTTTATTTAATCCGCTACATTTAGTAGAACAATATTTTAAATTATTTGTTTTTTGTCCACATTTTATACAATTGTTTTTTAAATTTTTTGGCTTCGTATTTCTCTTGTATTCTACTACCCAAGGATTTTTTTTCATGAATTCTTCTATAATTTTTTTTAGTTCTTGCTCTTGAAATTGAATATGTGGACAATTTATCTTATTTGCATGTATTTTTCTATGACAATTCGAACAAACACAAATACATTTTTGTATTTCTGAAATCACTTTATTTTTATTTTTCAATCGTACCCAATCAGAAACATTTCTATCCTTGTTTTTATTTTTGTGGTGAAAATCCAAACAACATGGGTCTTTTTCTATGCAAATCGCACAACCCAATTTGGCTTTTATTTCATTTGTTAATAATTTTAGATAGTGCTCTTTTTTCTTGTTTCTTTTATAAATCAAATTTTTAGTATTTGGATCATTTTTTCTATTTGCGTACCATTTTTTAGCTATATCATTAGCGCATATTTTGCAATTTTGTTGAAAATGGTTTCCTTTTATTCCGAATTCGTTTATTGGTTTATATTCTAGACAATTTCCGCATTTTTTTGTATGCATAAAGAATTATATCGTTTGAATTTTTAATTTCAAAAAAAGCTTATGCCATTATTATATTTTAAAAATAATATATACTGTAGTTAATTGGGAGAAAAACTATGGCATATATTGATGATGTATTATCCAATTTAAATTCAAGGTATCAAGAGATAGTGGATTTAATTCCAGACCCATATTATTATTGCGATGATTATGGCAGTCTCAAAGTAAATGTACCTGAATACGATGGCTATGGTTATGCGGATTTTGTTTATGTTGAAGATACTGGCAAAGTATTTTTTGTTGGAAATTCGAGTCTAAATGATGGTACAAATTCATATTCAGTTGTTAGAAGATTAAATTCTGATGGAAGTTTGGACACATCGTTTTCTAATCTTAAGTTTACTGGCAGTAACAGATTTATTCGTGCGATTGGGAAGCAGTCTACTGGCAAATATGTAGTAGTTGGACAATTTAGTACCGTAGATGGTAATAATGCAAGTAACATATGCAGATTAAATGCTGATGGTAGCTTTGATGCTTCTTTTTCAATAGGATCGGGATTTGACAGCAATGTATTGGGCTGTCAAATTTTAGCTGATGATAGTATTATTTGTTTTGGTTCATTTATTAATTACAATGGAACTACTTGTGCAAGATTATGTAAATTAGACAGCGATGGCGTATTAGATGCGGCTTTTGCTGCGAATATTCAAGTTATAAATTTTGACGATGTTGTTTTTGCCTTAACAGTATTATCAAATGGCAAGATGTATGTTGGCGGCAATTTCACAAATAGAATTATGCTTCTAAATGCTGACGGAACACATGACACAAGTTTTGATGTTGGTTCTGGATTTAATAATCGAGTTTCAGCAATCAAGGTTCAATCCGATAATAAAGTCTTAGTTGGCGGATGGTTTTCGGAACTTAACGGCTCTCCTTGTAATGTTGGTATAGTTAGGTTGAATACAGATGGTTCTGTGGATACATCTTTTGATAGCGATGGCACCGGATTCCTCGATACCAGTAATATTGTTCAAACTATTTGTATTCAATCTGATGGTAAAATTTTAGTCGGTGGTTGGTTTAATCAGTATAATGGTCAGCAACAGGGAAGAATTATAAGATTCAATTCAAATGGAACAAAAGATACTTCTTTTGTAATTGGCACGGGATTCGACCAGAGAGTCCAAGATATAAAGGTATTGTCTAACGGTGAAATATTATGTGCCGGATTTATGAGATCTTATGACAATCAAACTTTAAATATTAATGAATTTCAATTTAGTAGTACTATTGGATTTGGTTCTGCCAGGTTATCAAGCACAGGAACATTATTAGGAACACGCTTTTATCCAGATGTAAAGTATTATGGAATTACTGATGGTGGCGATGACATGTATGATGATGCAAATTTTATATTTACAGATTTGTGTCAGACATATCAGGACATTGTTGATAATGGCGATGACTGGGAATTATCAATACCAATAACTCATACATGTGCATTAGATGAGACCGATAATGACGATTATATTAATCCTCCAATGGATGGAAGAGTAGTTGATGGTGCTGATTTCTTTGGTGCTGGTAGCCAGTATTTCACAAACATGTATCCAGACTTATTTGTTTTAGTTGCTGATAGTATAAGTGTTAATGAATTTACTATAGCTGGCAACATAGGTGCGGACGGAAGTGGAACTGCTGTAATAGAAACTGTCGATTTGGGTGGTTACACTATGTTTTACAAGAGTGTTTACGACTCTGGTGATCCTTCGATAAATCACATAATGATTGTTCCAGGGACTTCTGATGGAATTAGTCACTTTTACGATCCTGATTGTGATGATGATAACGATTGTATTCAAGGAATAACTGGAAGAAAAACAGTTTATTATTTGAATATAGCAAGAGATCCAAGTTTGCAGTTAAGCGTGGAAGATGCGACCTTGATTGCCCGTAAATTTTTGGATATAGTAGGTTCTAATGCTGTCCAGACTTATGATATTGATTTGAGCCCAAGCAATCCTCCTACTGAGGGCGGCGAAGGATCTTTGGATAAATCTATTGTAAATGGCAAAAGCATACAGAGAGATGGATATATGAGTTTTGTTATAAACGGAAAGCCTAAAGTAATTGAAGTAAAAGATGGTGGTGTTTTTAGCACAGCATTGCCAGCTTTTGCAGAGAATTCTGGCGTAGTCGGGAGCGTTTAGTTTTTTGGAGAAGCAATGATTGCAATAATTTGCACGGATGGGCAAATGAATATTGATGATGTCCACAAAGAGTGTATTAGTGGCAAGTGGATACCATTATTGGTATTGAGGGATAGAAAAAGCAAAGAAGTGCATTTGCCTGTATTTAATTTACAGGATATTGCATATAGATTTGTAGTGCGTAATTTGCCAAAAGAATGGAAGCATGGTTGTGTACATTTAGCTGATGATGATATTGTTACGATAATAAAAAAAGACTGGAAGTTTATGAGTTTTGATTTTCCAAGGAAGGTTAATGAGCATCCAGATTATGAATTAGGTTTTGAGATACATGAGTTTTCTGAAGAACCAGAATTTAAAGTTTCTTAGAATTAAAACATACCAAGCATACACATAATATTAGACATGTTAATAGATACTATATTGAATTGTCTGAATGTATACTAATACATTAAAGGGGCTGTAATATGGCATTTAATTTTAATTTTCCGATAGTTATTGGTGGTCCTAATTCTAAAGGTGGTATAACTGTTGGCAAAATACCAAGTGATGTAGCAACTACTTCAACCACTACCACTACCACTACCACTACAGCCGCACCTTTGGCTGCTGGTTTGTATGCATTCGGAGCTGCCACACCGTCTAATGGTATTTATCAAGACATAACAAGTCCAGCATCAATAGTTACTCAAATTGATTCTAGTGCAACTTGGACTTCTTTTGATCAATCTTCTGGCTACAACGCTTCAAATACATTAATAATTAGAAAAAACAACACAGAATTATGGGGCTGGGGATATAATTCATATGGGCAACTAGCTCAAAACAATACTATACATCGTAGCTCCCCAGTTCAAATTGCTGGCACTTGGTCAAAAGTTGGTGGAACTGCTGGTATTAAAAGCGATGGAACATTATGGATGTGGGGTCCATCTTATGGTGGTGTTTTAGGTAATAACATAAATGCAGCCAATCAACAAAAGTCTTCTCCTATACAAACTGTTGCTGGCGGAAACACATGGACTAACATGGTTACTGCTGGTGGAGCTACTATAGCTGTAAAGTCAGATTTTACTATGTGGTCATGGGGACTTAATTATGGTGGCAGACTTGGACATTACAATCAAACAAATAGAAGTTCGCCAGTTCAAATTACTTATCCAACATCATTCCATTGGGGCACAAAAATAGCTATGACTGGCACTTATGGTGCTGCAATCAATAAATTTAATTTACTTTATATGTGGGGAGATAATAGTTATGGACAATTAGGTTCAAGTGATACTATGAGTCGTTCAAGACCGAATCAAGTTGGAATTAATGACCAATATTCTCATGTAGCTATTGGCGATGGTTGTACTTATGCAGTTAAAACAGATGGCACATTATGGGCATGGGGGAAAAACACAAATGGATATCGACTAGGAATTGAAGAAAATGCGTGGACTACTAACAGCCCAAACATGGTTGATCCAGCTCAAGTTAATGGTGGTGGCAATAATTATGTAAAAACTGCAATAAATGATGACTATGCTAGAGTATTTTTGAAGAGCGATGGAACTCTTTGGGGATTAGGCAAATTGAAACATCTAGGAGTTGGGGAACCAACCAATAGCACTGCTAAAGTTTCAAGTCCAATACAAATTGGAGGAGGAAATAGCGGATGGGTTGATATTATTGCTTATAATGATAAATTTTTTGCAATAAAATCTACATAGTCTAGAAATTAAAGCCCTCGAAGATATTCTTCGAGGGCTTTTTTGTTAAATTAAATCGCCTTCTACTAAATTTTCTATTTCTTGTGGATTTTCAGAGCCAACTAGTAAAGAAGAAGCTTCTCCTTGAACAATTTCTATATCTAAAGATCCTTTTATTTTTCTTTCTTCTCCATTTTTAAGCCAAATAGTTGTTTCAACAACTACTGTGGTAATGCCGGTTTGGGAAGTAGATTCAACTGTACAAGAAAGACCACTTTCATTTGGGTTTAATTTCAGATGTGGTTCTGGTCTTAAAGTTTTCCAAACTGGTTTTGTCCCATTAACTGGAACAGCTTCTTTTCTGGCATTTACTGGAACTATATTCAAAACTACATATTGACTGTTTGTTATTGTTATCATAATATTTGATTCCTCACTTATATCATAATTATCTACAAAAAACTTTAGAGTAAATTTTTCCTCTGTTTTTCTTTTCGGGGGGGATATGATCGTTTTGAACATATACGATAAAAAATCAAACATTATGGCCTCCCATATATTTTAGACAAAATGCAGGATAGAAAAAATTGTGTTGAATATGTTTTTTGTGCGAATTACAATTAATTATTGGAGGATTATATGATCAGAAAAACTTTAAAATATTCAAATAGTAGCATTTGGAAAACTGAAGGAAGGCTTTCGGTTTATAAACAATTTAAAAAATCTTATTGGAAGATCATACAACATAATTTTGCATGGTTAGGTTCTTCGCAGATGAGTATTGCTTTTAGCAAAACAGGAAAATCTAATTTAAATATTAATCTAACTTGGAAGGGCTTTTAAATTCTACTTTTACTATTAGCTTTGTGGTTCCTCTGTGTATTCTATGAAAGAGACCACGGGGTATAAATATTTGTCCCTTACATGGGATTGGCAGTTTGTTGTCTTCTTGATATTTCCAATCATTTTCATTAAGAAAAGTAACCAATCTGTCTTCATAATCTCGATGCCAAACTAAATCTTCCATGTCTACATCGGGAGAAAATTCTCTTACGACGTAGTTTTCTTCTTTCGTTTCTAAAAATGGCCTTGGATTATTCACTTTTTGGTGCAGCCCAAGACTTAATCTTAGCGACTACTAGGTCATAAAGTGCTTTAACCCAAAGTGGTTGAGGAAGAATGTTCCAACCTACTACTAGACCTGCTAAAAAGCACATAAGATTATCCAACATGGTAATGCTCCATATCATTAATTATATGATAATTTCCTCTTGCCACTTCTTCGCCAACTTCCTCTGGCAGTCTTTCAGTCAAAAACCTTTCATTCATTGATTCATTAATATCACTGTCGCCCTGTTTGATTGTATTATTTGGCAAAACAATATTTGTGATATTTCTTTTTCTTTCATGCCAATACAATTCCAAATTGGCATTATCGAAATTTACTAATTCTTCAATGCTATTGCCTGAATCATAAACCTCTCGTAAATATTGAGTTATACCCATTTGTTTGGACTTTGCTTCTTGAATTATTTCATTTCGAATATATGCAAGAGAAGCCATGTCTATTTGTAAACCCCTATCATCAATTTTATATGTTAGCATGTAATATGGATACCCGCTATGAAATGTCAATAGCATAGGATGAATACTATCATTGTAAACATCGTTAAAAGTAAAAAAACCTGTTTCCAAGTATTTATTAGCAGCCATTCCAAGGTTTACTACATCTTTATGTTGAACAAAATTTCTTATTTGTTCTGACTTATATGAATTACTTAAATCATCTCGGATATAATCTGCAAGTACAATCATCGGCAGAAATTTATCTGTTGCAACATTATTTTTCACATTATTAATGAACTTGTTACATAATTCAGAAATAGTTCCTGAAGATGATGATTCTTTGAGGTATTGATAAAAACTTCTCATATTACCAGCTTGCTGAAGAAGATAGGCCTACTTGTTTAGCGTAGCGGCCTATTCGGCATGCCCAATAACCCGGAGTAGTTTTGTCAGTTTTTAAATGACACTTGTGTCTAGCTCTAAAACTTTTAGCTCTTTTTGGATCGTTATTTTTAACTGAAAGATTGGGATCTCCAAACCCTATTTTTTTGGCGATTACTCTACCATCTTTGTTTTTTCTGCCTGAGTTTACATATACAACAAATTTCTTATTGCCACCGGCTGATCTTTTGGGTGAATCTAGTGCTACAGTTTTGCCTTGGTAAATACCAGTTCTACCAGCTTCGGTAAGTAAAATAAATTCATCATTTTCATTTACTTTAAGCAGGCCTTTTTCCCATAAATCTCGCATTTCGTTTACTAAATCCATCCAACCTTCTGACCCAATTCTAAAAACAGTATTTGATAATGAAACATTATTTTCCAAATGATACATTAAGTGTTCTGAAAGCTTGACGTTTTCAGTTATTAATGTCATGGGGGTTTCCCCCTCTTTCATTTCATAGTATCCAACTAATTCATCTGACATGATATCCTCACTATAGTATTTCAAATTCTATTTCATGCATGGGAGTACCAGACCAATCCCAGACTTCATCATGATGTATTTTGACTCTTCCAGATTTTTCTTGTGCTTTTAATAGAGCGTAGGAAGTATCTTCTCGCATGTCTGCTTTTATTGTTTTGCCTTTGAATTGTCTAATAAATCCTAAAAATTGTGCTGCTGATTTCATATCTCTAATTTTCCCGCCCAAAGCAGCAAAATCGCCAATTTCTACTTCATCTCCTGTTTCGCATCCAATAACATAAAAGTTATCTGTTACAATATAAACAGCTTTTCCATCACATTCATAAATATCTTTTACTTGTTTTTCTGTTATTTTGTCCAAATCTACGTCTGGGTCTTCTTCAATAACATTGTGCATATGCATATGTGGCAAGTGAGCGCTTTTTTCTATTTCAAGTAGTTTTTCAACAGCCCATCTGGGAAAATATTTTACTCGGGATGTAATGCCACCAATTAATCCTCTTGGCAAAAATGATTTGTGATAATCATCATGCGTATACTTTCTACCCACGGAAGCTAATGCTTCAGCATAATACCATTCATAAAAGTTCATGCAATATTTAGTATTTTAAAGGTAAAAATTTTGTTTCATTATTTTCAATATATTCTAAAACAAACAAACTTTCTCCATAGCTTATATGTTTTTTAATAAGTTGAATATTTCCAGAATGTATTTTTCTATGGCAGTTTGCGCAGCAAACAACTACATTCATGCTGTCATATTCACCGCCTTTATATCCTTCATATATACGGTGAGCATCAAGACATGAATATTCTGTTTCGTCGCAGAAAGCACATTTTCCTGCATGTTTTTTAAAGGCGTATTTACTGCGTATTTTTGCCATTAACTAATTATATTCATCTTGGTTTTATTTCGGTCAATTAAAACGTAGTCGTAGTCAACCATTCCCATAGTTTTGTTTACGAATTCAAGGACTTTCTTAACATCGAAGTCTTTGCAGCTATAAACATCCATTCTGATATGTGGTTCTGGTTGTTGTGGCCAAATATGAATAGACATATGGCTAGTAGTAATAACTACTGTCCCTGTTACTCCTTCATTTCCTGGTATGTCACAATACTTGCTATGAGGTGGAATTAAAATATCCATATTAACTATTTCAACTAGTTCTGTGAGCCAATTGTTGCAACTTTTTTCATCATTAATTGGATTTGTAACAATTGCATTTAAAATAAAGTGCTTGTGATTTTTTTCCATTTCAAATTTCCTTGAAAAATAGTGAATAAAAATATAGTATTATACATTATAATAATTTTGAGAGGCATACAGTAAAATTATGAAAAATATTATTGACTATATAAATTCTGAAGATTGGCCAGCAGCAGTAGATCTTAATCTTGTATGTGATGAATCTAATGAAAAAGATAAGCTTGAAAGAGCAGAAAGTATTGTAACCTTAATTTTAGATAATATTCATTATGGTAAGAAAGCATTAGATTTTGGTTGTGGAGAAGGCCATGTTGTTGACTTTATGTCTAGGCATGGAGCTGAATTTGCGATTGGATACGATATAAACAATAAGTTTGGTAATTTCGAAAAAGCAAAATTGACTACGAATTGGGATGTAGTGGAAAAAAATGGGCCGTATGATTTAATAAATGTATACGATGTTTTAGATCATATAGAACAAATAAATCAAATAGAAGCATTAATTTTGTTAAAGAGTGTGTTGGCAGAAAATGGTAAAATTTATGTAAGATATCATCCATTTATGTCTAGACATGGTGGACATATTTATAAGAATTTAAATAAAGCATTCGCCCACTTGTTTTTAGATGAGGATGAAATAAAAAAAACTATCCCGTCAAACAATATAACATTTACACATGCAATTACTTTTCCACAAACTTCTTATAAACATTTTGCAACAGTTGCGAATCTTAAAACTGAATCAAGTACTAATACAACAAAAAAAGTTGAAGAATATTTCATGGATTCGTTTTTACAAAATTACTTACAAACAAAATTAAATATTTCCAGATTTCCTGCACATTCTATGAGTATAGAATTTATAGATAAGGTATATACATTATGATTAATAACAACCCTATTTCAGAAGAAGTTTTTTTCCAGTATTTGCCAGTAGGAATAACTATTGCTGTTTTCGTTTTATATTTAAGTTATGCTTTTTATTATACAATAACTCAATTTTATAAAAGTTATATAGGTCACACTACAAATCATGTTTTTGGATTAAACACATCTAATTCTAGGCATCCAAAGTGGAAAAGTATTTCTTTAAATTACAGAAAAAAGATGGGAAAATGTGCAGTATGTGGCAAGACAACTAACTTGGTTGTACATCACAAAATGCCGTTTCATATGAATCCAGAAAAAGAGCTAGATGAGAATAATTTTGTTGTGCTTTGTGAAAACAGACCAGTAAATTGTCATTATTTATTTGGCCATTTAATGAATTGGCAGGGATATAATCCGAATATTAACGAGGATATTGAAACTTGGAATAAAAAGCTGGAAACGGCTTAAAAATATGTTCTAATAGTGGCAGGAGGACATCATGAAAACTATTATTCATGTTAATCAATTTATGATTCGAAGGAATAAAAAAACTGGAGAAAATAATCCAGTAATAACTGTAAAAAATTACAAAGAAAATAAATATGCCCACGAAGTGGTTATTAAAGGAGATTGTAAATTAATATATAAACCAGAGTCTCCCCTTTCTTGCGGTGCCCACGTATGGATCGAAACTGAAAGTGAAGTTGAGATAGTAGGGGAGGCAATAAATTCAAAAGAACTATTCTGTAAAAGGAATAATAAAAAGAATGAATGCCAAATTAAGAGAAAAACTAATAGATGAGCTTCTCAAAAGTGGTGATTATTTAGAGGACAGGGTCAATGAGAAAGAAACAAAAATATTTGAAAAGGTATTTTTGTTCTTTGTACTCATTGTAATCGTTGTTGGACTTATTTTTTTACCATTGTTTTGAGAACAAATCATGTCCGATTTTATTTTCGACAGGCAATTTTCGATGCCAAATCCTTATACATTCGAAATGCCTCCGGTAGAAGCATTGTTAAAAAAATACATCAAACCAGAAATGGATGTTATTGATCCATTTGCAGGCAAAAGTGAAATTGCCAAATATAGAAATGATCTCGCAGTATCTGGAAAGAATAGTGTTGAATGGCTTGCTGAATTTGCAAAAACTGGCATTCAGGTAGATGTGGCGTTATTAGATCCACCCTACTCTCCTAGGCAGATAAGCGAGGTCTATAAGTCTGTCGGTTTGAAAGCATCTCAGACAGACACTCAAAATGCTAAACTTTATAGTGAATGCAGAAAGTATTTAGATATGATTTTGAAACCCGGGGGACTTGCTTTTTCATTTGGATGGAATAGCTCTGGATGGGGCAAAAAGTATAATTATAAAATTTTGGAAATTCTACTTGTTTATCATGGTGGCGCTCATAATGACACCATATGTATTGTTGAAAGGAAACCACATGACAGTTAACGAACTAATTGAAGAACTTAAAAAATATGATGGAAATCTTATTGTATCTACAAATGGATACGAAGGTGGAGTGTCAGATAAAGTTAGCTTGAGAGTAATTGATATTTGTCCAAATGTTTACACAGAATGGTATATGGGGGAGCACGAACATTTCAATGACAAAGTAAGTGAAGATTGCATTAAAGAACCTAGGCTAGTAATTTCGAGGGTGTAATGGCCAATATTTACTTGGTATCAGACACACATTTTGGACATGCTGGAATGTGTAAATTCCTAAGAAATGATGGAACCAAAGTTCGTCCTTTCGATAATGTAGATGAAATGGATGAATGTATGATTACCAATTGGAACAGAATGGTTAGACCTAAAGATAAGGTCTATCACCTTGGCGATGTTGCAATAAAAAGAAAAGATTTGAAGACTTTGAAGAAATTAAATGGTGAAAAAATTTTAATAAAAGGCAATCATGATATATTCAAACTAAAAGACTATGCAGAATATTTTAAAGATATAAGAGGAACACATAGACTTGATAAGTATTATATACTATCTCATTTCCCTGTACATCCAGAGTGCATAAATGATTATCAGTGGAACTTTCATGGACATATACATTACAAAAGAGTATTATTAGAAAACTATGAAATCAATCCTAAATATTTAAACTTGTGTGTTGAACATTGGTATTACACACCAATTTCACTTGACACTGCAATAAAATCTGCTAAAAGTCAGTAGGTGCAACATGAAAGAAGAAGATTTGGAACTCATAAAAGCCAATCTTGGTTCTATTGAAAATAAAGATGAGTTAATATTATCACTAATAGATGAAATATATAGACTTATAGATGCCATTAAAACTATAACATACAAGAACCCAATAGAAGGTGGTTGGTAATGCGGTTTACTACATGGTTGGAAAATAGAGAAACAACAGGAAATGTTTACTGGGGTCCTTATAGTTTTGTAACGGAAGAGAATGGATACTATAAAGTAGTAACAGACGATTTGCCAGAAGGATTATATGTTCCTGTAACTAATAACATTACAAACATAGGATATGGACCTTTAAACAAAAAACTTTCTCCTCCTTGGGTAAAATATTTTGAATATACAAATGAAAATGGTAAAAACATAATTACATATGCAGAAAACAGAGCAGTAGATTGTGTTCCATATAATAAAAGCAATAATGCAGTTTATCTAATCAATAGACTTAAAGATCCTAAAGGATTGGCTATCCCCGGTGGATTTTTTGATAATGCCGAAGATGGCTTTTCTGCTACTAGTCCACCAAATCCTACTGCTGTTGCCCCCAAAGCAGCAGCAAGAGAATTGAGTGAAGAAACAGGGGCATCTGTAAGTGGCGCAGGACTTGTTTACCTTGGAGAATTTGATGCAAGTGGCTCAGACAAAAGAGAGAAGAGTGTAAAAACTTGGGCCTATTTATACGAAGTTCCTGATAAAGAAATTCTATCATTTAAATTTGGAGATGATGCTACTCAAGCTCCAGGTAGTATGAGTATGATTAATAAAGGTCTAAAAGGGTGGTATGCTTTGAATGAATTGCCAAACATGGCTTTTCAACATCACAATAAAATACTTGTTGCAGCATTAAATAAAATTAGAGGTGCATAATGAAGTTATTTACAGAGTGGATGAGTTTTAGACAAACAGGAGAAGCTGCTGCTTCTGATTTTCAATTCGCTGGAACTTACAACACAGAAACTATACCTGACTTACAGGAAAATTCTGAAATTGTTGATGTAAAAGAAATATTAGAACAAATTCCAGCAAATTATAAAATACAGTTTTCTGAAACTGCAAATCTATCTGCTGGCAAATCCATGAATGAAAAGAATAAAGAACTAATATGGATTTCCATAGAAGATACTGGAATTACTTATTTGTTTGAAAAAAACTAAGAAGCTTGCCTTCCAGTAAACCAGCTTAAAAAGCCTCTTTTTTCTGGGGCTTTTTTGACAACCTTTGGCTTTCCAGCAGTTCTAAAATCAGATGCATCTTTTCCTGAAAGATGATGTAATCCCATTCCCTTTTCAGGAGCTACATTTGTTGGTTTTGCTGCATTAAGTTTTGCCTCAAGTTCCTTGTATACTGGCAAATCTTTAGCAACATCAGCCCATGATTGAAGTTCTTTTTTCAATTCAACGAGTTTTTCTGGAGTTAATGTACCTCCAAGCTTATTAGCTTTATAAGCTTGGAAAATATATTTTATTTCTCCACTAGCAAAATCTCTAGTGTGGGGTACTTTTTGTTTTACGCTTAATATTTCATCTAGTTGAACTAGCCACTCGTTGAATGTAATCATAATAACTATTTATTATTTGGCTTCTTATTTTTTTGATCCATATACATTTTCCACAACTTTCCAGAAGTATTTATTTTTTCTTTATCATTTAAATCTACTACTAGAGGTCCAAAATCTACCTCTTGATCAAATTTTTCTCTAGCAATAATCATAAGTGAATTTTTAGCTGCCAAACAGACAAGAGGATGGTCATCATGATATAATAAAAATAAATCATTATTTGGATCTAGCATATAACCAAAATAGAATGCTGCAGCAGCTCTATGTGAAAAATCTTTAGACTTCAATAAAATTTGAAGCATATCTTTGCTGGTAACTGACTTAGCGATGTTTTCACAATATGTTGCCAATCCAACATATTCTGGAGATGCTAGGTTTATTTTTTCAGCAATAAGATTTGCCAGAATCTTTTTGCCATCATACTTGTTAGTACTAATTGGCATGATTACAAAATTTTCTGGTTCTTGGGCGAGACATAGCAAAAGAAGTGAAAGCATGAATTTCTCCTTGGTTTGTTTCCATTCAACATAATATTCTTTTAAAAATGCCAATCAAGTCCATGCAAAATTTTAATAGAACTCTAAATATTTTATGGATTTTAATTTCAAAGAATGGCTTTATCTTTTGGAAAGTTCAGACGAATACAAGCCTATTGACCCAGAAATGGCCAGAAAAATAATGATTTGGCGTTCTATGGGCCGAAGGGTACAAGACATGCCTGCCAACTGGGGACCCAACGAATACAAGCCTATTGACGCTGATCTTGCTCGTGAAATAATGATGAAAAGAGCTGCTGGCAAGATGCCATCTGTAACAGAAGTAAAACCTGAAATTGATCTAGATGAACCTGAAGTTCCAGAAAAGACAAGTTCTGAACCAGTTGTAACCAAGTTAGTTGTTTGCCCATTTTGCAAAGAAAATTTACTTGTAAAACAAACCGATTTTGGATTGGGTTCAAATATAAAATGTCCTAAATGCAAAAATACATTTGGCAGAGGCGCTGAGGATGGTAGTCAATTTAGTGCTGTACCAATAAAGAAAGATGAAATTGGTTCTTATAGTTTAGAGGCTTTGGTACAATTGCTTATTTCAAATAAACTTGATACAGAAAAAGCCAAAGCATATTTTATATATTGGAGCAATAATGTTGGTGCGAGATATAATGAAGTAAATCCGAAATTAAAAGCAAAAGAACTTGCAACTATAGCGTGGACAATAAATGCTAATTCATATTTAGGCAAGAATTTCTGGGATTGGATGAAACAGAAGATGAAGAATAAGTATCCAAAAATTATCAGCGAATATGAGGGTTTGGAAAAAACTCCAGATAACACATCTTTTGATAATCTTTCTCCTACTGATTTAGAACTAGATCTTGACTTGGGTTAAAAATAATTATTATAACTAGTAGGTATATTAAATACTTTGGATCTTGCAACTTTATAGTTTGTTCCATGTGTTAAGCCACCGCATAATCTCCACATAATACTCCAGCCTAAATTGCCTATGCTGAAAAATGAGACGGAATTAAATTCTAAGAGGCTAAATGTTTCTACATTCGAAATAGGAAACGAATGGCGGCTAAGAGGCCCGCTGTGTGACCAAGAGCCATTTATTCCAATTTGATTTACTTTCCTAATCATGATTTCACCCCCTTTACAAATTTTATAAAAATTATAGGGGACAGGCTTTAAAAAAATATTAATTTTTTTCTAATCTGGATAATATCTTCGCTTGCTTTTCAATTGTTATTTCTAAAATATTAATTTTATTCTGTAATTCTGCGCAGACCATCATATAGTTTTCAATTTCTGATAATAATAAATGCATATCATTTCTACATGATGAAATGAATTCCATATTTGCAAAGTCGTCTTTTTCTGGCCAATCACCATCTACTGTGAAGTATTTATTTTTTACTTGAATGCTGTTAAGCTTCCACTCACCTTGAGTGGTGGAATTTATTTTCTTTTTGATTTCTTCAATTTTTTCTTTTGTAATCATAAAAACCTCAAATTTCAAGTTTTTGGTTGTTTAATATCAATGAATGTTTAACTTTTACTTCTGTAAGCATGTGCGGAACGCCAATATGATTGCATATATTCATTTTCTTACATTCTTTAGCGGTAAGATAAAGATCGGCATGCTTCTTTTTATCCATCATATCAAGAAAGAAATTTTCTGGTTTGCCAATATGTTTAGCAGCCATTTTGAAAATAAGGTTGTTCAACCTTTCTGTTTCTTTTGCATCGGCTTTAATTTCTTCAACTTTCCCAAATGTGAAAGAACTGACATCATGTATCATTACAGTAGCTTCATCACTTAAAAACCTAAGACCTTCGGTACCAAACATAAACAACATAGCTCCGCAAGACATGGCCTTGCCTGAGCATATTGTTGCTACAGGTAATGGAGATGCTTTAATAGTCGATATAAGCTGCATTAGGGAATAAACTTCCCCGCCATACGAATCAATAAAAATAGGAATTACAGATTTGTTACGATTAACTGCCTTTTCAAAATCTTCTTGAAATTCTTCAGTCATTTCATGATTGAAACCTTGTGAAATCCTAATAATATATGGCTCAACATGAAGATCGGAGTGCTTGGTTTTAATAATCTTGTCTAGACGAACAATATTATGCACGATATGCCCTCAAATGAAAAACTACAATATTAAATTGTATTTGTTTTTCAGGGGGAAATCAACATCTTTACGGTCCTAGCGAAAAGTTTTTTCCTAGCGTCTTCAAGTTCGTCTGTTCTTGGTTCCTTGTGCAGAACTTTCACAAATTCAGGATTTACTCGGCGCTGGCCATCTTGATCGATATATTTTTTCATTACATCTGTGAAATCGTGAGAAAACACTTTTGCATAAAGTTCATTTTTGTCAATAAGCTTCATAAAACTTTTTATTTGAGATTGTGTCAAATTATTCGGTTTTGCAAATAAATCATAAATTATCTCTGGATTGAATTGAGCTTTGGTAAAAGCGTATATCCTAATCAGGTTGCAAATATTTTCAACATCTAGTTTTGACCATCCCATTGATAATAGTACATCGTATACTTTTTCTGGAGTATTGCCTTTCAATATGAAAGCAGTTGTAATAATTTTTGAATTTGGCAAGTCTACAACTGGCTTAGAAATATCTAGTCTTGGGAATATCTTATGAATTAAGTTGCAATCAAGTAGATTTTGAATATAAATATCTGTAGGTATATCTGATTTTTCTACGGCGCTTATATAGTATTTTTTAAGGTGTTCTCTTTTTACTTTATCATCTGAAGCATCTTTCAAAAATGGAATGATGCCAACTGGAATCTTGTTATCGTATCCATATCTTGAAGCCAGAGTTACAACTCTGTATGGCAAATAAGGATCGTTTTCGAAAGCTTTTTCAGGCTTTCTTACTGTTACTATTCTGCCATTTTTAAGGTCATATCCGCCTCCCTGTGGATCTAACAACTCTGCATTTTCACCATCAGAATTCTTTAATTTGAGATACAAAGCATTAATTGTTAAATCCCTACTCATGGAATCTTGTTCTAGTGTGGTAACGAATCTTCTTTCTTTTGGTGTTAGCATCCTGTTTTTTACATTTAAAGTAAACGGAGCTATATGAATTTTCTTGCCATTAATTTCAGCAGTAAGCTCCATTTCTTCTTGGTTAGCATCCCATCTGCTGGCATAAAAAACTTTAGATTTGTTGTCTTTTTTAGGAAGTTTCTTGTACTTGTTTTTTACTTGAATGTCATCTGTTTCTGGTTGTACCTCTGTTAATTCGCAATATGGAGACTTTAATATAAGTCTAATTTCGTCAGGGCTTGCATCAGTAGCACAGTCGTAGGTATCAAAAGTTTTGTTTTTAAGGTGATCTCTAAGAGCCCCGCCTGTCAAATAAATTGTTTTCTTTTTCAAAGTTGGCTTGGTCATGCCTTTGTCTTTTGTTATTGTTGAATAACCAAGATCAACTTCTTTGGAATTTTCAAAACCATCAATAATACATTTGAGAGCAGAATTGCTCAAATGACTTATTACTAACGGTCTAAATTCGCCGTTTCTTTCGTTTTCTTTTAGACGAATCTTAGCTGTTAAGGCTTCGTCACTATGTTTTTTCTTATTTTCCATAAAAACTATTTATTCAAACCAAATTTAAAAATTAACCACGCAACCAATATAGCTTCAACAAATTTCCAGATTAGGGATGCAAACTTCCATACAGTTTGTAAAGTTTTTTTCCATTTCTGTTCTGAAACTTTGGTTGAAGTCATTATTTTTTGCGTTTCAGACTCCAAGGTCTTTATTACTTTAGTATTTCCCTCATCTATATTTTTTAATTGTTCAATTTCTTTTTCTAACAAAGTTATTTTAAGAATCAAATCACTTGCTGGCTTAATATTTGAATTCTCAATTTTTTCTATTGTCTTCTCCAAAATGCCTAACTTTATAAGAAGTCCATTTATTATTTCTGTTATATTTCCTATATTTTTTGCCTCTACCCCAACAACTCTTTCAAGTAGTTTGTTATAATAATCGAATAACTTTTCGAACTTAGCAGAAAGTTCATCTTGTTTTTTTAATGTATTGTTGATTTTTTCATCGATTCTGGCAATCGAATTTATTACTGCTTCAGGATTGATGTGTACACTTGTATCATCATCTTTTGGTTGTCTACTGGCCATAATTTATTTATAATAAAAATCAAAAAATACTTAAATAAGTATATGGACAATGAAAACCCAATACCAGTACCGCCAGTAAGCGTTGTCGTATCTAACCCAATAGGACCAAATGAATGTCCTATTACAGATCACGATTTGAATGAAATATATACCGAAATATTAAAAGATATAAGAAATGATAGAAATGAAATAGATAGTTTATTAAATAACTTTGTTGAAATGGTTATGAATGAAGGTGATAGTTCATCTGCTTCAAAAGAAGCCATAGTCAATTTGATAAAAACTAAATCAGACTTGGCAGATAAAAAAACAAAAATTGCAGATTTGATGACAACACTAAGAATGAAAGACAAATCGCTAGTTGGCAAGGTACAAACTAATCAAACAAATCACATACATATTACAGACAAAAGAAATCTGATCGAGACTCTCACTAAATACAAGAAGAAAGATCAGAAGGAGATAGAAAATGGCTAAATGGGCTTCTATAAATGATTGGCTAATTAAAGAAGAAGATGTTTTATCATCTCCTTTAGATCCTGCTGCTGGGCAACCTTCTACGGATGTAAACCCGGCTGGAATGCCAGGTGCTGGCGCACAAGCCCCGCCTGCTGATCAACCTCCTTTGCCAGACCCCATGTCAGCAAAAGCTCCACCATTAGAACCTGCTGGTATGGAACAAGACCCAGCAGCGCCAGATATGCCAGATGATATAGGCGAAAAGGTTAATTTCGATTCATGGAGAAATAACTTTTTCAGAGACTTAATCAAAGGCGATGTAAATGAATTACTTGAAAAAATTCAATCTGTAAGAAATGGCGATTTAGATTCTTACCAGAGAAAATTTGTCGAAGATAATCTACAAATTTTGTTCTTGCGCCAAAATGCAAATATTGAAAAAGCATCAAAAGAGATTAGAAAGAAAATTAGAGAAGAACTTGATAGAAACAATCCATCAGTAAGTTTGGTAAATCACATTACTTCAGTTCTGCAGTCCATGCCAGAACTTACTAATGTTTTTATTAAACTACTCGGACTTTATAGTAACAAATCAGACTTACATAGAAAATATATTGCTTCCTTGCTTGGTGCAGCACAAGTAGGAAGCGGTGGTCAAAATGAAGACCTTATTTTGAACCAAAAGGAATTCTCAATAAAGATTTCAACAAGAATGGCTTCCAAATTCGGCACAATAGACCTTGGCAAATGGTCTATGATTAAAGATGACCAAGAACAGTATTTGTCAGAGTCTGAATTAGAAAGACTAGAAGATGGAAGCCCAGAAGAAAGGGAAGTCCTAAGAAAAAGAGTTATACTTGAAAGTATTGCTTCCTATTTCAAAAAACGAGCTTATTTTGTAAATGTTGTTGATACCGATGGAACTGTATTTTATATCGGTCTTGATTTGTCAAATGCTTTAAGAGAAGCATATGACGCTGGCAAACTTGTAATCAAAACAAAGGTTAATGATAGTTCAGAAGCCATGTACACTTCCGAAGGAGAACTTGTTGAGTTTTTGGATATTAAGATTATGTATGAAAAAGATACCGGCAAAGTAGATGGCGATGGCAAACCTTTGAAAAATGAAATAGAATTCATAACAAGAAAAGACGGAATGTTATTATTGAATGCATCGTTGGAAACAATCAAAGATTGTAGCGCAACTTTTCAAGGAATTCTAATCAAAGAATCTCCTTTTACAGGAAATCCTAGTGATCTACTAACACTTACCAGATGTGTTCCATCGGCTCCAGAAATGATTATGAGATCTTGCTAAAGGGAAAATCATGCAGACATTTTTAGAATTCTTCCAAAGAGATGAAGACAACGCAAGAAAGAAACTTAAACTTCTCAAAGGCATATTTGATGAAGATGGAATGTATTCTATGGATTTTACCGGCGAAGAAGAAAGAGAACCATATCTTTTTGTGACAGCACCAAGCGATCTAAGCTTTCAAGGTATTAGAGTTTATCAAAAGGGCGACCTTACTGCTTTCATGATTCAAAAGGAACCAAAAGTTTTTCCTTATGGCAAAGCTTACTGCCTAGATTTGCAGAAAATGCTTGATGACATAATGGTAGATGAAAAGGAAACTGATAAAGCACTTAAAGAACTTAAAAAACAAGTTGCTAAAAAAATTAAGATGTTTTTTAAACAAACAAAAAAGGCAGAAGATCAAATAGTTGATGCTGAAATTACTGGAAATGGCCTGCCTGGATCAGGTCAAATAACCATAAGAAATGTAAATAATGAACCTACAAATCCAAATGTAGATAAAAGAAACCCAGCTATTATGCGTACAGGCGGAACAGATTATTCAAATAACTTCTATAATAGCAATACAAGTAACTAATGGTTAATGATGCGGCATCTCTATTCAGTAGTATTGGCACTCTAAAACAAACTTCTGAAAGAGCTAATCAATATGGCCCAACAGTAAAAAGACTAGGAAAAGGTAGTCTAATACAATTTGTTTACAATTTTTCAAAACCATCACATGATAGAACACCATTAGTAGTCGTAACAGATATTATGCCAGCATATATAAGAGGAATAAATTTACATTACCTAACATTTCCATCAATTAAAAAAATATTACAGACATCTGGTATGAATGCATGTAATAATCCAACTTTTTCATATGCAAACATAAAAGCAGATCGATATATAGTTTCGTCATTCAGACAATATAAAAAGATTGGAATAAGAAACTTAAAAATTCTTGATTGCAGTCTTGTACTCAACATCATGGGCTCTGTCAGGGCGATTGACCCACAAGAAGTTGAAGCAATAAGAGAAGCGGTGAAAACTCAACTAAATAAAGTAGTTAATCAAAATGTAGCAGGAACGAGTGAGTTGTAATGGCAGATTCAATTAATAGCAACAATCCGGCAGTCGATGGGATGGGAAGAAGCTATGCAGGCATAGATCTTGACATGCTCAAAAATCTTATGTCTGGAAAAGTTGGAGATGCCAAACCATTCAACTCTAAAGGCACAGATGAAATAAAAGATGAACTACAAAAATTAGCACAGTTGCTTGGAGCAAAAAACGCAGGCTTTGTTAAAGAATTACAAAAAGCTGTTAAATACATCGATGAAATGAAAAAGGTTCTTTCTTCAATAAGCACTAAAGTAGGATCAAAAGAAGAAAAAACAAATTTTGGAGATATGGCGAATGCTTTAGGTAAAGTATTGGCTCCTTTAGTAAAACAAGGATCAACTTCTAGTATATCTGAAAATATTAGAAAAGCTATAATTACTTCCAACTCTGAACTTAAAGTTGGCTTTAAAAGTATGGAAAGATCTTCCAATTACCTTGGAAGACTTTTTCAAGAATTTATACATTTAATGGAACCGCTTGTTGACGAAGGTTTGAAAAAAGGTTCTATCTATGTGCAAGACTCAAGATTATCAGCAAAAATTGGAAGAGGTTTGAAAATAGAAAAAGGTTCCTTGCAAAAAATAAGCAAAAGTATTTTTAAAGGAGACGAAGTAAACAAATCATTTGCTGATGCTTTAGAAATGCAGGGAATCAAACCAGAATATCAACACCTTATGGTAAAAGCTTTGCAAGAAGCTGCTATTAAAACAAAAACAGAGGGATTGTCAGATGCAGACGCTCTAACTAAGGCATTTAAAGAAGTTGCAAAGGATGAAGGTCTTACAGGTGCAACTAAAAAAGAATTTTTAGCAAAAAGATTAGAATTATTTGATGCGGCAAAAGAAATTCAAGATCAACAGAAAAAAGCTAGAAACGACTTGTTAGTTGAACCAATAAAAAAAGCGGCGGGATACATTGGAAGTGCTGCTGCCAGCTTCACCAAGGAAATGACGAATGTAGATTTTACATTCACAGGAATAGTGCAAAAAAGTAAAGAACTCTATAAAACACAAGTAGAGTTCCAAAGATCTCTTTATCAAACAATGGGTGCTGCTGGCAATCTAGCAGAATCACAAGCAGTATTAAATGATTTGGCTTATTCTTATGCTGAAACTGGTGTTGATACAATTGAAGCATATAAAATGGCTACAAAATATCAAAAGGCCGGAATAAAATTAGAAAAAGATACAAGTAGAATAATAAAAGGTCAGTTGGCAACGGAAAAACAAATAGGATTAGAAGCAGGAAGTTTAGGAGACTACTTCATGGATATGAAGCAGTCTACTGGAATGACTGGAATAGAAGTTAGACAACTAGGTTTGGATATGAGTAATGTCGCAAAATCTTCTGGATTAAGTGGCGATGCTATGAAATCAGTTGTTGAGAAATCTAAAGATTTGGCAAAACAATTACAGTCTATGGGAACAATGACTGTTGAATCTAACAAAAATTCATTATCAATATTAGCAGAAGCTAAAAAATTAGGTGTAGATGATCAAGCCGCAACCTTGATGAAAGGAATGAGCGGAATGAATGCGGCCATGAAGAGCGAGTACAACAAAATTATAATGGCTGCTGGAAGAGCTTCCGGCACCGTTACTGACATTATGGCTGGCACCATTATGGATGATCCTGCAAAACTTGGAAAGTTTGCTCAGGGAATGAAAGAACTTAATGACCAAGCCTTTGGAAATGTAGACAATAAAGGAAGAAGACTAGAAGAAAAATATCAAGTTAAAAAATATGAAGATTTAAGAAGACTTACTATGATGGCAAGACAAGGAGACGAATTTGCCAAAAAGAGACTTACGGCCATAAATGCTCAAGCTCAAAACTTTGGTACTACTGCCGAAGCTATGTTGAAATTGCCAGAAGTAATGCTGGCAGGTACTAAGAGTACAGAAGAAAAACTTGAAGCTATAAAAAACGATAAAACAAAAACCGAGGCACAAAGAACAAAACTTAAAGCACAAATAGAACAAGAGGCTACATCAACTTTGTTGAGCAAGTTGGGGGAATCTGTAACTTATTCAACCGGCAGCATGGATGATGCTGTCAAAGCTTTTCAAAAGGAGGCTGGAGGCGAATTAGATAGAGTCGGCGGCGATGCCGCAGGAGTGCTTAAAAAATCTTTAGAAGATACCAATAAAAGACTTGTTGCCGCTGGTGAAAAGCCTTTGAAGCTTGATAAGGCAGCATTAGATAGAGCATTGGGTGACAAAGGACAAATGCAAGAAGTGATTGCAACTCTTCAAGAAGGTCAGGCACTAGCCGCTTCTGCCGAACAAGCCATGAACAACCCTGTCGATCAATCGGCTAGAAGTTTAAAGAAAATTGAAGACTATTTGACGGGAGCTGGAGCAAGTGTATTTCAAAAGATAGCCTATTGGGCATCAATAATTGGTGGAATCGTCATGCCAATAGCTGGAATAGCCACAGCAGTAGGTTCTATTTTAACATATATTACTACCGCAAAGCTTGCCAAAACTTTATCTCAAACTACGAACCTTCCATCTCCAACCACAGCCCCTCCTCCTTCTGCTCCCGCCCCACCACCAAGAGAGGGGAAACCCCTTGCGCCAGCGCCCCCACCAAACATAGATGAGAAGGGCAAAACTAAAGGAGCCAAAGGCACACAGCCTCCCCAAGAAAAGGCGAAGGCTGAAGATGCAGCTTCTAAACCGAAAGGAAAGACATCTGCAAAAGCAGTTGGAGCAGAACCTGGAAAAACCCCGCTTGCAGGTAAAAAACCTGTAACGCCAAAAGGAAAAGTTCCATCAGCAAAAGGCAAAGGTAAGCTTGGGGCAGTTATGAGTGGTGGTTCTGCTTTGGCCGGTGGTCTAGCAGAAACTGCTTTAGATGTAATAGGCGGTGGGGGAGACGATGGTGGATGTGCATGCAGCATAGCAGAAAGCGCTCTTAGTAAAGTAAGTGGAATCGCTGGTATTGCAACAGATGTTGCTATGACTGCTGGAGAGGCTGCACTAGATGCAACTAAGAAAACAGGAAAAGCTGCGGCAAATGCTGCTGATGATGCAGCCAAAGGAGCAATGAAGGGAGCAGCAAAGGCAACTGCAAAAGGCGTTGCTGGTTCAGTAGATGATGCTGCTATAGCTGCTACTAAATCAGCAGGCGTTATGAGTAAAGCTACTGGGTTTTTAGGAAAAACAGCAGGAGTTTTAGGAAAAGTTGCCGGACCACTAGCTTCAGTAGCTGGAGCAGGAATAGAGATAGCTGCTGGTGGAGATGTTACAGAAGCTATTTCTGGTGGTGCTGGAGGGCTTATTGGAGGAGCCCTATTAGGAACCGTTGGAACATTTATTGGAGGACCGCTCGGAACTGCTGTCGGTGGAGCTATTGGAGCTTATGCAGGAGATTGGCTTGGAAGAATAGGTAGCGAGTATCTTCCTGGCGTATGGGATGGGGTAAAAAATGTAAGTTCTAATATATGGGAAGGGACAAAAAATGTTGGATCTTGGCTTTATGATACTGCAGGAAGTGTTGGGTCAACATTATATGATGGGGCTGCAAATATTGGCGGCAAACTATTAGATGGTGCTGGAAAAGTGGGCGGGGCCATAGCTGATACTGCTTCCGCAGCTATGACAAAAGTTGGAGATGCTGCTGGATGGGTTGGAGATAAAGTTTCTGGAGCAGCATCTGCTGTTGGCAGTACCATTAGTAGTGCTGCATCTTCTGTTGGAAGTGGGATATCTGCGGGATGGAGTAGTTTTACAGGATGGCTTGGCTTTAACGAAGGTGCAAGAGAAATAGAAAACAGCGGTTTGGCTATGCTGCACAAAGGAGAAGTAATATTTCCCAAGAGTATAGTTGAAACATTAATATCTAAAGGCACATCTAGCTTCGGTAGCTTAGGAGGATATTTGCAAGATGTTGGCGGCGGTCTTGCATCTGCCGCCTCAAATTTTGTTGAATCTGGCGGCATAGGTGGCATGCTTGGAAGCGCTGTAACAAAACTAGGAAGTAGTTTATCAAACGTAGCAAGTAACATATTTGGCTCTCCAAGTAAAATGCAGGGGGAAATGGCTTCTGCAGAAATACAAACTGGGGCTTCTAAAGCTTCTACCTTGGCAACTGCTGGTAGTGCTGCACTAAATAGTATTGCTAATGCGACAGAATCACAAACAAGTATAAGCAATGAAATAAAGTCGGTCTTGAAAGAAATATTGAACGAAATGGTAAAAGCGAATAACACAGCATCTAGTGGAGACACAGAGCCTTATGTTGGCATGAGTTCTTCTAGAGATGCCTTTAAATCTCCGATAGGCAATATTAATGATGTTGCGGTCAAGAATGTTCAGCAAGTAGCGTACGGATAATACTAAATTATATTGGTGAAATAAATGGCAATAGCAACACAAGATCAGGGGTATTTATTAAATCCAATACCCGACTGTTACATAAGAGTTGGAAGTTATTATATTTCCATGTATGTTTTGCCAGACATTTCCGACTCTCACAGCGCATCTTTCGGAGAAGAAACTGGCATAGGCAGGTCTATGCCGATAAAAACATTCGGACAAGGCGGCAATAGAGAAATTCAATGGAAAATCACTATGATTGCCGATAGCGAGTATGCTACAGCAAGAAATTTATATTACTTGCGTTTACTACAAGCTGCCACATATCCAAGAGAAGATAATACATTAGGATTTCCTTATACACCTCCTCCGTTGGTACATTTGAGGTGTGGTAGATTGTTATCAGACAAAGGGAATCCACTAAATCCTGCAGGAGAGCTTTGTGCAGTATTAAAAAGCTGTAGTGTGTCTTGGCCAAAAGATGTTCCTTGGCAAGATATTAGTCTGATACCTTATAGATTTGAAGTAAGCTGCACTTTTGATGTGGTTTATTCTACAGTAGACATGCCAGGATCAGAACGTATTTTTCAATGGGGTGGATAATGGCAAATTTTATAGAGAAATTTAATGCAACAAATTCATCAAACTTTGTACCAATTACAAGTAGATATATAAATTCACAATTATACTATTATGGTAATGACAGAAAAATCACATATGAAACTTACAAAAGAAGAAAAGACAACTACAGCGATACAGATCAATTTTTTGAAGTGCCAAAAAATTTAAATTATAGACCTGATATTTTAAGTTCTAAATATTATGGAACACCAGATTACTGGTGGAGGATTTTAGAATATAATATGATTTTTGATATAATGGATTTCAAATCTGGCATAGTAGTACGATTACCATCAAAATTTAACCCGGTGTGAAATGGCTAGAATTCCATCTTTTCCTTCGTCAATAGTCAATAAATATTCCTGCCCAGGAACGCCAATATCTATTGCATATCCATATGATTCTTATCTAAAAACAGGATTCGTAGAACTTATTTTTGGTTATAATGATTTTGCTAATGGTGGAAAGGCAAAAAGAATCACAATAGGAAACAAATCATATATTGAATATATTCAAGGTGGGCCAGAATCTTTCTTAGGCAAAACAGCAAATCCTACAACAATACTTGATAGGCCATATATAAAAGATTTTAATTATTCTTTTGTTGATTCTGCAAAAATAGAAGTTACAATTATTGATGTAAATGGCGGAAAATTTAGGACATTTTTTGAGTCATTGCCAGGAAAAGATTGCTCAATAGATGTTTCTCCATTTACTGTACTTTGTAATTTTGGGTGGATATATGTTGATCAATTTGGAAATAAAAGAGTTTTTGATTTATCAACGGCACAAACAGTAACTATTTTGGGAGATGAGCAAGACCCACCCATCGATCCTTTTTCTGCCGATAGAGGAACATCATATTATTTGAATTTTCTAATACAAAAAATTGATTTGGAAACAAAAGACGGCTTTTGGATCTATAAACTCACAATGTTAGATTTGACTTTGGGAGCCCAGTTGGGAAGTAAAACTAAAGAGAATTTTGGAACCGAGCAAAATAAATCTAATTTAGCAAATGCTTTACAAAATACTATTGCAAATACTGGATGTAAAGTAGAATCCGGTACAAAAGTCGATAACAAACCATCTTTTATGTTTGCTACTGCTGTTAGACCACCTAATCTATTTAGTGGAAATGAAGGTGGTGCATATGATCCTTCTTTAGCACAAAAAGTTATAAAAAGATTTAAATTTGCACCATCAGATGGTGGCGGGTTTAATGGACCAAGTAGTATTTATAATACAGATGGATTAACAGGCATGGATGCAGCAAGAACATGGTGCAATTCTGTAGTAACAGAAAGAGGCAATGGAATGTTTTTTATGATGGATTGCAGAAGTAGAAGACCTTTTTTGTATATTGTAGAAGATACATTTAATGATAATAATAAAGATGGATGCGCCAGAACACAAAAAGGAACATGTCCTTTAATAACATATGTTGTAAATGGAGGAAACTCTTCGTCCGTTTTAGGATTTGCTCCCAAGATTGAATTAGTACCAACTAATGCTATGGCATCTATTGGCCCAAATGCAAATGCTGCTAACAATAATCAACCAAAAGATGTAAAAGATGGAAATGTTATGCCAGGAAAGTGCGCTGATAAAAATAAGGAAAAAGGTTTTGGAGTTGAAACATTTTTAGCAGTCCCCTCAGCCAACTTGAATTTCCGAGCCCCAAAAATTGCAAACGACAAAGAATTTGAAGCCTTGTGGGCGAATTCCGAAGCATCTAAAATTACTGAAGTAGCGGCCCCTTTCGAAGCTGATTTAACTATAATTGGCGATCCTTGGTATGCAAGTCCTCTTAGTATATTTGGAACATTTATTTCAATAATTTATTTAGAACCATATGCTGTAGGAGGATATGCTGGATTGGGTTGTGATTATGCCATAACATCTTCTTCTATTAATCCTTATTTTTCTCGCAGTAATTATTTTGTAAATGGCGTTGTGCATAATATTGATGATAAAGGATCTTTTACAACTACATTAAAAGTATCTACTGCCGTTCCGGAAGACTTGCAAACAAAATAAATAAAGGTGCAAAATGGGAGTGTCTAAGAAACTACAGAATCAATTAAATAATGTTGAAACAGAATTACAAAATTTAAAAGGCAAAACTACATTTGCATTTTTAAAACAAAAAGCAAATCTTTATGGAATATATTCATGCTTGTGTGTTAGTACAGTTGATTATTATAAACAAAATAGAGTAAAGTTTTTTTCGCCCATTTTAAATTTACCAGATGCTGACTGGCAATCTTTGCCGTATGCATATCCATTATCTTCTCTTGGTGGGTTTGATGATTGTGGAGTTACATGGGTGCCTCCAGCAGGAAGCACAATAATGGTTATTTTTGAAGCTTCAACTAGAAAAACTCCATATTATTTGGGAACTACTTGGTCTAGAAGTAGAAATTCTGATACGGATGGCAGAGCAGCTTTCGATTTTGCAGTCCCAGAATACGATTTATTATATCAAAAATTGAGCAAAAGAGACGGATACTTATGTGGGGCAACCGATGGATCACAAAATTTGCCACCTTGGAATACAGAAAATTATAACGGATATGATATTGACTCTTTGCAAGATTTAGAAACAGATCCATCGATTGCAAAGAGAAGTACTTATCCATATATTTATGGGTTTAAAACACCTGAAAAACACATGTTAAAAATGGTTGACGGAGATGCCAAGTGTAATAGACGATGGAAGCGTTTGGAGATAATGAGTGGAAATGGCAACTGGATGATTTTCAAGGATGACCCATTCCATTATGGTGGTCAATGGTCAAGTCCAAAATGTGGTGATACAAGTCATGCCGATGGCGATGTAAGTTGCATAATTGGTGTGCCTAATCCAGTTGTTGATACATCGGCTGCCGAACCTAGTGTTACTGAATTAGAATCAGATTCGCAGGAAGCAAACACTCCATTTTTTGAATATGACCAATTTAAAATACCGGCGCATGAAAGACATTTAAGCTGTGATGCATATCAAAATATCCCAAGCAACAGGAAGCCAGACAGTCAAATTAAGAACGATCAAATAGGTAAAAATCCTTTTTTCAAAAATGCCAATGAGTGCAGGCCATACAGAGGGCCGCAAACTCCTCAAAATAACAAGTGTGATTTGCCACAATCTGGAATACAACTTTTATCTATTTCTGGACATTCTTGGGTAATGGATGATTCTGTAGAGGCTCCTGTGGGAGGAAGTGACTGGCATGCAAGTCTTAAACCATTTGATTTTGGATGCACGAACAAATACCTTGGAAGGACATATTGGGTATCTGCTACTGGGCACAAAATTACTTTAAATGACATAGAATCTTCAGCAAATACTAGGTCTGCAGAAAATGGCATCAAACTATCATCAGCAAATGGTAATGAAATTTTTCTATGTGATGAAGCTTCTAATGACAAAGGATTTGCGACTGCCAATAATGGAATTACTTTAAGAGACTCATCGACAAATACAATTACGCTATCTGCTAGAGGAAATAAAAAAAGCAATATATCAAGAAAGGGTGGCAACAGAGCAGAAGCTCAATCCAGCGAATCATATATAGAAATGCGAACAGGGTATGGCTTGAGATTTGAGATGGTTGACCAAGGAAGCCAAAAAAATACTGTGTCTCAATATATGAGAATATTATCTCCACAAAAAGATAATACAAAACACGGACCTCACTTTCTATCTTTTGCAGAAAAAGCAGAGGGTCCAGGCCAAGTTACTTTGCGTTCTGGAGGTTCATTTTTAGTTACTACTACGAGCCATTGTTATGAAGTAATTGGATGGTTAAATAAAGAGTCTGATGGCGAAAGAAACGATCTTGTTGATAACTTTAGCGATAAATTGACATATGTGAGTAGAAATAACATGATACTTACGGGGCCAACAGGATCAAATTTTACCATGTCTAAAAAGATAATTACTATTTCAGATGATATATCTGCTATGCTAGCGGGAAAAGATTACGATATTAAAGATAAAGATGGAAAAGTTACCGATAAGGGACCGGGTTGTTTTCCAGTTGTAGTTTGGGTTCCAAGCTATGATTCTTCAGGAAAGCCAACTGGCAGAGGTGTTTTGAAAATTAGTGATAGATTTTATTCTAGTGCGTCTCCTAAATCAATCAATGTAGTTAAATCAGATATTCCAGAAACTAGATAATAATAAGTCATTCGTTTTTACTATATAAAGTTATGGCATTATTAGCTGCACCATATCCTATCACTCCCAGTCCTTTGGGGCTGTTTAGGAGTGTTTCTGAAGAAGAAGGAATCAAAGGAGATTTGTTACAATTAATATTAACAAATCCCGGCGAAAGAGTTATGTTGCCAAATTATGGAACTCCTTTAAGAAAATATTTATTTGAACAAAACACAGAAGCTTTAGTTAATAATGTAAAACAAGATATTTTGGCTGCTATTAAGAACTGGGAACCAAGGATTGTTGTAAGAAATTGTGAAGTTTCTACTTCTGGAGGCCCAAGTGTTATGCCAAATTTCTTTGATCCAGGTGTAAACAACTATCAAATTGGAGTTAATAATCCTAATCTTAATCAAAATAGGAATGATCCATCTAACAAATATAATATGGACAATGACCCAAATGATCCACATGTTATGAAAGTAAAATTGTCATACAGCATTCTTAGCAATTTACAAAATGTGAGTGTGCTTAAATTAGAAATACCTCTTGGCGGTGATGCAAATGCATGATTCTTGTCCTTTTGATATAACGCCCTACAAAGTTACAAATAATGTAAACAGGCCTACTGCTGTAAATCTAAACTATACAAATCAAGATTTCTGGTCTATGAAATCTCGTCTTTTGACTTATATACAACAAAATTTTTCCAACAATTTTAATGACTTTGTAGAATCTAGCATTGCTATTATGCTTATAGAAAACTGGGCATTTATAGCAGATACTTTATCGTTTAAAATTGATCAAATTGCGAATGAAATTTTTATTGATACTGTTACAGAAATAGACAATGCATTTAGATTAGCAAATTTGGTTGGCTACAAACCGCTACCTCCAGTTGCATCAAAGTGTATGTGGACAGCTAGAATCAACACAGCTCAGATAAACAACATTGAAGTTCCAGCTCCTTTTGATGTTCAAATTAATAATGGTACTCAATCTGTAAACTATGAATTGTACCCTGCAGATAGTTTTAATAGGCCTATTTTTGATCAGCCAATAGTAATATCTGCTGGCAAACTTGTAAATTCAAATATAGTAGGTTTGCAAGGACAGACAGTCACCGACAGTTTTCTTGGTACCGGCACAATAAATCAGTCATTTTTATTGTCATCTTTGCCTGTTTTACTTAATTCTGTAAGAGTATATGTTAATGGAGAGCAATGGAAACAAGTTGAATTCTTTACAGATAGTCAGCCAAGAAAAGAATATCGAATTGAATATAGATCTGATTATAGCTTGTATGTTATTTTTGGTAATAATAGAGCTGGTTTGTCTCCAGCTTTGAATGCAACAATAAATGCAACTTATAGAGTAGGTGGAGGTCCTATAGGTGATATTGTTACAAATGCAGCAAGCATAGATGCATTAATATCAATACCAAATCAAGCTTCTAGCATAATAGTAAATTTTACTAATTACACAAAAGGTGAATTTGGTTATAGTGGTGATAATGTAGAAGATATTAGAAGAAAATTACCTACTTACATAAAATCACAAGATAGGGCTGTTACAGCAGAAGATTATAAAACCATATGCAATCAGTTTTCTACACCTTATAATGGTACTACGGGAAAGGCAACTGTAGCTTTACGTCATTCTGGATGTTCTGCAAACATTATAGAAGTATTTGTATTAGTAAAAGATGGACAGGATGGTTTAAAACTTGCTAGTTCCCAGTTTAAAGCAGAAATGCTTGATTACTTAGATACAAAAAAAATGATTACAGATAATGTTTGCATTAGAGATGGCCAAATTGTATATGTTCAAGTTAGTATTGCTGTAATTATTAACAATTTTTATAAGCCTTTCGAAGATAGAATCAAGAGTCAAATTCAAAATAGTCTAGATGTTTTCTTTAATTTGAACAACTGGGACTATGGACAAAGTTTGAAACAAACGGATATTGTAAAAGCTCTTAACAATGTAACAGAACCTACAAGTTATGATATATCGCTAGTTACTATAACTGATAGCAAATCAGTCCCCGTAGTAAGCACTAGATACTTTGAAATAATTAGACCATATGGAGATGTTCAAATTACATTTGAATATGAGTGAGATTTGAATGCTTAAGTATTATTATCAAAATCCGAATGTAAATGATCAAGTAATACTAGACTTTTACACACCACAAAAAGACCAAGCAAATTATGGTTGCTTTAATCAAGACCCTTATTCTATAGTAAATATTAAAGTTTATTTTATTGCCAGAGATATTAATGGCGATACATCGCTTGAGAATATTGATGAAACTTTTGACATTCAACTTTACAAAGATTATCTAAATAAATATCAGCAATATTGTCAAGAAGCAAATCCTACGCAAAAGGAACAATATCGTTTAGACGCAGAAGAATTAAAAAGAAAACTTACTAATACAACTGTTCCGTCACAATTATTCTTCACTCAATCTGTTGTGGTGCTTAATTTAGGTTCAATAACTGAACCTCTTTGGGTTAACGGTTCTCCAAATACAGATTCTGTAGTTAAAAAAGTCATAAATTCTGAAACGATACAAAACGGACATTTTCAATATACATGGAATCCTAATTCCTCTGTAAGAGAAGGGGACTATTACTTTTGTTTCACATGGAGGCCCAGTTCTCTTTCTACTGAAACATATTCTGATTTTATAAAGTTTTATTTGAACTCAGATGTTGCAAATACTGTAGCCACTCCCTCACATATAGTAAGTAAAGACAAGTACATGAAGTTACTTGAGTCTTATTTGCCAGAAATGTATTATACTAACTATGCAGAAAAAGATTTAAGTGTAGATACTTTAAATAAGCTAAATAAATCAATTGCAAGTGGATTTGATCTTCTAGAAAACTTAGGTTTGCAGCTTCAAGATATTCAAGACGCTAATGCAACACAAGAACCATTGCTGGTTTTTTTATCTAATCTATTTGCATTGAAGTTAAGAACACAAGACCCAACTTTGTGGCGCAGACAAATAAAAACTGCTATACCTAAAGCCAAGAAAAAAGGGACATATGAAGGTTTAAAACATGCCCTTAGTGAAGCTGGAATAAGATTGGTTAATCTTGATCAGCTTTGGCAATGTGGTACAGAGTTTGTTTTTACAGAAAGCTTTCAATATCTTGGACTTAATGAATTTATTTTATCTAAAATATCACTACCTGTAAATACTACATATTTTGAAATTGAATATAGAAAAAAAGAAGACCCATATTCTGCATCTTCTCTATCAAATATTTCAATAACAACAGCAGATGGCAAGAGCGTAATGAAATGGGTTGGAAGTCCCTTGTCTTTAGGGGATCATATAAAAATTACGTATCAACTCATGCCATTTGTAAATCCGGCAGATATTACAATTTACAATTACATCAAAACCTTGCCTCTAGCTGATCAAAGAGATGATAGATATTTTGATTATCCGAGAAAAGATTGGAATACAAGGTTGATTTCTGAGTCTGATGCTATGTTTGGAGTCATAGTGACACAGAAAAATCCAATAATTGGGCCAACTAATTTTGGAAAAATCAGAACGATGTTTCCATATAGTGAAAATGTCTATAACATGGATGAATATAATGGATCCTTAAGAGACAGCCAAGAACCTTGTGATATTGATAAAAATTTTATAGAACCATGTCGTGGAACTATAAGTTCGTTTTTTGATATTGTTGTTGAAATAGAAAATTATTCTAATTTTAGAATATCAGAATATTATGAAATATTGAACGAATATATTCCAATTCATGCAAATCTGAATGATCATTGGATTTCTGCAAGCATGGAAGATTTCTGTATACCTCCAGAAGAAACTATTGAAACATTTATAACATTTAATGGTAGCGAATTTACTATTGCAGGCAATGCACAAATTATGTTCAACAGAGCGGTTTATTATGGACCATACCCACTAAATGTTCTAAGAAATAACTTGGCATCTGAAACAGTTGTAGATGTTGGTTCAACTAATGCATACAACAAGATTGTGAATTTATTTTCTTTTGGTGTAAATTTTTCTTCTTTGGGTTTGAGCAGTAATTCTACAAAAACATTTTTGCAAATAACATCAGGAGTTTACACAGGAAACTATACAGTATCAGATCCAAATAGTTTTTATGTTAAGATAGTAGAGCCTGTTGCAGAGCCTATTAACCTAACAAACTTTTCTTATAAATTATCAAATATATTTGTTGATGATCCATCTTTTACAATAACACAAGCTAATCAATACAAGCTTTCAGATTCATCTTTTGATTATACAAAATATGATATAAAAACATTATGGGATGTAGCACAGGGATATGCTACGGCATCTTATAAAATTAGAATAGGCGCAACCGATTATGATATTGAAAATATTGTAGATAATGTTATTTATATTAAAAATGATGGCAGCTTAAGTAATATAAATACTTATCCTTTAACATATTCAATACTTACTTCTTCATTAACTAATATATTAAGTTCCACAACTGGAAATTATGTAGTCAACAATTTAGCAAAAGTGACAGCAAATCCAGCTTTAGGATTTACAACAATACAACAAAATGTTGATACGAATAGTTTCTTTTATGCCAATGTAGGCGGCGCAGAATATCCATTTTATTCATATGATAGTACTAGCAGTACTTCTTTCTATATTTCTGGATGGTCTGCTGGTTCTGGGGTATATTCGGGAAAAATTCTATCTAGGTTAGTGACAGGAAGTGGTAATTTGTCGTATAGCGGCATGAAAATACAAAAGCCAGCCGCATGGCCAGTTTTTGACATACCGGCAACAACAATAGTTGATACTCAGAATTTCAAAGAAAATTATTTAGTTTTTATTGGAGGCAAGCCTTATTACTTTATTGATGATGTGGTTGATGGTTCTGGCAACCTCACGATAGGAGGAGATTTAATGACTTTGAAAACAACTGGCACAAGTGTTAATTATGAATTAAGGCATTATGACAAAGCAACAATTGCTGCTAATGGTGTTACATATAAAGATGTTAGCAGAAGTGGCCAAGATTTATACTATTCTAGTCCTACAGGGCTAGTAGTTCCTTTCACTATGGCAGAAGAACAACCTAATAATGGACCAGAAGAAAACATAAAAAATGTAGAGAGCATTAGCTTTACAATAGATTATTTGGATGGAAACAAACAAGAAGGAGAAATTACATGAAAAATGATTCACAAACAGAATGCCAAGGATTCTATGAAATAATTATAGAAAACATAGATGGTAGCAAAGAAGAAATACATAGAAAGAATACAGTTTTAAGGACAGGCAGATTGGCATTAGTTAAAGTTATAACTGCAGAAACTGGCAGCTACACTTCACTTTTTATTAATAGAATTATTTTTGGTAGCAACGGTACTTCTGGAGGACAGCCAAAATTTGTTGATGTCAATAGAACTGGTTTATTTGGACCTATAGTTTTAGATAAAACAGTATTTGCTACGATTGATAGTACAAATTCAACTCAAGCTATATTTTCAACTGTTGTTACTTATTCTGATGCTGTTGGAGCAACATTGAATGAAATGGCTCTTGTGATGAATGATGGAAGTTTATATAGTATGGCAACTTTTGGCGATATTGCAAAGACAAATACTATGCAAATTACTTTTAACTGGAGAATCAATTACGTCTAATAGATATTTATTATGCCTGATATTAGTAATATACCCATACCATATTTTGTAACAGGAACACCTTATGCATATACTGCAGATAATGTTCCTTTAGTTGCTATTCAGGCACGAGAAGATTTAATTGCTAATGATGCTGCAAGAAATGATTCAATACTTAAAGATGCTGGTGGAAATACAGGTTCAGTCGATAATAGAATAAGCGTTTCTTTGACTGACGCTGGGGCTTTGAAAACAACTGCCTTAGACCAAGCTGTTCATAATGTAGGGGCTCATACAGACGGAAGCGTAACTGTTTCTCCTGCGGAATTAACTTCAATACAAACCAATTATCCAGCAGTAACCAACCCAGTACCGTTCGTAAGAACTTTGAGAGCGGAGCATGAAAAATTACAACTAATAGCGGAAAATGCTACCGATGTATCTGCAAGATTTGTAACAGCATCTGGAATAAAATCTTTTACAAATGGCCCAATAACATTTGTTAATTCAAATACAGTAACTTGGAAAATAAGTCATACTGGTCAATCACTCTATGCGGAAGTTGCATCTAGTTTATTAGATCCTCATTTTCACTATAGAAATATCATACCAACAAATTTAAACTTTCCATACGATTATAAAAATTATAAAATAACATTGCCAACGCCATTAGCATTACATGGTCCTATGGGACTTACTTTTACAACAGTTGCATCATATATTTCATCAACTCTTATAGTTTATATCAATGGAACTAGAATATTTTCTGATAAAGAAGTATATTATCAATCTTATTCAGATAATCCGATTCTTAAATTGAATTCTTATACTGAAAATTCCTCGATAGGAATATTCACTTTAAAAAATGCAATTACTGCAGACGATGTAATACTTGTGGATTTTGAACTTCCTGGAAATTATTCACAAATTACGACTACAACTTATATTCCAGTACCATCTACAACTAGTACTACTAGTACAACGGCAATTCCAACAACAAGTACTACTAGCACAACGACAATTCCAACAACAAGTACTACTAGCACAACGGCAATTCCAACAACAAGTACTACTAGCACAACGGCAATTCCAACAACAAGTACTACTAGCACTACAGCTATTCCGACAACAACTACTAGCACAACAACAACAACAAGTACAACAGCTATTCCGACAACTAGCACTACAACGACTACTACTAGTACTACAACAACAAGTACAACAGCGGCTCCAACTACTACTAGTACCACAACAACAAGTACAACAG
>CAYVOK010000020.1:0-42513 GCA_964453335.1 uncultured Acidimicrobiaceae bacterium
GATTGATCGTCAGACGGAGGCGGGCTACGACGACGTTGAGTGCCCGTTGCCCGCCGTGGTCTCGGTGACCGCCGGTGTGGTCGAGCCCCGCTACCCCTCCTTCAAGGGGATCATGGCCGCCAAGTCGAAGCCGGTCGAGGAACTGACCGTCGCGGACCTCGGCATCGCCGCAGACCAGGTCGGTTGGGCCGGCGGTGGCCAGGAGATCGTCGAGATCTCCGCCGCCGAGGCCCGCCAGGCCGGCCGGGTCGTCGAGGACGAGGGCGAAGCGTTCGGCGAGATCGTCGCCTTCCTCGAGAACCTCAAGATCATCTGACGCCACGGACGAAGGAACGAACGGATATGGCACTGGACAAGGTGTGGGTGTTCGCCGAGGCGGCCGAGGGTGGCGTGAAGACGATCACGCTCGAGATGCTCGCCAAGGCCCGCGAGATCGCGGACACGGTGGAGTGCTTCTACGGCGGTGACGGCGACGACGTCGCCGCGGTGCTCGGCGAGCACGGGGCGACGACGGTGCACGCCACCGGCGACCTCGACGGCGCGCTGCTCGGCACCCCGGTCGCCGCTGCGGTCGCCGCTGCGGTGCAGGCCGGCGACGGTCCCGACCTGATCATGGCGGGCACCACCTACGACGGCCGTGACGTCGCCGGGCGTCTCTCGGCGCGCCTCGGCGTGCCGGTCATCACGAACGTGGTCGACGTCGAGGTCGACGGCGACGACGTCGTCGGCGTCGAGCCGGTCTTCGGTGGGACGACGAACGTGAAGACGAAGTTCACCGGCGACGGGGTGAAGATCCTCCTCGTCCGCCCGAAGTCGTTCGCGGCGGAGGGCGTGGGCGGCTCGGAGGCCGACGTCGAGGATCTCGACGTGCCGGACCTCGGCTCGACCGGCGGTGCACGGATCGTGTCCCGTCACGTCGAGGAGGCCACCGGCCCGAAGCTCGAGGAGGCGGAGATCGTCGTGTCCGGCGGTCGTGGCCTCGGCGAGTCCGACAAGTACGTCATGGTCGAGGACCTCGCGAAACTGCTGAAGGCGGCACCGGGTGCGTCCCGCGCCATCGTCGACGCCGGCTGGGTGCCCTACAGCTACCAGGTCGGCCAGACCGGCAAGGTCGTGAAGCCGACCGTCTACATCGCCTGCGGCATCTCCGGTGCGACGCAGCACATGGTCGGGATGAAGGGCTCCAAGTTCATCATCGCGATCAACAAGGACAAGGAAGCCCCGATCTTCTCGATCGCAGACCTCGGCATCGTCGGTGACGTGCACAAGGTCATGCCGAAGCTCATCGAGGCGATCAAGGGCCGCTGAGCCGGTCGTCGAGCGCGGTCAGCGCAGCAGCGCGACCGCGGTCGACGTCGACGACCGCGAGCCGGCAGACCCACGGGGTCGCCGGACCGGTCGTCCACGCATACCAGACGAGGCGGTCCGCCTCGGCGCCGACGTCGTTCGGGTCGAGGGGCCACTCGTCGGTGCGTCCGCACAGGGCGGCGACTGCCCACCATGCGGTGAACCGTCCGGTGGCGGCTCCCCGTCGCGGGCCGGCCGCGCCGCCGGACGCGCCCGCCCAGCCGAGGTGTTCGAGCGCCGCGGGAGCGTCGAGGACCGCGAAAGCTGCCGTGAGCTCGCCGAGCGCCCCCACGGCCGAGCGCTCGTCGCCGTCGACCGAAACGGCGTCGATGCTGCCGTTCGATTCCTCGGCCCAGGTGCGCACCACGTCGAGCAGGCCGTCGGTGACCTCCTCGTCACCGGTGGGTCGGGCGTCGGGATCGCAGTCGACCGGTTCGCCGAACTCGGGCGGCTCGGGTGCGGGGAACCGTCCACCGAAGGGGTCGTACACGGCGCCGGGGACCCGGGGTTCCCACGGCTGCAGCACGAGCGGGAGGTCGAACACGGACGTGTCCACGTCGGCGGCGCCGCGGAGATCTTCTCCGCGGACGACCCGCTCGTAGGCGACGAGCGTGCGCGTCGGGCCGACGAGGTGTGGCTCGAGGGACGCCCAGTCGTGCACCGACGCAGCGACCTCGGTCAACGGGCCGACGGAGGGGCGGCCGTTGGCGGCGGCGAGAACGGTCGCGACCAGCGGGGGCGGCGCCGCGAGCACGAGCCGGTGTGCGGCGTGCGCGGCGATCGGGGCGAGGTGCCGGACCGTTCGCCCGGCGTGGTCGAGTCGCCGCCACAGTCGCACGAGGTCGTCCCAACGCTCGTCGTCGCACCAGGCGCCGACGGCGGTGAGGAGCTCCGGTGCGGTCGCGGTCTCGACGAGACGGTCGACGTCGTCCACGGGGCTCACACGAGCGGCCACGGGTAGGCGTGGCCGGTGCGGTCGACGGGGAACGTGCCGCTGCGGAGCACCCGGTGTGCCCGGTCGATCACGGCGTCGACCTCGGCGGGGTCGAGCAGACACACGAGCGCCTCGGGCGGCTCGTCGGCCGTGAGTCGTTCGAGGTCGGCGAGCAGCGACGCAGGGATCGGTTCACCCGCGAAGTCCCACAGCACGGTGCGAATCTTCGTGTCCTCGTGGAAGGAGAGACCGTTGTCGATGGCGTACACGCGGTCGTCCGCACCGAGGAGGCAGTGGCCGCCCTTGCGGTCGGTGTTGTTCGCCACGAGATCGAACACGCAGATCGCCTCGAGGTCGGCGCGGTGCCGGCCGCCGTCCAGGATCGTGAAGTAGTGCTCGGAGAAGTCGGCGTCGACGAAGAGCTGCACGGAACCCTCGCCGTGGGGCCCGTCCCGCAGCACGGTCGGCGGCACCACGCCCCAGCCGAGGACGGCGGACAGCTCGAACGCGGCGACCTCACGTCGGTGCAGACCCGGGGGGAAGTCCCACAGCGGGCGTTCACCGCGCAACGGTTTGTAGACGGCGCGGGTCCCCGCCTCGTCGTCGAAGGCGACGAGGAACGTCGCGTTCGAGCTCCACGGCATGCGGCCCACGAGCTCGAAGGGGGCGTCACGGAGCAGCCGCAGCGTCTCGGGGTCCGGTGCCCAACGGCGTTCGGCCACGTCGGTCAGTGGGGTCGGTGCCCGTTGGTCTTCGGGCACGTGTGCCCGTCACGGTCGATGGGACGCTCGCACAGCGGGCAGGTCGGTCGACCGCCCTCGGCGAGCTCACGGGCCCGGGCGACGAAGGTGAGCGCCTGCTCCCGGGTGACCGACCAGCGGGCGATCGCACCGTCGTCGTCCTCGGACTCGGTCGCCTCGCTGGCGACGACGACGATGCGATCGGCATCCGCGTCGTAGGCGAGGCCGATCCCGCCGACGACCCAGGCGACCTCGATCGGGTCGATCAGGTCCGCCGTCGGTGGGAGTGCGCCGATCGGGCGGGCGGGCAGATCGGGGAGTGCGGCACCGATCGCCTCGGCGAGCGCGAGCACGTGCTGCTTCTCGCAGCGCAGCGTCACGAGCACGCCCGGCGCCGCGGCCTGCAGATGGAAGATCCGACCGCCGGGCGGACCGACCGTGCCGGCGGTGAAGTGCGAGCACTCGGGGATGTCGTAGGGGGAGGGGGTCATGGCCGCCTAGGAGGGTGCGAGGACGGTGAGGTCGTCACCGGTCGAGTTCGCGGCGAGCACGACCGGGCCGGTCGGCCCGAACTGCACGACGCTCACCGAGCACGGGGAGACGACGATCCGCTGGAACAGGTCGAGGTGGGTGCCGAGCGCGTGGGCGAGGAACGCCTTGATGGGATCGGCGTGGGAGACGGCCACGATCGTCCCGCCCGGATGCCGGGCGCGCAGTTCGTCGATGGCGGCGACGATCCGGTTCTGCATCTCGGTGAAGGACTCCCCGTCAGGGAACCGGAACCCCGACGGGTAGCGCTGCACCGTCCGCCACTCCGGCAGTTCGGCGAGATCCTTGAGTGCACGACCGGTCCACGCCCCGAAGTCGCACTCGAGGAGACCGGGTTCGATGCGGACGCGCCGGCGGACCGCCTTGCCGATCGGCGCGGCGGTCTCCCGGGTGCGTTCGAGCGGCGAGGCGTACACGGCGTCGACGCGGGTCAGCGCGGCGATGCGGGCGGCGGCTGCACGGGCCTGTTCGATGCCCTCGGGTGCGAGGTGGAGGCCCCGGGCCCGCCCGGGCAACGATGCCCCCGTCGTGGGTGTGCGCCCGTGGCGGACGAGGAGGACCGTCGTCGAGGACATGGCGAGCCTCACGCTAGCGGTGCGGTCCTACGCTGCGGAGATGCCCGCGGACGACCGACGCAGCGCGCTCGACCGACTCGCCGCCGAGGTCGTCGACTGCCGTCGCTGCGACCGCCTCGTCGCCTGGCGCGAGCAGGTCGCCACCGAACGGCGCGCCGCCTTCCGCGACGAGACGTACTGGGGTCGTCCCGTCACAGGGTTCGGCGACCCCGATGCAGCGGTGGTGGTCGTCGGTCTCGCCCCCGCTGCGCACGGCGCGAACCGCACCGGCCGGGTGTTCACCGGCGACCGGTCCGGTGACGTGCTGTTCGCGTCGCTGTGGCGGACCGGGTTCGCCGACCTCCCCACGAGCACCGCCCGGGACGACGGGCAACGGCTGCGGGACGCGTGGATCACGATGCCCGTCCGGTGCGCCCCGCCCGGCAACGCCCCGACGCCGGGCGAGCGGGACGCGTGCGAACCGTTCCTGCGCCGGGAGCTGGCGCTGCTCCCGCGGGTGCGGGTCGTCGTGGCGCTCGGGGCGTTCGGGTACACGGCGGTCGCCCGGCTCGCCGACGTCGAGCGGCCGCGCCCGCGCTTCGCGCACGGTCTCGAGATCGCCGCCCGGTTCGACGGACGCCCCGTGACCCTGCTGTGCTCGTTCCACGTGAGCCAGCAGAACACCTTCACCGGTCGCCTCACCCCGGCGATGCTCGACGACGTGCTCGGGCGCGCCCGGACCGTCGCCGGTCTCCGACCCGTGCGGCGGGAGCCGTGATCCGCCGACGCGTCGCCGTCGCGGCGGTCGTCCTCGGCGCGGTCGCGCTCTGCTGCGGTGCGATCGGCGCGGGTGCTGTCGCCGACCCGACCGGCTACGACGACCGGACCCGTGCGGCCACCGTGCAGGCGTGCACCCGTTCCGGGGGTGACGAGGAGGCGTGCGCGTGCGCGTACGACGCGCTCGCCGGGGCGTTGCCCTTCGCTGCGTTCGCGCAGGTCGACGACGAGGTCACCACCGGCGGCGAGCTCGATCCGGAACTCGTCGCACTCCTCGGGCCCTGCTCTAGATTGCCCGCATGACGATCACCGAGGACGCCCCGGCCGCCAAGGAGCGCTGGACCTTCCAGTGGAAGGAGCTCTACGAGGAGGTCATCACCTCGGGCCTGTGCACGGGCTGCGCCGGTTGCGTGATCTCCTGCCCCCACGACGTGATCGGGTACAAGCACGAGCCCGGCCAGTACAAGCCCTTCCACCTCGAGGAGGAGCTGGGGCTCGACAACTGCGGCCACGGCGAGAAGGGCTGCACGTCCTGCACCCGGGCGTGCCCGCGGTTCCGGGCCTGGGAGCCCCAGGCCGACGAGCACCTCTTCGGTCGCCAGCGCACGGCGGACGAGATCTACGGCGTCGCGAAGGACGTCCTGTTGGTCCGTGCGGCGGACGACCACGTGTACGAGACCGGCCAGGACGGCGGACTCGTCTCGGCGATCCTCATCTGGGCGCTCGACAACGGCTACATCGACGGTGCGCTCGTGTCGGGCCTCGAGGGTGGCAGCGACGGCGGATGGAAGGCCCGGCCGATGGTCGCCACCAACCGTGAGGAGGTCCTCGCCGGCGCAGGGAGTCGCTACACCTACTCGGCGAACACGATCGCGTTCGACGAGGCGCGTGAGCGTGGGCTGTCGAACCTCGCGCTCGTCGGCATGAGCTGCCAGACCTCGATCGCCCCGGTGATGTGGAGCCGCAAGATCGGCAAGGTCTCCAAGCCGATCAAGCTGAACATCGGGCTCCTGTGCTCGAAGTCCTTCGACGACTCGCTCTTCGACGAGTTGTTCTGGCTGAAGTACGGCCTCCCGAAGGACCAGATCCAGAAGATGAACATCAAGGGCGTCTTCCAGGTCTGGATGAAGGACGGCAGCTACCACGAGATCAACCTCAAGGAGTGCCACGCCTGGACCCGTGAGGGCTGCAACCACTGCCCCGACTTCGCGGCGGAGCACGCGGACATCTCGACGGGTGGCATCGGCGACGCCACCGACTGGACGCTCACCATCGTCCGCACCGACCTCGGCCGGGAGATCATCATGCGGATGCTCGAGGCCGGGGTCATCGAGGCGAAGCCCGGCGACAGCGACCCGGGGGCGCTCAAGCTGCTGCGCACGCTCGCCGAGCGCAGCCGGGCGCGCTGGCCGGAGTGGGCGGCGACCGAGGTGCGTGTCGGCGTGAAGGCCGGCGCGAAGGCCGATCACTGATGCCGCTGCTCGACTACCCGCCCGAGGCGGAGGCGTTCCGGGTCGAGATCCGACGCTGGCTCGAGGAGAACCTGCCGGACGGCTGGTTCGACGAGGGCTTCGAGCTGACGCCGGAGGAGCGTGCCGAGTTCAACCGTGGTTGGACCGAACGGCTCTTCGCCGGTGGTTGGATCTGCGCGTCGTGGCCGAAGGAGTACGGCGGGCGCGGTCTGTCGATCTGGGAGAACGTCGTCCTCACCGAGGAGTTCGCCCGAGCCGGTGCACCGATGCGTGGCGACTTCTTCGGCGACACGCTCGTCGGGCCGACGATCCTGCAGTGGGGCACCGAGGACCAGAAGAAGCGGTTCCTTCCCCAGATCCTGTCGGGCAAGGTCGCCTGGTGCCAGGGCTTCTCCGAGCCGAACGCCGGATCGGACCTCGCGAACCTCGGTTGCCGGGCGGAGCTCGACGGCGACGAGTGGGTCATCAGCGGGCAGAAGGTGTGGACCACCCAGGCGCAGAACGCCGACTACGTGTTCCTGCTCGCCCGCACCGACCCCGACGCCCCCAAGCACAAGGGGATCTCGTACCTGCTCGTGCCGATGCGGCAGCCGGGCGTCGAGATCAGGCCCATCGTGCAGGTCGACGGGTCGGCCGAGTTCAACGAGGTGTTCTTCGACGAGGCCCGCTGCCCCCGTGACGACGTCGTCGGCGGGGTGAACAACGGCTGGAAGGTCGCGATGACGACCCTCGGCTTCGAACGGGGTTCGTCGGCGACGACGTCGCACCGCCGCTTCGAGAAGGAGCTCGACGAGATCGTCGCGATCGCCCGTCGTCGTGGTCTGACCGACGATCCTCGGGTCCGCCAGCGGCTCGCGGCTGCGCACACGATCGTGCAGATCATGCGGATCAACGGGTTGCGGTCGCTGTCGACGCTGCTCGCCGGCCGCAAGGATCCGGGCGTGTCCGCGCTCGGCGCGATGAACAAGATGTTCTGGTCCGAGTACCACCGTGACGTCATGGAGCTCGCGATCGAGCTGATGGGTCCGGAGGGCCAGCTCCTCAACGGCACCGACGAGGAGCAGACGGTGCCGGGGGTCGGCCGGCGGCGCACGGTGCGCCCGTACCCGGCGGACGTGATGCAGGCGTCGTTCTTCTTCTCCCGTTCCGAGACCATCTGGGGCGGCGCGGCGGAGATCCAGCGGAACATCGTGGGCGAGCGTGTGCTCGGCCTGCCGAAAGAACCAGGGTCCTGACGGCGCGTTGGTAGCGTCACCGCCGTGGCAGGCACCTCGCGGGCACGACGGACGCTCGTCGCCGCAGGTGGGATCGTCGCGGTGCTCGCCGTGGTCGGCGCCGTCGTCGTCGGGATCGTCGTCGCCCGGCTCGACGGGTTCGAACGACTCGACCTGGCACTCGCCCGCAGCTCCGGCGACGCGGCGTTCAACGTGCTGGTCGTCGGTTCCGACAGCCGGGAGGACATCGCCGGCGTCCCCGAGTTCGACGACGGTGCGGTCGAGGGTGCGCGGTCGGACACGCTGATCGTCGCCCGGCTCGATCCGGCCACGGGATCGGTCGCGTTGCTGTCGGTCCCGCGTGACCTGTACGTCCCCATCGCCGGTACCGACCGGTCGGACCGGATCAACGCGGCGTTCGGTCTCGGCGAGCAGCAACTCGTCGACACCGTGCAGGCGGCGCTCGACATCGAGCTGAACCACTACGTCGAGGTCGACTTCAGGGGGTTCGAGCGGCTCGTGTCGATCATCGGTGGGGTGCCCGTGTACTTCGACACGTTGCTGCGGGACGACGTCACCGGCCTCGACGTGCGCAAGGTCGGCTGCGTCACCCTCGACGGCCCGCAGGCACTCGCGTTCGTACGGTCGAGATCGCTGGAGTACTACGACCCCGACGAGGAGGACTGGGTCACCGACACGACCGGTGACCTCGGGCGCATCACGCGCCAGCAGGTCTTCATCCGTCGGGTCGTCGCCCAGCTCGGGACCCTCGGACTCACCGATGTCGGGAAGGTCGACGGGCTCCTCGAGGTCGCCGCGGACAACGTGATCTTCGACACGGGCCTGTCGAACACCCGCATCCTCAAACTCGCCCGGACGTTCCGGTCGGTGACGAACGAGGACGTCGGGACGTATGCGCTGCCGACGGAACCGTTCGTGACGGCCGAGGGTGCCGAGGTGCTCCGGGTGCTCAAGGCCGAGGCGGCGGACGTGCTCGCGATCTTCCGGGGTACGTCCCCCTTCGGGCCGACCGCAGCGGTCGCCCGGGCAGTCGAGGTCGCCGAGCCCGAGGACGTCACCGTCGTCGTGCAGAACGGCACCGGCATCGCCGGCCAGGGGCGCGACGTCGCGGACGGACTGCAGCTCGTCGGCTTCGCGATCGAGAGCGTCGGGAACGCCCCCCGGTCGGGGGAGCTGCGCACGACGATCACCTACCGGCGCGGGAACATCGCTGCGGCGGAGGCGGTCGCCCGCTACCTGCAGGCCGGTGTGCGACTCGTCGAGAGCGATGCGGCCGGCGGGAACGTGATCGTGACCACCGGTGCCGACTACCGCGGGGTGCTGCCGCCGACACTCGCAGACGCCGCGGACGCACCCAAGGGCGCGCTCGCCGACCGGTCGTCCACCGACACGATCGGGATCGCCCCGCCCGCCGTCGCCCCGGCGGACGCCGCCTGCAACTGAGCGAGCGCGACGACGAACGCCCCGACGGACGTGGGCGGGGTCGGCTCGCGGAGGACCTGCCGGGCGGCATCCGCCCGCACGACGACGGGGAGGACGGGTCGCCGCAGCGCGGCACGGTCGACCGCAGCGGCGATCGTGCTGTCGGGACCGACCCGCTTCGTCGCATCGGTGACCGGCACGGTCGCGGTCGCCACGACGGCGTCGCCGAGCAGGCCGACCGGATCGGCCGGCGCCGTCCCGGGCGCGTCGGTGAGCACGACGACGGGTGCGTCGGTTGCGACGATCGCGTCGGCGGGCAGGACGTCGCCCCCCACGACGAGGACGACCACCCCGGCCCCGGTAGCGTGCCCCGCGTGGTCCAACCCGTCGACCTCCCTGCGTCGCGTTGCGCCGTGATCGTGCTCGCCGGCGGTTCCGGCACCCGGATGGGCACCGACGGCAACAAGGTCTACCGCACCGTCGGCGGTCGGCCGTTGCTCGCGTACCCGCTCGCGGCGTGCGAGGCGGCCGACGTCGTCGACGACGTCGTCGTCGTGGTGCGGGCCGGCGACGAAGGCGATGTCGCACCCCTCGTCGCTGGTTGCAGCAAGGTCCGCGCCGTCGTGCCCGGTGGTGCCACCCGCACCGGGAGCGAGCACGCCGGTCTCGCCGCGCTCGGTGCGCGGGCCGACGGCGACGTGGTCGCCGTGCACGACGGTGCCCGGCCGTTCCTCACGGTCGCGTTGCTCGCCGAACTCGTCGCCGCAGCGCGCCGCCACGGGGCGGCGGTGCCCGCGCTCGCGGCGCCACCGCTGCTCCGGGTCGACGGCGACCGGCTCGTCCCCTGCGAGGACGGACCACTCGTGCACGTGCAGACCCCGCAGGTGTTCCTCGCCGGCCCGCTGCTCGCCGCATACCGCACTGCCGCCGCACGGGGGGCCGAGGGTGCGGACACGGCGGAGACCGTCGCCGCGGCGGGCGGTCCGGCGGCGCACGTGGTCGCCGGCGATCCCCGCAACCTGAAGGTCACCACCCCGGCCGACCTGCCCGTCGCCGAGGCGTACGCCGCGTGCTGGGCGGACGGGGTCTGGGTCGATCAGCGCTCGTAGACGGGGGTGAGGATCGCCCGGCCGAGCGTGGTCCCGAACAGGTGGAACCCGGCGAGGGCGTTCGTCGCCGACGCGTCGACACCGAGCTTCGGCACCGACACGGCGTGCACCACGAAGCAGTAGCGGTGCGGCCCGTGGCCGGGGGGCGGCCCGGCCCCGACGTAGCCGGGGATGCCGGCGTCGTTGCGCAGCTGCACCGCCCCGGCGGGCAGCCCGTCGCCGTCGGCGTCACCCGCCCCGGCGGGGAGCGCGGCGACCGTCGCCGGGATGTCGACCACGAACCAGTGCCAGAACCCGCTGCCCGTCGGTGCGTCAGGGTCGAAGCACGAGATGGCGAAGCTCTGCGTCCCTGCGGGCGCCCCGGACCATGCGAGATGCGGCGAACGGTCCTCGCCGCCGGCGCCGAAGATGCCGCTCACCTGGGCGAGCGGGAGGGTCGCACCATCTGCGACGTCGTCGCTGCGGACGTCGAAGGAGGCCACGGAGGGCAGGTAGTCGTACGGCAGGGGCGGTCGGTTCACGGGTGTCCTCCTCGGCGTCGCTCGCGTGCGGCGAGAGCATCCCACACCGAGCACACCCCGAGGATCAGCGCGAAACCGAACCCGAAGTCCTCGATCGGGCTGTCGAAGAACACCCGGATACCGCTCGCGTGTTCGGCCGCGTAGATGACGATCGGTGACGACAGCTTCGTCAGCCAGCCGTCGACGAAGATCTGGAAGAAGAACATGATCCCGATGCTCAGCCAGAACGTCGACTGCGTCAGCAACCGGGTTCGCAGGATCCGCAGGTCGAGTACCGCGGCGACGGCCATCGCGACGAGCGTGGCGGCGGTGTACTCGGGCATCAGTCCGACCCCTCGCCGCGCATCCGGCGCACGGCGCCGAGGGTGAGCAGGGCGCACAGCGGGATCACCAGGAAGAAGGAGACCTCCTCGATCGGCACGTCGAGGGCGACGATCCAGCCGGTGGTGTACCGCTCCGAGAACGTCCAGTGCCCCCGGGCGATCGCGACGACGTCCCAGACGAGGAAGGGCCCCGACACCGCGGCGATCGACGCGAGCAGACGCCGTGGGCGCCGCCACACCCGGGCGCCGAGCACGAACTCGAGCGGCAGGGTGACCACCACGCAGGCGGCCATGACCGCGAGGTACTGGAGCCGGTCCATGCGCTCAGCCTCGCGCGCCGGGCGCGAGGTGCCGGTCCTTCCAACGGACGGGACGACGGGTGGCTGCCAACAGGGCGGAGCGTGCGGTGATCGCGACGAAGCCCACCGCGAGCACGGGCAGCAACGCGGTCGCAATCGTCGGCCGGGCGACGGCCCGCACCACCGGGACGGACCCGACGGTCACCACGAGCCACACGAGCGCGGCGGCGCGCGGGTCGGTGCCGAGGCGGACGAGCGGGAGGGCGCACGCCCCGATGAAGGGGACGGTGGCGAGCACCGCCCACGGTGGGGTCCGGCGCGCGCCGCCGGCGATGTTCTTCGACCACCCGTGCAGGATCGCCGCCGGACCGTCGGGGTACATGCGGTACCGGACGAGGTCGCCGCCCCGGCGTAACGACACGCCGTGGCCGCAGGACCGGAACCGGTGGGCGAGCGCCACGTCGTCGAGCAACTCACGGGCGACCGCCGCATGACCGCCGACCGCAGCGAGGTCGTCGGCCCGCACGGCGATGCACGGTCCGAACGCCGCCCGTGCGCCACCCGACGCCGGGTTCCGGCCGGCTGCGGCGCCGAGCGCGGCGACCACGTTGAAGGGGATCGACGCGAGCTCCACCACGCCGCCGGTGTCGTGGCGGGGGGCGACGCTCACGAGGCCTCCCTCGCGGTCGAGGACGCTGACGACGGCTTCGAGGGCACCGGGGGCGAGACGGACGTCGGCGTCGAGGAGGACGACGACGGGCCGGTCGACCGCCTCGGTCCCGACGTGCACGGCCCATGACTTCGGGTTCCATCCCGGCGGGCGTTCGCCGGCGTCGAGCACGGTCGCGCCGGCGTCGGCGGCGATGCGGGCGGTGGCGTCGGTGGACCCGTCGTCGACGAGAACGAACTGCGCCGGAGCGGCGTGCCGCAGGTCGGCGAGGAGGCCGGGGAGGTTGTGCGCCTCGTTCCGTGCGGGGACGACGACCGCCACGTCGTCGAGGGTTCGGGCTGCGGGACGGAGCCGCGGCACCCGGACGACGAGGAGGGTCGCCAGCCCGAGCCCGACGAGCAGGGTGACGGCGTCGGAGACGGTCACCGGCCCCGCCGCGCCCGCCCGAGTTCGCGCGCCGCCACGGCGAGCTTGCGTGGGAGGGGGACACGTGCCCGCCGGGAGAACACGTCCCACCCGTTGGCCTCGACCCGGTCGAGGATCTCGCCGTAGAGGATGCGGGCGGCGCGGATCGCCCCCGCCGAACGGGCGGGGAGGAGCGCGATGCCCTCGTCCGCCGACCGGTACAGCGCCCGGATGCGATCGGCCTCGAACCGGCAGAGCGCCTCCCACGCCGGGGTGACCGTGCGGGACCACGGGTCGGCACCGAACCGTTCGAGGTCTTCCGTCGGCAGGTACACGCGACCCCGGTCGAGGTCCTCACCGACGTCGCGCAGGAAGTTCGTGAGCTGGAACGCGATGCCGAGATCGCGGGCGCGGGGGAGCGCCACCTCGGGCTCGGCGGGTTCGAGGATGGGCAGCATCAGTTCGCCGATGACCGCGGCGGAGCCGTCCATGTACCGCTCGAGGTCGGCGTAGGTCGCGTACGTGGTGACGTCGAGGTCCATCGCCATCGCGTCGAAGAACCGGGTGAACGCGCTCGGCGGGAGGTCGAACGCGACGGCGGTGTGCACCACCGCGTGCAACACCGGGTGGTCGCTGCGGCGGGCGGCGAGGTCGGTCTCGAAGCGGTCACGGAACGCGGTGAGCGCGGCCCGGCGTTCCTCGGTCGCCGCGTCGTCGAACGCGTCGACGATCTCGTCCGCGTACCGGCACAGTCCGTAGAGGGCGTGCACGTGGTGCTGCTTGACGCGTGGCAGCGCCCGGGTCGCCCAGTAGTAGGTGGTGCCGTGCCGGCGATGCAGCTCCCGGCAGCGGGCGTAGCTCTCCTCGAGCAGGACGGGGTCGACCCGTTCAGCCACGGCGCACCCGGTCGACGGCGTCGGCGGCGAGCCGACCGGAGACGAGCACCATCGGCACGCCCACCCCCGGGCGGGTGCCGGACCCGACGAAGACGACGCCGGGCAGGCGCCGGTCGGTGAGCGCAGGCCGGAACGGTCCGCTCTGGGTGAACCGGTGGTCGAACGCGAACGGGGTGCCGCGTCCCATGCCCTGGGCGCGCCATGCCGGCGGGTCGGTGATGTGCATCACCTCGGGCTCGCCGTGCAGGTACCCCTCGGCCCGGGCCCAGGTGAGCATCCGTTCGGTGAGCTCAGGGGTGGCGCGCTGCCAGTCGACGTCGTGACCGAGGTGGGGGACCGGTTCGAGGACGTACAGCGTGTGGCCGCCGTCCGGTGCCGCAGTCGGGTCGGTGCGGGACGCGACGGTGACGAAGCGCGACGGGTCCGACATCGGTCGACCGCGGTCGAGGAGCTCGTCGAACGCCGGCGCCCACGACTCGGCGAAGTGGATGTTGTGGTGGGCGACGATGTCGGGCAGGGGCCCGCGGGTGCCGATGAGCCACACGATGCAGGACGGGGACGATCGGCCGACCCGCACGGGGAGCGGCGGCTTCACGCCGAGGAGATCCGGGTAGGCGCGGGCGAGGTCGGGGTTGAGCACGGCGGCGTCGGCGCGCAGTACCCCGTCTGCGGTGACGACCTCGACGGGACGGCCGGGGCGCACCGTCTCGACGGTCGTGCCGTAGCGGAACTCCACACCCGCTGCGGTGAGCGCCTCCGCGAGGCCCGTCGCGGCGGCGTGCATGCCGCCCTCGGGGAACCAGACGCCTTCGACGGTGTCCATGTAGGCGATGACCGCGAACAGGGCCAGTGCCCGGAGCGGCGAGAGGCCGGCGTACATCGCCTGGAACGAGAAGAGGCGACGCAACCGCTCGTCGGTGAAGAAGTCGTCGACCCGCCCCTGCAGCTTGCCGAACCCGCCGAGCCGCACGAGGTCGACGAGGGCTCCGGGGGTGCGCAGCAGGTCGGCGGGGGTGCGGAAGTCGCGGGCGATGAAGTTGGGGAACTCGACCCGGTACAGCTCGGTGACCCAGTCGACGAACCGGCCGAACCCGTCCGCGTCGTGCGCCCCGGCCGCGGCCCGGATCTCCTCGGTCATCCGGTCGCGGTCGGTGTGCACGGCGAGGTCGCTGCCGTCCCAGAACCTGGCGCGGTATGCCGGTTCGACCCGGCGCAGGGCCACGTGGTCCTCGAGGCGGGCCCCCGCTGCGGTGAACACGTCGGCGAGTAGGTCGCGCATCGTGAGCACGGCCGGCCCGGTGTCGAAGCGGTAGCCGTCGAGGCGGAGCTCCCCGGCGCGTCCACCGGGGGCGTCGCCTCGTTCGACGACGGTGACCCGGTACCCGCGGCCCACGAGGTGCGCGGCGGCTGCGAGCCCGCCGAGGCCGGCACCGACGACGACGACGTGCTCGCTCATGTCGACCTCCATGCGGATCTGCGGGCGAGTTCGGCGAGCTCGTCGCGTGCGGTGGCGTGCAGGTCGCATGCGGCGAGCGCGGCGAGGCCCTCGGTGACGAGTTCGTCGATGCGTGCCTCGACCGCAGACCGGGCGCCGCTCTCCTCGATCAGTTCCCGCAGCCCGGCGATCTCGGCGGGGCCGAGGTCGGGTTCACCGAGGCGGGCGATGAGGGTGCCGGCGCCGGGATGCCCGGTCGCGTCGGCCCACGTGCGGGCGAGATGGACGAGCAGCGTCTGCTTGCCCTCCCGGAAGTCGTCGCCGGCGGGCTTACCGGTCTCCGCCGGGTCGCCGAACGCACCGAGGACGTCGTCGCGCAACTGGAACGCCTCGCCGACGGCGAGGCCGAACCGGCTGAGACCCGGGCCGAGGTCGTCGAGGCGGCCGGCGAGGGCGGCACCGAGGTGCAGCGGGCGTTCGACGGAGTACTTCGCCGTCTTGTAGCGGATGACCGTCTCGGCGCGTTCCCGGTCGAGGTCCCGACGGGCGGCGCCCATCATGTCGAGGTACTGCCCGACGTGGAGCTCGACCTGCATCTCGCCGAACAGGTCGGTGACGGCACGGGGGAACGCGGCGACGAGCCGGTCGGCGTAGACGAACGCGAGGTCGCCGAGCAGGACCGCCATGCCCTCGCTGAACCGCCGGGCCTCGCCGCTCCAGTGCGCGTCGGCGTGCAGTGCCTCGACGGCCCGGTGCACGGTCGGCGCGTGACGGCGGGTGTCGGACCCGTCCATCACGTCGTCGTGGACGAGTGCGAACGTGTGCAGCATCTCGACGGCGGCACCGAGATCGGCGATCCGCCCGTCGGTCGGGTCGCCGCCCGCCCCGACGAACGCCCAGAAGCAGAACGCCGGTCGCAGGCGCTTGCCGCCGTTCGCGATGAACCGGCGGAGCAGGTCGAAACCGACGTCGAGGTCGTCGTGGACGGCACGCCACCGGCGCTGTTCGCCGACGAGGAGATCGTCGAGCCGGGCATCGACGGCGACACGGACCGGCTCGAACTGCGGGACCGACGGCGGCACGGGCACAACCTACCGGGGTTGCGGTTGCTGTCCGCCGGGTAGCGCGGAGTGCGACTGCCGCGGTGGCGTCAGGAATCGGAGGATGAGACGACGATGGCTGCGACGAGGACGACGGATGCGGTGCGGGCGCTGTGGCCGGCACGGCGGTGGTGGACCGACGGCGAGCGCTGGGACCTCATGGCGATGGTGGACGGCATGCTCCCCGGGCTGCGGGAACTGCGGGTCGAGGAGGAACTGCAGGACGGCATGTACGTCGTGCGGGCCGAGGCGCCGGGCATCGACCCCGCCGTCGACGCCGACGTGACCGTCGACCGGGGGATGGTCCACATCAGCGTCGAACGTCGACGCGAACACACCGAGGACGGTCGACGCGGGTTCCGCAGCGAGTTCCGCTACGGGGCGTTCACCCGCACCCTCCCGCTGCCGGAGGGCTGCACGGAGGCGGACGTGACAGCCACCTACCACGACGGCATCCTCGAGGTGCGGGTGCCGACGAGCCCGGCGACGTCGTCGACCGCGGCGAAGGTCTCGATCACCCGGACGTGATCCGCCCCGGGTTTCCGTGACCGGATGTCGCCCTGCGGGATCCCCCCGGCATGGGAGACTCCGACGATGCGCACGGCGACCGACACCGATCTGGTACTCGCCGCCCGGTCTGGCGACCGGGCGGCGTTCGCCGCGCTCTACGACCGCTACGCCGACCGGGTCTTCTCGCTGTGCGTGACCCTCACCCGGGACCGCGGTGTCGCCGAGGACGCGCTGTCGGAGACCTTCCTGCTCGCGTGGCAGCGGCTCGGCCAGCTCCGCGAGCCCGAGCGTGTGCGTCCCTGGTTGTTCGCGATCGCGCGGAACCGGGTGGCGCGCCTCGGGGCGAAGGCGTCGGCGAACGAGCCGGTCGACCCGATGGGTGGTGACCTCGAGGCGGCGGCGGTGGTGGCGTCCGGTGATGTCGCTGCGGACGTCGCGTCGGCCCTCGACGCGTCGACCGAACTCGCACTCGTGTGGGAGGCGGCGGCCGGCCTGAACGACGCCGAACGTGCCGCGCTCGAGCTGTCCGTCCGCCAGGGCCTCGAGGGGGACGAGCTCGCGGCCGCACTCGGGATGACCCGCCACCACGTGAACGTGACGGTCGGGCGCATGCGGCAGAACCTCGAGCGGTCGGTCGGGGCGTTGCGTCTGCTACGTCACGACGACGGGTCGTGTCCGACCCTCGTCGCCCTGCTCGACGGCTACGAGGGTGCGCTCAGCCCGCTGTGGCGGAAGCGGATCGCCCGCCACGCCGACGGCTGCGCGGTCTGCGACGAGCGACGGCGGGCGCCGCGTGCGGTCGCCGCCTTCCGGGCGTCGCCCGCCCATGCGGCGCCGGCGTCGGCACGGGATGCGATCCTCGGCGCCCTGCCGGTCGATGCGGCCGGGTTGCCGCTCCCGGACCGCTCGGCGTTCCGGGCGGGGCGCGACGGGTTCCCGAAGGTGGGGCGGCGTGTCCGCCCGCTCGTCCTCGGCGTGGTGGCCGCCATCGCGGTGCTCGTCGCCGTTCTCGGGTTCCCGGCCGTCGTCGGTGATGGTCGGTCGCTGTTCGGTGAACGGACGTCGGACGTCGCTGCGCCGCGCCCGGGATCCGACGCAGGCAGCGAGGCGGCCACCGTCGCTGGCACGACGTCGGGCGGGTCGCCGACCTCGGGCCCCACCGGGTCGTCAGCCGGGTCGTCGTCCACGACGGCCGGCGGATCGACCACGACGACCGAGCAGTTCGGCACCCGGTCGGGGACCGGGACGGGTTCGTCGACGACGCGGGGCGACACGCTGCCGCCGAAGATCGTGGCGGTGCGACTGGCGCACAGCACGATCCGGGCGACCTCGACCGGATGTCCCGTCTCGTCGCGGCCCACCACGACGACGGTGACGATCGACGTGTCCGACGACATGGGCGTCGTTGCGGGCGATGTCGACGTCTCCGTCGACGGGACGACGTGGCGGTCCCTGCCCGTCACCGTTCAGACGGGGAAGCTCGTCGGCACGCTCGGCCCCTCGAAGTACGCCGGCTCGATCCGGGTGCGGGTGAACGGGGTTGAGGACGCAGCGGGGAACCGCTCGGCGCCGTGGGGCACGGTCGTGGCCCTGAAGGTCACCTGCTGAAGTGCGGCGGTACACTCCGTCGATTTCTGTGACCGGAGGCGCCGTCGTCGGATCCACCCGGCAGCAGGGTGCACGGGCACCCGCCGAGACAGGGGACGACGATCATGCACGCACGACGGACGCTCATCACCGCACTGGCACTCACCGCGCTGCTCGCCACGGCGTGCGGTGGCGACGACGACGGCGAAGGTGCCGCCGGCGAGGCGGTGCAGGTGGAGTCCACCGAGGTGATGGCGGCGTCGACGACCGCGGTGCCGGCCGGTGGTGCGACCGCGACGAGCGCCGCAGGCGGTGGTGCCACGGCGACGACCGCTGCTGCGACGCCGACGTCGGCCGGCGCGACCGGCAGCTCGGCGGTCGGATCGACGCCGGGGGGTGCGGCGACGGGCATCACCGCGTCGATCACCCAGTCGCGTAGCGGCCAGCAGCTCCGGCTCACCGTCGACGCGAGCGCCGGCACCGTGCTGTCGAGCACGAAGAAGGGCATCCGTCGTGTGTGCGCCGTCCGGTTCAACGAGTACGGCAGCTCGATCAACGGCAGCGGGACGACGTGCGTCGGTGCACCGGAACAGGCCGTCTACGGCGAGTACACGAAGGTCTGGACCCAGACCGTCGGATGCGTGACGCACGCCTACAAGCAGATCGACGTGCTCGTCGAGAGCGAGAACGGCGAGATCAAGAAGTTCAAGGTCGCATCGCCGGCCTGCTGACGCTGGCCCAGCGGTGCCGGGTGGCGGGTCGCGGCGCCGCGGAGCAGACTCCGGTCATGCAGTTCGACCTCGAGCACGTAGACGCACTCCTGTCGACCACCCGGGCGGTGCGCAAGCGGCTCGACTTCGACCGGCCCGTTCCGGACGACGTGCTCCTCGAGTGCCTGCAGCTCGCCGTGCAGGCCCCGACCGGGTCGAACCGGCAGAGCTGGCGCTGGCTGGTCGTGCGCGACCAGGCGAAGAAGGACGCGCTGGCCGACCTGTACAGCCGCGCCGGCGGCGAGTACCTGCGCAGCGCCGCCGAGCAGGCGGACGCGGCGAGCCAGACCGGCCGGGTGCTGGACTCCGCGAACTTCCTGGCGCAGAACCTGGCCCGGGTGCCGGTCATGGTGATCCCGATGATCATCGGCCGGGTCGACGGCACGACCAACGGTGCTGCCGGGCTGATGGGGTCGATCATGCCGGCCGTGTGGAGTTTCCAGCTCGCGCTGCGCAGCCGTGGGCTCGGGAGCTGCCTCACGACGCTGCACCTCGGACTCGAGGAAGAGGCGGCCGAGCTGCTCGGCATCCCGCCGCACATGAGTCAGGCCGGACTCCTGCCGGTCGCGTACACCAAGGGGACGGACTTCAAGCCCGCCGCCCGACCGCCGGTGCAGGAGATCACCTACCTCGACACCTACAAGAACCCGATCGCCTGAACCGGTCGGGTCGACCGGCGTCGCTCAGACCGCAGCCGCTGCGGCGCGGTCGGCTGTGCGGCGTGGGGTGAAGGTGAACCCGGTGTACCCGTCGTCGGCGATGGCCTCGATGCGGTCGAAGTAGCGGGACCCCATCGTGTGGGCCAGGAACTGCCGGGGCTTCCCGGGGATGTTCGCGCCCGTGTACCAGGAGTTCGTCCGCGGGTAGAGCGTCCGGTTCGCGAGGGCGTTGACCTCGTCGTCCCATGCCGCCTCGGCATCGGGGGTGGCGTCGATCGCACCGAACCCGTTCGCATCGAGATGGCGGACGGCCGCCTCGATCCAGGCGACGTGCCGTTCCCCGCCGAGGGGCATGGTGTACAGAACGCCCGGGGACTGCGGGCCGTGGATCATGAACAGGTTCGGGAACCCGGCGACGGACATGCCGAGGTAGGTGTCGAACCGGCCGGCCCACTTCTCGCTCAGCCGCACGCCGTCGACGCCCTGCGGGTCGATCTGCAGCATCGAACCGCTGACGGCGTCGAAGCCGGTGGCGAGCACCAGCATGTCGATGGGGTGCTCGTCGCGCTCGGTGTGCACGCTCGTCGCCGTGAACGACGTGATCGGGTCCTCGCGCAGGTCGACGAGCGTGACGTTGTCGCGGTTGTAGGTCTCGAAGTACCCGTTGTCGAGGATGAGCCGCTTCGTGCCGAACAGGTAGTCGGGGGTGAGTTTGCGGGCGGTCTCGGGGTCGCGGACGATCTCCCGGATCTTGTCGCACACGAAGTCGCCGACCTCACGGTTCAGCTCCTCATCGGTGAGCACGCCCACGTAGCTGTTGATCGACAGGTGGATGCCGCCCTGCGCCCACAGCTCCTCGTAGCGGGCCCGACGCTCGGCGGGCGTGTGGTCCGACGCGACGAGGCGGGTCGTCGGGAACGGCCAGCCGCCCCGACGGACCATGGACTCCCGCAGGTTCTCCCAGTCGGCGCGGTACGCCGCGAGCTCCTCGGGGCGGAGCGGCCGGTTGCGGGCGGGCAGCGCGTACTGCGCGGTGCGCTGGAAGACCGTGACGTGCGCGGCGGTCTTCGCGATCTCGGGGATGGCCTGCACGCCGGACGACCCGGTGCCGATGACCGCGACACGCTTGCCCTCGAAGGACACCGGTTCGTGCGGCCACCGGCCGGTGTGGTGGATCGGGCCGGTGAAGTCGTCGATGCCGGGGTAGTCGGGCTTGTTCGCGACGAACAGCGCGCCGGTGGCGCAGACGACGAACTGCGCCGTTGCCCGCGTCCCGCGCCCCGTCTCGACGGTCCAGCGCTGCTCGTCGTCGTCCCAGCGGGCACCGGTGATGCGCGTGTCGAACTCGAAGTCCTTGCGCAGGTCGAACCGGTCGGCGACGTGCTCGAGGTAGCGGAGGACGTCGCTGCTCGAGGACTGGGTCTCCGTCCAGTCCCACTCGTCCACGAGTTCCTTCGAGAACGTGTAGCCGTAGAACGGTGCGCTCGGTGCGTCGACACGGGCACCCGGGTAGCGGTTGTGCCACCACGTGCCGCCCACCCCGCCGGCGCCGTCGAACCCGCGGACCGACATGCCGAGGCCGTCGCGCAGCCGGAGCAGTGCGTACATGCCGCCGAAGCCGGCGCCGATCACGATGGCGTCGTAGTGCGAGGTCGGTGCATCCGACATCTGCGCCCCCCAGGATCGTGGAGCGCCCTCGACAGGACTCGAACCTGTGCACACGGCTCCGGAGGCCGCTGCTCTATCCGCTGAGCTACGAGGGCTGGGACCAGTCAGCATAGTGCCGACCGCTCACGCCCCTCTCATTCCTCGACCCAGTCCCGTCCCGCACCGTCGAAGTACGTGCGCCGGGCGAGCTCGGAGTTCCGGGACAGGTTCATGTACCCGACGGCGATGTGGTCCATGTGCTGCACCGCCCGGAAGTGGGCGAGGGCCTGGGCGGTGATCGAGGCCTTGGTGACCGTCGAGGCCTGCGGGGGCTGCCGGACGATCTCCGCTGCGAGACGTTCGGCGGCGGGCACGAGCTCGGCGTCGTCGTCGACCGTCTCGGTCCAGAACCCCATCGCGTCGAGCTGGTGCACGTCGTAGGTGCGGCCGAGGAGCAGCATCTCCCGCATCCGGACCGGGCCGACGATGCTCATCATCACCGGGAGCGAGTGCCAGGTCAGGTTGAACCCGATGCTGACCTCGTTCAGCGTGAGTCGCACCGACGGCCCGCCGATGCGGAAGTCGCAGGCCGCCGGGAACACCCCGCCGCCTCCGATCATGTGCCCGTGACCGAGCGCGATGGTGACTGCGTTCAGGTGGAGGAGGGCGTCGTACATGCGCGCCCCCTCCTTCGACCCGATCATGGCCCGCATCGTCGACGCCCGGGGGGACTTGAGATCGGCGCCGGAGCAGAAGCTCGGACCGTCGCCCCGGAAGATGACCACTCGCGTCGACGGGTCGCCGTCGAGGTCGAGACAGGCCCGGTGGACGTCTGCGACGAGCTGCGCGTTCACGGCGTTGTGCACCTCGGGGCGGTTCAGCACGAGGTGACGGACCGGGCCGTCGCCGTCGATCCGCACGGTTTCGTAGGAGCGCCAGGTGGTGGTCATCGGCGCAGTCTCCCAGGTGCGGTGCCCTGCGGGTAGCGTGACCGCCCGTGATCCGGGACGACCTCGCCGCCGCCGTCGCCGCCGCCGTGGGCCGCCTCGGGGGCGACCCCTCGGTGCCGGTGCAGCTCGAACGTCCCGCCCGTCGCGAACACGGTGACTGGTCCACCAACGTCGCGCTCGTGTCCGCGAAGGCCGTCGGACGGCCACCGCGCGACCTCGCCGCCGACCTCGTCGCCGACCTGTCGGCCCGGCCACCCGCGCACGTCGACCGGGTCGAGATCGCCGGCCCCGGGTTCGTGAACTTCCACCTCGCGCCGACCTGGTTGCACGACGTGCTCCGCACCGTCGTCACGGAGGGACCGGACGGCTACGCCCGCCCCGACCTCGGTGCCGGACGCCGGGTGAACGTCGAGTTCGTCTCAGCGAACCCGACGGGTCCCCTCCACGCAGGCGGCGGTCGTTGGGCGGCCTACGGCGACGCCCTCGTGAACCTGCTGAACCGTTGCGGGTACCGGGCCGACCGGGAGTACTACCTGAACGACCGGGGCGTGCAGATGGGGCTGTTCGGCGCCTCCCTCGCCGCCCGCAAGGCCGGCGCGGAGCTGCCCGAGGGCGGGTACAAGGGTGGGTACCTCGAGGAGTGGGCGGCGGAGATGCCTGACGACGCCGACCCGGTCGAGTGGGGGTACGCCCGGGTCCGTCGTGACCTGCGCGAGACCCTCGACGCGGTCGGCGTGCACTTCGACACCTGGTTCTCGGAGCGGTCCCTCGTGGACGACGGCGCGATCGACGCCACGCTCGCGGAGCTCGACGAGCGTGGCGTCACCTACGTCGCCGACGGCGCCACGTGGCTGCGGTCGACGGACTTCGGGGACGACAAGGACCGGGTGCTCGTCAAGTCCGACGGGGAGTTCACCTACCTCTGCCCCGACATCGCGTACCACCGCGACAAGTTCGCCCGCGGCTACGACCAGGTGATCGACGTGTGGGGTGCCGACCACCACGGGTACGTCGCCCGGCTCGTCGCCGGTGTGGAGGCGCTCGGCCATCCCCGTGACGCTGTCGAGGTCATCCTCGGCCAGTTGGTGACCCTCAAGCGCGACGGCGAGGAGGTCCGCCTCTCGAAGCGGGCGGGCACGATGGTCACGCTCGCCGACGTCGTCGAGGAGGTCGGTGCGGACGCCGCACGGCTCACGTTCCTGCTGCAGTCCCTCGACACGCGCCAGACCGTCGATCTCGCCGTGATCTCCTCGCAGGCGATGGAGAACCCGGTGTTCTACGTGCAGTACGCGCACGCCCGGATCTGCTCCCTCGCCCGCACCGCGGCCGAGGCGGGCGTCACCCGCCGACCGCTCGACGAGGTCGACCTCGGCGTCCTCGTCGGCGAGCGCGAGCTCGACGTGCTGCGCGTCCTCGCCGAACTCCCCGACACCGTCGCCGGGGCGTGCACCGAGCGCGCGCCACACCGGGTCACGACCTGGGTGCGTGAGCTCGCCGGCGCCTTCCACGGCTTCTACCACGACTGCCGTGTCCTCGGAGAGGGGGTCACCGACGAGGTCACCCAGGCTCGCCTCTGGCTCGTCGAGTCGGCTCGGATCGGCCTCGGCATCGGCCTCGACCTCCTCGGCGTGTCCGCGCCCGAGCAGATGTAGGCGTCGTGGCCGACCCGATCGACCACGCGCTCCTGCCGGACACGGCGACCGTCGAGGCCGACGGTTCCCTCGCCGTCGGCGGCGTCCGGCTGACCGACCTCGCCGCGACCCACGGCACGCCGTTGTTCGTCTACGACGAGGAGCACCTGCGGGCCCGCTGCCGGGAGGCGGTCGCAGCGTTCCCCGGTGGCGTCTACTACGCGACGAAGGCGTTCCTGTGCGGGGCGATGGCCCGGCTCGCGCACGAGGAGGGCATGCGGCTCGACGTGGCGTCGGGCGGTGAGCTCGCCGTCGCGCTCGCCGCGGGGGTGCCCGCCGCCGACCTGCTGCTGCACGGCAACAACAAGTCCGCCGACGAACTGCGCACGGCGCTCACCGTCGGTGTCGGCCGGATCGTCGTCGACTCCTTCGACGAGATCGACCGTCTCGACCGTCTCGTCGCAGCCGGTCTGCCCCGTCCCCGTGCGCTCGTGCGGATCACCCCGGGGGTCGAGGCGCACACCCACGACTACATCTCGACCGGCCAGGAGGACTCGAAGTTCGGGTTCGGTCTGCGTGACGGTGCAGCCGCCCGTGCCGTCGCCCGCCTCACCGCCCCCGGTTCGCCGGTGCACCTCGTCGGCCTGCACGTGCACATCGGGTCGCAGATCTTCCGAACCGACAGCTTCGCCCGTGCGATGGAGGTCGTCGCACCGTTCGTTGCCTCGTGCGGTCTGCCGGAGCTGAACATCGGCGGCGGTCTCGGCGTCGCGTACGTGGCGGGGGAGCGAACGGAGTCGATCCCGGCGTGGGGGCAACGGGTCGCCGAGGCGTGCACGGCCCTCGGGATCGACGCGACCGTGTCGGCGGAACCGGGCCGGGTGATCGCGGCCGCGGCGGCGGTCACGCTCTACACGGTCGGCACGATCAAGGACATCCCCGGGGTGCGCACCTACGTGGCCGTCGACGGGGGCATGATCGACAACCCGCGACCTGCGCTCTACGGCAGTGAGTACGAGGCGTTCCTGCCCCGTGCGGCGAACGCAGAGCGCCCCCGGTCGGTGCGGATCGTGGGCAAGCACTGCGAGTCGGGTGACGTCCTGCTCCACGACGCGGCGGTGCCCGCCGACCTCGCCGTCGACGACGTGGTGGCCACCCCGGTCACCGGGGCGTACGGGTTCTCGATGGGCTCGAACTACAACCGTCTGCCGCGCCCGGCGGTCGTCTTCGTCCGCGACGGTGTCGCCCGGCTCGTCGTGCGCCGTGAGACCGACGCCGACCTCTGCCGCACCGACCTCGTGGTGGGGGACGGCTGACCGACCACGGCCGGGTGGCCGGTAGGCTCGCCCGCCGTGCCCTCCCACACCGTGCGCATCGGCCTCCTGGGCCACGGAACCGTCGGACGCTCCCTCGTCGCGCTGCTCGGTGAGCGTGCCGCCGCGATCGAGGCGCGCACCGGACTCCGTCTCGAGATCACCCGGGTCGCCGCCCGCAGTCCGCGTCCGAACGGTGACGGCGACATCCCCGCGGATCGTTTCTGCACCGACCCGGCCGCCGTCGTGGCCGCACCCGACGTCGACGTCGTCGTCGAGCTGATGGGCGGCATCGAACCGGCCCGCACGCTCGTCGACGCCGCCCTCGCCGCCCACAAGCCGGTGGTGACCGCCAACAAGGCCCTCCTCGCCGTGGCCGGGCCGGAGCTGTTCGCCGCCGCGGACGACGCCGGCGTCGACCTGCTTTTCGAGGCGGCCGTCGGCGGCGGGATCCCGATCATCCGCCCGTTGCGCGAGTCGCTGCGCGGGGTGCAGGTGCGTCGGGTGCTCGGCATCGTGAACGGGACGACGAACTACATCCTCACCCGGATGACGAACTCCGGTGCCGACTACGCCGACGCCCTCGCCGAGGCGCAGGCCCTCGGGTACGCCGAGGCCGACCCGACCGCCGACGTCGACGGCCACGACGCCGCGGCGAAGGCAGCCGTGCTCGCCACCATCGCGTTCGGGTGCACCGTCCGTGCCGCCGACGTGGCGTGCGAGGGCATCCGCGGGGTCACCGCGGCCGACATCGCGGCGGCCGACCGGCGCGGGTTCCGCATCAAGTTGCTGGCGATCGCCGAGTCCTTCGACGACGGCAGCGTCGGGGTGCGGGTGCATCCCACACTCGTCCCGGTCGGCCATCCGCTCGCCGCGGTGAACGACGCGTTCAACGCCGTGTTCGTCGAGGGTGACGCCGTCGGTGAGCTCATGTTCTACGGCCGCGGTGCCGGCGGTGGACCGACGGCGTCGGCCGTCCTCGGCGACGTCGTCGACGCCGCAGCGAACCTGCGGTCCGGAACGGCGGCCGCGACCGGGTCGTTGCGGGCGGCACGGATCCGACCCCTCGACGACGCCGAGTGCGCCTTCTCCGTGCAGCTCACCGTCGCCGACCGACCGGGCGTGCTGGCCCGGGTGGCCGCCACGTTCGCGGACCACGGTGTCTCGATCCGCTCGCTCGAGCAGGAGGACGCCGAGGACCGGGCCCACCTGGTCTTCATCACGCACGCCGTGGCCGGGTCGGCCATGCGGGCGACCCTCACCGACCTCGCCGGTCTGGCCGACGTGGTGTCGGTCGACAGCGTGCTGCGGGTCATCGGGGTGGTGTGAGCGGTGCGCTACGTGTCCACCCGCGGGACGGCACCGATCCTCGGGTTCGCCGACGTCCTCCTCGCCGGTCTCGCCGACGACGGCGGCCTGTACGTGCCCGACGCATGGCCCGAGCTCCTGCCGTCGTGGGTCGACGCCCCCGACCGTGGCTACGTCGCCACTGCGGTCGACGTCATGTGGCCCTTCGTCGAGGGTGCGATCGACCGGGCCACGTTCGAGCGCATCGTCGCCGACTCCTACGCCACCTTCGACACACCGGAGGTGGTACCCGTCGTCCCCCTCGGTGACGACGTGCACCTCGCAGAGCTGTTCCGGGGTCCGACGCTCGCGTTCAAGGACGTCGCATTGCAGCTCGTCGGCCGCCTGTTCGACCACGAGCTCGCACGCCGCGGCGGCCGGGTCACCGTCCTCGGGGCGACGTCGGGCGACACCGGGTCCGCGGCCATCGAGGCGTTGCGCGACCGGGCCGCCGTCGACTGCGTGATCCTGCACCCCCACGGCCGGGTGTCCGACGTGCAGCGTCGGCAGATGACGACCGTCGACGCGCCGAACGTGTTCAACGTCGCGATCGAGGGGACCTTCGACGACTGCCAGGACCTCGTGAAGGCGGCGTTCGCCGACGTGGCGTTCCGTGACGCCGTGCACCTCACCGCCGTGAACTCGATCAACTGGGCCCGGGTGATGGCCCAGATCGTCTACTACGTGACGACGGCGGCCCGCTTCGGTGGCCGGCCGGTGCGCTTCGTCGTGCCGACCGGCAACTTCGGCAACGTGTACGCAGGCTGGGGTGCTCGGGCGATGGGGTTGCCCGTGGAGCGTCTCGTCGTCGCCTCCAACCGCAACGACATCCTCACCCGCACGTTCCACAGCGGGACGATGGCGCTCGACGGGGTCGTGCCGACGTTGAGCCCGTCGATGGACATCCAGGTGTCGTCGAACTTCGAACGTCTGCTGTTCGAGCTCGCCGGGCGCGACGGCGCCGCGACCGCGGCGCAGCTCGAACGGTTCCGGGCCACCGGGTCGGTCGACCTCACCGGCCCGCAACGTGACGGCATCGCGGCGCACTTCGCCGCCGCCCGGTGCGACGACGACACCACCCTCGCCACGATCGCCGAGATGGACGAGCGGCACGGGATGCTCGTCGACCCGCACACCGCCGTCGGTATCGCGGCGGCACGGGCGGTCCCCGCGCCGCCGGGGACGCCGACGATCGTGCTCGCGACCGCGCACCCGGCGAAGTTCCCCGACGCCGTGGAGCGGGCGGCGGGGGTGCGTCCGGGTCTGCCGGACCGGCTCGCCGACCTGTTCGAACGGACCGAGCGGTGCACGACCCTCCCGAACGACCTCGACGCCGTCGAACGGTTCGTCTCGGCAGCGGTCCGGACACGCTGAGGTGCCATCATGGGTGCGATGAAGTACGTGGTCTGCGTTCCCGACGGATGTTCCGACGAGCCGGTCGCCGAACTCGGCGGGCGCACCCCGCTCGAGGCGGCCGACCTGCCGGTGCTGCGTTCCCTCGCCGCCCGGGGGACGGTCGGGCGTGCGGCGACGATCCCGGCGGGCATGCCGCCCGGCAGCGACGTCGGGAACATGGCGATCTTCGGGTACGACCCGGCCCGCTACCACACCGGCCGCGCGCCGATCGAGGCCGCGGCGATGCGGCTCGACCTCACCGGCCGGGTCGCGTACCGCTGCAACCTCGTGAACGTCGGCCCCGACGGGACGATGGTCGACTTCGCCGGCGGTCACCCCGACTCCGACGCCGCGGCCGAGGTGATCCGGGCGCTCGACGCCGAGCTCGGTGGTGAGGTGTCCTTCCACCCGGGCGTGCAGTACCGCCACATCATGCTGGCCCCGCCCACGTGGTCGGACGCCGACTGCGTGCCCCCGCACGACCTCACGGGCAAGCCGTCGGTGCTGCCGACGGGCGCCGCGGCCCCGCACCTCGTCGACCTGATGGAACGCTCACGGGCGGTCTTCGAACGGTTCGACCTCGACGCCAACCAGATCTGGCTGTGGGGCCAGGGTCCCGGCCCGGCGATGCCGGCGCTCGCCGACCGGTTCGGCGTGCGAGGCGGGCTCGTCACCGAGGTGGACCTCGTCCGGGGGCTCGGTGTGCTCGCCGGGCTCGAGGTCGTCGAGGTGCCGGGTGCGAACGCCTGGTTCGACACGAACTACGAGGGCATGCGTGACGCGGCGATCGCCGGTCTGCGCGACGGTGCCGACCTGTGGATCGTCCACATCGAGGCGTCGGACGAGGCCGGGCATGCCGGGGACGTCGCCGAGAAGGTGCGGGCGCTCGAGAACTGGGACGCCCGGGTACTCGCCGATCTCGTGCCCGCGCTCGACGCGATGGGGGACTGGCGCATGCTGCTGCTGCCCGACCACGCGACGCCGCTGCGGTTGCGCACCCACACGCCGGATCCCGTGCCGTACCTGCTCGTCGACTCGCGGCGCAACGGCCCTGGCGGGACCTACAGCGAGGCCGGTGTCGCCGACCTCGAGCCGGTCGCGGCGCACGACCTCATGGCCGTGCTGCTCGAGCGGTAGCATCACCGCCGCCGGTTCCCACCGGTTCCCGCACCGCCCGCAAGGGCTCATGGGCGACGGATCCGTCGCCGCCGGGAGTGTGACGAGACGAATCGGGCCCGCCGGGTGACGCGTGCCGTGGGATGGAGGACGACGTGCCTGGTGACGCGAACGAACTCGAACGGGCGGCGTTGCAGCGCAAGGACCGTGAGCAGCTGACGGCGATCGCCGCGGCGCTCGGTCGCCGGGCACCGGCCCGGGCGCGCAAGGAGCAGCTCATCGACCTGATCCTCGAGGCCGCGGGCGTCGGAGGCGGGGCGGCGCCGGCTCCGACTCCGGCTGCGTCCGACGACGAGCGTGCCGCCGAGCAGGACGGGGTGGTCGAGGTCGCCCCCCGGGTCGCGGCCGCCGAACCGGTCGAGGTCACCGACGAGGTCACAGACGAGCGCGACGACGGCGGCGAGGGTGGCGAGGCCGGCGACGACGGCGAGTCGACCGGTGGCGTCCGCCGGCGTCGGCGTCGTGGGCGTGACCGCGGCAACGGCGAGGCCCCCGGCACCGAACGCAACGGCGAGCAGACGCGCGACGAGCAGACGCTGCCGCCCGACGCCGTGCGGGTGCTCGGCCACCTCGACCTGCGGGACGAGGGCTACGGGTTCCTGCGGGTCCGCGGCCATCTGCCGTCCCGTGACGACGTGTACGTGCCGGCGAAGTTCATCCGGCAGTTCAGCCTCCGCAAGGGCGACGTGCTCGCCGGCTGGTCCCGCCCCGCCGGCCGGGGGGAGAAGAACCCGGCGCTGCTCCGCGTCGAGGAGGTCAACGACGGCGATCCCGAGACGGCACGCCACCGGTTGCGCTTCGACGACCTCACCGCCGTGCACCCCGAGGAGCGGCTCGTGCTCGTCGGCGCCGACAACGCCGACGACGTGACCGCCCGGGTGATCGACCTGCTCACCCCGATGGGGCGTGGTCAGCGGGGCATCGTCGTCGCGCCGCCCCGGTCGGGTGCGTCCGCGCTCGTCCGCTCGCTCGCCCGCGCCGTCGAGGTGAACAACCCCGACGTGACGCTCCTCGTGCTGCTCGTCGACGAGCGGCCGGAGGAGGTCACCGACATGCGGCGCGTCGTCGAGTCGGAGATCGTCGCCGCGACGTTCGACCGGCCGGCCGACGAGCACGTGCTCGCTGCGGACATGACCATCGAACGGGCGAAGCGCCTCGTCGAGACGGGGAACGACGTCGTCGTGATCGTCGACGGCATCACCCGGATCGCCCGGGCGTACAACGCCGCCGCCCCGCTCGGTTCGCCCACCTACCCGGCGAAGCGGTTCCTCGGCGCGGCACGCAACGTCGCCGAGGGCGGCTCGCTCACGGTGATCGCCACCGTTGCGACGGGGACCGGAGGTCGTCTCGACGACGCCGTCCTCGACGACCTGCGCGAGGGCGCGAACCTCGAGCTGCACCTCGACCGCTCGCTCGCCGAACAGCGGATCCACCCGGCGGTCGCACCGGCGGCGTCGAGCACCCGCCACGAGGAGCTGCTCGTCGGCCCGGCCGGGGCGGACGCCCGTCGTCGGGCCCGCACGCTCCCCGGCGCCGACCTCGTCGCGCTCGTCGCAGCAACGGCCACCGTCGACGAGGCCCTCGGCCGCCTGCCGTGACGAGCGACGCCGACCTCGGGGCGCGGCTCCGGGCCGCGAAGCTGCGGGCGCTCGCCGCCGACGTCGTCGGCGCGCTGCCGGACGGCGTCGACGCCTCCCCGCTCGGCGGCGGTGCGGCGCTGCGCCACGGTGCGACCGGCGTGGTCCTCGTCGGTGCCGCCGGCGCGGAACGTGCGCTCGGCCCGGCGCTCGCCTGGGCGCTGCGCGCCGAGGTGACGACCCTCCACGTGCTCGCCGACGACCCGGACGCCGCCGGCGTGCTCGCGCGGCGGGCCGGCTTGTTCGATCTCGACGTGCGGGTGCACGTCGTGGAGGGGCGGGCGACCCGCGCCGCCACACCCGCACCGCACCTGCCCGTGCTCGAGCCCGCACGCGGCGCACTCGAGGCGGCGGAACCCCTGCGGGAGGCCGGGGCGACCATCGTCGTCGAGCACGGTGTGGTGCTCGCCGAACTCGACGGCCTCGAGATCGGCCGGGTCACCGACGGCCCCGACGGACCGACCCTCGAGGTCGGTGTCGGCCGGTTCGACCGTGAGGCGGCGGCGGTCATGGAGGCCGTCCGCGGCCACGACGAGCTCACCGCCGGGATCTTCGCCGCCGTGCGCACGCACCGGCGCACGGATGCGAGCCCCCACCTGCTCAACCGGATCGGCCGGGCCCGTTGGCTGCGGGCCGACCTGCTCGCCGACCCCGGCCGGGTCGGCGCCCGGGATCTCGTCGTCGTCGAACCGTCGCTGCCCCGGGACAACCTGTTGGACCCGGTACCCGCGAGCGCCCTCGGACGCACCGACGGCGGGACCGTCGTCGTGACCGCGTCCGTCGGCGTCGACCTCGACCTCGTCCCGACGGCGGCGGACACCCGCGACCGGCACGACCCCGCAGCAGAGCTCGTCCTCGCCCTGCCCGCGCGTGACCGCTACCCGGTCGTCGGGGATCTCGCCGCCCGTCTGCGACGGCCGGCCCGCATCGTCGCCGTCGAGGGGTCCTGGCCGTCGTGAGCCTCGCCGACCGGCTCGCCGCGCTCGAGGACGAGTTCGTCGCGCTCGGCACCAGGCTCGGGGACCCGGACCTGCTCGCCGACCAGCGTCGCTACACGGCTGCGAGTCGGCGGTACCGCGAACTCGAGGCGATCGTCGCCGTGCACGGCCGCCTGCGGTCGCGTGAGGACGACCTCGTCGTCGCGCGCGAACTGTTCGCCGGCAGCGAGGGCGCGGAACGCGAGCTCGCCCGGGCCGAGGTCGCAGCGGCGGAGGCGGACGTTGCGTCGCTCGGCGAGGAGCTGCGGGTGCTGCTGCTGCCCCGCGACCCCAACGACGACAAGAACGTGATCATGGAGATCCGTGGGGCCGAGGGCGGGGAGGAGGCGAACCTGTTCGCCCGCGACCTGTTCGAGATGTACCGGGGATACGCGGCCCGGCAGGGCTGGCGGTTCGAGGTGCTGTCGTCGAGCCCGTCGGACCTCGGCGGGTTCAACGAGGTCACGTTCCGGGTCGAAGGGGACCACCCGTGGTCGAAACTGCGGGCCGAGGCAGGCCCGCACCGGGTGCAACGGGTCCCGGTGACGGAGTCGCAGGGTCGCATCCGCACGTCGTCCGCGACGGTGACGGTGCTGCCCGAGGCGGAGGAGGTCGACATCGACATCGACCCCGCCGACCTCCAGATCGACGTGTACCGCTCCTCCGGTGCGGGCGGGCAGCACGTCAACACCACCGACTCCGCCGTCCGCATCACCCACCGACCGACCGGCACCGTCGTCACGATGCAGGACGAGAAGAGCCAGATCCAGAACCGCGCCCGGGCGCTCGCCGTGCTCCGGTCCCGACTGCTGAAGGCGTCCCAGGACCGTCAGGCGGCCGAACGGTCCGACCAGCGGCGCAGCCAGATCGGCGGCGGCGGGCGCAGCGAGAAGATCCGCACGTACAACGTGAAGGAGAACCGGGTCACCGACCACCGCCTCGGCCTCACCCTCTACAAGCTCGACCGCGTCCTCGCCGGTGAGCTCGACGACATCGTCGACGCCCTCGTCGCGGACGACCGGGCCCGTCGTCTCGCCGAGGAGATCGGGTGACCGGACGCGGTGAACGGCCCGACGGCACGGTGAGCTGGCGTGAACTGCTCGCCGAGGCTGAGGCCGTCCTCGCCGACCTGCCCGGCGGCGCGCTCGACGCCCGTCGCATCGTGGAGGACGTCGCCGGCGCCACCGGCATCGAACTCCTCGACGTGCTCGACGACCTCGTCACGGTGCGCGGGGTGGCCCGCTTCGACGCCCTCGTCGCACGACGGCGGACCGGTGAGCCGCTGCAGTACGTGCTCGGGCACTGGCAGTTCCGGTCGCTCGACCTGCTCGTCGATCGTCGGGTGCTGATCCCACGACCGGAGACGGAGATCGTCGCCGAGGTCGCGCTCACCGAGGTCGACCGTGTCGCGGCCCTGCGCACACCGGTACGTGTCGCCGACCTCGGCACCGGGTCCGGTGCGCTCGCACTCGCCATCGCGGCGGAACGACCGACGACGGAGGTGTGGGCGACGGACGTGTCCGACGACGCCCTCGCCGTGGCCCGGGCCAACCTCGCGGCGCTCGGGCGGCCGGCGACCCGGGTGCGGATGGCGTCCGGTTCGTGGTTCGATGCCCTGCCGCACGACCTCGCCGGCCGGATCGACGTGATCGTGTCGAACCCGCCGTACGTGGCGGAGGGCGACGAGGTCGACCCGACGGTCGCCGCATGGGAACCGGCGCTCGCGCTGTGGGCGGGCCCGACCGGTCTCGACGCGCTCGACGTGGTGGTCCGCGGGGCCGCCCGGTGGTTGTCCGACGACGGGGCGCTCGTCGTCGAGCTCGCACCGACACAGGCCCGCACGGTGGCCGACCTCGCCCGATCGGTCGGGTACGTCGACGTGCGCGTCGTCGCGGACCTCGCCGGACGCGACCGGATCGTCGTCGCCCACCGAGGGCCCGGTGCGGGGGCGGTAGTCTCGACGGGTCGCAGCGGAGCCGAGGGAGGGGCCGATGCCGCAGCTCAGCGCTGAGGAGGTCGACCGGTTCCTCGACGAACCGGGGCACCTGGTCCGGATCGGCACCGTCGACGCCGACGGCATGCCCCGCGTCGTGCCGACCTGGTTCGTGGTCCGTGACGGAAGGTTGCTGTTCACCCCGCGGGCACCGGCGATCTTCCTCGCGAACCTGCGCCGGGATCCCCGGGTCGGGTTGTCCGTCGACGAGCAGGCGCTCCCGTACCGCAAGGTCACCGTGCAGGGCCGCGCCGAGATCGTGCACGAACCGGGGGAGGACGACCGTTGGCGCGACGTCTACCGGGCCATCGCGCTCCGGTACCTGCGCCCCGAGGCGGCGGACGCGTACCTGGACGGCACGGCCGACCAGCCGCGTGCGCTCGTCGCCGTCGATCTCGCCTCGGCCCGTCGCACCACCTGGCGGCTCCCCGACCGGGGCGAGGACCTCACGGGCATCTGGCACCGCCGGTACTACGCGGACGGCTCCGCCCTCGCACGGCGCGCCGGGGACCCGCCGACGGACTGAGCGGGTCGGGTCCGGTGCAGGCGAGCATCACCACGCACGTCCTCGTGGGCGTCGTGGCCGCGGTGGCGACCACGCTCGTGGTCCCGCTCAGCCGCGCACTCGCGCACCGGGTCGGTGCGGTCGCCCAGCCGGACGAACGCCGGGTGCACGAACGCCCCACACCGACGCTCGGCGGTCTCGGCATGCTCGCCGGGTTCCTCGCCGCGCTCGTCGCCGCGGCGGCGAGCGGCGGGTACACCGCCACGTTCGCGTCGACGCTCGAGATCGTCGGCATCGTCGGCGCGGCCGTGCTCATGTACGCGGTCGGGTTCATCGACGACGTCCGGGAGATGTCCGCCCCGGCGAAGATCGCCGGCACCGTGCTCGTCGGCTCCGTGCTCGCGCTCACCGGCACGAGCCTCGTCGTGTTCCGCATCCCCTTCGCCGGGTTCTTCGTGCTCTCGCCCGACCTCGCGGCGTTCCTGACCGTGCTGTGGGTGCTCGGCATGACGAACGCGATCAACCTGATCGACGGACTCGACGGTCTGGCGGCGGGGATCGTGGCGATCGCCTCGGTGGCGTTCTTCGTGTACACGCTGCAGCTCGACGCCGCCGGACTCCTCGCCCCGGGCAACCCGGCACCGCTCGTCGCGGTCGCGACGGCCGGCTGCTGCGTCGGGTTCCTGCCCCACAACCTGCATCCGGCCCGCACGTTCATGGGTGACGGTGGGGCGTTGCTGCTCGGCCTGCTGCTCGCCACGGCGACGATCGCCGTCGGAGGACGCACACGAGACCCGTTCTCCGGGTCGACGTTCTTCTTCTTCGCCCCGCTCGTGATCCCCCTCGTCATCCTCGGTGTGCCCGTGAGCGACACGCTGTTCGCGATCATCCGTCGCGCACGGCGACGGTCGGGGCTCGCCACCGCCGACAAGGGGCACCTGCACCACCGGCTCATGAACCTCGGGCACGGGCAGCGGCGCAGCGTCGCGATCCTGTGGGCGTGGACGGCCCTGCTGTCGGCGGTGGCCGTGTACCCGACGGTCACCGGTCGGGGGGATGCCTTCGTGCTGCTGGCGCTCGCCGCGTGCGCGCTGCTGCTCTACACGTACTTCCACCCGGGTCTGCGGCGCTGATCACGGGGTGATCACGACGCCCCGCGGCCGCGCAGCACCGCCGGGACGGTGCGGGCGAGGAGCGCGAGGTCGCCCCACAGCGTGCGGCCGTCGACGTAGGCGAGGTCGTGCCGCCGGTAGTCCTCGAAGCTCGACGTCGACCGCCCGGCGACCTGCCACGGCCCGGTGATGCCCGGACGGACGTCGAGGCGACGGTGCAGGTCGGCCGGCCATGCAGCCACCTCCTCGGGCAACGCAGGTCGCGGGCCGACGAGGCTCATGTCGCCGCGGAGCACGTTCCAGAGCTGGGGGAGTTCGTCGAGCGACGTGCGCCGCAGGTGCCGTCCGAGCGGTGTGGTGCGCGGGTCGTCGCGGATCTTGAACAGCGGACCGTCGGCCTCGTTGCGGTCGGCCAGCGCGGCGCGACGCGCCTCGGCGTCGGGCACCATCGTGCGGAACTTGAGCAACGTGAACGGTCGGCCGTGGCGGCCGACGCGACATTGGCGGAACAGCACCGGCGGGCCGTCGAGGACGCGGACGAGCGCTGCGACGACGGCGATGGGGAGTGCGGCCAACGTGAGTGCGACCGCCGCGCCGACGACGTCGAGGAGACGTTCGGCGCGCTCGTCGGGGACGTTCGGCGCACGCATGCAGCGTCGCTACCCGGCCGGCGCCGTCGGCGAACCTCGACGATTTGCGGGATCCCCCCATCCCTCCTAGGTTGCGAATACATTCACATGGCCGTCCGTCACCGATGCCGGACGCCAGAGGAACCACCGGTGGAATCTTCCGAGCGACGTGAGCTGTCGAGAGATCTGAATCGCAGCGGGGGCGGCTACGAGCTCGCCGTCGTCGTCGTCCTCTTCACCCTCGGTGGCCTCGCCCTCGACCGCTGGCTGGGCATCGTCCCGGTCTTCACGATCGTGCTGACGCTCCTCGGTGCCGTCGGTGTCGGTGTGAAGGTGTGGGTCGGTTACGACCGCCAGATGCGGCAACTCGAGCAGGAGGGGCCGTGGGCGACGCATTCGTGACGCGCCTCGACGGCCCGGCCCCCGAGGCCGCCGTGGCCCGCGACATCGCCCGCCGTGCGGTGCCGGCGGCACCGGCGTTCGTCCTCCTCGGTCTCGCCATGGGCGGGGTCGACGGCGGGATCTCGGCGCTCTACGCCCTCGCCGTCGTCGTCGGGAACCTCGTGCTCGCCGCCGCACTCATGGCCGGCGCTGCTCGCATCTCCGTCGCCCTGCTGATGGGCGCCGCGCTCTTCGGGTTCCTCCTGCGCCTCGGCCTCGTGTTCGTCGCCGTGATGACGGTCCGTGATGCGTCCTGGATGCACCTGCCGTCGCTCGGGATCACGCTGATCGTCGCCCATCTGGGCCTGCTGTTCTGGGAGATGCGCTACGTTTCGCTCTCCCTCGCCCATCCCGGCCTCAAGCCGGGACGGCGTTCGACCACCGTCCCGCCCCGCCAGCACGAGGAGAGCATCGTCCGGTGATTCTCGGAGCACTCGTCTTCCCGCCCATCGGCAACGTCGTCGAATGGCCCGCAGCCTTCGGCGACGGGACCTTCTGGGCCTTCAACAAGATCTCGATGATCAACCTGATCGCCGTGGCGCTCACGTGCGGGATCTTCCTCGTGGCACGCAGCCGCGGTGAGATGGTGCCCCGCGGCGCCCAGAACCTCGCCGAGGTGTCGGTCGACTTCATCCGCACGCAGGTCATCGCCCCGGGCATCGGCCACGGCGGCGAGAAGTACCTGCCGATGTTGCTGTCGATGTTCTTCTTCATCTTCTTCGGCAACATCACGGGCATCATCCCGCCGATCCTCATGCCGGCGAACGCCCGCATGGCGAACCCTTTGATCCTCGCCCTGCTGGCGTGGGTGTGGTTCATCGGTGTGGGCATCAAGCACCACGGGATCCACTACATCACCGGTGCGCTCTTCCCGCCCGGCGTGCCCAAGGCGCTGTACCTCCTCGTGACGCCGATCGAGTTCGTGTCGACCTTCCTCGTCCGACCCTTCTCCCTCGCCGTCCGTCTCTTCGCCAACCTGCTGGCCGGACACATCCTGCTCATCACCTTCGGCGTGCTCTGCATCACCCTGTGGAGCCTGAGCTTCCTCGTCGCCGCCCTGCCGCTGTCGCTGTTCATGCTGATCGCGCTGACGGGCTTCGAGGTCCTCGTCGCCTTCCTGCAGGCCTACATCTTCACGATCCTCACCGCCGTGTACATCGGCGGTGCGCTCCACCCGGAGCACTGAGTACCCCGGCCCGAAGGGCCGGATCGTTCGCAACAACCAGCAACCCTTGTCGTGCACGGCGCCGGCCGGGCATGCACCGAAAAACAGGAGACCACCGCAGCCATGGGCGTGATCCAGACCGCAGTTCAGCTCGCCACCGAGACGACCGCCGAAGCGGGCACCGCCGCGCTGACGGCCGCCGACCAGAAGGGCATCAGCGGCGCCGCGAGCGCCGGTTACGCCTACGGTCTCGCCGCCATCGGCCCGGGCATCGGCATCGGCTACCTCGTCGGCCAGGCCGTGTCGGCCATGGCCCGCCAGCCCGAGGCCGCCGGCATGGTCCGTACGACCATGTTCCTCGGCATCGCCTTCACCGAAGCCCTCGCCCTCATCGGCTTCGTCGTCTTCATCCTGCTCAAGTTCGTCTGATCCGGCCACCGGTCCGGACCCGACGAAGGACACGGAGGAACCGTGCTGACTGCAGCGCTGCTCGCAGCAACCGAGGGGGGAGAAGCGACCGAAGCGGTCGTGAACCCCATCCTGCCCACGACCCCGGAGCTCTTCTGGGGCGCCGTGAGCTTCTTCGCGCTCTGGATCATCATGCGCTTCGTGCTGCTCCCCCCGGTGCTCCGGGTGATGGAGGAGCGCGAGCAGCGGATCCAGTCGGCGAAGTCGGAGGCCGACTCGGCCACCGGCGGGGCTGACGAGGCCCGCGCTGCGTACGCCGCCCGGATCGAGCAGGCCCGCGGTGAGGCGGCGGCGATCATCGCCGCAGCCCGCGAAGAGGCCGACCGGCACCGGGCGTCCGAACTCGGAGCGGCCAACGCCGAGATCGCAGCGATGCGTGAGTCGGCGACCGCCGAGGTCGCCGCGGCGAAGGCTGCGGCTCTCGCCCAGCTCCGCACCCAGATCGCGGGCGTGGCGGTCAACGCCGCCTCGCGCGTGATCCAGAAGGATCTCGACCTCGACCGTCAGGTCCAGGTCATCGAGGACTACGTGAACCGTTCCGGCCGCGGCCCCGCCGCCTGACCGGGTCACCACCCGAGGAGACAACCATGTTCAACCTGCTGGGCGCGGAGGCACCGAATTCGTTCCTCCTGCCGGGTGACATCAACGAGTTCTACTGGGGGACCGTGGCCTTCGTGGTCGTGTTCGGTCTGCTCGGGAAGTTCGCCGTCCCCGTGCTCCGGAAGGGTCTGCAGGCCCGGTCCGAGAAGATCGCCAAGGAACTCGGCGCCGCCGATGCCGCCAAGGCCGAGGCACTCGCCGAGGCGGAGCGGATCCGTGCGTCGATCGGCAACGCCGAGGCCGACGCCGCGGCCGTGGTCGCCGAGGCCCGGACCGCTGCGGCGCAGCTCGTCGCCACGATGAAGGAACGCTCGGTGCAGGAGGCCGCGGATCTCCGGACCCGGGCCGCCGCCGACATCGAGTCGCAGAAGAACCAGGCGATCGCCGACCTGCGGGCCGAGGTCACCGAGCTCGCCCGTGGCGCCGCCGAGGCGGTCGTCCGGTCGAACCTCGACGACGCCACGCAGGCAGCACTCATCGACCGCTACATCGACCAGGTGGGGGCGTAGACATGGCCGACACCTCCCGCACCGAGATCCTCGCCGACGCGCTCTACGCCATGGCGGCGGTCTCCCCGATGGCGAGCGAGATCGAGGACGAGCTGTTCCGGCTCGCCCGCATCTACGAGACCAGCGACGCCCTGCGCACCACGCTCGGCGACGTGAACATCCCGATGGCACGGCGCCAGCAGGTCGTCGAGGAGCTCCTCGCCGGCCGGGCGACCCCGACCACGGTGGCCATCCTCGGCCTGCTCGTGTCCATCGACCGGGCCGCCGACCTGCCCAAGCTGGTCGACGCCATGGCCCGTCGCTCGGCAGCGGCGTCGAACCGCTCGCTCGCCGAGGTCCGTTCGGCAGTACCTCTCGACGGCGCCCAGGTGGACCGCCTGGCCGCGGCGCTCGAGAAGCAGGTCGGACATCCGGTCAAGATCCGGGTGATCGTCGATCCCACCGTCGTCGGTGGGGTCGTCACCCAGATCGGCGACCTCGTGATCGATGGAAGCGTTCGTTCCCGTCTCGCGCAACTGCGAGAGGCGTTCTGAGGCGGCTGGAGCACCAATGGCTGAGTTGACGATCAACACAAACGACATCCTCGCGGCGATCAACAAGGGCCTCGAGGGCTTCGATCCCGCACTCGAGCAGGGCCAGGTCGGCCGCGTTCTCGAGGTCGGCGACGGCATCGCCCGGGTCTCCGGGCTCCCGTCCGCCGCGGTCAACGAGATCCTCGAGTTCGAGGACGGGACCGTCGGTATCGCCCTGAACCTCGACGAGGGCTCGATCGGCGCCGTCGTGCTCGGCGAGGTCAACCACATCGACGAGGGTCAGGCGGTCAAGGGCACCGGGCGCATCCTCGACGTGCCCGTCGGCGACGGCCTCCTCGGTCGCGTCGTGAACGGCCTCGGCGAGCCGATCGACGGCAAGGGCCCGCTCACCAACGTGATCCGCCGCCGGATGGAGATCCAGGCCCCCGGCATCACCGGACGCAAGCCGGTGCACGAGCCGATGCAGACCGGCATCAAGTCGGTGGACGCCCTGATCCCGATCGGCCGTGGCCAGCGGGAGCTCATCATCGGTGACCGCAAGACCGGCAAGTCCACGATCGCGATCGACACGATCATCAACCAGCGCGGCCTCGACGTCCGCTGCGTGTACGTGGCGATCGGCCAGAAGGCGTCGACCGTCGCCCAGACCGTGGCGACGCTCGAGGAGTACGGCGCCATGGAGTACACCGTGGTCGTCGTCGCCCCGGCGTCGGACCCGGCGCCGTTCAAGTACCTCGCCCCCTACGCCGGTTGCGCGATGGGTCAGCACTGGATGGACAACGGGCAGCACGCCCTCGCCGTCTACGACGACCTCTCCAAGCAGGCCGAGGCCTACCGGCAGATGTCGCTGCTGCTGCGCCGCCCGCCGGGTCGTGAGGCCTACCCGGGTGACGTGTTCTACCTGCACTCGCGGCTCCTCGAGCGGGCGGCGAAGCTGTCCGACGAGCGTGGTGCAGGCTCCCTCACCGCCCTCCCGGTCATCGAGACCAAGGCCGGCGACGTCTCGGCGTACATCCCGACCAACGTGATCTCGATCACCGACGGCCAGATCTACCTCCAGGACGACCTCTTCAAGTCGGGCATCCGGCCGGCGGTCGACGTCGGCATCTCGGTGTCCCGCGTGGGTTCGGCGGCGCAGATCAAGGCCATGAAGAAGGCCACCGGCACGCTGAAGTCGGACCTGCAGCAGTTCCGTGAGCTGCAGGCGTTCGCCGCCTTCGGTTCCGACCTCGACGCCGTGTCGAAGTCGCAGCTCGAGCGTGGGAACCGGCTCGTCGAGCTCCTCAAGCAGGGCCTCAACTCGCCGATGCCGGTCGAGCAGCAGGTCGTGGTGATCTACGCGGGTACCCGCGGGCATCTCGACTCGGTGCCGGTCGGTGACGTGAAGCGGTTCGAGGCCGAGCTCCTCGACTGGTTCGCCTCCCGGCACGCCGACGTGATGACGGCGATCCGCACGACCGGGGACATCCCCGACGAGGCGGCGTTCGAGGCCATCATCGCGGCGTTCGGCGCCCAGTTCCGGCCCACCGACGGTGCGGTCGGCTCCGAGCCCGATGCCGAGGGCCAGGGTGCGGCGAACGCGGCGACCGTCGACAGCGCCACGACGCTGCCCGAGCAGGACATCACGCGGGACGCATAGTCGATGCCCGGAGCGCAGGAACGGATCCTCCGCCGACGCATCAACAGCGTCAAGGCGACGAAGAAGATCACCCGGGCGATGGAGCTCATCGCCGCATCACGGGTGGTCCGGGCGCAGCAGCGCGCCAACGCGGCGCGCCCGTACGCCCAGCAGATCACCAAGGTGATCGAGGATCTCGCCGCAGGTGGAGCCGACGTCAACCACCCGATGCTCCGGGTCGTGGAGTCGGTGGAACGCACGGCGTTCGTCGTCCTCACCTCCGACCGCGGGCTCGCCGGGGCGTACAGCTCGTCGGTGATCCGGGCCGCCGAGCGTGAGATCCACGCCGCGCGCACCGAGGGCTCCGACTACGAGCTCGTGACGGTCGGCCGCAAGGCCGCCGGCTACTTCCGGTTCCGCAACTACCGGCTCACCGCCACCTACGACGGCATCAGCGACAAGCCGACCTACGAGGACGCCCGTCGGATCGCCGAGACGGTGGCCACGATGTTCCTCGACGGAACCGTCGACCGGGTGATCCTCGTGTACACCGAGTTCCGTTCCGTCGCCTCCCAGCGGGTCGTCGTCCGGCGGTTCCTGCCGCTCGAGCAGACCTCGACCATCGCCGAGGCCGGCTCGTCCGAGGCGCTCGCCGGGTTCGACTTCGAGCCGGACGCCTCCTCGGTGCTCGCCGACCTGCTGCCCCGCTACGTGGAGGCCCGCCTCTTCGCTGCGTTGCTCGACGCCGCGGCGTCGGAGCACGCCAACCGGCAGCGGGCCATGAAGTCCGCCACCGACAACGCGGAGGACATGATCGTCCGCCTCACCCGGCAGATGAACGCCGCCCGCCAGTCGGCGATCACCACCGAGATCATGGAGATCATCGGCGGCGCCGAAGGTCTGCGCCAGGCCGAGGGTGACGGTGAGGACCTCCTCATCGACCATCTGCACTCCACCACCCTGTTCCGAGAACTCGACCCCACCGACCACGCCCACGCAGCACCGGGCCACGTCTGAAGGAGCCACACGACATGACCGTCACCGACGCAGCACACAAGGACGGCCGGATCGTCGCCATCGCCGGTCCGGTGGTCGACGTGGAGTTCCCCTCCGACGCCCTCCCCGAGATCAACACCGCACTCGAGTTCACCATCACCTCCGGCGGTGACAACACGGTCGTTCGGGCCGAGGTCGCCCAGCAGATCGGCGACAGCCGGGTGCGGGCCATCGCCCTCAAGCCGACCGACGGTCTCGCCCGTGGGACCGCCGTCCGCAACCTCGGCACCGGCATGACCATGCCGGTCGGCGAGGGTGTGCTCGGCCACGTGTTCAACGTGATCGGCGAGCCGCTCGACGTCTCCCTCGACTCGATCAAGGACAAGATCGAGACGTACTGGGAGATCCACCGGCCGGCGCCGGCGTTCGACACGCTCGAGCCGAAGAAGCTCATGTTCGAGACCGGCATCAAGGTCATCGACCTCCTCACCCCCTACCTGCAGGGCGGCAAGATCGGCCTGTTCGGCGGCGCCGGCGTGGGCAAGACGGTTCTCATC
>CAYVOK010000021.1:0-40299 GCA_964453335.1 uncultured Acidimicrobiaceae bacterium
TGCGTTTCGTTTGCTTGCGCTGCTCCAGCCATGCGAACAAATCCCTATAATTTACTAAAGCTGGACGACCGGGAAGATACGGCAGGCCCTCAAAACGCCGCCACCTAGACACGCTGTCAGGATGCTTGTGCAGCAACTCCCCTATTTCAGCGTCGGTCAACCACAGGTCTTCTTTGTCCAGCATTATGCTTTGTGCGATGAAATCAGATTGATGACTTGAACCGCTATCTCTAGCGGCAATAATTTATTGACGCGTAGCAGGACTTTGTCGTGCTGCCCCGCGATGGCGACCATGCTCAATTCTGGCGCTTCGCGTTCGATTGCAGCGCCCGCAACTTCCGGCGCTAAATCTTCCGCCGTTGTGCCAAGAGCCTTGGCGATCTTCGCTAGGTTCTTTGGATCGGGGAACCCCGCGCCTTTTAGATAGACCGAAATCCGGTCTCTATTCCTGGCGGCATTGGCTGTGCGGCCATACTTATCTGTGACCTCAATCTCGCCCCAGACCTTCCTGGCTAAATCACTTTGCGACATGCCCTTCTCAAGCATAAGCTTATGCAATCGTCGGGCAAAATTCTCGTGGACCAACTGTTCTTCACTTGTCAGTCCCGCGACCGGCGGCGAGCGCCGGATGGATTTGCGGGCCATTTTTGTCTCCTTTTGTCGTTTTCGACGTTTTGTGAAATACGCCCCAAAAAGACAGAAGTCAACGATTTGTGAACCATTCCGGGGAAAAAGCGTAAATATCCTCACAAAATGTCTTGGGCGCACTTGACAGCTTCCCGCAAATCAGTCGTTTTGTCTTGTATGTTGAAGGACAGGCAAAACAGATGACGTTTGAACCTAAATGGAACCTTGGCGAGCTGATTAAGGACCTTGGCGGTCCGGCCCGCGTGCGGGAGCTGCTGCTGGCGCAGGGGATGAAGGTCCCCAAGCTGACGACGGTCTACGCGTGGTCGCGGGAGGCGCGGTCCCCTGCGGCCGGGGTCGCCCTGATAGTCGCCTTGGCCCGCAAAGTCGATCCCGGCTTTGATGTCATGCGCTATCTGGACACGTCGGAACAAGACGCTGCTGCCGACGCTCACGCGTCCGCAGGACGCTGTGCTTGACGCTCACTCTCATCATATTGGCGGGCCTCGCCTGTCTTGTTTCAACGTGGGGGCGTTGAATGTCTGGATCGAGAAAATATTACGTGTCAGTCGGTCAGGCTTTTGGTGCGATACGCTCGCAGAGGGCTTTCGATAGCAACTCGAACCTTGAAGTCCGTAGCGCGATCCGTCTGGGGATTAGGAAAGCAAAGAGCTACATTGTCCCCACAAGTGAGAAGCACAAGCACAGATTATGGGGGGATTTTTCACATTTTCCCGAAGCCGAGGCAGAATACAGCAAGGGGCAAAAAGTTATTGTAAAGCGCATGAGTGAAAGCACCTTTGCGGATTGTTGCATGGGTTTGAAATTCGTTTGTCCGTATTGCGGTAGCCAAGACATGCCGCCGTCAAAAGCGGCGTTGGTGGCTATATATGAACACGATAAACTAGCGGAAATTATTTGCGACCAATGCAATCAAGATGGTCTTCGGTTTTCGCGTGGAAGGCTTCGCATACTTGGCGATATTGCCAAGGTGCTTCAAAAGGGGGAAGTAACAGATGAAGAATACGATAGACTTACGGAACGTGCTTATTCAGGATTTAACAGACCTTCGGAATGGGACGATAACCCGCTCGGAAGCGAGGGCGAGAGCTTATCTGGCGAAGAATATCATAGACACGTTGAAGGTGGAGATAGCGGCGGCATCTATGCTGACGGACAAATATTCTCCGGTTTTACTACAACCCATAAAGTAAGGTCCCGTCTGCGTAGACGTTGGAACGCAATCCCCGATGACTTGTTTTGGTGATTTATGCTTAAACCCGGAACTCTAGTCATCGGGGTGGACCCCGGTTCGGTGTCTGCGGCCTATGCCCTGCTTGTCGTGGGCGCGCCGCAAGGCGTCTGGATCGGCGACATGCCTGTCGCAGCTAAGATGATGCAAGCGGCCGCATGGGCGCAAGCATTAAGAGATCAAATCAAACCATTCAAAGACGTCGTCGCCGTCGTCGAGAATGTTCATGCTTTCCCCAAGCAAGGGGTGTCTTCAAGTTTCAACTTCGGGGTGGGTTTCGGCATGATCCAAGGGGCTTTGGCCGCTTTGGAAATCCAGACCCATTTAGTCGCGCCGACGGTTTGGAAAAAATCGCTTGGCTTAGACAACGACAAGGACAAGAGCCGTGAGGTAGCGAGTAGGCTCTATCCCTCTGTCGCCCGTTATCTCGACAAAAAGCGCGACGCCAATAAGGCCGAGGCTTTGCTCATGGCTCACTATTATGTCTGGAAATACGCAGGACAGGATAATGCAGAAGGACAGTGAAGTCTCAAAGACAAGGCGCAAGGTCTTTCCACGCGAGAGACCGCCGCTCGTCATCGAGAAGGTGACGAGGATGGTCCCTGTCGGCGAAGGGCCGTCGCGCAGCTCAACATCACAGAAGACGACGCATTTTATGCCGTTGTCGCTGCCCCGCGTAAAATGGTTGGAGCGCCCTGAAATTGCGTGAACTGTTTGCATATCAGCAAAAGACGGTTGATTGGCTTTGCCAGACGACCATGCCGCGCTACGTCGCGCATGAGCCGGGGCTGGGCAAATCTTTCACGTCTATTGCCTTCGCAGATCGCGTCGCGGCGCAACGTATCCTCGTGGTTGGCCCTGCGCACGGCCGCTTGAACTGGCGACGTGAATTTGAACTAAGCCAGAAGATCAACCGCGAATTGGTCGTCATTCGGAAATCGACGGAAAAGCTCAAACCGTCGTCCTGCTGCGTCTACTTTCTGTCTTATGACATGCTGTCATCGTCCAGCTCCAGCATCAGAATACATTTGCTCAATACAAGCTGGGATTTGATGATCCTAGACGAAGCGCACATGCTTGGTCGTGATAGCGAACGCACAAGATTTGTTCTCAACCCGATTAACGGTCTCTACTTGCGCGCGAGATACACGCTGCCTTTGTCTGGCACGCCCGCGACGAAATCCGCGTCGGAACTTTACCCGTTGTTTCGTGCGCTCTGGCCCGACGTTGTGCGCGGCAAGTCATGGCGCATGTTTGAAGACGAGTTTTGTCGCGTCGAGACGATGAAAGTGAAATACGGATCGCGCCGCGACAAGACGAAGGAAGTCCGCGCTGTTCGTGGAACCAAGCCTGAAAAGCTGCCTGAACTGCGCAAGGTCCTTGCGCCGATTATGAACGTCCTCAAGACAGATGACGTCCTGACGCAGATACCGCCTTTGAGAACAGACACATTGCCGCTCGTGCGGGAGCTGTTCACCAACAGATACGGACAAGCCTCGAATGTCCTCAACAATCTGGACCAAAAGCTAACAGCTCTGTTGGCTAAAGGCGGCGACTTGCTGGACAATCTGTCTGCGGCCGAGCTGGCGTTTGCCACAGAGCGCCGCGCTATCGGCCTAGCCAAAGCCCCATACATTGTAGACATCGTTAAAAATGAACTGGAAGCAGACCCGACTAAAAAAATTCTGTTATTCGCCATCCACCGCGACGTAATGAACATACTAGGAACATCACTTGACACATTCGGTGTGGTGCGCGTTGATGGTGGGGTAAGTGCAGAGGCGAAGCAACGTGCGCAAGAGACATTTCAGACAGACCCAACAGTCCGGGTTTTCCTAGGACAGATACAAGCAGCGTCAACCAACCTGACGCTCACCGCTGCTCACGACGTCATCATGTGCGAGGCGTCTTGGTCTCCGGGGGATAACTACCAAGCAATTCGACGCTGCCGTCGCATTGGTCAAACCAAGCCTGTCTTGGCGAGATTTGTGACGATGGACGGCGCGGACGACAAAATTACTCGCGTGCTGGCAGACCGCTCGCGCGAGCTGGATACTCTTTTTTCTTCCGGGGGTGACGAATGAAACAGGTGAGGCTTTCTTACGAACACGATTTTACGGGAAACACCCCGTTAGTCGCTGTCGAAGTCCACGGCGATGACGTCGGTGAAGTATTGAGCGCGCTTATGGAGCTTGGCTCCAAGCTGGCAGACACACCACCTTGGATGGCGAAGACGTCTTTGTCGGCGCTAGCGAAGCCGATCACCAAGAAGGACGTCAAGAAAAACCCGGAGCTTGCAGAGGCTCAACATAAAGACGAGGCGCTGCGTATATTAACTAAGACATACTCGTCGCCGCTGTCGCGGTCGCATACGAAAGCGCTGCTGGACAAATACCAAGTCAAAAAATTCGGTGACATTCCTCTGGATAGGGCCGCCGAGCTTTTGGAAGACGCCAAGGAAATCGAGAAAACTCTACCGGGAGACGAGTGATGCTGTCCAAGGACAAGATGACCGTCATTAGCGAGACCATCAGAACGCTTTTGGGTGATGAAAAACCCACGTTCATTTTCCTCGCGGGCGACGAGAGCGGTGTTTATGTGCTGTCTAACTGCGGTGACAAGGCGAACCTGACTGACCTGTTGGAAAGCGTGCTTCCAAAGATAGGTGAAGCTGAAATGCTAAAGCTGGGTCGCGCACAATGAGCGCACACGCCAGACTGTCCGCGTCGGGAGCCTACATTTGGCTCAACTGCACGATGTCGCCGCGCTTGTCTAAAGGACTGGAACGGAAGTCGTCGAAGTGGGCTGCCGAAGGCACAAAGGCGCATTGGGTGGCCGAAAGCATGTTGGTCGGCCAGAACGTGCTTGACTTGGAAGACACGAAGGAAATGCAGCGTTGGGTGAAACCCTACGTTGATTACGTGACGGAGCTTGCAAAGCAGTCGCCATTCCATGCTGTCGAGAAGCGCGTATCGCTCGCGCCGCTTTGGGAGCTGGAGGGAGACACGCCACCGGAAGACATGTTCGGCACCGCCGACTTTGTCTGTCTGACAGCGTATCCAAGCACGTTGCACATTGTTGATTTGAAATACGGCGCAGGTGTTGCTGTCGAGGTCCAAGACAATTCACAGCTACTCTATTACGCCTTGGGGGTTCTCCTGTCTTTACCAGACAGCATCGTTCCCCCGGAGTTTGTGCGCATGACGGTTGTCCAACCGCGTTGCGTGCATCCCGATGGCCCCGTCAGGCATTGGGAAATACCGACTGTTGATCTTCTGGATTGGGGTCACTCTGTCTTGAAGCCGACTGTCGAGCTTATCGCCAACGACGACGTTAAGGATTTAGCGCTCGTCGAAGGTAAGCATTGCCGCTGGTGTCCAGCGGCGTCGGGTCAATGTCCTGAAAAACACAAGACAAAGACCGCACAGGCGCGACAAGACTTTGCCGCGCTTGATTAGTCCCAAACAGTCCCATGAGGTTGAAAATGGCTAAGATCACTACGCCTATCGGTATTCTGTCTTTCCCGCAGGTCTTCCAGCCGAAGGCCCCTGTCGAGGGTGCGGAACCGCGCTATTCGCTCAACATCGTTTTCGACGCGGAAGCGCAGAAGACTAAAGAGTTTAAGGCGCTGGTTGCCGCCGTCGAGGAAGAAGCCAAGACGTTCTTTGGCGGCAAAATCCCGTCGAATTGGCGCAACCCGATCCGCGACGCCGGAGAGAAGGCATACGCCGGTTACAACGCGGGCGACAAATATATCTCTGCATGGTCGAAATCGAAGCCGGGGATCATTGGTCCGCGTCTTGAGGAAATCGACATGCCTGACGAAGTCTTCGCCGGACAGCGCGTCCGCGCGACGATCCGCCCCTTTGGCTACAACCAAGCGGGCAACAAGGGTGTCGGTCTTGGGCTGTTAAACGTCCAGATTGCCAAGAAAGACATGCCGCGCCTTGATGGCCGCATGGCTGCACGCGACGAGTTCTCCGCTCTTGAAGACGAGACGGAAGACGCGCCGTTCTAAGGTTTCCGGGGAGTTATGGGAATGACGCCGGAAAGAAAAGTTTTGCAGACTTCACAGGCTGCTGAACGTATCGGCTTGTCAGTAAAGACTTTGAAACGCTGGAGACACGAAGGCGTGGGGCCAGCATACATTGTCTTATCGGCGCGTCGAATTGGTTATTACGAGGACGTGCTTGCGGATTGGCTTGCCAAGCGAGAAGTGCATCCTGCGGAAAAAACCATATGAAACCCGGAGGGGGTATATTTTTTTACCCCCTCTGTCTTGTTTTGGGGGATACAGACATGACAGATAATATTGATGTGCTGCTCGCCGAGCGTGGCAAGGTTCACGGCGACTATACTGAACATGCGCAGATCACGCAGGACTTGAAACAGGTCGTTTACAAGGCCCGCAACTGGCCTGTGCTGTCGCCGGTCCAGCGCGAAGCCCTCGACATGCTGACGCACAAGATGGGGCGCATCCTCGCGGGGGACCCGAACCACCGCGATCATTGGGATGACATATCCGGTTATTCCCGCCTCGCCGCCGAGCGCGTCACGCCCACGGTGACGACCCAGCTCACGGCCAAGTCCTACAAGAAACTGGTCGAGGGTTTGGACAAAGACCTGCGGGGGTCCGGCAATGACATTGCCTGAAATCCGTGAACGGCTCTTTGAGCTGTCTGTCGAGATCAAGCTGCTGTCCGAGCAGATTACGCGGAGGTCCAGCGCACGCGGACCCCGCACGTCTACCCGGATGACGCCTGCGCTTCGCCAGAAGATCAAAACATTTGCAAAAGCCAATCCGACTTTTTCGCAAATGCAGATCGCGGAGAAATTCAACGTCAATAGCGGCCGCGTTTCCGAGACCCTGCGGGGTAAACGGAAATGAAGCACAAAGTCTCAATAGACATTGAGACGCTGGGGGCCGATCTCAAAAAGATCGGCTCTCATGTCTACATGCAAACGGCGCGGCTTCTCTGCGTCGCCTACGCCATTGACGATGGCCCCGTAAAGGTCTGGCGCGCAGCCAAAGACCCGAACATTCCTCACGACCTTTACGCCGCTATGGCGGACGACGATTACGAGTTCCATGCTTGGAACGCGGGCGGGTTTGAAATGCTGTCGCCGCTGCTGAAAGGCATACCCGCGTGGCGCTGGCGCTGCACGATGATCCGCGCAATGTATTGGGGCCTTCCCGGTAAGCTGGAACAAGCCGCCGAGGCGCTGCGCACCGGCTGGCAGAAAGACATGGCCGGACACCGGCTCATGCTCCAGATGTCCAAGCCCCGCAAGGACGGGACCTTCTGGCACGACACCGATCCAGACAAGTATGACCGGCTCTGCGCCTACTGCGCGCAGGACGTCGAGACCGAACGCGACATCGCCAATCAGCTCCCAGACCTGCCAGCGTCGGAACAGACGATGTGGCACCTCGACCACGAAATGATGTGCGCTGGTCTTCCTGTCGACACTGTCGCTGTCGACGCCATGCGAGGCATAGCTGACCTGTCTCTAAAGCGGCTAGACGAGCAGATGCGTCATGCGTCCAAAGGTGCGGTCAACTCCGTTAATTCTGTCGGCGCGCTTCTCAAGTTCTGCCATGACCGCATGGCCGATCTTTCTATACCCGCGAATGTCGCGCAGGACATGTTGCCGTCTACGGCGAAGGGAGACATTGATGCTTTTTTGTCCCAGCTCGAAGACTACACCACGAGTTTCAGGCATAAAGCGACAAAACTTAATATCACAAAGGACGTGGCAATCGTGCTGCGTATCCGCAAAGAGGCCGCGAAAAGTTCCGTCGCCAAACTACAAGCGATGGCAAACTGCACGATGCCTGACGCCACCATTCGCGGTCTGACGCAGTTCTATGGCGCGTCACGCACCGGGCGTTGGGCCGGAAGATTAGTTCAAGTTCAAAACCTGCCGCGCGGCGTCAAAGGCGTCGACCCCAAGACCGAGATCGAAGCAATCGTCGAGCTGGGCAACTTCTACGCGCCCCCGGCTGGGGTAACCACAATGGAAGTTCTGTCTAGCTGTCTACGCGGCTGCTTCAAACCCAAAACGGGCAAGTTCTATGTTGGCGACTTCTCTCAGATCGAAGCGCGGGTTGTTGCGTGGTTGGCAGGGCAACAGGACATTCTTGATGTCTTTGCCTCTGGAGAAGACGTCTACACCTACACCGCCAATAAACTTGGGTCGAAAGACAGGCAATTCGGCAAGGTCCTCGTTCTGGCGTGTGGCTTTGGCATGGGTTGGTCTAAGTTCAAAGATACTGCTGCAACGTATGGTCTTACGCTTACTGACGATGAGGCCCAGACGGCGGTGAAGGCTTGGCGCGACGCCAGCCCGCATATTGTTAGCTTTTGGCGCTGCATGGAGAAGATGGCGCGCAGCGTCATTGAAGGCGCGCACAAAGGCGTTGCGCGCTGGGGCCATATCAAAATGGCGATGGGTTCGCGCAAGCTGGCCGGTTGTCTTTTGATTGGTTTGCCGTCCGGCCGACACCTTGTCTACCGCAACGTGCGCTTGGTCGACGGCGACGACGGCTTTGCGCCGCGTATCGTCTACGACGGCGTCAACCAAACTACACGCAGATGGGAAGCCGTCACGACCTACGGCGGCAAAATCTGCGAGAACATTGTCCAAGCCGTCGCGTCTGATCTTTTGCGCGAGACGCTAAAAATGCTCCCCGCAACTGTGAAGCCGCTCGTGACGATCCACGACGAAGTCGTCTGCATCGAAGGCGTCGATGGCTTCACGGAATGGGAGCGCCTGCACGATTTGAAGATGGCGATGACGGCAGTTCCAGCGTGGGCTGACGGTCTACCCGTTGGCGCGGACGTCAAAGTAATGGAGCGTTACGGCAAATGAGCATTATCGAAATGATTAGCGACGCGGGCATCGACCTGTTCTTCTTTGGCTTTGGTCTCGTGTCCGGCGTCTTCCTGTGCTGGATCGACGACTACAAGAGGGCGAGACAATGAGGATGCGGATAGACCCTTACCGTTCATGGAAAGACCCGAACAAATTGACGCCCTACGAAGAAAAAATTTGGGCGCTTTTGCAGGAAGGTCGCACGGTTAAAGAAGTCGGGATCGCGCTTGGCGGCCGCAGCGAAACTTCCCTGCGGGCGACTATTTCTGTCATCAGAGACAAGACACGTGTTTACGAGGCTACAGGTTAGCCTCTGCATTGAAGGAGACAGGGGATGACTGACATTGTTGAACGCTTGCGCGACACAACGGAACAAATGGCCTGCACAGCGTCCGTTGATATGGCCCTTTGGGGTAGGCACTCTAATGCTTGTCTTGAAGCCGCCGATGAAATCGAGAAGCTACGGGCGGCGTTGATTGATACGCTGGCAAGCCTTGTTGCGTCTGTCGATTTACTCGAACGCGGCGGAAAGAAAGCCGCACCAAGCAACAAAATGTTTGAGCAAATGCTTGTTGACTACAAGAATAGCATTGAACGCGGACGCGCCGCAGCCGCCGCATTAAAGGAGACGGGGAATGAGTGACATTGTTTCAGAACTAAACCGCTATGCCAAACTGACTGATTTGGAAGCGGCTGACATTATGGAAGAGGCCGCCGCCGAAATCCTCCGCCTCCGCGCAGAGAACGAGAAGCTACGGGAAGAAAACGAAAAGCTAGTCGCGCAGTCATGGGTTGTTGATGGGGCGCTTCTTAGCGAACGCGAGGAAATCGCGAAGCTACGGGCGGCGCTAAACCATATAGGAAGACTAGCCGACATTGCTACGATGGATGGAAACGATGAGTGAAGATGCAATCACACAAATAGCTAAAATAATCTTTCCAGATTTTGATTACGCCAGTGATACGGTTAAAGCCGACATCAAAGAACTGGCGCTGGAATGTTTTTCCGTTGTCTTGCCGTCAACTATGCAAATCCTGTCAGAACGCGAAGCCCTCCGCGCAGAGAACGAGAAACTGCGGGTGGCGTTGAAGCCCTTTGCAAAGGAGGCCGCGTCTTTTCACCCCAACTTTGAAGACGGGCATTTGATCAGACACGACATGGATTTAACGCTTGGCGACCTACGCGCCGCAGCAGCCGCATCGCAGGAGACGGAGTAATCAGCTTTGTCTAGGACGTTTGTCTAGGGCTTGTCTTAGATCGCGCACTTCTTCGCGTAGCGCGTCTATTTCTTCGGTGAGGTCTTTGACGCGGGCTTCGTAGCCTTCGATCAGAGCCTCAAAATGTCTGGTTATGGCGTCTAAGCGCCCGCTGTCTGCATCGGTGTCCAACTTGCGAGCCTCGGCGTCTATCTTTCTGCGGGCGGCGACGTATCCGACTGCCGCTCCCCCCGCCGGGGCGATGAATGGCGAGACGTATTTATAGAGTTCGTCAAAGAGCGCTTTCGCCTCGTCACTTAGCATCTTTTTCCCACCCGCATTTGAGCGCCACCCCCACGGCGTTGTGTTCTCGGACTTGTTCACGCGTCGGGGCAGTATCATGCCGCGAGTAGTAAATTGGACGTGCGACAGCGCAAAAGTCGGCCTTCGCGCTGCTAGTCTCTAAGGAAGGGGTCGTTGTCTGGCACCCCGGCAGGATCACTGGCAGTAGAAGCACGAATAGCCTCACGCGCAGCGACAGCGATTTGAGCCGATTTGACCTGCTCTCGTAGGTCGTCGAGTTTTTGTTGCACCCGTCCGGCATTGACCATGTCTCGCGCGTAAAGCCAATCAAAGAGCTTGCCTGTCACCGTGAACAGGCCGCTCAAGATCGTAAGGATTGCGGAAATCACTGTTTGATGGTTCCGCCCGTGATGTTCCAATCCTTCGCCTGCACAAGACCGACGCCAACCAGCGCGGCAATCACGTCATTGATGTTGATTGTCTTGGTCTGCCATGCGTTCCAAGCAACCGCCGCGAGGGCGAGGATACCGGGGACGGTCGTCTTCCAGCTCGTAAGCATCTGTCTTCTCCTAGTTGCAGGGGTTTCTGGAATTGTCGCGGGCGATGCACTCCAGCTCTTTGATGGAGTAGCTACAGCCCGTCAGCAGGGTCGCCGCGCCCAACAGGGCGAGGGTGTAAATCGCGGTGAGGATGAGGAAACGGACGTCTTCCTGTCTCATGCGACCAAGGTCTCCGGGGGGCGTTTGCCCTTCTGGAGCTGGGCAAGGGTCAAGCCGCCGGTCCACTGGAGATGCGCCATCTCGAAATCGAGGCCCTGTAGACCAAGGCTCTCGCCGATCTCGCGGCACTTCTTAAAAAGCCTTTGGTCGTTCCAGATCGCCTTGCCGTTCACAATCGGCACGAAATCGAAGGCCAGACGGTAATTGTGGAAAGACTGCCCCGGCTTGGCGTAGGTGACGATGCGGCCCGCCTTGGTCCGCCCCTGCGCATAGATCGCGGCCTGACTTTCGTTGTCGCGGTAGGTCGAGGTAATAAGGACGTCGATGCCCGCCTTCTTGCAGGCGGCGACAAAAGCCTTGGCTTTACCCGCGACGACGGGGTGGAGGTCTTCTATCTTGCGGGAGTTTATCATAGTCTCGCGCTCTGATTTGGTGCAGCAATGCTGCATCTGTCTTGTCAAACAAGACAGACTTAACACATTGTAAGCTGTAGCATAAGCCCCTCTATGTAGGGTTTTGTCTTGGCTTCTGGTTAAGAAGAATTGCCAGTGCAGACAAGACAAATTACCTGTCTTAGACAACTGTAATTATTAGAGGTCGAAAAAGCTCTGTCTTTACATCCCGGCATTTTTAGTGCCGATTTGCTGCACTTAAAGCCTTGATTTTTGGTCCCGGAACGGGTTTAGTGCAGCAATGCTGCATAATATAATTCCCAACTATGTAAGGGGACGGAAGCATGAAACTCCAGCGTTATCTGACACATACGATAGGTCGGCGATTGAGCCTCGGAACCATCACGGAAAGCTCGGCGGAAATTTATCGCCAAGCGGCCAACAGACTTCCGAAAAGCCTTCTCAATCAACTGACTAAGGACATCAAAAGGCGCGACGTCGAGGACGCGATGATCGACATGCACAAACGCGGGTTCGCGCCAAAGACCCTCCGGCACACCCTCGGCGTCCTCGCCAGCATCCTCAATGACGCGGTCGACAACGGGGTCATCCCGGCGAACCCAGCGCTGCGGATTAAGACCCCAAAGGCCGCGCCGAAGACCAACCGCAACGTCTCGGCGGCCGACTTAAAGAAGGTGCTGGGGGTGGCGAAGGACCACCCTTACGGATGGCTATTCAGGTTCGCTCTGGGGTCCGGCCTGCGCCGGGGGGAGTTGGTGGCGCTCGACTGGAGCGACATCGACTTGGTCGCCGGGACCGTGAAGGTCTCCAAGAACGTCGTCCGGGTCAGCAAGTCGGAACGGATCACGACGCCCAAGACCAACTCGTCCTATCGCACCGTCACCCTGCCCGCGTCCGTCATTCAAGAGGCGAAGCTACGCCAACGCCGCCCGGATCAATCCGTCTTTGAAAACTCGACCGGCGGTCGCATGGGTTTGGCGTCCGCGTCTATGGGGATCAAGTCGATCCTAAAGGAAGCCGAATTGTGGGGGCAAACCCTGCACTCCCTGCGTCACACCCACGCGTCGCAGCTTGTATCGTCCGGTCTCCCGCTTCCAGCGATTGCGGAGCGCATGGGCCACAGCGACGTCAAAACAACGCTGGGCATCTACTCCCATTCGTCGAAGGGAGAAGACGCCCGCGCTGCGACCGCGATTGAGACCGCCGTCAGTTAAGAAGGCCGCGCGGCCTGCGCGTCTTTTCCTGCCGGTAGCGGTTGCCTGCCGCCGCCTGCGCCGCCGGATGCAAAGCGAAGGGGAGCGGCCCCTTGGCTTGCGGCGCGGGGTTCACACGCTGCCCAGCGTTCAAGACGTTGCCAAGGAAGGCTTCCATCTGTTGCGGGTGAAGCATCTTTTGCTCAAGCAGTTTGCGCTGTCTGGGCGTGATGCGGTCCAGCAGTTTGCGAAGCTGCTCGGAGCCGACCTGCGCACCAATGAGCGTGCGACGGCCAATAAGACCCGACGCGGCCGAACCCGCAGACGCGCCAACCATACGCGCGCCAACGTCTAGGACGTCGGGCATTTTGGCTTCCAAGTCCGCAGCCGGAACGCCAAGACCCTTGGCCCGCTGGGCTTCGCTGATGACGCCAAAGTTGTTTCGCATGATGTCGTATTCCTGCTTGGAAAGCAGGTTACGGGCCTTCATCCAATCCGCCAGCGTCGTCTTGGAACCCTGCGACAATGGGTTGAACGCCTTGCTTGCGGCTTCAAAGGGGTCGCCCGACGCAGATAGATAGTCGCGCAGCATACCCTTCAAGCCTTCTTCGCCCTGCGACCGATTGGCGAGGCGATAGACCTTGTCGAGTTCTTGCAACGGGTTCGCAGACTTCACCGCACCTTCGACAATACGGATCGGGTCTTCGGCGTTGCCCAAGACGCGCGCCGTCGTTCCCGCAGTCGCCGACGTTGACGGCGCGAGACTTTCTTCAAGACGATTGACGAACGCGCCACGACGTTCGGCTGCGCCAGACAGGTTTTTGGCCTCGGTCGCGGCTTGTTTAGCCCAAAACATATCTTCGGCCAGTTGCGGAAACTGCTTGTAGACGCCGGGTTCCTGTTGGAACGCGCTCGAAATCTCGTTTGGCTTCGGCATCCCGCTTTCAGCGTCAAGCGCTTTCCTGCCAATCTGCGCCCGCTGTTCTGTCTCTAGCAGAGTTCGCGCCATGTCTGGGTTCTGCGCTGCGCGAAGCGCGTTTTCTATGCGCTGGGTCTGGGACACGTCTGAACCTTGCAGCACGTTCTGCGCCGCGACTTCGGGCATCTTGCGCGAACCGCCGCGCGAGTTCCTGTCCATCATTTCAGTCACGCCGGGGGCGCGGCCGTAAATGTCATACATTTCCTTGGCGGCCGCGTTGCGCTCGCGGACGCCCGGAACCTTGCGCCAGTCAAACGCGCGGCTTACGGCGTCACCCATTTCATCGGCAAAGGCCGCAGCCTGTTGCTTGTTGGGGTCGGCGCGGAACATGCGGCTGTCGCGGCGGAGCTGTTCGTAAAGCCCCATGTAGTCCTCGACCGTGGCGTCCTTCCGTCTGGACAAATGCCCAAGAAGCGCCTGCGTGTCTGCGCTCAATTCCGCGCTCGGCATTGGCGAGATCGTCATGGAACCATTCACAACATTTCGATGTCGCCCCGCTAGATTTTGAGCGATGGTGCTGCCCAACACTCTGTCTAACGGAATGTTGCCTTCAAGCGTGTCTAAGCCAGCCTTGCGGTCAGCAAGACCTGCCTGAAACTGCTCTTTCAACGCGGGGCCAACAGCGCTCTCCATTTCCGGCTTAACACGTAGCGCCTCGCCAGCTTTGAGAGCTTCCGTGTTCGCAGCTCTGGCACGCCACGCCGCAGTCTCGGCGCGTCGCGTTGCATGACCAACTGTTCCCGCAGCTCGCGCTTTGGCCGCTTCAAGCAAGGTCGCCGCGTCGCCGGGAATATTTGTCGCCTCGGTCATCAAGTCCGTCAGCGCGTTTTTACCCTTCTGCTCCAGCGTGTAGCCATACTTCTGATCGCGATTTTTGAGCGTCTGCGCGATAGATTGCAGGGTCTCACTCGCGACAAAATCAGAAGGTGCGTTCTGAGGCAGAGTGCCGACGTTGCTTATGTCGTTCTGTATTTGCTTTTCGACCAAGGGGCGAATGAGGTCAGGATCGTTCTGACGGCCCATTGCATTCTCGGCGTCGGCAATGCCTTCCTGATAGATGCGGTAGACGTTCTCGGTCGCGCCGCGCTCTGGGTTAATCATGTCGCCGAAGGCTTGGCCGATACGGCCGCCGGTCGCTTTCTGCACGCCGCTGTTGAGGTAACGAAGAAGCTGCGACGGGCCAAAGACAGACCCCGCAATACCACCTGCAAGATGAGCGCCTGCGCTGTCTGGGGCGACATAGTCGGCGAGCGTCGTGCCGGTGCCAGCGCCCGCAGCCGCCGCAAGTTCGCGCTTCATTGGCGTTTCGGCCAGCGCCCTTGCGCCAGCGCCAAGATACTTCACGCCCTGCAAAGCAGGGGCGACAGCGTCAGCAATACCGCCAGTTGCAAGGCCCGCCGTCAGAGCGTTACCGGCCATGCGGCCGCCGTAGTAGTAAGGTCGAGCGTTCGGCGCGATGTCTTCTGGCGCGCCCCACATGCGCTCGTAGCCTTTGGACGCACGGTTCAACTCAAACGGCTTGCCGGTGACGGCCGAATGTATCCCCTCAACCGCGTAGTTAAGTGGGTTGATGAGGTTGAGCATGTCTAGCGTGTCGCCGACAGCGCCGACCGCCGCGCCCTGCCCCGCAGCCTTTATGTTTCCAGACAGGCCGCGATAATCTTGGTCGCGCTGCGCGCTGGCTTGGAGCTTGGCGTCGAGGTTCTTGAACGCCGTGGACACGGTGTTCCAATCCTCGGAGCCTTTCTTGTCCGTGTTCTGGACGATCCAGTTGCCAAGCGCGTGCAGGTCTTCGGCGTCGCTCATTGAATATGCTTTCTGGCTATGTCGAGGATATTAGTCGGCGCAGCGGTGCCGCTGTTTGAACCGCCAATCTGTGAGCGCGCAGCGTCTTCGGCAGGCGTGTAGGCTTTGCCGCCGATGTTCGCGTTGAGACCTTGAACCAGATTGCCCAGCTCTTTCGAGATCGCGTCAATCTTCATGTAAGACTGATACGCCTCGTCGCGGTCTTTCTTGGTGAGCGCGTTGGAATAAGACGCGGCCGCTTCCTGCTTTTGCTGCTCAAGCACAGGCATCACGCCCTTGAATTTTTCCATTGCGACCTGCGGGCCGGTGAACCATGAGCCGACAGACGGGAGCATGGCGTCGAGGTTCTGATACTGGAACTTCGATTTGACGCCGGGGAGGTCGCTGGCAAGCGTGCCGATGATCCGGTTGCGAAGCATCTGCACGTTCTCACGTGTCTGCAAGCCCTCGGCCGTAGACGGCGATATGCCTTGACCCATGACAGACGCCGCGCCCGCGCGCAGCGGATCAAGCGACGGCCCGAAGGCGCTCGCCGGATTTGCGAGAACGGGAGCTGCGGGCTGCGTGGGAGCGCCGCCGCCCATTCCCGGCAGAGGCGTTGCGCCGGGGGAAGCGGTAAAGTTTCCTTCGCCGGTTCCCTTGTTATAGGTGTAGACGCCGTCGCCCATCGGGTTAAAGACCGCGCCGTACTTGTCCTGCGGGGGATGCAAGCGGTTGATGGCGTCTTCGCGCGACATTCCAGATTTGACCATAGCGTCGACGTTCTTTTCGAAGTCCGTCGCCTGCGGCGTCTGCAACTGCGTCCAGTAAGCGAGCGCCCTATCTGGATCGGCCTTGGCGAAGTTCTTGACCGCAGACGGGACAGCCGGGTCTTCGATAAGAGCCTTCACCGCAGCGTCGCGCTGCGACAACTGTTCCTGTTCACGAGACGCGCGCGTCTGGACAAGACGGGCCTGCGCATTGTTGAGAATGTGCTGGTTCATCTGCCCCATCGTTGGAGCAATCGCAGCAATGGTCGCAGCGCGTTGAGCGCGCGACTGACCGCCCTGTCCAGCGGCCGCAAGCAGCAAGCCAATCTGTCCAAGCGTCTGCATCTGACCATTGCGAATGTCGCCGACACGAAGACCCGTCTGCGGGTCAATGTCGTCGACGCTCGACGAAGATGGACCGGCGATGGCCCCTAGGGGGTTAGAAACCATCGCCGCCCCACTCGCGCCGGGAGAAGAAGGACCGGACGCGTTGTTCCCCATGATTAAATCGAAGAAGCCCATATCAGCCGTTCCCGTATAGATACTGCGCGAAAAACGGGTTCATAATCGAAGACCCGCTGCCATAGGGGCTTGGACCCGCCGTCAGGTTGAGCGGGCCTTTTGGAAGATTGTCTTGCGGTGAATTGGAACGCATCACCGGATAGTTGGGGTCGTAGGCGGCCGCCTGACCGGCGAGCGCGTTTGTCGCAGGGGGCGCGGACATTGGCATGGCCGGACGACGCGGCGGCGTCGGAGCGCTCGAACCCAGAAGACCCTGCGGGCGCTGCGGCCGAGCCTGTCTAGCCTGCGGAGCGCGCTTGCCTGTCTTAGACACGGGAGCATTTTCTTCTTCGGCCGGTGCGACAGAATTTGTCGTGTTCGACAAACTTGTGTTGTTGTCCTGCAAAAGCCCCATGATGTAGGGGAGAATTTCATTGGCGTAGCCATACATGACCGCTGTCTCCTATTGGCTAAGAAGGCCCTGCACGGCCCGCATGTGCTGCATGTTGTGAAAGTCCTGCATCTGTTTGAGCAGGGCTTCGTTTGTAGAGTTATCGGCTTGGACCGGCGCTTGCTGTTGCTGCGGCTGTTCAAGCTGCGCAATCATCGTTCCAATCGGATCGGGCTTCTGCGTCGGCTGCGACAAGAGCGCCGCAATCGGATCGTCGCTCTTGGTGTCTGGCATCGGCGCATAAGACAGAAGACCCGCAGGCACAGGCGCGGTCGCACCCGGAATGACTTTGGGCGTCGGCTGTCCAAGCATTTTGGCGACATGGCTGGAGACGGTGCCGTTGCCATCCGAAGCGTTGTAATGCCCCGGCGACCCTGCGTTCACCGTCGAATACATATCCAGCAGGCCCATCCCCGGCTTGTAGCCGCGCGCCGCCAAGAACTTTCCGAACGCGTCGATCTGGTTGCGCGCGGACGGGTGAACCGTGTCGACGCCAAACTGTTTGCGCTCCGAAGGCCCCGCTTGAAACAGGCCAAAGTATCTGTTGCCCGTGCCGCCCCAGACATTCGGGCGACCAGAGCTTTCATAGTTGAAGACCTTGAGCGCGTGGTCGGCGTTGTAGCCTTGCGTCGCAGCCTGTTGTCGCAGATAGGCGACGTCTTCCGGTGTCAGGTTCATCCGAAGAAGTTCCCTTTAGGAAGTGGACCGCCGGTTCCTGTCGCCATCGCAAGACCCGAACCAAGAAGACCGCCAAGACCAGACATGCCGCCCGTTCCCAGCATTGACGCGCCTGCCAGACCCAGACCAAGACCCGTCATCCACGGGCTTGAGCTTGCAGGTTGCTGGACAGGCGACATGCCCCAGCCAGACGAAGACGTATTTGACGTTGTATCGTGCGGCGCAGACGAGACAGTCTGGTTGTAAGCCTGCAACGCCTGATACGGGAGCTGCTGCTGGCGCAAGAACTCGTTATAGGCGGCTTGATCCTGCGCGCCCTGTGTCTGCTGCTGCGCGGTGCCGTAGGTCATAAGGTTGGCGATGTCTGCGACATTGGCGGCGCGGTTCGCCGTTCCGATGTTCGCCATCTGCGAACCCGCAGACTGCATACGGTTGAACGCGTTGTTCGCGTTGGCTTGATTTGCGCCTTGCGCGTTGAGGTTGTTGGATATGTCCTGACCAAGCAGGGACGTCGCCTGATTGTAGCCGCCAGACAGAAGGTTTGCGATCTGCTGGTTGAGGCCCAGATTGTTCTGTGCGGTTGCTACACCTTCCTGCACGCCATGACGCGAGCCGCCAAAAGCCTTTGCTCCGATAGCTTGATCGGCCGTTTGCGTCAGAGCTTGATTGAGGTTCTGGGCGCTCTGGGATTTGAGGCTGTCGACGACGTTCGAGATATACGGGTTCATATACTGCGAGATATTCGACAGACCGTTCGCGTATGTCTGCGCGTTGATGTCAGGCGCAGCCGAAGCCGACTGATTGGTGTAGTTCGTCGCCTGATCGAAGTAAGGCTGATACGCGCCAACATTGTTGCGGATCATATTCCCTGCGGAGGTCTGATCGCCGGTCATTCCAGGGGCCAGCTCGCCCGTGTATGCCTGCCCAGCATTGTTAAGCAGGCGCGAAGCGGCGTTGACGCCATTCTGCGACGCGTTCGTCAACCACGCCGGAAGCGTGTTCTGCGTTACGGAATTGTTGCTCGTAAAAGACGGCATAAAGGTATAGCCGCCACCACCGCCACCGCCGGACATTAGTTACCCTCCAAATTGAGTTCGAAAGCAATGTGCGTCGGGCGGAACCCGACTTTAGGGAGCTTTCGAATAAAACCCTTGCGCGCCGTCGTCGTGATCGAAGCGCAGCCGTTCTCGCGGGCGTGGCGCTTCACCAACGGAAGAAACTTGTCGACCATGCGATTGAAGTCTCCCGCCGCCAGCAAGACATGCAGCTTGCGCGTCCGGGGGTATTCGATGATCTCTGTGACAACGGCGACGGTGTCGTCACCGAAGTATTGCAGGCGGCCGCTCTTAATGCCTTCGGCGACGTCGACACGTTCATGCGTCGAACCGCCAAAGAGCAGCGCCTTGTCGAATAACTCGACGAGTTTAGATTGGTGGGTGAACGTCGCCACGAGTTGCAACAGCCGCCGTTAGAGTTCCCGTATTACTGACAGTGACCTGCCAGACAGTCCCGTCTGGGGACTGCAATAGGAGCTGCGGCTGGATCGTATAAGGCCCCGCTAGGAGACCAAGACGACGTGTCAACTGCGCTATAAAGGACGACTGCCAAGTCGGATCATATTTGACCGGCGGTGCGCCAAAGCTGGGGGAGGTTGCGGGCTTAGTGCTTGTCGTCAACGCTCGCCCCCGTTAGCCGTGAAATCTAGCCTAACTGGCCCCAAACTCCAATAGTTGTCGTTTGTCGCCTGTATTCTCATGCGCAGGTCACGGCCCTGCGCACGGCAATCGGTGTAACCATCCGTCCGGGGCAAATACGGCCCGTAGACGGTCTCCGTCTGGTCCCCCGTAAACCGGGAATAGAAGGATAGGCTGTAGTTTTGCGAACCAAAATTCGGGTCGGTCGGGGCCATCGCCTGCACGATGTCGACGATCTTGCCCCGCGACCCGATGTCGATGAGCGACGTTTCGGCCCAGACAGTTCCGGTGCGAGTGACGCCTGCGTCCGTCCAGCCGTCCTCAAACTGGTAGAGGTAGTTGTCGACCTTTGCGCCGATTGGATACTTGGCCGTCTGCGCGCCAACCGCAGCGGTGACTTCTCGTGGCCCGCGCGCCCACCAGCCTTCCGCGTAATTCCAAATGACGTAGTTTGAGTTCTCGCCAGAGGCGTCTTGGACGTCTGGATAGTCCAGCCAAAACTCTGGAAAGATACCGTTCTCGTGCATACACGCACGGTAATTTCCATAGAGCGGATCAAACTCAAGTTTGAGGTCATTGAAGAAGGGGCAAGGCAACGGTCGCACGGCAGAGCCGTCGTAAACCCAAAAGCTCTCGTCACCGAACCAGACAGCCATATTGCCGCCAACGGCGACAGCGTTCGGCGTGGAGAACGTCGTCGAACCCAGCTTTTCAGCGCCGTAGAAGAACGGCGCGCCGACATAGCGCATAAGGAAGACTTCGTGCTGGCAAAGGATGAGGATGCCTTCCTTTACCCGGATGCCGTTCACGATAGGCGACGACGCTTCCAAGTCGATGTAGCCCGCCTGCCCCGTGGACACGTTGAAGGTCCAGCCGTTGTAATTCTCAAAGTCGGACCAAGCGACGCGACGGTTGTTGCCGCCTGCCCCCAGCAAGACGACCGAACGCTCCGCTGTCACCAAGACAGCCGTGTTCGACGTCGGGGCGTTGGTCGGAACGTCCATGACGGCGGGCGTGCCGGTCGTGGGCGCAAAGTGCAGAAGACGACCATCCGAGGACGCGACGCCCAGCAAGTCCTGACCAAAGGACGCAAAGGTCCAGAAGTCCGGGCGACGGAACTGCGGCGGGTTAGACGAGCGCTGGCGGCCGTAGTTGTCTTGGCCGACAATCCATTGCGCTGTCTGCACGCCCGACTGCGCGCCAGATGTATTGATTGACGTGCCGTTTTTGCCGCCAGACGCCAGACAAATCTGAAACGTGTTGGTGTCTACGGGTTTCACGTAGTAGGCCGTTCCAACCGCCAGACCCGTTGGCAGAGCGCCCGTCGTCGTGAACTTGACCACGCAATCCGAGGTCAGGCCGTGATAGGGCCACGTCACGACGCAAGGGCTGGCAATCGAGATTGTGACCGTGTTCGCAGCCGCGACCGTCGTTCCAGACGGGTCAGCAATCGGGTGAAGGTCCGTTCCAAACGCACCCGTTCCGTAGCCGCCGCCGCCTGCCGATTGGAAGCCGACAAAGCTCGCGGGAGTGACGTCATAGTCGCCAGCATACTCAATACGCACGCCGTTCTCGGTGCCGACAGCGGTCCAAGTGTTCGATGAGCTGTCGCGCCACTGAAAGAGCTTACGGACCTTGGCGGGCATGGAGACAGCGGAAAAACGCGTGTTGCCGCCGACAGGACACATGGCCCCGGAGACCCAACGCACATTTGACGTGTCCCACCATTTGTTAGGCGCGTCATAGGGCGTCGCCTGCCGGATAACGCCGGGATCAATGTCTAAGGAAACCCACGCCATTATGCGGCCTCTGCTATTGCGGGAACGTCACCGTCGAAGGTGGCGACCAAGACAAGACGATGTTGCTGCGGGCGACAAAAACCCTGCGCGTGTATCCCTCCGCCAAAGACAGCAAACTTATCCTTGGCGGGAATAATCTTGTCGACAATGTTTTCACCTTTTTCGTCGAACAGGAACGTCACCCCGTCATCAAACTCATTGAGATAAATGAGCATGACTTTGTGTGGAAAGTTGGGGTGATCTTGGTGAGGGTCGCCGTATTTGCTGGGGTCCGAAAACGTCAGGTTGAACGACATGCGGTATATGGTCCGCACGTCGATGCCGTTGTCCTTACAGATACGCATAAACAGCATTTCAGCGTGTGGGGCGTAAAACGACCGCTGATACCCACGCGTCGGTTCGGTTGTCGCGTGCAACAGGTAATGCGTCAGGCAAGTAAAGTTCTCCGTCGAGTTCCCGTGATACCAAGGAAACTCTCGGCTAGAGCAGTAGGCAAGGAAATCCTTTTCCTCGGCCGTAAAATTGCAGTTGCCTTCGAGTAGAATAGCCATGCGCTAGTTCCAAGACACGACGATGTAGCCGGGGCTACCATTAGACCCGTCGTTCTGTGCGCCGTCGCAGGCATTGTAGGAATACGCCCCCGTGCAGACATAGAACCCATTAACGTAGCCGTAGCGGTAGCAGACCGTGTGGGTTGTTTCATAGAGGCCGTGGGTTCCCGCGCCGCCCGGTGAACCAATATTCAGCGGGGCTGTCTGCGTGTTATACATCGCAAGGATGCTCGCCTGATTGGCGTCGTTGATTGACCAACTAGCCGAACCCGTAGACGGCGACGGAGAACCGCCGTAAGCGGTTGTCGCTCCGGCCGCAGTCGTGCCGTTACCGCCAAAGCTCGTCGCGCCTCCCGTAGACGCAGCGCCGCCGCCCTGACAATTTCCACCCTGCCCGTCTGTGCCGCCAGTGCCGCTGTAGGTAGACACGTAGAAGTTGTTGAACATTGGAAACGTATAGCGCTGGGCGTCCCACGAAGCCTTGGTCAACGTAATCGGGCCGCCCGCCGTGACGGGTGAGTTTTTACGTTTGGAAAAGAAGTCAGAAAACGAGATTGACCCCGCCGGAAAAAAGCCCCGGCCATTGGTGTCCAGATACCAACGTCCGCTTCGATAGGCGTTGAGGTTGTTTCCGGCGTTAAATTCCGACTGAATTTGCGACATGCTCAAAGAGCCGCTGGCGGGTAACGTCATACCGGGACCCCCTCCAAGGTTTTGAAATAGGCATAAAGCCCGTTTAGAAAACGCTGGTCGTCGCTATCCGCCAACTCACCGTTTTTTGTCCAACCGCCCAGCTCATCCGAGTATCGGTATTCATCATCCTCGGCGTCGAAGACACGTCCGGGCGGCAGAACGCCAGAGGTGAACCGTGCGCAGCCCCAACCCCCCGGACGAGGCTTAACGGTGTCCGTGAATTCTTCGATGTAGTTAAACGTGCAAGATAAGCCGGTGGCCCGCAGTTCGCGCGCCTCCGCTAAAAAGCCATCCAAGTCCTTATCGTTGACTAGGATAAAGTCGTTCACTTTGCGGCCTCTAGTTTTTCGACTTTGGCGGACAGGACTTTGATGCCTTCGATCAGCACGCCAACAATGTTGCCGTAGGCGACAGAAAGCGTGCCGTCGTTTTCGTGGACGACCTGCGGCAAGACTTCCTGAATTTCCTGCGCGATGACGCCGATGCCGTGTTCCCCGCTGTCGATGCGGTCATAGAACACGCCGCGCAGGCGGTTAATAATCGACAGCGGGTCTTGAATTGTCTGGACGTTGGTCTTGAGCTTGGCGTCTGAATACGCCGTCACATTACCAGTGGCGGTAAAGTTGCCAGACGTATCTGCGTAGAAAGCCCAAGCACCCGCCGAGTTTCGATAAATGCCAGCGTTTGAAGCGTTGGCAAGGAAAGACCAGTTATACGAGCCGGTGTTAATCTGGTATTGGCCTGTCGCAGACGAAATGGCGAGGTTGCCAGACAGCGTGCCGCCCGTGAACGGCAGGAAAGTAGCGTCGGTATAGGTCTTGTTGGTCAGATGTGCGCCGGTCGTGGGCGCAGGACTGGACACGAGATTGGCCGAGAAAGTCGCAACGCCCGTGACGGCAAGCGTCGACGACATTGCGACCGCGCCAGCAACATTGAGCGTGCTGGATAGCGTAACAGCCCCAGACACAGACATCGTCTGCGCGAAGGACGCCGTGCCGTTGAACGTCTGGTTGCCGGACCAAGTGACGGGACTGACAACTGTCTGCGCGCCCGTCGCGCTACGCGAAAACATATTCGCGTCGATGGTGTCGGCGTTTGTGTTGCTGTGGCCGCCCCAAGCGTTCGTGTCTGCGCCGACTTCGGGCTTAATCAGGTTGTAGGTCGGCGTGTATGTGTTTGCCATCTTAGATCACCGTCTGATTGTAAGGCAGGCCGTCATTCACACGGACCCAAATATCTGTTGTCGGGTCGTCCGCAGGGGTCCAGAGGACGATGACAGGAATTGAGACGCCATCCGGGGCTTCGACAGCGGCGACAGACAGGTTCCCGACGATACCTGCGGCCATGCTGGCCGTGTCTGGCGCTTCCGTGGCGTTGAGAACGACCCACGGATTGCGCAGGTTGATTGCGACGCCGTCCGGGGCTTCTGAAATGGCGAAGTAGACGCCAGACACGATGCCCGCGCTAATCGAGACCGTGTCTGGGGCTTCTGTCGTGGCGAGCGCTAGGGAGCTGTAGACACCCGCACTAAAGGCAACGGTGTCAGGAGCTTCTGTTGCGACGATATACGCGGCTGTCGAAGCGTCTAGGATGACGGCAACAGCATCGGGTGCTTCTGTAGCCGCTAGGACAACCGGAAAGCCTGCGGCTGGTATCGAAGCCAGCGGCGTTGTAGCTGTCGGTGAAAATCCTAGCATCTACGTTTGCCTTATTCCGCCGGGGCTTCGGCGGTGTTGAGCTGGTTGTTCGCCTGCGACTGCATCTTAGGAATGATGTTCGCCACCTGCGCGAATGGCATGTTGCCGAGCGCCTGCATGACAATGTTCCATTCCGCGACCGGAAGCGTGATCGAAAGGTCCTTATCCATCTTCTTCTCCAAGGTGTCCGCCCGGTGGAGATCAGCGTGGGCCGAGCGGACGTCCTCCCACGCCGAACTGTTATTCTGCGGCCTGCGCCCACGGGAGCGGCGGCGTCACAACCGGCGGATTGATCTGATTTTCAATCTGCTGATCCAACGCGGCTTCCTGCGCCGCAAGCGTTTCAGCGCCCATAGCGTCTTCGAGCCATGAGATTACCTGAGCTTCTGTAAGCTGCTCAAAGGGCGTAAACGGCGCTTCGGCGTCGAGCGTTACCGCCTGACTTCCATATATATCGCCAGTATGCCCGTTGCCGTCAGTCGCCTGACGCCGCCAGTGGACGGTGAACACAACGTCTGTGTGGCCTTCGTGCTGTGGGTAAGCGTCGAGTTGGGAGATTACCCATTTATATTCTGTCGCCATTATGCGGCTCCTTTAGAATAAAATTGCCCGTGATACATTTTGCCAGCATTTTCGGCGGCAATTTTAGCTTGTTCCATGTCAGCAAAGTAGCCGATATGTTTTCGCTTGCCGTTGACAGCAATAGCTACGCGCCATTTTCCTGATGGCCTGTAGTAAGTCACATTTTTAATACCGGTTCCGCTATCGCTGCGAACCTTCTTATTGCAGCTATTTTGAGATTTAGTAGCCTCGCGCAAGTTCTCAATCTTGTTATTGAGCGGGTTACGATCAACATGATCTACACATTCAGGTAAATGTCCATGGTGCATCAGATATACGATGCGATGAACCATGACTTTTTTGCCTTTGTATAAAACCCGCAAATGGGTAGCGTTTTTGTCTAGCCAACCCGCTTTATCGCCAACATGAACCCGCATAGCAGGTTTGATCTTCCAGAACAGTTCGCCGTCGCGGTATTCAAAGGCCGCAATGGCTTCATCGTAAGTGATGTTGCTCATTGTTTTGCCTCTAGTGCTGATACCTTGGCGGCGAGTTCTTGGATGGCCTTAACCATTGCAGGGACTAATGAAGCGCCAGCAAAGCCCCACAATGTTTCTGGTTCGTCTAAATCATCGCCTACCGAAACGGCTTCGGGAAATAGCTTGTGTAAATCTTGTGCTATCACACCATAATCTGTGTGACCTTGGCCCATATCAAACGAAACAACTTCAACTTGCTTCATTTTCTCTAGCACGGGCAATGCTGGCGTTATGTTGCTCTTAATACGTCTGTCAGATGTTTGATTGTAATTTACTTGCGAGGTTCCGGTATTATATGAGATAGAGCCTGCTTGAGTTCCACCTGAATTAATGCGAAATGAAAACCATCTATATCCGTTTGCGATGGTCGCGTTGAGGTTTGTGACTGATATAGTTGGCCCATCGCCTGTAGTATCGCAAATAAAACCACTACCATTAACTGCAGGAAGAAACTTCCAGCCAACGACAGTGTTTGAAGTGCTTGTCGTCCCAACCAGCAAGTTGCCGGATGCTTCGATGCGGGCTTTTTCGCTGCCGTTTGTTCTAAATGTGAGCGGATACGACCCGTTTGTTCCGAAATAGCATAGCGATGAAGCGTCCGTTCCCCAATATGAGCCAACAACACTGTCTCTTACATAGGCCAGCGCGCCAGTAGATTTGAAAACATCTAAATTACCCGCCGGAGAATTCGTGCCAATTCCTACGTCACCAGCGCCCGTTACAACAAACTTATAGTTTGGCGACGCATAGCTGCCTTGCGCTGCCGCTAGGATGTAGTTGCTGCTGCTGTTCTGAGCAACCACGGCAATAAGGCCGTTCGGTGTCCCGCTTCCGGCGGATTTCTCAACGATAGCGCCCCAACCGCTATTTGCTGCGTTGTAAACATGAAGTGGAGCAGACCCAGACGTATTTCCGATAATTAGCTGTCCACTCGCATCCAGCGTCATCGCCTGCGCGAAGGTGATGGCGGAGCCTGCGGTGCCGGAGGGGGCATTATACCAGATATGCTGACCAGCGTTTTGGTCGTATCTCGTAGCATAACCAGTTGCGATATACGTGTTTGTTCCTACGGACGAGACGTAGCCGTTGTAGGTCATACGCCCAGCGCCACCACCAGCATCATAAAGCGCCGTCTTACCTGTTTGTAAGACATAATACGAAGCAGACTGACCGGGCCACGCGCTCGGCGTAACTCCGAGGCCGAGGTTGCCGCTGGCGTCTAGGCGCATACGTTCGGTGTTATCAGTGCCGAATACTAGATAGCCAGCGCCGTAAGTCCCGATACCCATGTTGAGCGTTGCGCCATTACCTATAGCAGCAATAGCAGGCATACCTGTGCCAAGCCCAAACACGGAATAAGTAGTTCCGCGATTAGGTGTGATGAACTGTATTCTGTCGCCATCGCTGTTTTTAAAATAAACACCCTCAGATGTCCCACCAGAAACAACATCTAGAATTGCGCTGGGCGATGCTGTTTTGACGCCAAGACGACTATTCGTGCTATCCCAAAACGGGCCATTCGTTCCAAACGCTCCCGTCCCATTGCCATACGGGATGTAGCCAGCGGTGAGCGAGGTGAGGCCGGTGCCGCCGTTGGCGACGTTGAGCGGGCCTCCCGGCAGAGCATTGAGCGACAAATCCGCCGCAAGAGCGGTGATAAAGACAATCGCCGCAGTCGTGACGCTAATCGCGGAAGTTCCGTAGACAGAACCATTGTAGGACTGCGTGACGGTGCGGGACAGGGTCGTTCCGGCCGCCGTGTAGACGCCGGTTCCAACTTCCCAATTCGCGCCGTCTTCGATTGTGTAGCTAACCGTATCGCCATTCGCGACGCCGGACGATGCAAAGGTCTGGTATCCAATTGGAGCCGAACCAAGCGTCAAAGCACCCGTCCCGGTGCTTGTAATCGTCATCTTGGCGCGGTTGAACATCTTTGACATTGTCTAGCGTCCGTAATGGTGAACCAGAATTAGCCGTGCGTGATCGTGCCGGAGGTCAGCGTCACAGACTGTCCAGACGAGATGACCGTCGAGTTGATGATGATGTCCGTGCTAGACGTGCCGACAGACAGGTTCGACGCGATGACCGTGCCAGCCGCGTTGCGCAGCTCGGCGAGCGCCGCCGTGCCGGTCGCCGAAGCCGTCGTATTGATCGGAACGCCAGACAGCGTGAGGACGCCACCCGACACCGTGCCGGTCGCGGAATTAAGCGTAAAAGTCGCAAGAACGCCCGTCGCGCCAGACAGCGCCGACGTGCCAATCACAAGCGAACCAGAAGAAGCCGTGCCGGTCGAAGCCGCAGCAACCTTGCTCGACACGAGGTCCGCAACAAGCTGCATACGGTTATTTTTGAGCGTGGTTGAGTAGACAACTGACATTTTACGTTCTCCTAGAAGCTGCGGCGCGCCGCGACGAGCTTCGTCTGCGAGCGAACCGCGCGATCCGCTTCAACTTCGATGTCTCTGAGGATTGTCTGGTAGGCGCTTTCCCAAAGCTGGACCCTTTCGTCCGCCTTCAAGTAAGGGGCCGAATGGACTAGCGCGCCGTAGAGGTAGAGGTCGGGATACCGCGTCAAAACCCAATTCTGCGGGTTCGTCGTGTTGAGCGGCAAAAGACGGTTGTAATACCACATATCCAAGGTGGTCGGCGCAGTCGTTCCCGGCGTCGGGATAATGCGCAGGCGGTTGCCAAGGATCGTGTAGTAAATTGGAACGCCAGCCGTCGTCGTCACAACGTAGGGCAGCGTGTAGGGATAATCATTCTGCGTCTGCGGAATGAAACCCTGCGACATGATCTGCTTGGTCTGTTCCGGCGACAGGTAATCAATGACCTGCGACGTATCCTGATCCATGAGCTGATACATGGCGACAAAGTCGTTCGGCAGAGGGGTATAATTCTGCACGACGGACGCCTGCGAGTGCGTCATCATATAGGGGTGTTTGACGCGCGCCATGTCGCGCTGGATGCGCGTCGTTGCGAGTTGCACAAAGTTCGGGATGCCCGTCGTCAAATCCTGACGGTTGAGCATGTCTGCGACGGCGGTGCAGAGGCCCTGATAGGTCGTATTGAGGGTCGGGTCGGCGTAGGTCGTCAAACCGTGAACTCCCTCGTGCGGTAGGGAGCGGCCTCAATCGAGTTCAACCATTTGCGGAAACGGTCTTTGTCCTGCCAGATGCCGCGCTTCAAGAGGTCGTATTGCACGACAACCGGGATGGTTGCGACGGGGGCGATGTCTCCCAGCTTTTGATGCTGCGACCAGACGCCCCGGCACTCATGGGCGTATTGGCGGATTTCACTGTCGTCTTGCGAATTGGTGAAGTGCATCACGCCATCGTTGTCGATGGTGAGCTTCTGACGCGTCCGGGTCATCGGATCGTAGTCGAAGTTTTCGTCGGTTAAGGCTCGAAAACCGCTGTCCATGTCTGCCCCGGCTGTTTCTGTCTTGTAGCACAAAAGACAGGAGGGTTAAAACCCTCCTGTCGTGTCTTGTCTAAGACCGTCTTACGACGTGGAGACGTTCGCGATGGTCGCGTGAGCCTTCTCGGTGTTTACGACCAAGGAGTATTCCACGAGCATCTGGGTCCGGCGGCTATCGCCCGTCTTGGCGAGCGGATTGCGCTGGAAGGGACGCAGGTAGGAAATCTTGGCGTATTCCGGGTCGATCAGGTGGACAAACGTCTCGTTCGTAAAGCGGTTCGGGACAATGTCGAGATTGCCGAAGTCACTAACGTAGACGTCCGCAGCGCCGAGAATGAAGGTCTGCTTGGGCGCAGACACCTCAACGCGGTTGAGCGCAATACCCGAAAAGGCCGAGAACTTGACCTTGTTGACCGGGCCGCACATCGCCATGCGGGCTTCGCCACCGTTCGTCCAGAGGCTCTGGAGAGCGGTCTTGAGCATGGCTTCCGTGAAGGCCGCCGGGGTCGTCAGGTTCGTCCAAGCAGCGTTCGGGTAGCCGTCCGTCGTGCCAGACAGCGTCGGAGCCGTCGCGCCGTTGGCGACGACGTTGGTCTTGATCCACGCCGGGAAGCCCGCGAGCTTACGCGCCGTAGACGAGTTACCAACGACCGCAGCCTGATTGGTGAGAAGGATTTTCTCCATATCACGCTTCAATTCGCGGCCACGCTTCGCCAGAAGATAGGCTTCCAGCGTCTTCATACCGGCCATGTCTACAGCGCCGGTCGTGCCGGTGACGTTAATCACCTTGTCCGAAATCTGCGTGTAGTTGCCAACGCGGTTGGCCTTCGTGAACGACGTGTCAGAGGCGTCAGCGCCTTCAACGCGAGCGTTCGTGCTGTCTGCGGCGTCGAGCGTGTCTGTCTGCCACTCGTGGAAGGTGCTTTCGCACTCCTCGCGGCCGATGTTGCTCATAAATGGCGTGGCGGTGGGGCTGATATTGTAAATAATATCAGTGAGGTCTTCGCGCATCGCGCCGGAGCCGACGCCCGACGGATTGACGCTATAGGTGTAGGTAGCAGCCATTATTGTCTTGTCCTTTTAATGCTACAGAAGCGAACGAATGGCCGCAGCGGCGTCTTCCACGCGGCCAGATTGGGCGAGACGTTTCCGGGCTTCTTGGGCTGGCCGCATGTTGCGGGCCTGCGGGGAGACAGGTGTCGGCTTCGGCTGGATGACTTTTTCCAGAGGCGTGTCTGGTCTGGGCTTCCTAGACACGAGTTCGTCGTATCTCATCGCCTTCCAAGCGGTCGCAACGGCGCGGGGGTCATACGCTTGGTCGATTTCCTCATTCGAGTAACCAACCTTCGTCAGATATTCCCGCAGCTTGGGTCGATCCCGCTCAAACGCCTTCGGGTCTTTCCATGCCGGGACCAGTTCGGGGAGCTTGTCTCTGGCGGAAGCGACCATCGCCTGCGCCTGTTTAAGCTGTTCCTCTTGCTGGACCTGCTGCACGCGGTTGAGTTCAGAGAACGCCGCGTTCAGTTTACCGACTTGCGCTTCGTAGACTTCCTTTTCGCGGAAGTATTGAAGCGGGTCTGTGTCTAGCAGTTCAGGTTTCGGCGGCTGCGGCATCGCAGACTGGAGCTGCGTCGCCAGAGCCGGGAGCAACTGCGCATACTGCGAGCGTTCCTGCTTGACCTGTTCTGCTTCCGCGTGGAACTCTTTACGTTCCCTCGCCAGAGCCTCGGTTTTCCGGGTGTAATCCGCCGTCCTAGAATAGCCTTTGAGCAATTCGTCCAGCTTGACCTGCATCTCCGTGCCGTCAACTTTGACGGTGTAGACCCGGTCAGCGTCGTCTTGCTCCGCAGCATCCTCGTCGGGTGCGTCGGTGGAACTTTCGGCCTCGTCTTCCGGGGCTTCCGCCTCGTCCGTCTCTGGGGCCTCTGTTTCCTCGCCCTCGTCTGCTTCGGCTTCTGCCTCTACTGGCGGGGGCGCTTCGGCTGTCTCGCTGCGGGACCGCTTCTTCTGTTTGTCCTCTTGTTGGGACAGAAGGCGCTCAAACCTTGCGGCAGCATCTTCAACGGTTGAGCCGGGTCCATCTAGGCTTGTCGGCGCGCCGTTATTCTCGTCTGTCATGTTAGTCGTTCCTTATACAAGACACAAGATCAAATCGAAAGCTCGCCCTGCCCGTTTGCCTTGTCGGCTTTGCGGGCGCGTTCGGCCTTGGCCTTGTTCATTCTCATGTTGTCTACGAGGGCGTTCATGCGGTCGCGGAACATGCGCGCACCGCGCACGCGGTTGAACGCGTCTTCGCGTTCCTCCGGCGTCTTGAACTGCCCCGAAGACCAGAGGTCGACCAAGCCCTTGTCCAGCTCGGCCATCACTTTTGCGTAGGCTTCGCTGGACAGGATGAACTCGGCCTCGGTCCCCATTCGGATCGCTTCGTCTATGACTTCACTCATGCGTTACCCCCTATTCAACTTGCTTGCGCCAACGGATTGTTCGACTGCCGCGCGATGGGCGACGGCGACGATGGGGCGCTAGGCGCAGCTTGCGGCCCCGGTTGATTGGACTGGATGCCGATGTTGGTGAGGACCTGCGCGCTTGTCGCCTTCTCCCGGTCCATCAGCGCGTCGGTAAGCGCTGTGATGTCTGGACGCGGCCGGTTGGTCATTGCGAGGATCGCATTGACGTCGACGGGCGCGCCATACTTGGCGGACAGGTCCGCAGAGCGAAGAATGATGTCCGCTTCCAGTTTGTCGCGGTTCAAATCCTCGTCTAGCTGCAACTTGGCCCGCTGTATCGCTTGGCTTTGGAGCTTGGCGAAGGTGTCGCTTTGGGCTTTGGCAAGCTCGACTTTGGCAAGAAGGACATTGGGGTCGACTTGCTGGGCTTTTTGAGCTTGCTGGGCTTGCGCAATTTGCTGCTCCATTTCCGGGGTGATGGGGGTGAAGAAACTGTCCGGGTTTTTGAAACCCGCTTTCCGCACAAGCTGGGCGAGCGTGTTCTGATACTGGCCCAGCTTCACGAGCGGGTTGTCCAGACCGAGCTGCTGCAAGATCATTTCTTGCTTCTGGGCAATCGCAGACAGGAAATTCATCTGCTGGGCGTCGTCACCGCGACCAAGCGCGACAGACACCGTGCAGTCCATGTCTGCGTCCCAAGTCGTCGGATCGACAGGAACCCAAGACCCACGCAGTTTTACTAAAAGAGGCTGGTCTTGGTGACGGCAGACAATTTTAAGCAGGCCCGTAAAGAGCTGCTTCATTCCGGTCTCCGCAAATATACGTGCGATGATCTCAATTCGCTCCTGAGCTGCGCTAATTTGAGCCGTGACCGCAGCTTTCGTTGTGCTTTGGAGCAAATCAGCATCAAGACCTTGACTTGCCGGGGTGACGCCAGTCCTTTGTGCTTTGACCTCATCGAGATACTCCAAGACAGGCATAGCTTGTTGCCCGACGAACGGGGTGGATAGGTCTTGGACAGCACCGATCTGCCTCATACGGATGATTGCGCCGACTTCTTTGTTGAGGACGTCGTCCATATTGACTTGGCCTTCGACGACGGCGGTGCGTGGGAACACCGTCTGCGCGAGGCTGTCCATCATGGCGCGCATGACGTGCGACTTGATCCGCTGCAAATCCATCGTGTCGTCCGCAACGGACAGACCAAAGATCGTGTGCGGTTCGGGGTTCGGGCAGAAAAGCGCAAACGGCGCGTGATCGACAACTTCGTCACGCAGGACATAGCAACCAGACCCGATGCAATGGATACGACGCAGTTCGGCGATGCCGTCGCCGTCCTTATCAATCCGCATGTATAGCTGCATGTATTTTACACGCATCATTGACGGGTCAGGCGGGTAGGCGGGAAAGCCGAAACCGGGGTTGCGCTCGACTTCTTCGAACGTCCAATACCAATTCTCGTCCTGCCCCGGCGCGCCATGCTCGCGGATTTCGTCTTCGTCAAAACCCATCTGCACAAGCTCTGACACCGTGACCATGTCGCGGTAGCCGACGAGATCAAAGAACTTGTCTGTGTCTCGCGCACGGCGGTCAACGATGAACGCTTCCGGGGGAAGCGAACGCACGCGGTATTTGCGCTGCTGATCGACGAGCTTCACGCGTATTTTATACGTCTGGGGATACGGGGGGATAACAGGTTCCGCGTCGACAGAGAGAAATTCCGCGTTCGGATTATTCTGCTGGAACATCAAAACTTCTTCTTCGGACAGACCCGAAAATTGTTTTTCGATGACCCTGTCTTCGCTCTCCGCCCACCAAGTCACGATGCCCAGCTTTTTAAGAAGGGCGTCTTTGAAGGCGGAATACAAGACATTGAAACCGGGGTTCATGTCTTGAAAGATAAAATTGATCGCGTCTGACGCCTGATCCGCAGCGGGGATGGCGTCGGCGCGGCGGGGCAGATATTCGACAACCTTTTCGCCCGACGTAAAGATACGCATAAGGCTGGGAAGGATCGACTGCACAGTGTCCTTAACTTCCGTCAGGACAATCTGGCTGCGACCGTCTTCCTCATCGCCAAATGGCGCGCCGCGATAATATTCCGCCGCAGCTACACGTGCAGGCGCAATATATGTATCGACGTAGAGTTCGGCCTGTGAGTATGCCTGCGCGACGCGTGATTGGAATTGCACGTCATCCAGAGGAATAAACTCTGTGCGCGTCGGAGCTGGCGACGATATATCGCTCATTTCCGGTTCGGGTGACGTCTGGGTGTAGGACGTATTCTCGCCCTGCCCCGTGTTGCGAATACCGTCCACATATTTAGGACGCAGACGCGTGCCGGTGGCGTCAGCACCGCCCGCCGCCGCAAAGAGAGGACCCGCTTTGGGAGAGCGGCTTGTGTTGTCGATCCCATCAATCGGGGGACGCGAAGATTTGCGACGGCGGGGCATTGGGGGCTGCTCCTAGAAAGAGATCAATACTTGTAACGACCGAACGCAGAGTTCGAGACTTTGGCGTTCTCGCGCTGCACGACCTTCCTCTGCTCACTCGCAAGAGAAGCATTGCCGCGTTCTTCGTTCTCAAAATGATCGTTGTAGCGCGTGTCCGGCGTCAGCATTTCATTCTTGCCCGCAAGGTTTTTGTCGTTGCGGTAAGAGTTTTCCGGGTTCGACTTTGAAGAAGTCGGCTGATTATTGCCGTTGGGATTGGCTGATCTATCGACAAGTCCGCTCATTTGTATGTCCTCATGTTAAACAATAGAAACGCGACGCCGCAGGGGCTTGCCAGGAACCCACGACGCCATTCTTCCCCCAACCATTGCGCCTCGACCTGCAAAGGTCAGCGCCAAAGCATCGGCATAATCTGGAGAGCGACGTAGCCGCTTCTTCATTTCGCTCTTGCTTTCAACTTGTAGTTTGCCGCTCGACGTGAATGAGTATTTTGGCGTGACTAAATCGGCCCGCAAATTCTCGTCGGATGGGATTTTGCAAGCACGCTGGGCGAGAAAATCTCGCACCGATACCCAGAGTTCGTCTCGTAGCCGATTGGCCTTGGGGTTGAGAGCAGCGACCTCTGATACATTGACGTCGCGGACAGGTTGACCAAGTTCGCGTAGACGATCAGCGAGACCAGCACCGAGACCGATGCTATCCACGTTAACTTCAACAGGCTTATGAATAGACGCTTCATTGACGATAGCTCCACAGAGCGACATCAAATCCAGTCCGCGCCATTGCTTGAACTGGAGGACGACGTTTCCTCGTCGAACACAGAGGACGGCGGCGTCATCGCCGAAACGTGCAGGGTCAACGCCAAAGATAATCGGCTCGCCCTCATCCTCTGCGATGTCTCTTGTGACGGCGGCGTCGACCAATTCGGCTGGGATAAGCGTGTCGTCGTCGGCGAGGGGAAATTCACCAAGGACGCGGACCCGGAAGGCGTTTGAGAGTTCGCCATAGGTGTCTCGGATTTGCTTGACGAAGTCTTCCGTGACGCGCGGGGAAGTGACGCAACTGACGTGCATCGTCTTCCACTCGGTTCGCAGCTCGTGATGGGTCTTATAAAAAAGGCCGCTTGAGCGCGTGGGGTTTCCAATAAGGATCGTTGTCGCAGCGTGTCCAGACATTGAACCCGCCGCGCTTTCAAAAACGGCTTCTTCGACGGCGGAGGCTTCGTCCACGATCAAGAGGACATTGTCGGAGTGGACACCGGCCAGCGCTTCCGGCTTTTCCTTTGAGGACGTGCGGGCAGAAACGAAACTGGCTTCGGGGGAGGATCGCAGGACAATGCGGTCGGACGTAATGTCGAAAAGCTCCCGCATGAACTTGGGGAGCTTGTTGATCCAGAATTTTATTTCCGCGAACAAGGCGTCGTAGAGCTGGGGCGCGGTGGGGGCCGTGCAGACAACTTTCTGCGGGTATCTGGTGATTAAGTGCCAGATGACGGCCCAAGCACAGGCCGTCGACTTTCCAACGCCGTGGCCCGCACGAACTGAAATTCTCCGCTCGCCGTTCTTAATGTGGTTGAGAAATTCCTCCTGCCACGCGTCCGGCTGCGCCTGAAAGACTGTCTTGACCAGAGCGACCGGGTCCTTGCGATACCGTCCGACGAAAGCCGTGAACGGATTATCGGGAGAGACGCTTGGCGGCGTGGTCGCAGGCGTCGGCTGTGCAGGCGAAGACGCAGACAAGGACGTAGCAGACGAAACCGATTGTTGCAGCGGAGACGGCTGTTGCGATGAAGGCTCCGGCGATGACGCGGTCGATGGCTCTGTCGAACATGCTATCTCCGTGTCTACATTTGATGGGGTGTCCTCATCAAAAATTTTATCAAAGACAGACGTGAACTTGTCTGGGGGTGGTAGGGGGGTGCTAGGTAAGACGGTGTCTAGGAGATTAGGGGCTTTCGCGTGGGTGTTGGCGTTCGCCGCCGCCCCTGCGGTTCCTTGGCCGGGGGCGGGGGGTTCGGACGCTCGCAAGCTGCTGTTTTTGCTTGTCTTGCCCTGTCTAGCGCTCTTACCTAATATGTTATTAGGTAAGACCTTTAATGGTTTCAATATCTTATCAGCATTGCGCTGGGCTAGATCGCGCACGTCCTGCGCTGTCATCTTGCTAGGCTTCGCCATTGTCTACCGGCGATACGTCAATCATATCAATGGCTTGCGCTGTCACCGCCCAGGCACGCAAGGCGTCCAAATGTTGCGACGCTAGATCGCCTTTAATCTCGATCTGCGCTTGCTGTCTGGGTCTTCCGTCTGTGCGGTCTAGTATCTCTTTCGCCGCGCCTAATCTGATCTGCGGCGCTGGGTCTTTCAGAAGATCACGCAACGTGTCGCGTGCTTCAATGTTCATATCTTTCCACGTCTCATAATTCTGATCTGCGCGGGACGCGAAAACCCTGCGCTTTTTGTGCGCAACGGCTATCCCGCCGCGAAAGCCTTGTTTTTGCTGGGGTTTATCCAACGCCGCCACGCTAGACAAGCTGAAACCTCGAAAGCTGTAATGTTATAACATTACGTTCTGTCTACAGGATTTTTTAACTCTGGGCAAGACAGACAAGACAAAACTGTTTTACATAGCTGTTTTTTGTGTTATGGCTTGTCTGTCTCAATAACCTACAAGGGAAGACAAGCCATGCAAAACAACAGCTTAAACCAAATCAAACGCTTCCGGGTTTTCTATAAGAACCCCTACGCCCCAGACGGCTACAGCTTTGAGATTTTCGAAAGCAAGGACGTCTTCACTCTATCGAAAACGCTAGAGCGCGAGTGGAAGCGGTATTTCAAGATGCCCTTCAAGATCGAAGAAGTGGAAGGCGCGCAATGAGCGCGCTGGACCTTCTCGCCATGCTTGCGGCCGCGTTAGCGGCCGCCGTGCTGGCCCAGCCGCTCGCGGCCATCCTTGCCGCTTCTTCTTTTTGACCGTCTGTCTTGTTTCACGTGAAACAGACGCAACAAACCAAACAAGGGATAAAGACCATGCTAACCGCTAACCAAAAAAGACAGGTGATCCGCAACGCCGCAATTTTCGCCCTGAAAGCACAGGGCAAGACCTGCGAAGCCCTGACGGGCAAGCCGGTCGTTTCGGCGCTTACAAATCAGGAATTGCGCCAGCTTTGCGCGGTTCTCCAGATCGACATTGACGATTTTATCGCCACGGCCGAAGCGGCCGCAATGGCGGGCGAAACCATACCGGAAGACGACGACGCCCCGGCCGCCCCAGCCGCAGCGCCAGACGCCCCAGCCGCGACGCCCAGCCCTGACAAAAGGGCTTGGCAAGCGCTGGCGCCCTTGCATGGTCTCAAGGGCTTCATTGCGGACAGCGCTTTGGACGCCCTTATTGATAACGTGGCGGGCGTCTTCGCCCAGCTAGACAAATGCCAGCAAGACCTTGCGGACGCTAAAGACGCCCCGCCGCTTGCGGCCATCGCCCGCCCTGCGGAAGGTGAAGACGCGACGCCTTCATTGACGTCCTACAAGGCGTCAAAAATCTTTGGCGTAAAGACGCCCACTCTAGAGGCGCTGGCGCTTCCTGTTTGGAATAGCCCGGACGCCCCAGACCGCGACCCGTTCTATCTATTCGATCCTGTCTTGCTGGAAGACCTTTCCCTTTGCGTCGCTGAACGGTCCTACCCGTGGCTTGCTGGGCCGAAAGGGACCGGCAAGACGTCCGCCGCCATGCAATTGGCCGCAGCGCTGGGGCGTCCCTTCTTCCGTATCGCCTTTAATGAATTTACTGAACCGCGCGACCTGCTAGGCGGCGACGGTCTGGAGAACGGCGCGACGGTCTGGAAAGATGGACCCCTCACCAAAGCCCTGCGGACGCCCGGCGCAATCATCCTATTCGACGAACCGTCAATCGCGCGTCCGGGTTCACTGGCGGCGCTTCAAACCATTTTGGACCATGGTTTCGTTTTGCTGGAGAGCGGCGAAAAGGTTAGCGTCGCGCAGGACGTCGTCTTTATGGCGGCGGACAATACAGCCGGACGCGGCGATGAGAGCGGCCATTATGCAGGAACCCGCGCAATGAATGTCGCGTTTTTAGACCGCTTTAGCGTCGTCTTAAATGTGGATCATCCCGCCCCGGAATTGGAAGCAAAAGCGCTGGCGGACAGGACCGGCGCGCCGCAGGGCGTTGCGGACCTTGTCGTCGCCTTTGCTGGCAAGACGCGCCAAAAATGCGAGACCGGGGACCTTACGGAAGGTCTGGGCTTCCGCCGTCTGGCGGCGTTTACGCGCCGCCTTGTGGCGGGCGTCCCCGTTGATCGGGCTTTCAAGACCGCCGTTCTCAATGCGGCGCATCAGGAAGACCGCGCCGCGCTGGGCGTTATCGCCGCTGCGGACCTAGACGCCTCGCGCATTGCCCAGATCATTGCTGGCTTGCCGGACGCGACGCCCGACGCCACTGGGGACATGGAAGCGCCTGTCTACAAGGACCCGCGCAACGCCCGCGCCGCGCGCGATTTTGACGCCATCTAATCCGGGGGATTTTTCGAGATGACGACCTACAAAGACCTCACCCGTGGCTGCGTCCAGACGGCCGAAAAGCTCTACACGGCGGCGCGCCCCAGCGCGCCCCGTTACCCGTGGCGACTGGAATTGAGCGGACAGACGGCCGGGATAATGTTTGGACCTAATCCCTACAATCACGCCCAGCACCAGCAATGGACCCTTAACCTGCCATCAATTCCGCTGGACGCCCGCATGACGACGCGGGAGCGGGACCTTTGGGCGGGCTATACAATCCACGAGACCGGCCACGCTTGCTTCACTGATTTTGGCGTCTGGCAGGTGGCGATAAGGGAAGGCGTGCAGGACCTTGTCAACGCGCTGGAAGACGTGCGCATTGAGCGCCAGACCATTGCGTCAGGCGTTGCGGCCAATGCGCAAGGTCTATTAGAGGCGCTGGCGTCCTACATGCTGGAGAAAGCGCTTGCGCAAGGTTTTGACCCTGCCCAGCCGCAGGGCTTTGCGTTTTGCTTGGCGATATATGGCCGCGCCATTGTGGGCGGTTACAATCTCCCGGCGCTTCCTGCCCTATCCCCTGCCCTTGCAAAAAGCTGGGCTTGGATATGGCCGGAATTGACCGCTTGCCAATCAACGCAAGACATATTGGCGCTGGCGCGTAAAATTTCAAAAAGACAGAAGGCGGCCGAAAACCGCGCGAAGAATGCCCAGCAAGCCCAGCCGCAGGAAGGCGAAGAAGAAGAAGCCCAGCAAGGCGCACAAGCCGCGCCGCAGGGCGACGACGCCCCGCAGGAAGAAGCGCAAGCCCAGCCCCAGAAAAGCGGCCGCACGCGCCGCAAGCCAGACGCGCCGCAAGGCGACGCCCAGACGTCTTTTGGCGCGCCGGGAGTAGAACCGGACCTTAAAGACATCGCACGCGCCATAAACGAGCGTATGGGCAAGACAGACGCGGACCTGCGGGCGGACGAAACGCTGGGGACCATGCCCGCCCCGCGCGTCATACCCGTTGACGTGGCGCAGGAAGGACGCCCGGACATGCTCCCGCATCTGGAGAAAATATATCCTTCCCTCTCTAAGCTGAAAGCGGACCTTCAACGCCTTGTGCGGTCCCCGGACCGTATCGCCATTACACGGGGACAGACGGCAGGACGCCTAGATCGGCGCGCCTATTCCCGCGCGTTGACCGGGGCGGCGGACGTCTTCGCGCGCAGGTCATACGCGGAAGGCGTCAACGCGGCCGTTTCGATTGTTTTGGACGCGTCGTCGTCAATGGATGAAAAGGGCAAGCTCACCTACGCGGCCGCAATGGCGTTAGCTGTGGGCGACGCCTTAGACCGCGCTGGCGTTGCTTTTGAGATTATCGCCGCAGGTCTTCAAGGTCATCCCTACGGCGGCGGGGCGCTCGTTGAAATCCGCAAGCCCTTTGCGGCGACATGGCGCAAGCAACGCCCATTGATCGGCCGCACAAAGGTCTATCCGGGGACCGCCAATCTCATTGCGTCCGAATATGCGGCCGGACGTCTTATCGCCCAGCGCGACGCGACGCGCCGCCTTTTGTTTGTCCTATCCGATGGCGAAGACTTTTTCCTCCACACGGATAAGGTCTGGCGGCGGTCAGTGGACCTTTGGGCGAAACAGGGCATAGAGACGATTGGCGTCGGGCTATTGCACGACGTTAGCCCCTACTTCCCGGATAGCGTCAATATCATGGACCCGGCGGACCTTGCGCGGGAAGGTCTGGGCATTGTGGCGCGGCGCTTGAAAAGCGCCGCCTGACGCGACCTACTACAAAACGTCTAAGGCGGCCTCTGGGCCGCCTTTTTTATTGCTGGCAGGGTTTCTAGCAGGTGGGGCTATAGACCGCCCAGCGGCCACGCCCGCCGCCCGCATGGCCGCGCTAATTGCACGCCTATCTGGGGTCGTGTGTCGTGGGTTTCTTCGTAGGCTCCCCCTATAGTCAAACGACCCTTCGTAGGTCGTTTTGACTATAGGGAGCCTACGAAACCCACGAAGGATTTTTTCGTAGGTTATCGTAGGTTCTTCGTAGGGTCTTTTCGTAGGTTTAAGGTAGCGTCAAAAAGCGCTTCTGATTGCGCTTCTTGTCAAAGCGGACGTCGACGACAAGCGCCCCGTCGTCTATCAATTCTCCTATAGCCTTCACGACGTCCCGGCGGTCCTTCCGCCGGTCCCC
>CAYVOK010000021.1:40399-42497 GCA_964453335.1 uncultured Acidimicrobiaceae bacterium
CGAATTGTCTTGCGGCGCTCGTCTTCCGTCCACCCGTAATCGTCCCGGCGCTTTTCCCCGCACTTAACAATCCCCACGCCTGACCTGACCGCGCCGCCAATGGCTCCTGATCCTCTGACGTCATTGAGACTTAACGTATCGTCTTTGTCGTTTATGGTCTTTTTGACGTGATGTATTAAGACAACGCTACAAAAGCCTGCTTGGGCTATGTCGCCGCAGGCGTTCATTAGGGCCTGCATGTCGCCGACGCTGTTCTCGTCGCTGCCGTCTACCGCTGATGCTAGGGTATCAATAATTACCATTGCGATTGAGCTGCTTTGTCGCAGGTCTGACAATCTGTCTATGAACCTGACCGCGTCTCTTGTTGGTGCGACGCCTAGGTTGCCTGACTTGGAGACGACCGCCAGTCTTTCGTTCCATAGGTGGATTTTGTGCTTGGCTTCCCCGTGCTGGATATTGAGAAGATTTTTATAGGCTTGGAGCTTGCGTTCGATGCTCGCCTTCCTGTCTTCGTTCGAGACAATGATGACGTCGCCTGTCCAATCTATTTTGGTGAGACCCACTAGGTCCGGGCGCTCTAAGGCTGTCGCCACGGCATAAAGGCAAGACAGGGTGGATTTGCCTGTGCCGGGAGCTGCCGCCAAGACAGAGACCTCGCCTCTGGCGTGCCAGTCCGTGATGTCAGGGCGCACGAATGGCCTGCTCCACGTGTCGTTGAAATCAAACGTCACGAACCCTTCGTCGCTGTCTTCCTTGCCATAGAAAGCCTCGTGACCTGCTTCCTGTCTCGACGCCCTCAAGCGTTTAATGGCCTGCCGCCATTCTTTTGAAAGATGATCCGCCTTGTCCTCAAAAGGGAGCGGACCCAGCTCCAAGCGCGCGACCTCTACGGGATTGAACTTTTGCGCCCAGCTCTCGACTAAGCTCGCGCCTGTCCTGACGTTGTCTGGTCTGACTGTCTCCCAGAACTTCTCCGGCGCGTCTATGGGGTCTTGATGGACTTGGTTCGACCAGTTGCTCCAAATCTCTTTTCCCTTCTCGGACCCGCCGGAAGCTCCATAGATTGCATGTCCAAGCTCAACCCACTTGTCCCTGTCTAGGAACTCTTTGTCGTTCGGAATGAGCGCGACCAGCTTCTCCAGCTTGTCTTCGTCGCATCTGTCGCCGCCAACTTGTGCAGTGCTTGTATGGTCGCGCCGGGTTGAAGCGACTGTCGCTCTTATGTTGACGCCCTTCCCTTCCAGCATTGTCTGGACTTCGTGGAAGACGTCTGTGAGATCGTAATAATCTGCTGCGGGGAGCGTGTCTGCGGTTGGCCGTGCTGTCCACTCGACCATTGTTCCAGAGGGGTGGCGACCTTCGACCATGAGCTGTCGCCCTGCGCCCAATATCTCGAATATCTTTCTTCCTGATGGCGTGCCGTTGTCTTCTGTGATGCCGCCCGACGTCCAATCGACGTTCCGCAGGTCTAGCGGATTGGAGAACCGAACCAACATGGCTCGGCTTTTAGAGCCGGGGCGAAACCTATGCGGCGCTGTCGGGAAACGTCGCTGTAGTATCTCCAATATCTCGTCTGCATATTCTGTGTCCTCGACGTCAAAGGCTGAATAGCCTGCTGTGAGAACGCCGACGTTCAAACCTCTGCCAACCGCTTTGATGATGTCGTCGCCTGCAATGCGTGCGTTCACCCAATCCTGCACGTCCGGCTTCTTCTCACCCTGTTTTAAGGGAATGAGCGCTTGCTCAAAACCGTTGCTAATCCATTGTTGCGCAACGTCCTGCATGTCTTTCTTTGAAACAGACTTTACGGGCGCGTTGTTCTCGACTATATTCTCCATCGGAGCTTCCTTCTTGCATGGTGGGTTGTTTCCTCCCTTACCTTAACCCTCGCACTTCACGGTGCGGGGGTTCTTTCTTAGGGAGACAGGGACGCCAATCTCTGCGTGTCGCGTCTGTTTTGCAAGCCTCAAGACATAAATTTTTGTATGCGCGCGTCTGCTGCGTCGCGTAACCTACCTGAAATCACATGGGAATAGGTGCGCCAGACAGTCACAGGACTGTCGGCTAACAACTCGGCCACAAGCGTAATGTCGACGCC
>CAYVOK010000022.1:0-22243 GCA_964453335.1 uncultured Acidimicrobiaceae bacterium
TCATGCTCGGGACCTACGCACTGTCGGCGGGCTACTACGACGCCTACTACGGCAAGGCCTTGCGGGTCCGGACGCTGCTGCTGCGGGAGTTCGCGGCCGCGTACGAGCGGTTCGACGTGTTGCTGTCGCCGACGTCGCCGACGACGGCGTTCCCCTTCGGGGCGAAGACCGCGGACCCCTTGACGATGTACCTGAACGACGTGTGCACGATCCCGTCGAACCTGACCGGCCATCCGGCGCTGTCGGTGCCCTTCGGGGTCGGCGACGACGGGTTGCCCGTCGGTGTGCAGCTGCTCGGTCCGGCGCTGGCCGAGTGCACGTTGTTCCGGGCGGCTGCGGTGCTGGAGGCGGGACGATGACCACCGACGGTTGGGAGACGGTGATCGGGCTCGAGGTGCACGTCGAGCTCGCCACGGCGACCAAGCTGTTCTCCGGCGCGCCGAACCACTTCGGTGCGGCACCGAACACGAACGTCGACCCGACGAGCCTCGGTCTGCCGGGTTCGTTGCCGGTGCTGAACGAGCGGGCGGTCGAGCTCGCGATCCGGGTCGGTCTGGCGCTCCACTGCGACGTGCGTCCGTCGACGTTCGCCCGCAAGAACTACTTCTACCCGGACATGCCGAAGGACTTCCAGATCTCGCAGTTCGACGAGCCGATCAACGTCGGCGGCTGGTTGGAGCTGCCGTCGGGCACCCGGATCGGGATCACCCGGGCGCACCTCGAGGAGGACACCGGCAAGACGACCCACGTCGGTGGCAGCGGCCGGATCGGCGGTGCCGACCACGCGCTCGTGGACTACAACCGGGCGGGCGTCCCGCTGCTCGAGATCGTCGGCGAGCCCGACCTGCGCAACTCGGACGACGCACGTGCCTACGTCGAGGAGCTGCGGCAGATCCTCGTGGCGATCGGTGCGTCGGACGGGAAGATGGAGGAGGGTTCGCTCCGCGTCGACGCGAACGTGTCGGTGCGCCGTCCGGGGGAGCCGTTCGGGACGCGTTGCGAGATCAAGAACGTGAACTCGTTGCGTTCGCTCGGCCGGGCGATCGACTACGAGGCGGCCCGCCAGATCGACCTCGTGACCGACGGCGGCACGGTGCGCCAGGAGACCCGGCACTGGGACGAGGCATCGGGTCGCACCCTGCCCGGCCGTTCGAAGGAGGACGCGGAGGACTACCGCTACTTCCTCGAACCCGATCTCGTGCCGCTGGTGCCCGATCCGGTGTGGATCGAACGGATCCGGGCGGAACTGCCGCCGCTGCCCGCCGACCGGCGGGCGGCACTCGCCGCCGCCGCAGGGAGGCCGCCCTCCGACGGTGAGGTCGTGGTCGCGGTCGCCCGCGGTCTCGACGACCTCGCCGTCCGCGCGATCGGTCTCGGCGCCGACCCGGCCCGGGTGCTCACCCACGTCGAGCACAACCTCGCGGTCGACGGCGCCGCCGACCTCACACCGACGGCGTTCGCCGCCCTCGTGGCGCTCGAGACCTCGGGCGCGTTGACGGCGACGCAGACCAAGGACGTGCTCGCCACACTCGTCGCCGAAGGCGGGGCCGGTGACCCTGCCGCGATCGCCGCGGCGAAGGGGTACGAGGCGATGGCGTCGGACGCGCTCGCGGACGCCGTCGACGCCGTGATCGCCGACAACCCGGGCGAGTGGGCGCGCTACGTCGAGGGTGACGAGAAGGCGCGCGGCAAGCTGACGGGGTTCTTCGTGGGACAGGTCATGAAGCGCACGCGCGGCCAGGCCGACGGCAAGGCGGTCACCGCGCTGCTCGCCGCCCGGGCCGACGGGTAGCCTCCGGCCCGTGAGCGCACAGCACGACCAGCCCGCCGAGGAGATCCGGCAGATCCGGTTCCAGGCGGAGCCCGGCAGCACGGAGATCCTCCTCGTCCGTCACGGCGAGTCGGCCCCGTTCCGGCCGGACCAGCCGTTCGACCGGGTCGACGGGCACGGCAACCCGCCGCTCGCCCCGGACGGCCTGTGGCAGGCGGAACGGGTCGGGGAGCGTCTGCGGGACGAGGTGATCCACGCGATCTACGTGACGACGCTCGTGCGCACCCACCAGACCGCCGCACCGCTCGCCGCTGCGCTCGGGTTGACCCCGGTCGTGGAGGCCGACCTCCGGGAGATCCACCTCGGCGAGTGGGAAGGGGGCCTGCTGCGCAAGAAGGCGGCCGACCTCGACCCGCTCTACGTCGAGATGCAGGAACGTCAGGACTGGGGGGTCATCCCCGGTGCGGAGAGCTTCGAGACCCTGCGGCGGCGCTGCGTGGCCGGCATCGAGCGGATCTGTGCCCGCCATCCCGACGAGCGCGTCGCCGTGTTCGTGCACGGCGGTGTGATCGGTGCCCTGCTGGCACACGCGACCGGGTCGCAGCCCTTCGCGTTCGCGGGTGCGGACAACGGTTCGATCCACCACGTCGTCGTGCGCGGTGCCGACTGGAAGCTGCGGGCGTACAACGACACCGCACACCTGGGCGGGTTCTCGAGCCGCGCCCAGGCCCTCACCTGACGGCGCCGACGACCGCCCAACGGCCGCCCCGGAACCGGTGGCCGAGCGTGACGGCCCGGACCGCCATGAACCACACGAGGGCACCCCACAGGCCCCACAGTCCGCCGCGTCCGGTTGCGACGGCGATCGCAGCGGGGAGGAACGCCGCGAACGCGACGGCCATGGCGCCCGCGAGGTAACGCTGGTCGCCCGCCCCGATGAGGATGCCGTCGAGGGCGAACACGACGCCGTTGAGCGGTTGGGCGAGTGCGACGACGACGAGCGTGCCGACGAGCAGCGCCTGCACCGCCGGGTCGGGGGTGAACAGGCCGGGGACGGCGCCGCGCCCGACGAGCAGCGCGGCGCCGCCGACCGCGCCGGCGAGCGCGGACCAGAGCATCGCCCGGCCCGCGAGGCGTCGGGCGGTGGTGACGTCGCCGGCACCGAGGGCACCACCGACCATGGTCTGTGCGGCGATGGCGACCGAGTCGAGGGCGAGGGCGCCGAGCGACCAGATCTGGAACCCGATCTCGTAGGCGGCGAGTTCGGCGCCGCCGAGGCCGGCGGCGACGGTGACCCCGGCGAGGAGGGAGCCGCGCAGAGCCGCGGTGCGGACGAGCAGATGGGCGCCGACGACGAGCAGCCGGCGGATCGCCGCGATGTCGGGGGCGAGGGGGGCGCCGAGCCGCCGGGCGGCGCGCACCACCCGGGTGACGAACACGGTGGCAGCCGTCGTCTGCGCGACGACGGTGGCGAGCGCCGATGCGCCGATGCCGTACCCGAACCCGAAGATGAGCACCACCTCGAGCACGCCGTTGCCGACCGCGGTGACGAGCGCGAGCACGAGCGGGGTGCGGACGTCGCGCAGGCCGCGCAGGTACCCGACACCGGCGAGGCCGACGAGGAGTGCGGGGACCCCGACGAGGCTGATCTTCAGGTACGTCCACGCGTGCACCGCGACCGCACCGCGTCCGCCGAGCACGGTGATGAGCGCCTCACCGCCGAGGACGCCGGCGCCTGCGAGCGCGACGCCGAGGCCGAGTGCGAGCCACAGGCCCTGCACCGCCTGTGCTGCGGCCCGGCGCTCCTCGCCGGCGCCGAGGAGGCGGGCGACGGCGGCCGTCGTGCCGTAGGCGAGGAAGATGAACACGGCGTACCCGGTGAGCAGGATCGCCGATGCGAGCGCGAGCCCGCCGAGCTCGTCGGTGCCGAGATGGCCGACCACCGCGGTGTCGACGAGGACGTAGAGCGGTTCGGCGACGAGGGACCCGAATGCGGGGACGGTGAGCCGCCACAGCGTGCGGTCCGACTCGTCGGGACGGAGCCGGTCGGGCCAGGGGACTCCCATCGGCGCGGGAGCCTACCGGTCGACCCCGCGGCACTAGTGTCCGTGCCCATGGCGGAGAACATGAAGCCCCGTTCCCACGAGGTCACCGACGGCTACCAGAAGGCGCCGGCCCGGGCGATGTTGCGTGCCGTCGGCATGACCGACGACGACTGGTCGAAGGGCCAGGTCGGCGTGGCGTCGTCGTGGAACGAGGTCACGCCCTGCAACATGCCGCTCGACCGTCTCGCCAAGCGGGCGAAGGACGGGGTGCGTGACGCGGGTGGGTTCCCGCTCGAGTTCTGCACGATCGCGGTGTCGGACGGCATCTCGATGGGGCACGAGGGCATGCACGCCTCGCTCGTGAGCCGGGAGATCATCGCCGACTCGGTGGAGTGCGTGATGCACGCCGAGCGGCTCGACGCGCTCGTCGCCCTCGCGGGCTGCGACAAGTCCCTCCCCGGGATGATGATGGCGGCGGCCCGGTTGAACATGCCGACGGTGTTCCTCTACGGCGGGTCGATCCTGCCAGGTGAGCACAACGGCCAGATGCTCGACATCGTTTCGGTGTTCGAGGCGGTCGGCGCGTATGCGACCGGGTCGATCTCCGCCGAGGAGCTGCACGAGATCGAGTCGAAGGCGTGCCCGTCGGAGGGTTCCTGCGCGGGCATGTTCACGGCGAACACGATGGCGTCGGTCGGTGAGGCCCTCGGTCTGTCGCTGCCGGGTTCCGCGTCGGCGCCCGCCCCCGACGGTCGGCGTGACGAGTACGCGTTCGCGTCGGGCCGTGCGGTGATGAACCTGCTGCGGGCGAACATCCGCCCCCGCGACATCCTCACGAAGGCGGCGTTCGAGAACGCGATCGCGATGGTGATGGCGCTCGGCGGTTCAACGAACGCGGTGCTGCACCTGCTCGCGATCGCGTACGAGGCCCGTGTGCCGCTCGAACTCGAGGACTTCAACCGCATCGCCGCGAAGGTGCCCCACATCGCGGACACCCGCCCGCACGGCCGGTACGAGATGGTCGACATCGACCGGGTCGGTGGTGTGCCGGTCGTCATGCAGATGCTCGCCGAGCGTGGCGTGCTGCACCTCGACGAGATCACCTGCACCGGGCGCACCGTCGCCGAGAACCTCGAGATGGTGAAGGCCCCCGGCCCCGACGGCGAGGTGATCCACGGCTGGGACCGTCCCCTGCACGACGTGGGCGGCATCGCCGTGCTGCGCGGTTCGCTCGCCCCGCAGGGTGCGGTGGTGAAGGTCGCCGGTATCGACGTCGACCGGTTCGAGGGCACGGCGCGGGTCTTCGACGGTGAGCAGGCCGCGCTCGAGACCGTCCTCGCCGGCGGGATCAACCCCGGGGACATCGTCGTGATCCGCTACGAGGGTCCGAAGGGCGGCCCGGGGATGCGCGAGATGCTCGCGATCACCGGCGCGATGAAGGGTGCGGGCCGCGGGTCGGACGCAGCGCTCATCACCGACGGCCGGTTCTCGGGCGGGACGCACGGGTTCTGTGTCGGCCACGTCGCACCGGAGGCGGTCGACGGGGGGCCGATCGCGTTCGTCGCCGAGGGTGACCGGATCGTCATCGACGTGCGGAACCACACGATGGACCTGCTCGTCGACGACGCGACCATCGCCGCGCGGCGTGCGGACTGGAAGCTGCCCGAGCCCCGCTACACGAGTGGCGTGCTCGCCAAGTACGCGCGGCTCGCGCAGGGTGCGGAGAAGGGCGCGATCACCCTCGCCTGACGCCGGTGCCGTCCCCGGAGGGGACGGTCAGCGGAACGCCGGGAGGACCTCCGCCGCGAGCAGGCGGTGGTTCTCGTCGGTGTAGCTCTGGTGGCACGCCGAGGCGAGCATCACCGTCTCGGCGCCGGCGTCGAGGAACGGGCGCAGCTGTGCCACGACCTCGTCGGGGGTGCCGGCGAGCGCATAGCGGCCGACGAGGCGGGAGAAGTCCTGCGCGTACTGCTTGGAGAGCCGTTCGACGGCCATCCGGCGTGCCTCGTCGCCGTTCGGGTGCACGCAGGTGAAGATGAACAGCCCGCGGCGGATCGGCGACTTCCCGTCGGCCCGGCGCATCGTGTCGATCGTCTCGATGCTCTCGTGCAGCATCTCCGGCGTGTACATGTACGGCAGCCAGCCGTCGGCGAGGTGCGCAGCCCGGCGCATCGCCGCCTTCTGCCGCCCGGCGACCCAGATCGGCAGGGGCTTCTGGATGGGTGCCGGGTCGATGTTCACCCCGCGGCACGTCGTGAACCGGCCGTCGAAGTCGACGTCGCGTTCGGTGAACAGTCGCCGGCACAGGGCGAGCGCTTCGTCGGTGCGCGGCCCTCGTTCCGCGACGGGGACGCCGCACGCCTCGAACTCGTGCGGGAGCTCGCCACCGATGCCGACGCCGAGGTGGTAGCGGCCGCCGGACGCGACGTCGAGTGTGGCGGCGAGCTTGGCGAGCAGGGCGGCCGGGTAGAGCGGCACCAGCACGATGGTCGACATGAGCTCGATCCGGCTCGTCGCCCCCGCCGCGGCGGCGAGGGAGATGAACGAGTTCGACACGGACACGTTGAAGGACACGTGCTCGCCGGTGCCGACGATGTCGAACCCGGCCTCCTCGAACTCACGGGCCTGCGCTGCGGCGCCCTCGATGCGGGTGAGCGTGATCCCGAAGGCGACCATCGCGGCTCTCCTCGTCGTTCAGATGTCGGTGCGGGTGGCGACCACGAGGATCGACAGGCCGAAGGGTAGGCGAGCGGAGGGCCGCCGGAGCACCCGCCGTTCGAGACGGGCGAGGGTGCCGAAGACCGCGGCGAGCACCGGGTTCGCGGACGACTCGTCGTCGGTGTCTCCGAGGAGACGGCCGAGCGGGGTGCGGCGGGTGAGCCAGGCGAGGGGGACGAGGTAGCTGAAGTAGTAGCTGGCCCGGTCGATGCGGAACCCGGCGGCTGCCACGACGTCGACGATCTCGCCCCGGCGGTACCGCCGCCGGTGCCCGGCCCGTTCGTCGTGGTCGCTCCAGAGGCCCTGGTAGGCGGGGACGGTGAGCACGAGCGTGCCGCCCGGTCGCACGACCCGCGCGTACTCCCGCAGTGCGAGCCGGTCGTCGTCGAGGTGCTCGACGACCTCGAGGGAGGTGAGCACGTCCGCGCACGCGTCCGCGAACGGGAGCTGTTCGGCGAGGGAGGCGAGCACGGTGCCGGAGCCGACCCGGGTGCGGGCGGCGGCGAGCGCGTCGTCGGACAGGTCGGTGCCGGCGACGGTGCGGGCACCTGCGGCGGCGAGCAGGTCGAGGACCTCGCCGGTGCCGCACCCGATGTCGAGGGCGGTGCCGCCCGCGGGGACGCGCCCGGCGAGCAGGTCGGTGAGGATCTCGCGGCGGGCCCGGTACCACCAGTGGTCCCCGGCGTGGCGTTCCATCGTCGCGAAGTAGGCGGCGTCGGGCTGGTCGCCCGGACGACCGGCGGGTCGCTCACCGTCGGTGCGGGTGCCGACGATCAGCAGGTGGGGATGCGGGTACCCGCGGTCGATACGGGTGGTGCGGACCTCGAGTCCGGCGTCGCGCAGCGTCGCGGCGAGGTCGTCGGGGCGCACGAAGTCGACGTGGTCGCCCTCGGTGATGCGTGCGACGCGGGTGGCGGCGAGCTCCTGCCCGGTGGCGAGCCGGTACTTCCAGCGCGGGGTGGTCGCGATCTCCTTCACGACGATGCGTCCGCCGGGGGCGAGCGCGGCCGCGGCGGCCCGCAGCAGCCCGAGCGCCTCGTCGCGGCCGAGGAGGTAGAGCACGTCGGTGATGACGATGCCGTCCCAACGCGGCTCGTCGTCGGGCACCCACCCCGGTGGCACGGCGTCGAAGGCGACCCGCCCGCCGAGCGACCCGCCGGCACGTCGGGCGGCGTCGATCTTGCGGGCGTCGACGTCGACGCCGCGCACGGTGCGCGCCGGGTCGGTGAGCGCGAGGTGGCGGGTGAACGCACCGTGGCCGCACCCGATGTCGAGGATCCACCCGCTCGGGACCTCGGCCGCGACGCGTTCGAACGGGCAGGTCCGCCAGCGGAGCGCGACGTGGGCGCGCGTGCCCAACGGGAGGCGGCGGTAGGCGGCGAGGGTGCGCCGGGCTGCGGGCGAGGGGAGGGGTCTCACAGGTCGGCGAAGCTCCCGAGTCGGAACCCGGAACGTTCCACGGCGGCCCGGGCGGCGGGGCTGCAGAGCGCGGCGAGCTCGTCGGGCCATGCGTAGCCCCAGCGGTACCGGCGTCGTTCGGGGTCGTCCGCCCGACCGGGGTGGCAGCCGATCTCGGCGCTGCGACCGCCGGGCCGGGCGAGCCGGTCGACGGCGTCGACGAGGGGTTCGACGAGGAGGGCGCCCGCCTCGTCGAGGCCGGCGAACCCGTCGGGTGTGCGCAGGCCCTCGGCGGCGGCGTTGCGGCGCAGGGTGGCGCTGAGGCGGCGCACGTACAGGCCGAGCGGGCTGCGTGCCGCCGAGGTCGGCACCCGCACGGCCCCGATGCCGTGCTCGGTGGCGAGGTCGAGGACGACCCGCTGCACGAGCGGCCAGAGGTGGAGGTGCTGGTGCGTGTCGAGGTGGGTGGGCGTGATCCCCGCGGCGGCGACGCGTTCGATCTGGGCGCTGAACTCGCGCCGGAGATCGTCGGGGTCGACCTGCCCGGCGGCGGCGCGCGGCAGGAAGTGGCGCCAGGACGGGCGCAGGTCGCCGCGGCGGTCGACGAGCGTCGGGACCTCACGGGCGCCGAGCAGGGGCGGGTCCTCGCCGACGACGGCGAGGTGGACGCCCACACCGAGGTCGGGGGCGTCGCCGAGGCGGGCGACGGCGTCGCCGAACCCGGGTGCGACGGCGAGGAGGGATGCCGAGGTGACGATGCCGTCGCGGTGGGCGTCGACGATCCCGGCGGACGTGCCGGGGGTGAGGCCGAGGTCGTCTGCGTTGACGACGAGGACCGGTGCGCTCACGTCCGCGTCCGGGTGAGGGGGCGGAGTTCGGGGTAGAGGGTGCGCAGTTCCGTGAGGATCGTGCGGATCACCCCGAAGGAGGAGAGGGTGGACACCCCGCGGGTGCGCGGGAAGTAGTCGACGCCGAACTGGATGACGGTCGCCCCGGCCGCCTTGGCCCGGCAGAGCAGTTCGACGTCGATGAAGCTGCCCTCGCTCTGCAGCGGGGTCGACCGGAGTACGTCGCGCCGCACGAGCTTGAACGCGAAGTTCACGTCGCGGAGCCGCAGCTTGAACAGCGTGTTGATCATCGTGTTGTAGGCGTAGCTGTACACGATGCGGCGCAGGCCCTCGCCGGTGCGGTCGTGGCGGTACGCGGACACGATGTCGGCCTCGTAGAGCCGCAGGAGCCGCATCGCCTTGACGACGTCGAGCAGGTCGAAGGGCAGGTCGGCGTCGGTGTAGAGGACGACGGACCCCTCGGCCGCGGCGAACCCGGTCTTGAGGGCGCCGCCGAGCTTGCGGTTGCGGTCGTGGTGGACGACCCGGACCCGGGGGTCGGCGGCGGCGAGCTCGTCGAGGATCGCGCCGGTGCGGTCGGTGGAGCAGTCGTTCACGACCAGGATCTCGTAGTCCTCGACCTCGTCACCCTCGAGGAGCGCCCGCCCGGCCTCGTGCGCGGCGGCGACGGTCCGTTCGATGATCGCCTCCTCGTTCCACGCCGGGAAGAAGAAGGTGAAGCTCGGAAAGCGTTCGGTCGGGGTCATGTGGCGGCGGGCCTCCAGGGAATGCCAAGGGTACCGCCCTCCCGCCGCGCCCCGGCGCGTGCGCGGCACCTAAGGTGTGGCGCAGGTCACGTCACGGGGGGGGTGCGGCATGCTGGACGGCATCAGGGTCGTGGATCTGACGGACGAGCGGGGCAACGTCGCCGCCCAGATCCTCGGGGGTCTCGGCGCCGAGGTCATCGCGGTCGAACCGCCGGGCGGGCAACGGGCCCGCACACTCGGCCCGTTCGCGGGCGACGTCGCCGATCCGGACCGGTCGCTCGTGCACTGGTCGATGAACCGCGGCAAGCGCAGCGTCGTGCTGGACCTCGCCGGCTCCGCCGACGACCGTGCCCGGTTCGTGGAACTGATCCGAGGTGCCGACGTGCTGTTCGAGACCGCCACGCCGGGCGAGCTCGAGGCCCTCGGGCTCGGGCGTGACGACCTCGCCGCCCTGAATCCGTCGCTCGTGCACGTGAGCATCACCCCGTTCGGGTCGACCGGTCCGAAGGCCGGGTGGTCGGCCCCCGACCTCGTCGCCCTCGCCGCCGGTGGACAGCTGCTGCTGTCGGGCGACGCGGACCGACCGCCGGTGCGGTGCTCGGTGCCCCAGGCGTGGTTCCACGCGTCGGGTGACGCCGCCGACGCGGCCCTCGTTGCGTTGTTCGACCGGCAGCGGACTGGTGTCGGTCGGTGGGCGGACGTGTCCGCGCAGCAGTCGGTCATGCAGGCCACCCAGTCCCAGGTGCTGTCCCACGCCTACGGCACGACGATGGGGGCGCGCATCGGTGGCGGGATGCGCCTCGGGCCGATCGACGTGCGGCTCGTGTGGCCCTGCAGCGACGGCACCGTGTCGATCACGTTCCTGTTCGGCGCCGCGGTCGGCCCGTTCACCCGGCGTCTCTTCGAGTGGATCTTCGAGGAGGGGGGCTGCGACGAGGCGACCCGGGACAAGGACTGGATCATGTTCGGGACCCAGCTCCACACGGGCGAGGAGACGGTCGAGGAGTTCGACCGGCTGAAGTCGGTGCTCGCCGCGTTCTGCCTGACGAAGACGAAGCAGGAGCTCTTCGACGGGGCGATGTCCCGCAAGCTGCTCATCGCCCCGGCGTCGACCATCGCCGACGTGTACGGCTTCGAGCACTTCGAGGTCCGCGACTACTGGGACCGGGTCGCACTGCCCCACAAGGAGGGCACGGCGCTGCTCCCCGGCCCGGTGATCTCGACGTCGTGGGGGCGTCCCGCCCCGCTCGGTGCCGCACCGGCGCTCGGTGCGGACACCGACGCGGTGCTCGGGACCGCGGCGGAGCGACGTCCGGCCACCCCGGTCACCCCCGCCGCGGCCGACCGTGCGGCCGTCGGCGGTCGTCGCCCGCTCGAGGGGTTGCGGGTGCTCGACTTCATGTGGTCGCTGGCGGGCCCGTCGATCACCCGGGTGCTCGCCGACCACGGGGCGACGATCGTCCGGGTCGAGTCGTCGAACCGGATCGAGATGGGGCGGACGCTGAGCCCGTTCTGGCAGGACAAGCCCGACGCCGAGGGTTCGGGCGTGTACCTGAACGCGAACGCCGGGAAGCTCGGCATCTGCGTCGACCCGACGACGGAGGAGGGGCGTGGGGTCGTCGAGGACCTCGTCCGGTGGGCGGACGTCGTCGCCGAGGCGTACTCGCCGGGTGCGTTCGACCGCTGGGGCTTCACCTACGAGCGGCTCCGCGCGTTGAACCCGTCGGTGATCCTGCTGTCGTCGTCGCTGCTCGGGCAGACCGGCCCGCTCGCCTCCTACGCCGGGTTCGGCAACCTCGGGTCCGCGATGGCGGGGTTCTTCCACACGACCGGCTGGCCCGACCGGACCTGTGTCGGGCCGTACGGCGGGTACACCGACTACCTGTCGCCGCGACTCGCCGTCGCCGGTCTGCTCGCCGCCCTGCACCGTCGGGCGCGCACCGGTGAGGGGGCACGTCTCGACTTCTCCCAGACCGAGGGTGCGATGTGGGCGCTCGGTCCGGCGCTGATGGAGTACCAGGTGAACGGGCGGGTCTGGGAGCGTGACGGCAACGCCGACCGCAACCTGTGTCCGCACGTCGTGACGCCCGCCGCCGGCGACGACGCCTGGGTGGCGCTCGTGTGCGAGACCGACGCCGCGTGGCGGGCGTTGTGCGACCTCGCCGGGTTCGACGCCTCCTGGACGGCGCTGTCGACGGCGGAACGGCTCGCCCGTCGCAGCGAGATCGAGGCGGCGGTCGCTACGTGGTCGGTCGCCTTCGACGGTGACGATCTCGCCGCCCGCCTGCAGGCGGTCGGGGTGGCGGCGCACCGGGCGGTGAACTCCGACAGCCTCTGGGTCGACCCGCAGCTCGTCCACCGCGGCCACTGGGCGCACGTCGACCACGCCGTGCACGGTTCGATCCCCATCGAGGCGCCGCGGTTCGGCTTCGAGGGGGTGCCGCCCCGGCCCGCCGGAGCGGCGCCGGCGCTCGGCCAGCACGTCACCGAGGTGCTCGGCGGGATCCTCGGCTACGACGAGGACCGCATCGCCGACCTCGTCATCGCGGGCGCCCTCACCTGAGCGGCCGGGGTCACGCCACGTAGTGGCCCCGTGCGTAGAGGTGGCTCCAGATCCCGAGCAGGAGCGCGCTCACGACGAGCACGGTCCGTCGGGTGCGCGGGCTGCGCCCGGCGAGCCATTCGCCGGCGAGCGCGACGACGGGGAACGCGGCGAGCAGGTACCGGCCGGTGCCCTGGAAGTCCTTGCTGCCGATCACCGGCAGACCGAGCGCGACGGCCGTGTACACGCCCGGCCCCCATCCGAAGCGGCGGATGATCCGCGGCACCGTGAGGAGGGCACCGCACACGAGTGCCCCCTGCAGCAGACAGCCGAGGATGTAGCGCACGTGGTCGGTCGGTTCGAGGAGGATCAGCCCGCCGAGGTGGAGTTTGAGCAACGTCACCGGCCCGGACCGTTGCGCCCAGTACCGCTGCACGGTCGAGAACGCGAGCGGGTCGCCGAACCGCCACCACAGCCAGGCGCACCAGCCGACGAACCCGCCGGCGGCGAGCAGCACACCGGCGTCGACGGGCCGCAGGCGGCGCAGGTGCACGCCGACGGGGATGGTCACCACCGTGCCGGCGAGGCGGCCGATGCGGCCCGGTCGGTCGGCGAGGCGGCGGAGGGGTGCGCCGCTGCGGAACCGCAGGGCGTCGCGTCGTTCGAGCTGTGCGAGGAGCAGGCCCACGACGACGGCGAGCCCCACGGGGCGGGTCGCCGACGCGACGGCGCCGACGATGCCGGCGGCGAGCGGGCGGTTGCGGTCGACGAGCACGAACGCACCGACGGTGGCGGCGAGGAAGAGCGCGTCGGCGTAGACGGCGCCGACGAGGTACCAGGCGTAGGGCTGCAGCAGGAGGACGGCGAGGGCGGTCGTCTGCGCGGCGGGGGAGAGGCGGGACCGGGTCCAGGTGGCGACGAGCACGGTGGCGCACAGGCCACACACGAACGTGACGAGGATGCCGGCGAGTTCGACGCTGCCGACGTAGGGCGTGAGGTGACGCACGGCGATCGGGTAGGTCGGGAAGAACGCGACGCTCGCCTGACGACCGGGGGGCATCGAGTACCCGTTGATCGCGATCTCGAAGTACCACCCGGCATCGAAGTGCACCCACCCCCGGAGCAGGCCCGATCCGGGGAACGTCGAGCGGACCGGGTCCTCGCCGTCGGCGGGGAACCACGTGCTCGACGCCCACACCCAGGCGACGAGCGTGCCGGCGAGGGCGACGAACGCGGCCGCCGCCCGGCCGGGGCCGATCCCGCCGGGGGTGGCGCGTACGGTGGCGGGCGACGTGGTCACGGGGTGCGCCGTCCTGCGTCGTAGCGGGCGGGGTCGGTCCACGCCCCCGTCGCCGCGTCGAAGTCGGCCGCCTCGGGGACCATCCAGGCCCGCACGCCGGCACGTGCCGCGGTCGACGAGATCCCGTCGAGTCCGTCGTCGACCGGCAGGGCGAACGCGGTGGGCACGGGGTGGTCGCCACGCGGGGCGACGAGTGGTCGGGGGAGTCGGGCGACGGCGTCGTCGCGGGCGGCGTCCGAGCCGCCGTAGAACACCGGGTCGTTGACCTGGGTCCACTTGTCCGCCCCCATGACGACGGCGTCGTAGCCGGCGGCGATGTCGACGAGCAGCTGCGCGTCCGTGACGAGGAGGCCGAGCCAGGGGCGGGCGGCGACGACGCGTTCGAGCACGGCGACGCGGTCGTCGAAGCTGGGTCGGTCGACGTCCTCCTTGCCGAGCGCCCGGCGGGAGAGGGCGAGGTCGACCCGGTCGAGTCCGGCGACGTCGAGGGCGGCGCGGGCGATCCGCAGGTGTGCCACCGTCGGCGGGTTGAACGACCCGGGGTACACGGCGCGGCGCATCACGGCGGAGCGTAGCGGTGGTGACGGCCCCCGCCGCTTGACCGGTGTCGCCCCGTGGTCCTAGCCTCACCCTTCGTGACGCACGTGGGCCGCTCGATCATCCTCGTAGTGAGCCCGTAGCGCGCGTCCCGCCACCCGACGCCGCGCCACGACCTCCCACCCGGGAGGTCGTTCCGGTTTTCGACCCAGGATCAGAGGTATCGACGATGCAGATGAACGGAGGCCAGGCGCTCATCAAGGCGCTCGAGATGCAGGCCGTCGAGGTCGTCTTCGGCCTGCCGGGCGGGGCGATCCTGCCCGTGTACGACCCGCTGATCGACTCCCCGATCCGGCACGTGCTCGTCCGGCACGAGCAGGGGGCGGGCCACATGGCGGAGGGCTACGCGCACGCCACCGGTCGCCCCGGTGTGGCGATGGTGACCTCGGGCCCGGCCGCGACGAACGTCGTGACCCCGCTCTGTGACGCCTACATGGACTCGGTGCCGCTCGTGTGCATCACCGGGCAGGTCCCGACCGCCGCGATCGGCACGGACGCGTTCCAGGAGTGCGACACGGTCGGCATCACCCGGTCGGTGACCAAGCACAACGAGCTCGTCACCGAGGCGTCGCAGATCCCGCTCGCGATCCGCCAGGCCTTCCACCTCGCGACCACGGGCCGTCCCGGTCCGGTCCTCGTCGACATCCCGAAGGACATCGTCGACCCGGCGAACCCGCGCTCGGCGATGGAGTGGTACTGGCCGACCGACGAGGAGGTCGCGGCGAGCCTGCCGGGCTACCGGCCCCAGGTCGAGGGTGACCCGGCGCTCGTCGCTGCGGCGGCGGAGCTGCTCTGCGGTGCGGAACGTCCGGTCCTCTACATCGGTGGCGGCATCCTGAAGGCGCGTGCGGCGGAGGCGCTGCGGGCGCTCGCCGAGATGACCGGCATCCCGGTCGTGACCACGCTCATGGCCCGGGGTGCGTTCCCCGACGACCACCCGCTGTGCCTCGGCATGCCGGGGATGCACGGCAACTACACGGCGATCACGGCGATGCAGGAGGCCGACCTGCTCGTGGCGCTCGGCTCCCGGTTCGACGACCGGGTGACGGGCAAGCTCGACGGGTTCGCCCCCGACGCCCGCATCATCCACGTCGACATCGACCCGGCGGAGCTCCACAAGGTGCGGCGCGCCGACGTGGCGATCGCCGGTGACTGCCGGATCGTGATCGAGGCGCTCGTGTCGGCGGTGGCCGCCCGCGGTGGTGCCGCGGCGCAGGCCGACCGCACCGCGTGGAAGCAGCGGATCTCCGGCTGGCAGGAGCGGTTCCCGCTCACCTACGAGCAGCTCGATCCGGGCGAGGGGCACGTGAAGCCGCAGTACGTCCTCGAGCGGCTGCGTGACCTGAGCCCGTCGGACACGATCGTGGCGTCGGGTGTCGGCCAGCACCAGATGTGGACGTCGCAGTTCTGGCGCTTCAACCACCCCTACACGTGGGTGAACTCGGGTGGTCTCGGCACGATGGGCTTCTCGATCCCCGCGGCGATCGGGGCGAAGGCCGGTCGCCCGGACCGCACCGTCTGGGCGGTCGACGGCGACGGGTGCTTCCAGATGACCGCCCAGGAGCTCGTCACCGCGTCGGCGGAGCGCATCCCGATCAAGGTGGCGCTGCTCAACAACGCCTATCTCGGCATGGTGCGGCAGTGGCAGGAGATGTTCTACGAGGAGCGTTACTCGGAGGTGTACCTGTCGCCCGACCTGCCCGACTACGTGAAGTGGGCGGAGGCGATGGGCTGCATGGCGCTGCGCGTCGAGTCGACCGACGAGGTCGACGCGGCGATCGAGAAGGCGAACGCGGTCAACGACCGGCCGGTCGTCATCGAGTTCCGCACCGACTCCCGTGAGAAGGTCTTCCCGATGGTCCCCGCCGGCAAGTCGAACTCCGACGTGATGGTCGACCCCACCCAGGCCGCCGACCTCGAGCGGTTCCGAGGGGGGCGCTGAGATGGCCCGTCCGGTCAGCTACCACACGCTCGTGATGCTCGTGGAGAACAAGCCGGGTGTGCTCGCCCGGGTCGCGGGCCTCTTCGCCCGTCGTGGGTTCAACATCCACTCGCTCGCGGTCGCCCCGACGGAGAACCCGGCGCTGAGCCGGATCACGATCGTCGCCGACACCGAGTCGACGCCCGTCGACCAGATGGTGAAGCAGGTGGACAAGCTCATCAACGTGGTGCGCATCGACGAGCTCGCACCCGAGGACGCCGTCGAGCAGGAGCTGCTGATGGCGACGGTGCGGGCCGGGGCGGGGGACCGTTCCCAGATCCTCGAGCTGTGCCAGATCTTCGGTGCCCGGGTGCTGAACACCGGTTCGGCGGAGATCATGGTCCGGCTCGCTGGTTCGCCCGGCAAGCTCGACGATTTCGAGGATCTCCTGCGTCCGTTCGGGATCGTCGCGATCCAGCGCACCGGCACCGTGGCGCTGCCCCGTCTAGAGCGCTCGGCGGCGACGCCCCGCTAACCTGCGCGGCCGACCTGCGCCAACCAACCAGCCCGTCGTCCTGCACGACCCGTCCCGGAGGAAACCGTGGCAACCATCTACTACGAGAAGGACGTCGACCGTTCGCTGCTCGCGCAGCGCAAGGTCGCGATCATCGGCTACGGCTCCCAGGGTCACGCGCACGCGCTGAACCTGCGGGACTCGGGCATCGACGTACGGGTCGGCCTGCGCGAGGGCTCGGGTTCGGTGGCGAAGGCGCGTGAGGCCGGTCTGCGGGTGCTCGGCATGGCCGAGGCCGCGGCGGAGGCCGACGTGATCATGCTGCTCGTGCCCGACACCGAGCACGCGGCGATCTACAGCGAGTTCGTCGCCCCGAACCTGAAGGCGGGTGACGCCCTGTTCGTGTCGCACGGGTTCTCGGTGCGCTTCGGCCAGGTGAAGGCGCCGGCGGACGTCGACGTCGCCATGTGCGCGCCGAAGGGTCCCGGCCACCTGGTGCGCCGGACCTACACCGAGGGCGGCGGCGTGCCGTGCCTCGTCGCGGTCGCGCAGGATGCCACGGGCAACGCCCGGGGCCTGGCGCTGGCGTACGCGGACGGTGTCGGCGGGGCGCGGGCCGGTGTGCTCGAGACCACGTTCGCGGAGGAGACCGAGACCGATCTGTTCGGTGAGCAGGTCGTGCTGTGCGGTGGCCTGACCGAGCTGGTGCGAGCCGGGTTCGACACGCTCGTCGAGGCGGGGTACCAGCCGGAGGCGGCGTACTTCGAGTGCCTGCACGAGCTGAAGCTGATCGTGGACCTCATGTACGAGCAGGGCATCTCGGGGATGCGCTACTCGGTGTCCGACACCGCCGAGTACGGCGACCTGACGCGTGGCCCCCGGGTGATCGACGACCACGTGCGGGCGAACATGCGCACCATCCTCGAGGAGATCCGGTCCGGCAAGTTCGCCGAGGAGTGGATCGCCGAGGCCCGGTCGGGGCGGAAGAACTTCCTGCGGCTCGAGGCCGAGGGCAAGGCGCACCCGATCGAGGTCGTGGGCGAGGAACTGCGCGGCATGATGCCGTGGATCGGTGCCGGCAAGACCCGCGTGCAGGATGCATCGGGCGGCCAGGGCTGATCGTCTGCGGGTCGATTGACACGGACCCCGATTCCTGACTACTTTGGTCAGGAATCGGGGTCCGGTCGCGTCCGGCCCTCGTCCCCCCGCAGTCCGAGGAGCCATGACATGACCGAACCCGCCTGGGGTTTCGAGACCCTGCAGATCCACGCCGGGGCCGAGCCCGACCCGGCCACCGGCGCCCGCGCCGTGCCGATCTACCAGACGACCGCATACAGCTTCCGGGACTCCGCCCACGGCGCCCGCCTGTTCGCCCTCGCCGAACCCGGCAACATCTACACCCGGATCATGAACCCGACGCAGGGCGTCTTCGAGGCCCGCATGACGGCACTCGAGGGCGGCATCCCGACCGCAGCGGGCGGCATGGTCCCCGGTGCGCTCGCCGTCTCCTCCGGTCAGCAGGCCGAGACGATGGCGATCCTCACCCTCGCCGAGGCCGGCGACCACGTGGTGTCCTCGCCGTCGCTCTACGGCGGCACGTACAACCTGTTCCACTACACGCTGCCGAAGTTCGGGATCGAGGTGTCCTTCGTGGACGACCCTGACGATCTCGACCAGTGGCGGGCTGCGATCCGACCGAACACGAAGGCGCTGTACGGCGAGACCGTCGCCAACCCGAAGAACGACGTGTTCCCCATCGCCGAGGTCGCCGCGCTCGGAACCGAGGTCGGCGTCCCCCTCATCATCGACAACACCGTCGCGTCGCCCTACCTGTGCAACCCGATCGCCCACGGTGCGCACATCGTCGTGCACTCCGCGACGAAGTTCATCGGTGGGCACGGCACGGCGATGGGTGGTGTCATCGTCGACGCCGGCACCTTCGACTTCGGTGCGCACGCCGACCGCTTCCCGAACTTCAACACCCCCGACCCGAGCTACCACGGCCTGAACTACTGGCCGATGCTCGGCGCGGGCGCGTTCATCGTGAAGGCGCGCATCCAGATGCTGCGGGACCTCGGCGGTTCGGTCGCACCGTTCAACGCCTGGCTGCTGCTGCAGGGCCTCGAGACGCTGTCGCTGCGCATGGAGCGTCACGTGCAGAACGCCCAGCGCGTCGCGGAGTTCCTCGCCGCCCGCCCCGAGGTGCGGTCCGTGTCCTACGCCGGGCTGCCGTCGTCACCCTGGTACGAGCGGGCGCAGCGCTACCTGCCCCGTGGTGCGGGTTCGGTGCTCGCGTTCGAGATCGACGGCGGTGCCGAGGCGGGCCAGCGGTTCGCCGACGGCCTCCGGCTCCACTCGAACCTCGCGAACATCGGTGACGTGCGCTCCCTCGTGATCCACCCGGCGTCGACCACGCACAGCCAGCTCACCCCCGAGGAGCAGCTCGCCGCCGGTGTCGCACCGGGGCTCGTCCGCCTGTCCGTCGGCATCGAGTCGATCGAGGACATCCTCGCCGACCTCGACGCCGGCTTCGCCGCCGCCAAGGGGTGAGTCCGCGGGGCAGGGCCGGGTACGGTTGCGACCCATGACCGTCCCGCCGCTCGACTACCCGGTCCTGCACAACCGCGTCTACGACGTCGTCGCCCACCGCAAGGCGGCCGACCGTCTGCTGCTGCGCGGCACGGTCATGGACACCAAGCCGGCCGGGGTGTACATCCCCGACGATCCCGAGCCCATGACGATCCACCACATGGTGGTCGACATCGAGATCGCCGTCCCCGAGCTCACCATCGTCGACGCGCGCCTCGTCATGGAGGTCCACCCCCACGTCGAGTGCCGGCGCATCGAGGACCACTACCGGGAGCTGATCGGCCTGTCGATCACCCGCGGGTACACCCACAAGGTGCGCGAGCTCTTCGGCGGTCCGAGGGGCTGCACGCACACGACCGCACTGCTGCAGGCGATGGGCCCGGTCGCGTTCCAGTCGATGTGGTCGATGCGCATGGAGGAGTCCTCCGGCGTGAACCTCGACATCACGATCGAGGAGCAGCGCGAGCGCACGAAGCTGAACCTGAACACGTGCCACGTGTGGGCCGAGGACGGGCCGATGCTCGACCGTCTCAACCGTGACGTGATGCTGCCGATCCCGATCTGGGCGGCCGACCGCATGCGCAAGCTCGGCAAGGTGCCGGCGGACTGGCGCAACGGCGAGGACTGACCGTCAGGCGAGCGCGCCCACCACGTGGTCGATGCAGGCCACGAGGGCACGCACGTCGTCCGGGTCGATCGCGGGGAACAGGGCGATGCGGAGCTGGTTGCGGCCGAGCTTCCGGTAGCTCTCGGTGTCGACCACGCCGTTCGCCCGCAGTACCGAGGACACGGTGCCAGCGTCGATGCCGTCGGCGAGGTCGATCGTCGCGACGACGTGGCTGCGCTGCGCCGGGTCGGCGACGAAGGGGGTCGCGTACGACGAGGCCTCCGCCCAGTCGTAGATCACCGACGCCGACTCGTCGCTGCGTCCCGCGGCGAAGGCGAGGCCGCCGTTGGCGTTCATCCAGTCGACCTGGTGCAGTGCGAGGAACAGCGTCGCGAGCGCCGGGGTGTTGTAGGTCTGGTCCTGGCGGGAGTTGTCGAGCGCGGTGCGCAGGTCGATCGACGGTGGGATCCAGCGGCCGGAACCGGCGATCCGCCCGATCCGGTCGACCGCTGCGGGCGAACAGCACGCGAGCCACAGGCCGCCGTCGGACGCCAGGCACTTCTGGGGGGCGAAGTAGTAGACGTCGACCTCGGCCGGGTCCCAGCGCAGGCCGCCGGCAGCGGACGTGGCGTCGACGACGACGAGCTGGTCGGCGGTCGCCCCGGCCGGCCGGCGAGGCGTCATGGCCACACCGGTGGACGTCTCGTTGTGGGTGAGCGCGTACACGTCGACGGTGGGGTCGGCGACCGCGGTCGGGTGGGTGCCCGGTGTCGACGCGATGACGACGGGGTCCTCGAGGAAGGGGGCGGCGGCCGTGCACGCGGCGAACTTCGAGGAGAACTCGCCGAAGCTCAGGTGCTGGCTGCGACGGTCGACGAGCCCGAAGGTCGCGACGTCCCAGAACACCGTCGAACCACCGTTGCCGAGCACGACCTCCCAGCCCTCCGGCAGGGAGAACAGGTCCCCGAGACCGGCCCGCAGGCGACCGACGATCGAGCGCACCGCGGGCTGGCGGTGCGAGGTGCCGAGCAGGTCCGGCGCAGCGGCGGCGAGGGCGGCGATCGCCTCCGGCCGCACCTTCGACGGACCGCAGCCGAAGCGGCCGTCGCGGGGCAGGAGGTCGGTGGGGATGCGGATGTCGGGGGTGCTCACCCCTCCAGTGTGCCGGTCGAGCGGCCCGAGGCGGTAGAACAGGCGCGTGACTTCCGCCCCACGCTCCCGTGTGTCCCGTCGGGTCGGCGCGATCGCGCCGTCCGCGACGCTCGCCGTCGACGCGAAAGCGAAGGCGCTCAAGGCCGCCGGCAAGCCGGTCATCGGCTTCGGCGCCGGCGAGCCGGACTTCCCGACCCCCGCGCACATCGTCGAGGCCGCGGTCGCCGCGTGCCGGAACCCGGCGAACCACCGGTACACCCCGGCGGCCGGTCTGCCCGACCTGCGCGAGGCCGTGGCCCGCAAGACCCTGCGGGACAGCGGGGTCGAGGTCGCCGCGTCGCAGGTGCTCATCACCAACGGCGGCAAGCACGCCGTGGCGGCGGGGTTCGAGACCTTGCTCGACCCGGGTGACGAGGTCCTCGTCCCGGCGCCGTACTGGACCACCTACCCCGAGGCGATCGAGCTCGCCGGCGGTGTCCCCGTCGTCATCCCCACCGACGTGGCGAGCGGTTTCCGGGTGACGGTCGCACAGCTCGAGGCGGCGCTCACGCCCCGCACGAAGCTGCTGCTGTTCGTCTCCCCGTCGAACCCGACCGGTGCCGTGTACCCGCCGTCGGAGGTCGAGGCGATCGGTCGCTGGGCGGCGGAACGCGGCCTCTGGGTCATGACTGACGAGATCTACGAGCACCTCACCTACGGCGACCACGAGTTCTCCTCGATCGTCCGGCTCGTGCCCGAGCTCGCCGACCGCACGGTCATCGTGAACGGGGTGGCGAAGACCTACGCCATGACCGGGTGGCGAGTCGGGTGGATCATCGGCCCGAACGACGTGATCACCGCGGCGACGAACCTGCAGTCGCACACGACGTCGAACGTGTCGAACGTGGCGCAGATCGCTGCGCTCGCCGCGGTCGACGGCGACCTCGAGGCGGTCCGCGCCATGCGGACGGCGTTCGAGCGGCGCGGTCGACGCATGTACGAGCTGCTGAACACGATCGACGGGGTGACGGCGCTCGAACCCGAGGGCGCGTTCTACTGCTTCCCGAGCTTCGAGGGTGTGCTCGGTCGCACGATCGCCGGTCGGACGCCGACGACGACGACCGAGCTCGCCGAGGTGATCCTCGACGCCGCCGAGGTAGCGCTCGTCCCCGGCGAGGCGTTCGGTGCCCCCGGGTACATGCGACTCTCCTTCGCCCTTTCCGACGACGACCTCGTCGAAGGGGTCGGTCGGGTCGCCGACCTCCTCGGGCGACGCTGAGGTGACCGCCGACCGGGACCCGGTCGGCCACGGCGGCTGGCCGTCCCCGCTCGACGCGGCGACGGTCGTCGCCGCGTCCGTCGGCTTCGGTGACGTGCGCGTCGGGGTGACGGGGACGTGGTGGTCCGAGGCGCGCCCCTCCGAGGGTGGCCGGGTGGCGCTCGTGCGGGACGGGGTCGACCTGCTGCCCGCCCCGTGGTCGGCGCGCACCCGGGTCCACGAGTACGGCGGTGGGGC
>CAYVOK010000022.1:22343-40947 GCA_964453335.1 uncultured Acidimicrobiaceae bacterium
CGGCGCAGGTGCTCGTGACCGGGCGCGACTTCGTCGCCGCGCCACGGCTCGACGCGACCGGGTCGCTGCTGTGCTGGCTGGCGTGGGACCACCCGGACATGCCCTGGGACGCAGCCGAGCTGTGGGTCGGGCGTCCGACCCCGGACGGTCTCGTCGACGTGCGCCGGGTCGCCGGTGGCGGGGACGAGTCGATCGTGCAGCCCGAGTGGGCGCCCGACGGTGCCCTGCTGTTCTGCTCGGACCGGACGGACACGTGGACGCTGCACCGGGTCGCAGCCGGCCCGGACGGCCTGCCCGCGGGTGCAACCGTGCGGTTGCCCGGCCCGGACGCCGAGGTGGGGCTGCCCGCCTGGATCTTCGGCCGCAGCCGGTACGCGGTCCTCGCCGACGGCCGGGTCGTCGCCGCGTACGGGGCGTCCGACGGCGTCCACCTCGCGGTCGTCGCCGCCGATCGCACCCGGTGGGACGAGGTGCCCACCGACCTCGTCACCCTCGAGGCGGTCCGGGCCGACGGCGCCGGCGTCGTCGGCGTCGGCGCCGGTGCCCGGCGCGAGGCCGCCGTGGTGCGCATCCCACTCGACGGGGGACCGACGGTGCTCGTGCGCCCGCCGCGAACTCTGCCGATCCCGGTCGACCACGTCGCTGCGCCGCGCCGGCTGCAGGTCCCCTCGGCCGACGGCCGGGTCGCGCACGCCTGGTTCTACCCGCCGACGAACCCGGCCGTGCGCGCCCCCGCCGCCGACCTGCCGCCGCTGCTCGTGCTGTCCCACGGCGGGCCCACGTCGTCGGCGAACCCGGGTCTGAACCTCGCCGTGCAGTTCTGGACCACACGCGGCTTCGCCGTCGCGGACGTCGACTACGGCGGGTCGACCGGCTACGGGCGGGCGTACCGGTCCCTGCTCGACGGGGCCTGGGGGATCGTCGACGTCGAGGACTGCGTGGCGGTCGCCCGTGCCCTCGTCGCGGACGGCGTGGTCGACGGGGCGCGACTCGCGATCCGTGGCGGGTCGGCCGGCGGGTTCACGACGCTGTGCGCGCTCGCGTTCACCGACGTGTTCGCGGCCGGGGCGTCCCACTACGGGGTCGCCGACCTCATGGCGCTCGCAGCGGACACCCACAAGTTCGAGTCCCGGTACCTCGACCGCCTCGTCGGCCCGCTGCCCGAGGCCGCCGAGCGGTACCGGGAACGGTCGCCGATCCATCACACGGACCGGCTGTCGTGCCCGATCATCCTGTTCCAGGGGAGCGAGGACGTGATCGTCCCGCCGGCGCAGTCCCGCACGATGGCCGACGCGCTCGCCCGCAAGGGGATCCTCCACGCCTACGTCGAGTACCCCGGGGAACAGCACGGGTTCCGCGACGCCACGAACATCGCGCACGCGCTGCGGGCCGAGCTGTTCTTCTACCGGCAGGTGTTCGGCATCGCCGCCCCGCCCGGTGAGACCGACGTGGCCGTCGAACTCCGCGGCGGTGCCGCATGAGCGGGTTCCGGCGGTTCGCCTACGCCGACCCGGCGGTCGTCGTCGACTACGAGCGCGTCGTGTTCGCGGAGCGGACCGTGCTGCGGTTGCGGCGCGAGGGCGTCGCCGCCGACGTGGTCGACGTGGAGGAGGCCGACCATCTCCTGCCGTCCGGCCGGACGGCGATCGGTCCGGCGGTGGTGGTCGAACGGGCCGACCTCGCCCGTGCCCGCGCCCTCGTGCGCGCCTTCGAGGAGGTCGACCTCGGCGTGTCCGACGTGTCGCCCGAGACGTCGTTCTGGCAGGCGGACAGTCGACGGCGGGTGCTCGCCGCCGCGCTCCTCGGCGTGCTCGTGGCGCTCCCGGCGGGGCTCCTGCTGCTGTCGTTCGTGCTCGGCGCCTGAGACGGCCGCTCGGCGGTCAGGCGCCGAGGACCGTGGCGGCCGCTGCGAGGCCGGAAAGCACCGCGCCCTCGACCTTCGCCCCGGCGAACGCGTCGCCCGCGAGCACGAGCCCGTCCGCCACCGTCGCCGCATGCGCCGCGAGCGGGGTCACGGGCCCCGCGTACCGCCAGCGCTTGAGCTCGGAGGCCACCACGCGCGCGCCGCCGATCCAGGGCGCCGCCGCAGCGAGCAGGTCGGCGGCGACCTCGTCGTCGGGGTCGTCCCACCGGTCGGCGGAGGGCCCGTGCGCCACGTGCAGGGTGAGCGCCGGTACCGCAGAGACCCCCTTGCGGCCGTTGTCGGCGACGAAGGAGAACAGTCCTTCGGTGAGCTGGCGTGCGCCGGGTTCGCCGATCGCCGGGTCGCCGTCGAGGGTGACGAGCAGGGCGAGCACCTTGTGGAACGGAACGGCGGCGAGCGCAGGGTCGTAGGACGTACCGCCCGCGTCGAGGAGGGCGAGCGCTTGGGGGAGGGGTGGGGTCACCACGACCGCCGGGGCGTCGACGACCACGTCGCCGGCGTCGATCTGCCAGCCGTCCCCGTGCCGGCCCACCGCACGGGCCGTCACCCCGCAGCGGACGTCGAGATCGGCGGCGAGCGTGCGGGCGAGGGCGTTCATGCCGCCGACCGCGGCGTAGCGCGGGTACCCGTCGACCTCGGCGAAGCCCCGGCACCACTCGCGCACCACCCCGGCGGCGAGGAGGTCGTCGACCATGGTGCGGAACGCGTCGGAGCGCACGGTGAAGAACTGGGCGCCGTGGTCGAGGGTGCCGCCGGCGACGCGCCGGGTGGCGAGACGCCCGCCGGGGACCCGCCCCTTGTCGATCAGCACCACCGACCGGCCGGCGGCGCGGAGGCTGCGGGCGGCCACGATGCCGGACAGTCCGGCTCCGACGACGACGATTGGGTCGGCCATGATCGTGACCCTACGCTGTGGGGTCGCTCACGGCCCCAGAGCCGCACGGAAGGTCCCATGGCACGCATCCTGGTCACCGAGGAGATCGCCGAACCCGGGCTGGCGCGGATGCGCGCCGCCGGCCACGACGTCGACGTGGCGCTCGCACCGTCGGTCGAGGAGTTGCACCGCCTGATCCGTGGTGCGCACGGTCTCGTCATCCGGTCCGCGACGCAGGTCGACGCGGCGCTGCTCGCAGCCGCCGACGAGCTCGTCGTCGTCGGTCGGGCCGGTGTCGGTCTCGACAACGTCGACGTCGACGCCGCCACCCAGCGCGGCGTGATGGTCGTCAACGCGCCCGAGTCGAACATCCTCTCCGCCGCCGAGCACACGCTGGCGATGCTGCTCGCGCAGGCCCGCAACATCCCCCAGGCCCACGCCGCGCTCGTGGAGGGCCGTTGGGAACGTTCCCGTTGGGAGGGTGTCGAGCTCGCCGACAAGACGCTCGGGGTGATCGGGTTCGGTCGGATCGGTCGGCTGGTCGCCCAGCGCGCGGCAGCGTTCGGCATGCGGCTCGTCGCCTACGACCCGTACCTGTCGCCCGACCGTGCCCGGCAGCTCCACGTCGAGCTGTTGGACCTCGACGACCTGCTGGCCCAGGCGGACTTCATCACGATCCACGTCGCGAAGACGAAGGAGACCGTCGGCCTGCTCGACGCCGAACGGCTGCGCCGCTGCAAGCCGGGTGTGCGCATCGTCAACGTCGCCCGCGGCGGCATCGTGGACGAGGCGGCGCTCGCGGACGCGATCGTCGCCGGCCACGTCGGGGGTGCGGCGCTCGACGTGTTCGACCGGGAGCCGACGACGTCGTCGCCGCTGTTCGGGCTCCCCGAGGTCGTCGTGACCCCGCACCTCGGCGCGTCGACGCGCGAGGCCCAGGACAAGGCCGGCGACGCGATCGCCGAGATGATGGTGCTCGCCCTCAACAACGACTTCGTGCCGTACGCGGTGAACGTGTCCGCCGGCGAGGTCGCCGAGGTCGCCAAGCCGTTCCTCGGTCTCGCCGAGCGGCTCGGTGCGCTCTTCGTCGCCCTGCACGGCACCGTCCCGACGGCCCTCGAGGTCTGCTACGACGGCCCCGTCGCCGAGGTGGACACGCGCATCCTGACGCTCGCCGTGCTGAAGGGGCTGTTCCGGCGGACGAGCGCCGAACCGGTGAGCTACGTGAACGCACCGCTCATGGCCGCCGACAAGGGCGTCGAGGTCCGGGAGACGAAGTCCGGGACGTCGGTCGACTGGGTGAACCTGCTCACGGTGCGGGGTGGCGGCAACAGCGTCGCAGGCACGCTCGTGGGTGTGCGCGGTGTGGAACGGCTCACCCACATCGACGGCAACGTGGTCGACCTCCCGCCGCGCCCGCACCTGCTCTACGTGAAGAACGAGGACAGCCCGGGCATGATCGGCACCGTGGGCACGCTGCTCGGCGCCGCGGGGATCAACATCGAGGACATGGACGTCGGCCGGGACCCGACCGGTGCGCCGTCGACGATGGTGCTCGCCACGTCCCAGCCGGTGCCCGAGGCGGTCGTCGCCGAGCTCCGGGCCCGACCGGGGATCATCAGCGTCCACGCGCTCGAGAGCTGAGCGTGGAACCGGTCGATCCGTTCGCCGCCGTCCTCCGGCCGTCGCGCACGGTCGGCGGGTGGTCCTCGCCCCGGGGCATCGACACGACGTGTCTGCCGTGGCGCCTGTGGGAGAAGGCGAAGCGCCTCGCGTGGGATCCGGCCACGATCGACCTCACCGCCGACGCCGAACACTGGGCGGGGCTGCCGCTCGCGTACCAGGACGCAATGTTGCACGTCTGCACCGGGTTCCTCGTCGGGGAGGAGGCGGTCACCCTCGACATCGTGCCCCTCGCGCTCGCGATCGCGGACGAGGGTCGTCTCGAGGAGGCGATGTACCTGACGAGCTTCGCGTTCGAGGAGGCGAAGCACGTCGAGTTCTTCCGGCGCTGGCTCACCGCCGTCGGTGCCGACCTCGACGGCTACTACGAGCGTCTCGCCACCCAGGCCGCCGGTCTCGGGTTGCACTACGACCCGGCGCAGTCGGTCGGCATGTGGGAGAGCGCGCTGCCGACGGCGATGCGACGGGTGCTCCTCGACCGGTCGCCAGCCGCGATGCTCGACGCCTCGGTGACCTACAACCAGTTCGTCGAGGGATGTCTCGCGATCTCCGGGTACACGTTGTGGGCAGACCTGTTCGCGCTGCTCGACGCGTTCCCGGGGATGCAGCAGGGGATCCGGCACATCCGGGCCGACGAGGGTCGTCACATCACCTACGGCACCTACCTGTGCCAGCGCATCCTCGCCGAGCACCCCGACTTGCTCGACGGCGCGACGGCCCGGCTCCGGGAACTCGCCGCGTTCTGGTTCGAGGTGTCCCCGACGATCGACGATCCGGACGACCCGATCTCCACACAGCTCTCCCAGGACTTCACCGCCCGGGTGCACGACCAGGTCGAGCGGCGGATCGCGGTGCTCACCCGGGCGACGACGATGACCGTCGCCGAACTCGAGCGCACGGGCGCGGCGGAGGCCGCCGAGCGCGAGCTGCTCGGGATCGACTGAGCCGAGGGATCCTCAGGCCCGGACGGACGGCTTGAACGCGGCGCGGGTGCGCTCGTAGGCGTCGATGTCGGCGGTGTGCTGCTCGGTGATGCCGATCTCGTCGAGGCCCTGCAGGAACCGCTCCCGGGTCGATGCGTCCATCGGGAACGGCGTCTCGATGCCGAGCGCCGGGACGGCGACGACGAGCCGTTCGACGTCGACGGTGATCTCGAGCGTCGGATCGGCGTCGACGGCGGCCATGAGCTGCTCGAGGACCGCAGCGTCGATCTGCGCGGTGACGAGCCCGTTCTTGCCGGCGTTGTTCTTGAAGATGTCTCCGAACCGGGGGGAGATCACGGCTGCGAAGCCGTAGTCCATGATCGCCCACACGGCGTGCTCCCGAGACGAGCCGGTGCCGAAGTTCGGCCCGGCCAGCAGGATCGTCGCACCGCTGAAGCGTTCGTCGTTGAGCACGAACGCCCGGTCGTCGCGCCAGGCGGAGAACAGGCCGACACCGAACCCGGTGCGTTCGACCCGCTTCAGCCAGGCGGCGGGGATGATCTGGTCGGTGTCGACGTCGGAGCGGTTCAGCGGAACGGCCCGACCGGTGATGACGCGTACGGCTTGCATGATCGGCGGCTCCTGCGCTCAGGCCAGGTCGGTGGGGGTCGAGAACCGTCCGGCGACGGCGGTCGCCGCGGCGACGGCGGGCGACACCAGGTGGGTGCGGGCACCGGGACCCTGGCGTCCTTCGAAGTTGCGGTTCGACGTCGACGCGGCCCGCTTGCCCGGCGGGATCTTGTCGGGGTTCATGGCGAGGCAGGCCGAGCAACCCGGCTCACGCCATTCGAACCCGGCCTCGCTGAAGACGCGGTCGAGTCCCTCCTGTTCGGCCTGTCCCTTCACGGCGAAGCTGCCCGGGACGACCCAGCCGGTGACCCCGGCGGCGATCCGACGGCCGCGCACCACGTCGGCGGCGAGGCGCAGGTCCTCGATCCGGCTGTTCGTGCACGAACCGATGAACACGTAGTCGACGGGGATGTCCCGGATCGGCGTGCCGGCCTCGAGACCCATGTAGGCGAGCGCCCGGGCGCAGGCGTCCTGTTCGGACGCGGCGGCGAAGTCGCCCGGTGCGGGCACGTTCCGGTCGATGCCGGTGACCTGCGCCGGGTTCGTGCCCCACGTGACCTGCGGGACGATCGTCGAGGCGTCGAGGACGACCTCGCGGTCGAAGGCCGCGTCGGGGTCGGTGAACAGCGTGCGCCAGTAGGCGACCGCGGCGTCGAAGTCCGCACCCTGCGGTGCGTGGGGGCGGCCCGCCACGTAGGCGAACGTCGTCTCGTCGGGGGCGATGAGGCCCGCCTTCGCGCCGCCCTCGATCGACATGTTGCAGACCGTCATGCGGCCTTCCATCGACAGCGCCCGGATCGCCTCGCCGCGGTACTCGATCACGTAGCCCATACCGCCGCCGGTGCCGATCTCACCGATGATCGCAAGCACGATGTCCTTCGCCGTCGACCCGGGCGGAAGCGTGCCGTTCACCGTGACCGCCATCTGCTTGGGGCGGGACTGGGGGAGGGTCTGGGTGGCGAGGACGTGTTCGACCTCGGAGGTCCCGATGCCGAACGCGAGCGCACCGAACGCGCCGTGGGTGGAGGTGTGGGAGTCGCCGCAGACGATGGTCATGCCCGGCTGCGTGAGGCCCTGTTCGGGGCCGATCACGTGCACGATGCCCTGACCGGGCGTGCCCATGGGGTGCAGGCGGATGCCGAACTCCGCCGCGTTCTGGCGGATCACCTCGACCTGGCGGCGGGAGATCGGGTCCTCGATCGGGCCGGAGATGTCGGTGGTGGGGACGTTGTGGTCCTCGGTGGCGATCGGGAGGTCCGGGCGGCGCACGGTGCGGCCGTTCATCCGGAGACCGTCGAAGGCCTGCGGCGAGGTCACCTCGTGCACGAGGTGCAGGTCGATGTAGAGCAGGTCCGGCTCGTCGACGCCGGAGCGGACGAGATGGTCGTCCCAGATCTTCTGGGCGAGGGTGCGGGGTGCCGCCATGGGTGCTCGGTGCCTCCGTGGGCGTGGGGACGAGGTCAGATCGGGTCCCCGGCAGCGTATCCGCTGCGCAGGGGCGGCTCCGAGGCCGCCACCACCTGGGCGACCGCCCGCCGCAATGCGGGGACGAACCGGTCGGGGGCGTCGACGCAGGCGTGATGGCCGCCCTCGACGGGGTGGACGGTCGCCCCGGGCAGCAGACCGGCGAGCCGGTACTGGCGGTGGGTGGGCACCTTGTCGTCGCGGGTGGTGACGACGACGGCGGTCGGCACGTCGACGCTGCGGAGCCAGTCGGTCGACCGGAAGCGTCCGAGCGCACCACCGGCCCGGGCGAGGGTGGCGAGGTCGCCGCGGGCGAGTTCGGCCCGGCCCCAGGGGCCGAGGTCGTACCGGGCGGTCCGTCGTTCGACGAGGCGACGGTGGAACCTGCGTCGGCGAGCCGCACCGAGCGGGCCGAGCGCGGCGGCCGCCGCGTCCCAGGCTCCGAAGTACACGCGGTCCCCGAGGTCGTGACGGAACCGGTCGGCCGTCGCGCAGAGGACGAGACCGGCGACCCGCTCGGGATGGCGGCGCCACAGCAACTGGGCGACCGCTCCGCCCATCGAGTAGCCGACGACGACGACCGACCCCGTCGCGGCCCCTGCCACGAGATCGGCGAGCCGGTCGGCGCACGCCTCGAGCCGGAACCGTCGCCCGCCGGCCTCGCCCGGCTCGTCGCCGTGCCCGTCGAGGTCGGGGGCGAGGAGATGGTGCCCGTCGTCGGCGAGCGGGCCGAACGCGGCCGCCCAGGTCAGGTCCGCGGTCGCCATCCACCCGTGGACGAGCAGCACGCTCGGCGTGTGCGGTCCGGCGACACCGACGGTGCGGAGGACCCGGTCCGCCCCCGACGCCGTGCGCAGGGTGCGGACCGGTGGGAGCTCGGGGCGTCCGGCGACGCGGTCGGCGGGCGTCCAACCGGGACGCCCGGCGACCTCAGTCGGCCGGTTCGATGGCGACGACGTCGACACGCAGCGTCCCGCCGGGTGCCTCGAACGCCACGGTGTCCCCGACCGCTGCGCCGAGGAGCTGCGAACCGAGGGGTGAGCCGGGGGAGAGCACCGGCAGGTCGCCGCGCTCCTCGATGGAGCCGACGAGGTACCGCTCGACGTCGGTGTCGCCCTCGTAGCGGATCGTCACGACGCAGCCCACCTGCACGGCGGACACGTCGCGGGCGATCTCCACGATCCGGTAGTTGCCCTCGCCGATCATCGCGTCGATCTGCGCGATGCGGGCGGCCATCTTCCCCTGCTCCTCCTTGGCGGCGTGGTAGTCGCCGTTCTCCTTGAGGTCGCCGAGCTCGCGCGCCGCCTCGATTCGGCGGGCGATGTCGATCTTCCCGCGGGTGGTGAGATCGTCGTACTCGGCCTTGAGGCGGTCGTACGCCGCCTGGGTGAGTTCATGCACGTCGGCCACGGGGCGCATGGTACCGATCGGTCGGACGGTGGCGGAGGGGACACGCACCGCGGTTGACGACGGGTGCCGTCCCGCGGGAAACTCCGCCCGTATGCACACCGCCACCGGGATCGTAGGCATTCGCTAGCGCACGCCGACTGCGGCGTGCGCGTCCGACCGTCCACCTCGGTGGGCGGTTTTTCTTTGTCCCGGCAAGGTGTGACGACGACGAGGGGAGAAGGTCGACATGGGCAAGCACCGGGTGGGCATCGTCGGTGGTGACGGGATCGGTCCCGAGGTCATCGCCGAGGGCCTGAAGGTCATCGCCGCGACCGGCGTCACCCTCGAGACCGTCGACTACGACCTCGGCGGCGCCCGCTACCTGCGGGACGGCACCGTGCTGCCCGACTCGGTCCTCGAGGAGTGGCGCGGACTCGACGCCATCTACCTCGGTGCGGTCGGTACCCCCGGCGTGCCGCCCGGCCTCATCGAGCGCGGCCTCCTGCTGAAGATGCGGTTCGACCTGGACCTCTACATCAACCAGCGGCCGTTCAACGACCCCGCGAAGGGGATCGACTTCGTCGTCATCCGGGAGAACACCGAGGGCACCTACGCGGGTGAGGGCGGCTTCCTGCGCAAGGGCACCCCGCACGAGGTCGCCACGCAGGGTTCGGTCAACACCCGCATGGGTGTCGAGCGGGCGTGCCGCTACGCGTTCGACCTCGCCCGGTCGGCGGGCCGTCGCAAGCACCTCACGCTCGTGCACAAGACGAACGTGCTGAACTTCGCCGGCGACCTGTGGGAGCGGGCCTTCAACGAGGTCCACGCCGACTACCCCGACGTCGCGACCGCCTACAACCACGTCGACGCGGCGTGCATCTACTTCGTCGAGGACCCCCAGCGCTACGACGTGGTCGTGACCGACAACCTCTTCGGCGACATCCTCACCGACCTCGGCGGCGCGGTCACCGGCGGCATCGGCTTCGCCGCATCGGCGAACCTGAACCCCGACCGCACCGCACCGTCGATGTTCGAGCCGGTGCACGGCTCGGCGCCCGACATCGCCGGCACCGCCAAGGCGAACCCGACCGCGGCGATCCTGTCCGGTGCGATGATGCTCGACTTCCTCGGCGAGACCGCCGCCGCCGACCGCATCCGTGCGGCGTGCCAGGCGTCGGTGTCCGGCGAGATCACCGGCTCCACACCCGAGATCGGCGACGCGATCGCCGCCCGGGTCTGAACCCGACCCGAACCTGAGAGGGGACCACCACCATGCCGATCACACCCACGCAGAAGATCTGGATGAACGGCGAGTTCGTCGACTGGGCGGACGCGAAGGTGCACGTGCTGAGCCACACGCTGCACTACGGCAACGGTGCCTTCGAGGGCATCCGGTGCTACGAGGCGGCGAACGGGCCGGCGGTGTTCCGGCTCACCCCGCACATCGAGCGACTCTTCCGCTCCGGCAAGATCCTCTACCTGAACATCCCCTACACGGTGGCCGACCTCGTCGGTGCGGTGAAGGAGACGATCCGGGTCAACGACATCCGCGAGTGCTACGTGCGACCGCTCGTCTACCTCGGGTACGGCGAGATCGGCGTGAACCCGCTGCAGTCGCCCGTCGAGGTGATGATCGCCGTGTGGCCGTGGGGCGCCTACCTCGGTGACGAGGGCACGAAGAAGGGTGTTCGCCTCATGATCTCGTCGTGGCAGCGCCACGACCCGAACGCGATGCCGCCCGCCGCCAAGGGCGTCGGCATGTACGTGAACAGTCAGATGGCGAAGATCCAGGCCGTGAAGGCCGGCTACGACGAGGCGCTGCTGCTCTCCCCGCAGGGTTACGTGTCGGAGTGCACGGGCGAGAACATCTTCGTCGTGCGCAACGGTGCGATCGTCACCCCGCCGGTGGCCGCGGGTGCGCTCGAGGGGATCACGCAGGACTCGGTGCGCCGCATCGCCACCGACCTCGGCATCGAGTTCCGCTTCGACAACCTGCTGCGTTCCGACCTGTACACGGCGGACGAGATGTTCCTGTCGGGCACGGCCGCCGAGATCGTGCCGGTCCGATCCGTCGACGACCGTGAGATCGGCGACCCGGGACCGATCACCCGCCGCATCCAGGAGACGTACGCGGCCGCCGTCCGCGGGCAGATCGACCGGTACGCGGAGTGGTGCGAATATGTCTGACGCTGCGACCGACGGGATGCCACCCGTCGACCGTGGCCCCCGCTACGACCCGTCGTGGCCGGCCCGGGTCGACGTGTTCGACACGACGCTGCGCGACGGTGCCCAGTTCGAGGGCATCGCGCTGACCGTCGAGGACAAGCTCGCCGTCGCCCGTGCGCTCGACGAACTCGGTGTGCACTTCATCGAGGGCGGCTACCCCGGTGCGAACCCGAAGGACGAGGAGTTCTTCCGGCGGGCACGCACCGAACTGGGCCTCACGTCCTCGACGCTCGTCGCGTTCGGTTCGACCCGCAAGCCGCTCGGTCGCAGCGACGACGACCCGACGTTGCGCACGCTCGTCGACTCGGGCGCATCCGTCGCGTGCATCGTCGGGAAGTCGTGGGACTACCACGTCCTCGAGGCGCTGCGCACCACCCTCGACGAGGGCGTGGCGATGGTCGGCGAGTCGGTCGCGTTCCTGCGGTCGTCGGGGTTGCGGGTCTTCTTCGACGCCGAGCACTTCTTCGACGGCTTCAAGCGCAACCCCGAGTTCACGCTGCGCGTCCTCGAGGCCGCTGCCGTGAACGGCGCCGAGACGCTGGTGCTCTGCGACACCAACGGCGGCACGCTCCCGCACGAGGTCGAACCGATCGTGCGTGAGGTCGTCCGCCACTTCGCCGGGGTGCAGATCGGCATCCACACGCAGAACGACACCGGTTGCGCCGTCCCCAACGCGATCGCCGCGGTGATCGCCGGTGCGACCCAGGTGCAGGTCACCATGAACGGTTACGGCGAGCGGACGGGCAACTGCGACCTCGTCCAGCTCGTGCCGAACCTGACGCTGAAGATGGGGATCGCCACCCTTCCCGCCGACCGGATGGTGCGGCTCACCGAGATCTCGCGGCGCATCGCCGAGCTCGTGAACCTGCCCCATCAGAACCAGCTCCCCTACGTCGGGCAGTCGGCGTTCGCCCACAAGGCGGGTCTGCACACGTCCGCCATCGCCCGTCGGCCCGATTCCTACGAGCACGTCGACCCGGCCCTCGTCGGCAACGGCACCCGGTTCCTCGTGTCCGACCTGTCGGGGCGCGCCACGATCGAGTTCAAGGCGAAGGACTGGGGCGTCGACCTCGACGGTCGTCAGCTCGGCGAGGTGCTCGAACAGCTCAAGGAGCTCGAGTCGGCCGGCTACCACTTCGAGACCGCCGACGCGTCGCTCGAACTGCTGATGCGACGTGCGACCGGCTGGCGTCCCGACTTCTTCGAGCTCGAGTCGTTCCGGGTGAACGTCGAGCATCGACCCGGTGCGGCCGACGTCGTCACCGAGAACCCGATGGGCCACGCGCACGGCATCGAGACCGAGTGCACGGTGAAGGTGCGTCTCCCGCTGCCCGACGGCGGTACCGAACGCCGCATCGCCACCGGTGAGGGCAACGGGCCGGTGAACGCGCTCGACGCAGCGTTCCGTGCGGCGGTCGGCGACCGCTACCCCCAGCTCGGGCGTCTCGGCCTCGCCGACTACAAGGTGCGGGTCCTCAACACCGACGGCGGCACCGGCGCGGTGGTGCGGGTGCTCATCGAGTCGACCGACGGCGAGCGCCGCTGGACGACGATGGGTGTGTCGGAGAACATCATCGAGGCGTCCTGGCAGGCCCTGTCCGACGCCGTGCACTACCTGCTGCTGCACAGCGCCTGAGCGGGCCGGGGCGCATCGTGCGCCGCGAGCGGACCGCACCGTAGGCTGAGCGGCGATGTCCGCCCCGAGCTACGTCCCCACCGAAGTGCTCTCGCCCGCGTCCTACGACTCGCCGCCGCGGCGTGGCGACTCCTGGTTCGCGGCGCGGCCCGGCGAGCTCGCAGAGGGTCAACCCGCGGACGAACGCCTCGGCACCCCCGGCCCCGACCAGGGGTACGCCTACCGCCTCGTCGGGCAGTTCGCAGGGCGGGTCTTCCTCGCGACAGGTGAGCACCACGACGACGTGGTCGCCGGTGTCGTCGCGGTCGCCACGAAGCGGTCCGGGCTGTTCGGCCGGGCCCCCGTCGTCCACGACCTGACCGTGGCGTTCGGGGTGTGGGGGTTCCTCGACGAGGAGCCCGCCCCGGAGCTCGTCGCGCTGCGGCGCACCCTGTTCGAGGGATGCCGCAGCTCGCACCACTACGCGCACCGGCGCGCCGTCGCCGACGCGGTGCCCGCCGCCACCCTGCGTCGCCCGCACGGCGAGGTGCTCGCCGCCCATGCGGCCGACTGGCGGTCGTTGCTCGACCTCACCGCCGGCCACGGGCACTGACGGGGCTGCGGTGACCGTCCGCGTCCGGTTCGCGCCCTCGCCCACCGGCTACCTCCACGTCGGCAGCGCGCGCACGGCGCTGTTCAACTGGATCTTCGCCCGTGCCACGGGCGGCACGATGCTGTTGCGGATCGAGGACACCGACGCGAGCCGGAACCAGCCGGAGCTCGTGACGAACATCCTCGACGCGCTGACCTGGCTCGGCATCGACTGGGACGAGGGGCCCGAGTTCCAGTCGGCCAACGCCGACCGGCACCGTGCGGTGATCGAGGAACTCCTCGCAGCGGGGCACGCCTACGTCGACGACGGTGCGGTGCGGCTGCGGGTGCCCGAGGACGGGGTGACGGGCTGGGACGACGTGGTGCGCGGCCGGATCGAGTTCGACAACGCCAACGTCGAGGACTTCGTCATCCGCCGGTCGGACGGCAGCCCGACGTTCCTGCTGGCGAACGCCGTCGACGACGTCGACGCCGGCATCACCCACGTGATCCGCGGCGAGGACATGATCAACAACATGCCGAAGCAGCTCCTGCTGCTCGACGCACTCGGCGCCCGCGGTGACGTCGTCTACGCCCACCTCCCGCTCCTCGTCGACGAGCAGCGCCGGAAGCTCTCCAAGCGTTTCGGCGACGTGGCGGTCGAGCGCTACCGGGAACGCGGCATCGTCGCCCCGGCGATGGCGAACTACCTGGCGCTGCTCGGGTGGAGCCCCGGTGACGACGTCGAGATCCGGCCGATGGCGGAGATCGTCGAACGGTTCCGGCTCGAGGACGTCAACGCGTCGTCGGCGTTCTTCGACGTGCGCAAGCTCACCCACGTGAACGCCACCTACCTGCGGGCGCTCGAACCGGCGGCGTTCCGTGATGCCGCAGCGCCGTTCTGCCCCCACCCCCTCGCCACACTGCCCGACGAGTTCGTCCGGGCGTTGCAGGAACGGACGCAGACGCTCGCGGACGTCGAACCGCTCGTCGCCTGGCTCTTCGCCGCCGACCCCGTCGTCGACCCTGATGCGTGGGAACGTGCCGTCGTCGGCGGCGCGCACGCGACGACGCTGCTCGACGGCGCGCTCGCGGCGTACGCGGATGCACCGTGGGAGGCGGCCGAGCTGCACCGCCTGCTCGCCGAACTCGGCGAGTCGGTCGGCCTGAAGCTCGGCAAGGCGCAGGCGCCGATCCGGGTCGCGGTCACCGGCACGACGGTCGGACCGCCGCTGTTCGAATCCCTCGAGGTGCTCGGGCGCGAGCGCACCCTCGCACGGTTGCGGGCGGCCCGGGCGCGCCTCTGAGCCGTGCTGTTCTTCCTCCATCCCTTCCGCTCCGCTCGGCGGGCGGTCGTGGCGATCGTGGTGCTCGCGGGTCTCGCCGCGGTGGCGGTGACCGCCGCCCAGGTCGGCCTCGCCGCCCGGCGGACGGTCGAGGGGAGGGTGGACGCCATCGTGGTGATGGGTGCCGCCCAGTACGACGGTGAGCCGTCCGGGGCGCTGCGCGGTCGCCTCGAGCACGCCGCGGCGCTCCACGCGGACGGGGTCGCACCGATCGTCGTCGTCACCGGTGGCAACCAACCGGGGGACCGGACGACGGAGGGGATGACCGGCTTCGTCGTCCTGCGGGACCTCGGTCTGCCCGAGGAGGCGATCCTCGTGGAGAACACGTCGACGAACACGTGGGAGCAGCTGTCCGCGACCGCGGCGATCCTTCTCGGACGTGGGCTCGACGAGGTGGTCCTCGTGTCGGACCCCTACCACAACCTCCGACTGCTCGAGGTCGCCGACGAGGTCGGGCTCGTGGCCCAGGTCGACGCCACCGACGCGTCGTGGGGCCGCAGTGAATGGGTGCGCGAGACCGGTGCGGTGCTCCTCGGCCGGGTCATCGGGTTCCGCCGTCTCGCCGACCTGCGCTGAGCATCCGGACGGTTGCCGCAGCGCCCCGCGCACCGGCTAGCCTCACCGGACACCCGATCGGGGGTGGTGTAATTGGCAACACGACAGGTTCTGGCCCTGTTGTTAGGGGTTCGAGTCCTCTCCCCCGAGCACGACACCGAGGGGCCCGGCGATCGCCGGGCCCCTCGGTCGCGTCTAGCGTCCCGTCCATGACCGACGCACCGCAGGACCGCGGGACCGCCACGGCAGCCCGGGTAGGGCTGCAGATCATGGGTTTCGGCTCCACCTGGATGCTCGACCCCGGCACCGCCGCGGCGGGGGAGGAGGCCGGGCTCGCCGGACGGCTCTTCTGGGCGTGCGGGCGCGGCGGCGTGCTCGGCGACGTCGACGCGGACGTCGTCGCGGCCGAGTACGGCTTCGTCGAACCGGGCGGGTTCCGGGCGCTGTGGGAGACCCGGCCGCGCACGGTCGCACCGGCGGACGCCGCGACGGCCTACCTGCGGGCCGGTGCCGCCTGGGGTGCCCGGGTGCTCGCCGCGGAGTCGGCGGACGACCTCACCGAACTCGCCGTGCTCGCCGAGCGCGTCGCCGCGGCGGCGTCGCCCGCGATCGGGGGCCTGTTCGCCGGATGGCGGGCGTTCCCCGTCGACGGTCTCGACCCGGCGGGCCGGGTGGTGCGCGCACTCCACGTGCTGCGTGAGCACCGCGGCTGCGCCCACCTGCGGGCCGTGCTCGCAAGCGGTCTCAGCCCGCTCGAGTCGATCCTCGCGCTCGCCGAGGAACGCGGCGGCGGGCCGGCGCGCGCCCAGCGGTTCTTCTGGCCGGAGCCGTACCCCGACGTCGCCCACCTCGCCGGCCGCCGCGCCGAGGTCGAGGCGTTGACGGACCGCATCGCCGGCCCCGCCTACGCGGTGCTCGGCGACGCCGAGGTCGAACGGTTCGTCATGCTCGTCGGTCGAGTGCACACCGCCACGCGCGGCGCCTGACGGGCACCGTCGTCCCCCTCGTTGGCGGGGCCGGGGTCCGCCCGGGTACGCTCTGGCCGCCCACCGGGCCATGCCCCCATCGTCTAGAGGCCTAGGACACCACCCTCTCAAGGTGGAGACACGGGTTCGAATCCCGTTGGGGGTGCCACGGCACCGGTGATGTGCCATCGTGGGAGGGTCATGACGCCTGTCGACTCCACGTCCCGGCCGAGCACCGTGGGTGCCGAACGGATCTTCTCGACGTCGGTCGTCATCTCTGCGATCCGCTGCAGCCTCAGCTACGTGATCCTGCCGTGGCTCGCACCGTTGCTCGGCTGGCAGGGTGCGCTCGGTCCGGTCGTCGGGATCGTGATCGGCGTCGTCGCGCTCGCGTCCAACGTGTGGAGCATCCGGCGGTTCTGGGCGTCCCGGCACCGGTTGCGTTGGCCGATCACGGTCCTCAACTGTGCGGTGATCGTCCTCGTGACCGTGCTCGTCGTGCGCGACCTCGGCCGACTCTGAGCCCGTTCAACGCCGCCGCAGGTCGGCGAGGGCGGTGCGGACCCGGCGTTCGCTGACCGGTCCGACGGCACCGACGGACTCAGCGAACAGGCTCACCCGCAGCTCCTCGAGCATGCGGCGCACCGCCACGTGCTCGACGCCGAACCGTGCCGGCCCGACCGCGTCGAGGAGCGCGTCCGCCTCCGCCTCGAGCTCGACGACGACGTCGAGGTGCGCCCGGTCGCGGAGCGCCTGTCGGGGCAGTCGTTCGAGCCGGTGGTCGAGCGCGGTCAGGTAGCGGGCGAGGTCCGCGAGGCGGGCGGCACCGACCTCGACGATCACCCCGGGTCGGACGAGTCGGCGGAGATGGCGCCGGGCGTCCTCCACCGAAGGGCGCAACGCATCGGCCCGGAGGTCCTCGATCCGACGGGCGACCGACGCCGCGGTGACGACGAGGCCCGCCGCGGTGGATGCGACCGACTCGGCGAGCGGGCCGAGGTCGGCGTGCACCCGGGTGCGCAGCGTCTCGAACGCGTCGGCGTCCCGCACCGGACCGCCGTGGCGGACCAGCAACTCGTCGAGAGCGGCGGTGACGCAGTCGCGCCGCAGCTCGGCGACGTCGCGGAACGGGGTGAGGGCGAGCGCGAGCCGGCAGCGGGCGTCGAAGCGGGCGTCGATCGAACGGTTCGGGCTCGGGACGGTGCAGGTGAGCAGGCGACGGGTGCCGGCCCAGTGCAGATGTGCTGCGTCGGCCGCATCGGCGAGCACCCGGACCCCGACCGTCTCGCCTTCGTCGTAGAGCGCCGGGTACGCCGCCACGTCGTGCCCGGCGACCACCGACGTCACCCGCTCCGGCAGATCCCCGAAACTCCACCGCCGCGCCCCCCGCACCTCGAGCGATCGGGCGTCACCGGCCACGGCGGCACGGACACGGCCCCGCAGACGGTGGGCGAGGGCTCCGACGTCGGTGTCGACGTCGGCGACCGTCCCGTCGACGTCGACCGCCGCGACCCGGAGCCGCAGATGCGGGGGCAGCACGGTCGGGTCGAGGTCGGAGCGATCGACCGGCAGTCCGGTGCGGCGGCGGACCTCGGCCCGCAGCACGTCGAGGAGCGGACCGTCGGCCGGCCCGACGTCGCCGAGGATCGACCGGGCGGCGTCCGGTGCGGGACCGAGCTCCCTGCGGACGGCCTTCGGCAGGCCGCGCAGCAGCGCCGTGACCAGTTCGAGACGCCGCCCGGGCACGTGCCAGTCGACGGGCAGGTCACGGACCCGGCCGAGGAGGGGGAGGGGTACGAGCACCGTCGCCCCGTCGTCGTCGCTCCCGGGTGCGTAGCGGTAGCGCACCTCGAGGTCGATGCCGTCGTGGCGCAGCACCGTGGGGAGGCCCTCGAGGTCGAGGGTCGCCTCGTCCACGTCGAGCAGCACCGAGGTGGGGAGATCCAGGAGCTGCGGATCGCGCTGGCGGGCGTCGCGCCACCACCGGTCGAAGTGGGCGACCGACATGACGCGCTCGGGCACGACACCGTTGAAGAACGTGAACCGGGCGACGTCGTCGGCGAGGAGGTCGTCGCGACGGCAGCGCGCTTCGAGCTCGTGCACCGCGGCGACGGCGGCCTCGTTGCGGGCGATGAAGTCGTGGGTGGCGTCCCAGTCGCCGAGCACGAGCGCGTGGTGCAGCAGGTGGGCTCGGGCGGCTGCCGGATCGATGCGGGCGAGGTGCACGGTGCGTCCCTCGACGACGGGCAGGCCGAGCAGCGTCACCGTCTCGAGGGCCGTCGCCGCCCCGCGGGCACGGTCCCAGGTCGGTTCGTGCGCGGTGCGCCGCACCAGGTGCGCGCCGACCTGTTCGATCCACTCCGGCCGGATCCGGGCGGCGGTCCGCCCCCGCAGGCGGTCGGTCTCGACGAGCTCCGCG
>CAYVOK010000022.1:41047-42312 GCA_964453335.1 uncultured Acidimicrobiaceae bacterium
CGCAGGTGGTGCAGGTGCTCCGCCCGGCAGCGGCGCCGGAACGCGCTCGACGTGAGGGACCGCTGCAGCGAACGGACGTGGTCCCACAACGCCACGTAGGCGAGCAGGTCCGAGTCGGGGTGGTCGAACCGCCGGTGCGCGGCGGCGGCCGCCTCGTCGCCGGGCGGCCGTTCCCGGGGGTCCTGGATCGACAGTGCTGCGGCGATCACGATCACCTCGTGCACCGCCCCGGTGCGGTCGGCCTCGAGGATCATCCGACCGAGGCGCGGGTCGACGGGCAGGTCGGCGAGCGAGCGGCCGATCGGGGTGAGCCGGTTGCGTCCGCGGCGTTCCTCGTCGATCGCCCCTAGCTCGACGAGGACGCCGACACCGTCGCGCACCGCGCGCGGGTCGGGTGGCTCGAGGAACGGGAACGCGGTGACGTCACCGAGGCCGAGCGCCTCCATGCGCAGCACCACCGACGCGAGGTTCGTGCGCAGGATCTCCGGTTCGGTGAACGCGGGACGACCGGCGTAGTCGTCCTCCTCGTACAGCCGGATGCAGATCCCCGGACCGACACGCCCGCAGCGGCCGGCCCGCTGGTCGGCGGACGCCTGCGAGATCGCCTCGATCGGCAGGCGTTGCACCTTGCTGCGGTGGCTGTAGCGCGAGATCCGCGCCGTGCCCGGGTCGACGACGGCGCGGATGCCCGGCACCGTGAGGGACGTCTCCGCCACGTTGGTGGCGAGCACGATGCGCCGGGCGCGGTGCGGGGCGAACACCCGGTGCTGTTCGGCTGCGGTGAGGCGGGCGTAGAGCGGGAGGATCTCCGCGCCGTCGGGCCCGGCCGTGCGCAACGCGTCGGCAGCGTCACGGATCTCCCGTTCGCCGGAGCAGAACACGAGCACGTCGCCGTCGACGTCCTCCCACAGCTCCCGGACCGCGGCACAGATCGCCCCGGGCTGGTCGACACCGCCGTCGGCGGGCGGTCGGTACCGGATCTCCACCGGGTAGGACCGGCCGCCGACCTCGACGACCGGTGCACCGCCGAAGTGTGCGGCGAACCGTGCGGTGTCGATCGTCGCCGAGGTGATGACGACGTGCAGGTCGTCACGTCGATCGAGGAGACGCCGCAGGGAGCCGATGATCACGTCGACGTTGAGGCTCCGCTCGTGCGCCTCGTCGACGATGACCGTGTCGTAGCGCCGCAGCAGCGGGTCGCGGGTCATCTCGGCGAGCAGGATCCCGTCGGTCATCACCTTGATCCGCGTCGACGGCCCGGTGCG
>CAYVOK010000023.1:0-42037 GCA_964453335.1 uncultured Acidimicrobiaceae bacterium
GACTGCAAGAAATGGTTACAAAGTGTAACCGGTACAACAAACATAATGAAAGACACACCTAAGAGTGACTCGATTGTTGAGAGCGTGGTACAACAGTTCCACGACCGGGCGGCCATGGGTAAAGCCAAGTATGGCACGACCATGGACCGCAACGACTTAACTCCGATGCAATGGATTCAGCACCTTCAAGAAGAACTGATGGATGCCGTAGTGTACCTTGAAAAGGTAAAGCAGATAGGTGACATTAAAGAGTCATAAATGTCACAAAAATTGGTAGATTTGTGACTCTTAAAGGACTTTAATCATGAAAAGAATCATCATCAAAGAAGGAAATAACTGGGCCGAGAACGACCTAATGCTCCCCACCATCGGAACTATTTGGAAGAGAGAGTACGAGTTCACGGAGTCCTGCCTTTACAAGAGCACCGGCATTGAAGGCTATGGCATCAATAAGCTATGGGGCGTGTCCGGTTGGCCATACCATAAGCGGAACTCGGTACGCGTGTGCTGGATGCCAAGCGAGGAAGGTCAGTATATTAAGATGTACGCCACCGCTTACATCAATGGACATCGGGAGATTCGCTACCTACGCGCGGTCCATCTAGGGCAGAAGTTTCAGTGCTTGATTTCTAACCAGGGAAACAACGCTTCGGTGTGGATTAATGGTTTATCTACGACCTTTAAGGTACGCATCCCGCTTATCACTTACACGCTACCCGCATATTTCGGTGGTATCCCACCGGCGCCACAAGACATGACCATCATCCGGCTGAAATGAGCAATCTGTACGACACACTAATCAATGAGTACTTCGGCGAACTCATGTACGCCGATGGATTCAACGAGGCCATCATTGGCCTTGAGCGCAGAGAGATGCGGGTCATTTACTCTGTTGACAAATGCATTGAGATTCTCATGAGAGACATGACCGAAGAAGAGGCCGTGGATTATTTTGACTTCAATGTCAGATACGCTTATATTGGCGAAAAAACGCCGATTTGGTGCGACACATTATCTTTGGGTCATGAATAGCGATCAGCGAGCCGAGATAGCCATAAAGAGGCTTTCGTCCATGTATGACGAGATGGCCTGCTTGTATGAGGCCATAGTTGATGAGGACGACATTGCCATCAAGTCTGCCGTGGCGTCCATATCTCAGCAGTTGGCTCAGATAAAGGCCTCGCCATTCAACATACAGACCGTCAACCCAGAGGTAGACGGAGACGGCAGTTAGTACATATCAGAGCAGGGGTTCAATTCTGCGGAGATGTATCGTTCGGGACCCCTTCCGGAATACTGCCTTTTTACTTTCAGCTTCATCCAGTAGCCACCCATTGGCTTGGGCGACCTGCCCCTTTCTACATGGAATCCCATGTAGCCATCTGCCCATTCCTCCTTGTAGGTGGCGGTGCGTAATTGGTGTATAGGCCTTATTGAGATCGCCTTCTTCATCCGATCGTACCGATGGATCATGTTTATGTGGTGGTACAACTCATGGACGTGGCCCTGCCAGGTCATGTCGTACCCCTCAATTTGGGCCATCATCCTTTGGTCCTGGATAACGCCCTTTGTGACCGGTCCACCGCCTCCAGACCCGTGGAAGTAGTGTATGGCGAACGATTGGTTGCCGCGTTCTCCCGCATAGTTCATCACGACCTCAATGGTTCCTCCGTATCCTCCGGCATGAACCTCCGACCCTGCGCTATAGTTGAGTAGGTCTACGAACCTAGCGATGAGGTCTGTCTCCGCGTTCTTCATCACGCCGGTTTCGTGGTTCCCATAGCCAATTACGGCGATGTTCTTGGCGTATGGTTTAAACCACTCGACCGCCGTTGACACGATGGAGTCAAGGTACCGACCATTGTTGTGTTCTGGTCTTATGTCGTCCTTGCTCCTACGAGGATCGGCCTTCCCCTGCATACAGCAGAATAGGTCCCCATTGATGAGAATGATGGCGTTTCTTTTGACGGCCTCCTTGAGGTGGTTCTCCAAAAGCTCCCGGTCACAATGCGGATTGTCCCAATGCGCATCACTTATCAGCAGGAACTCCTGTTCGTCATCCACATATATGACGTGGATGTTCTTACTCTTTGCCTCTATTTTCATCGATTATTCTTTGGTAAAGTTCTGGATTTTCGGCCTTCATGTATTGGAGGTCGTCTTCGGTGTACCTTTTCTTGTCATACCTTCCGGTTCCCTTAAACGTACTCGGTGGAGGGTTAAGTAATCTCGCAAATATATCGCTAACATCCTCAACCTCGCCTTCAGCGATGGCGTTGATATTCTTGACAAACCTGCCGGCGTTTTCGGCGCCAACACCGGTCTTCATGTCAATGCTCTTGAGGATTAGCTTCATGGCGACCTCTCTGCGCTTGTCTTCATCTATTGGCCCCTTAAACTCCTCTGGATCTCCGCCTTCCTGGCGGATGTAGGCCTTGTCATCGCTTGTGAGAGGCATTGTGTCTGGGTTGAATAGCTTTAGGATGATCTCCGCTACACTGAACAGTTCCTCGGCAATAATGCTTTGACCAACAGCGTCAGCCCATGGCTTACCTCTGAGCTTTTCAATCATTGCATAGAAAACTTGCGGAATGATACCAAGTAGGTACAAGTTGCCGAAAGTAGCAGCGGCCTTTACATCATCTTCATCGTCCTCGTCCCAGTCTCCCAACAAAACTGTTGGCAGTTTTATGGCCAATGTTACAAGAGTAGGCATGAGGATGTGGTATACTGCCAATGCCCCGATATTCCCAACAAGAGTACCCTTGGCCTTTTTGCCGGTAAGGATTCTAAAGATGTTGCGGATAGCGTGCATTTCTCGCCTAGCCAATGCCAATGGTGCGCTCACAAATGGGAATGCATATCGATATACGCTCGAATTTTGCGCCAAGCTCCTATCTTTTGCGGCAGAGCTTTGTGCTACAGAGTCTACTTGGGGCTCAATTTTTGACAATGCATAGTTGATGGCGCCTTGTTCGTTCCCGGGATTCTTCTTCAAGAACTCCTTCTTGTAGTACAAGTAGTTTGGCAATACGCCAATAAGACTAGCCTTATCACCAAACCTAATGAATGACTGAGTAATGGTTGAAAGCCTTTGCGTTTCGTTAAGTCCAGCGAGTGCGTTTCTCTGCGCCTGAAAGTCGCTAAGCATTCTCGTTATCTCGTTGGTGTCGTATCTCTTCGCAATGGTCGGAGAATTTTCAATGATCTCCTTCATGTAGGATGGCCCCATGGGATTTAAGGCTTCGACAAGGTACTTAGACCAGGTGACGGGACCTATGTATGGAATAAAACCAATTAAGGAGGTGAACTGGGTCAAAGAAATCCTTGGAACCAATGCCACCTTCGCCCTAGTAATCTTTGAATAGATCGAGTCCGTAATCTTTGTGACCAACTTATCGGACTTATTGTAGTTGAACCCTACATCCTGAACCGACTTAATCATCTCCAATAGAGCATCGTACACATCCTTGCTGGCATACACGTCTATTGCGTCCTTGATCAGCTTGGTTTTCAGCACTTTATCAACATCCCTTATGACCTCAGCGTGACTTGCAAAGAAGTTCATGTCGTTGAGATAAGCCATCATCACCGAGTCTCCGTCTCTTCCTCCATCAGCGTCCATATAGATAGGAGCGTTGAACGCTGTCCTCATCTTTGTCGACTCTCCGCCAATGTAAGTGATGAACGATGAGCCACGATCGCCCAATAGATCAGGAGCAACATCTTGCGTAGCACCCTCTCGGTAGATTCTACCGGCATAGTATCTATTCCATGGCATACGAGTTCTGTATATCCTCATGTACACCGGGTTGTATATGTCGTAAAGGGCGGGATACAACTCGTCGACCTGCCAATCGGCCCACTCCTTCACTTTTTGACCCTCTGGTGTATTGAAGTAGTTGTTGATTTGACCCATCAGCCCGTTGATGTCGCCCTTAAAGTGCTTCATTGAGTCAAGCGCTTTATAGTTCGATGGATCCTTATACAAATTGTAGATGTAGTACATCTGGTTCATTGTCATCCGAATCGAATTGCCATCCTTCAGCTTTATCTCATACTTCTGAGTGGCATTTTTTCTGAGCGCGCTTCTGTATTTCTTACCCCATATCTCAATAGCCTTTTCAGTCTGCATATTGGACGCGTATGCATTGTATATGTCGTGCGTCCTTCTTGCGTTATCGAATCTATTGGTGATCATACTCCTCAACACACCGCCGAACATCTCGTCTGCCGCGAAGGAGATTCGCTCAACAAGACCCTCAATCGATTCAAACGCAACAAACAGAGAACTTGCGGCCTTTGACATGATTGACCTAAAACGGCTCCTTGATTGCTCGACCTGTGCGCCGGACAATGAATCCTCAGCCGCCTCAACTTCTTGGGCGTTACTGAAGTCGACAGCGTTACCGGTTATGTCAAAGAAAGCAGCCGATTTCAAGTTGTTGTAGTAGGCCACGGATTCCGCCATGATCTGTCTGAAGATCGCCCGGTCTTCGTTGATAAGCGCCTTGAGGAAATCAGACACATCGCTCAAGTATTGATACTTGATGAACTCGTTGTCTTCAAGCATCAGGGCTCTATTGTAGTTCATAGCCATCTGGGCTGCTGCGATTATGTCCGGGTTCGACTCCGTGTCAATAATGCCTTGCAGCTTCACGATCCTTTCGTTGATCTGTTCTGGAGACGCTTTTTCGTCCATGATGTTCTGGTTGATGAACTCCATGGTGTCCTGAAGACCAATCGTAGACTTACCCTTCCTCTTGTTGTACTCGATTTTTGTCGTGGCTATGTCCAACTGCTTTTTGACCTTATCTTTCAGGTCGCGAACCTTGATGCTCGTAATAAACTCGAACACCTCATCCTGGACCTGCTTGATGTTTGCGTAAGTGGCCTCATTGAGTTTACGCAGCAGAGTAACCACATCGCTACGGGTGTACATGGTCTTTGGAAGACCAGCCCGGATGAGCGACATCATTTCTTTCTTGATCTTGGTAAGCTCCCTCGCGCCCTTCTTCATCGCTCTCACCTTCTTGGCATACTCCTTCATGCGATTCTGGATCGCTTTGTTCTCGGTGATGTTGACAATAGAATCGAGGTCCATCATCATCTGCATACGCAATGACTCAGGAGCATCCTTGAAAGCGTCCCTCTTGCCAAGCTCCGTCAAAGCAAACTGCCGGACCTTCGCCATGGTTGGTTTCTTGCCATCAACGGTTTTCTTGGCGAATTTCTTCACCTCGTCCAATACCGATGTCAGCATGGTCTTGCCAAGATTGATACCACCGGGGAGATTCTTAAACGAATCGGGGAACTCGTTAAACAAGTCAAACGGCATGACGCGAAGAGCATCGATGATGATATCCTTTCTGTCTGGCGTAGCCGGCAAGTTCTTCTCAAGCATCCTTGCAATCTCAGAGTCCTTGTACCCTTCAATCCTTGCCCTGCTGACCATGTCGTAAACGGACTCGGTTTCCCGGAACTGCGGATCCGCCGAAAACGTGGCTTCAAAAGCCTCTCTGCTTTCCGGAATCGGCACTCCAGAGAACAAGTCCTTCAACGCTCCACCGATAAATTCATCCATCGTAAGACTCGCGATCTCAGTATCACTCATGTCTCTTAGGAACCTGAAAGCGTTCCTTAGCATATCATACAGCTCTCCAAGGAAGTTCTTGAATTTCTGCTTTGACCCAAATTTCTCAGACGCTACAAGCAATTCGCTCTTACCTCTCTGTCCGATCATGGTCGCAAGCATCTCTTCCGCGCTCATCTTTCCGGAAGCCACATCAGGCTCTTCCATCGCAAGCGCAATACCCCTGTCATAAAGGGCCTTGTTGTATGTCTTGATGTAGTTAACCCAAAGGTGACCGAATTCGTGAATTACGGTCTCAAACATATCCGTGTCCTCTTTGTGAACGGCTGGGTTTATGTACACCTTTCCGTTCTGAGTGACACCGTATGCTCCGTTTGCCTTAATGTTCAGGCTTGGAGCCATCTCATTCCAATCTGACTCGCTCATGAACACGACCGCATCAGGAAAAGCCTTTTGCAGCATCCTGACGACCTGCATGGATCGCTTTATGCTACCCCTTGAGTTTAGGAAGGCGTAGTTCGCGCTGGTAGACTTTCCACCCACGCCGGCATTGGCCCCGACTCTTCCTCTGAGCTGCTTCCATTTACGTAAAATTTCGCGTACTCTCGATTTGGCTCGATCTCTAGCTCCTTGCAGAAATTCAGGAACCTGGATCGTGAGGAGTCCCCCTCCCCACTCTGGGTTTTTGCTTCTGTTTTCACTGATGGTTTCAGTTGTTTTTTCATATCTAGATTTTTTATTTTTCTGCGTGGCTGTTTTAAATATCTTTTCTTTTTGCGTTGCACTACGGCCTTTATCATTAATACCAGTTCGGACGGCCTCCCAAACAATGGACTGCATTTCTCTAGGAGAATATCCGGTGATCTGAGCTGCAATGATATATGCCTCTTTGGTCATGGCATATATGGGCGAAAACTCTTCATCAAAAAGACCTGATGCGGAGGCATCATCGGCAGACACTGAGATTCCAAGAGCTCCAGATAGCGCGTGAGTATCCGCTGTTACATATGGAATAGGATTATTCGGGTCTATGATGTTGTTATAAAAGTTCCTGATCTTGTTATATCCACCTAATTCTTGGTTTATATTTTGAAGAGACCCGTCCTTGTATACCCTCATCGCTTTGCCCATGTTCTCATAACTGTTCTCGGAATATGTGCTTGTAGAGAACCTATCAAAAGTTCCGTCCGGATTAAACATACCGTACGTATTCTTCGGAAAATTAAGTGTCATTAGACCCCTAAGAACTTGTGACTGAATCTCTTCTGAAACCCCAATCCGATCCATATCTTCCATGGACACCTCTCCGTATTTCTTGAAGTGAGCATTCAGTAATTCGGCAAAAGCCTTGACTTGATCGTTGTCAATTTTTTTCCAATTCTTCAGACTGGCCACCTTGCCGCCTGTTAACTTCGATACAACCTTATCAGCCATGTCCTCTGTGAACACTGTCTGATAGTCATTTTTCATGACATCAAGAAACCTTTCGGCATCCGCAATGTTATTGAACCACTCTTTCTTGGGGCTGAATACGGCAAGTATTGCAGATGACTGCTCCAACGAAACACCGTATTTCTCGGACAAGAAGTTAGCCGTCCTATTAGCACCTATATACCAGTCTTTTGCTTTTGCCTTAAACTCTTCGCTGAGAGAGTCAAATATTGCGAGTAGGTTTTCAACCATGCCAAGCATTGTGGACTGGTAATATTCCTTCGCAATAGTGTCCATGTTTTCGGATATCTCCTTTTTTTGTTCTTTCGTGGCGGTTTTAGCCTCGGCTAGACCTCTTAGATTCCTTAGTTGATCATAAACTTCTTTGTTTGCAAACGGAATAAGGAATGTTTTATTAACGCGAACCCCATTGACTTTCTTAACATAATCTATAGCACCGCTGGCCCATCCTATCATCTTGCTAAAAAACGCTGAATTATAGGAGTGATTTTCATTAAGAACGTCGGATGCCCTGTACTCGTCAGGGTATATGGCTGGAGTCGTTGACCCTGCACTTTTGAATGAAGGCGGAAGTGTCTGTCCTGCCATTTCTTCATCAGGCGTTCCATTGAGCATAATCCCGGTGCCATTATCCCTAAGGTTGATGTCCACCCTTGAGTCTTTTATGCCCTGATTGGTATTATTTATGACGGGCCTCATTGTTTCGGGGATCAATATCGTTGTACCACTACCGCTCTGCTCATAATATTTTCCCGCTACTTTTCTGCCAAAGAAGTTGTAAACCTGCTCTCTTTGCTGTTTCGCAGTTCTTTTTATCCTCCCGTCAGGAAAATAGCTGTCTTTTCCTATGCCAGAAACTCCAAAAGTGATATATGACAAAGGAGTTCCTTCCCATAAGCTTATAGCCGCTCGAATAACGCTCGGCATAGACTGTTGCGCATTCTCTAATTTCAGGTATGTGTCTCCTTTCACGTTAAATCTAAGGCTTATCCCTTGACCATAGGAGCTACTTTCGAGATCGGTATGAACTTGGTAAGTCTCTACACGAGCCGGAGTAACCACGCCCGTGTCTTTATCCTTGATTTCAGGAACCTGAACCATGATTTCTTTTGTCCTAGATCTTGAAGAAGAACTTGGCGGAGAAGTGACGGCGTTTTTTGCTCGTTCAATAGTTCTTGCAACAAGTCCGTCTAAAGCTGCTGAGTTATCTCTAGCCCAATCGCCTGCTGAAGGATGCATGATGCTACGTTGATCCTCAAAGATGTGTGTTCTTAAAGTCGAAATAGAGGGCTGCGTCCTTATATTTTCTCTCGGGCCTGTAAATACTGCCTCTATATCGGATCCAGCATCCACTGGAATTGCAACAAAGCTCATTCTGGACGCTAGTTCATTAATATACACTCTAAGAGTAACCATGCTTTCCGGTGCCAGAGAGAAGTTATTCTCATTGAGGTCGTCTGGAGCTTTAAAACGCCGCTCTGCAAAACGCTGGTCGGGTACACTAGGCTGTTGCTGCCCAGTCACACGCAATATCGTTCTCTCATATGCCTCCGCGCTACTAGTAGTTGTCGCTGCGATCATGGATGCTGTATGCAGCGGATTGACTCTATGCCCAACGTTAAAATTGTCCTGGGCCCGGGTGAGATAATCCTTAACCGAATCGGTCCTATCTTTAATTACGTCTCTTGTGGCTGACATAATCAAATCCCCTGAAACAACCCCCCCCATCATACCCCATCCCCTGAATCTACTTATACCTGCCCCCCCCTCATCAGGATGCACCATGAGAGCGAAAACACGAAAAGCATCAGGCATCTGACCCTGTCCTTCAAACGCTAAATAGATTTCTTGTTGAATATCTTCGTACCAAGACATCGAAAATCCAGATCTTGACTGAGCAACTTCATTCACATCATGTTGCCCCGAAAACTGAATCCTTGCATTTTCATAATCCCTGAGCATTTGCTCTGGAGTGACGTTATTTACGTAGTCCAAAGCGATGTCAAACAACTTATTCATGTTTGAATTGTACTCTTCGGCAACGGATATCGCTTCACTTTTGTCCTCGAAAACAACGACTTGACCTTTAGTATCTGTCTCCGTGCCCATAACTGAGAGGACACTATTGGGAGATTGCATTTTAGAGGCCGCAGAAATGCGAGCTCTATTATATGTGTCTTCCATGTCGATAAGCCATTGAGGCATACCTGCTGTAGACGTAGATCTATTGAATCCTTTTAGCCTATCCGTAAATACGACTCTTGGGTTTACCAGTGCTTTGGCTAAAAACTCAAGAGTTACGTCGGCGCCCATGCTTTGGGGGACCACAAGGTCTCCTACAGACAATTGAATTGCAGACCTGATGAGATCATAAATGCCCCTCCAAAGCTTCATTATCGTCTCATACAGAGAAGACTGCTTTGTAAACTCATCGGCAGCAAGTTTTCCGAGAAGTCTCACAAGTATCTCTTCCTCTTGCTCAATTATGCTCAAGTCGGGATAATTTCTTGCCACATATCTTCTCTCCACATCAACCAAAGGCTTTTCTGTGCTAGCGGTTCCATTCATTACCGCATCATACATTTCTTGCATCCTTGGGTCAACAGTCAATCCCTTTGCGATAAGATATTGAGCCCCGTTGAATATAGATGTCGAAACCTTATTGGTGTCCCGGAATTGCTGATAATCGGCATCATCTATGATTTCTTTCCTGTCACCACCAAATATTTCCCTGACCACATCTTTGTATAGCGTAAGGTTATGCACCTTCATTAGGTCAATGAAAATATGGCCATATTCGTGAGCAGCCACATCTTTGGTTGGGTAAGCCATGTTGACATAAATGACAGGCTCAGCCCCATTGTAGTCGACCCATCCGTTCTTCATGATAGATGGATCGTTTATTACTTGATACTTCGTGCCGAACTTCTTTGACAAGAGCTTCAGCATTGGTATAATGTACTTCGTCGAGTTGACCGCGTCGTTCTGTACAATGCCAGGCCCATCGACCCTCATGTCTTTAACGGCATTGTTGTCTAGGCTCACCATTGGTCTAAACGCGTCAGGAATAATAATTTCTAATTGGTTTGCGGACTCAATGGCGTACTTGCCGAACATCCTCCTTGCGATTAAATTGTAAACCCCAGCACGGACTTCGCCCCCAGGTCTCTTTTTCCCGCCTCCGGGTGCAACGTCAAAAGTTATTCTGTTCACAGGAGTCCCGGCCCACATTCTTGTCACTTCACTTGCCACCATTGGCATGGACTGCATGGCATTTTCAACCATTGGATAGCCACCATTAGCCGTGAAAGACACGTACACCGAGCCATCTTTATGTCTAGTCGCCTCAACTTCATATTTCATTGGTCCTCTTCCAGGCACGTCAATGGTGAAAGTTGATATTCTTTTTCCTATAGGAGCAGCTGCTGAGCCAGACATTCTTTTGATTTGAGCGTCAACATTTGCGTCCAAGAACCCAACAAAGTCCTCGCCTTGACCACCTAACGCCATTGTTGGGGCGTTATTGGGGGCAAGACCGCTGACAATAAACTGAGTGCCGCCCGTCTGTACCGATCCAAAATTTTCTTGGGTCGCTACTCTTATCAAACCCTTTCCTTCAATGTCTCCAGAGAATGGGATATGAACGTAAGCGATTCCGCTCAAGAACCCCTCATTTAAGTTTCTCATCATTGGATTGGTAACCAAGGATAACGCAAGGAAATCACCTCCATCATTGACGGATTTCACTTCTTGGTTTCGCATTCTGGCCCTTATCCTTGTCCTACCGCTATCAACGCCTTTTTGGTCAATTGCGTCTGTTGGAAAATTACCAGTGGTTAATCCAAAAAATGATACAGATCGGCCAAGCGTTGATTCCTTAGAGCTTGAAACCATGGACCACAGGTGGAACTCTGGTTTTTGAGTTGTAAGTTCGTTTCTTAAGGATGCTATTCTTTGTCGAATTAGGTGAAAAGAATTCTCAAATCCAGGCATCATGGACAGGCTCAAAGACTTTATGCGTTTCTCATCCTGCAACGGAACGCCGGTCTCAAGTGATTTCTCTATCTCAAATGCCGCCAAAAAAGAGCTAAATTCGTCATTTGACGCAGAAGTATCTCTTCCGAATAGCCCTATAAGCATCTCAATATTTGATGGCCTTTCGAGAGATGGATCCGTGATGTAATCGGACACTTTCTTGCATATTCTTAAAAACTCATCGTTGTCTAAAAATGCATTGTTTTGAATTTGCGTATATGGGTCATACAATGGGCCAGCCTTTTCAACAAAGTCCTTGAGATCTCTGTAAACGGCATTTGAGTCATTCATGTATGAATCAAGTTCTAACAATACAGCTTTAACACCAGACAACATATTGTCCATCGAGTCGATTGCTTTCTGCCTGTCCTCGAAGACAATCATGTTCCATGATTTCGAATTTGGCTGCCCGGCAAGAATGGCCGCATTGGGCGACAACATCATGAGCCTTGCTCTCTCAGATGCATCCTCGTATGCGTCTGTTATCTTCTTTAAATAAGGATCTTGCGTCGATGCAAATTGAGTCTGAATCTTGTCCACAAACTTCAGATTCGGATTAGCCATGAGCATACCGATGTACTGTAGAGTAGAGTTCGGGACAATAGTGTCCCTTATGAGATTCTCGTCAACAGACACTCCAATGTCTTTTATAGACATCTTGATGACCTGAGCCAACATGGTCTTTATGGCCTCCCAAAACTCCTTGATGGCATTGTACGACTTGGCTCTTTCATCGAGCTCCTTTGTCGCGTACTGACCCAAGAGTCTTACGATAACTTCCTCGTCTCTTTGTCTTGTGTTATATTCTGGGTAAAGCCTTTCAACGATAGACATCTCCCGAACAACCTCAGGCCTATCGAAATCAGCGGTTCCGTTTTTAACCGAATTGTACACATCAACCTCTTCCTTGGACATTCCGTCAAATAGGTCTACGAGACCACTCGCGCGGTTTGCCTGAACCTTTGCGTCCACATAGTTAAAGAGAGGAACGCTTACCTTTCCGCTCTTTATGTAATTGTCGTATGCAGACTGAAAGCTATTCTGATCCGTAGCGCCAACGCCAAAAGTCTCCCGTAGGATTTGTTGGTAAAGGCTAAGGTTGTTTTCTCTGATCAAGTCAAAGAACACATGGCCGTATTCATGCATTGGGGCATCTACGGCGGAATATGCTGTGTTGATGTATATGGTTGGTTTGGGACCGGAATAATCCACCCAACCGCTCTTCATTATGGATGGGTCGTTGATTACTTTGGAGTCGGCATTGAACTTTTTGGAAAGCATACTCAACACCTTCTTGGTGTAAGTGATATCTCTTGGCTTCGCCATGGACTCACCCATGTTCACATCAACCCTCATGTCCTTGGTTGGGGCTGACTTCTTAACAGCCGTCCCCGTGATCTCCCGCATGATCATACTGAACTTGCTCTGGTTCCACCTGCCTATACCGACCGAATTATTCAGGTTGTTGATTGCAGTATTGATTGCGGAGTCAACATCGGCGCCATTCTCTACGGCTTTAGCAATTTGCTCAACAGCGTTTTGATAGCTTGACTTACTTAAACCAACTTGGTTCATCAAGTCCTTCACGTACTTGAGCGTGCGGACATCGTCGGCCGCCATTTTAGACCCTCTCTTGGAAAAGGCGATGGCCCCGGAAAGCTTGTTCGTGGTGGTAACGATCTTCATACCACGTTCTCCGGCTTTAGCCAACTCTTCGGCGTTGGACACGGAGAATCGATCTCCAGTGCGCCGATCGATAGCGTAAACCTGCCGGTCTTTAGCGGTAAGCGCTTGTGTTGCCGTCTCCATTTCGGCCTTTGAAGAAGATATCACGCCGGACAAATCCTCGTATTCCTTGATTTGATCCTTGTACTCCTGGTATATCTCTTCCTGCCTGGCGCTCAGTGGTTTGTTCTGTCCCACTGCAACAGCAATTCCATTCAACACGTCTTCAGGAACAGATGTCTTGTCTTGCTGGAATGCCTCATACACCTCATCGGATACCACACTCGTAACAGGCCCCATGTCAGGAGCGGCCTTCACCTCTTCTTTGATAGTGACTGCTTCCCAGCGCTTGTTTTTTTCGTTGTATTTCGCTTTCTCCCGGAAACGAGCAGGTAGCTCGTCTTTTGTTTCGGCCGAAATCGTTATGGTCTCTCCGTCCTCGTACTCATCGATGTTCACGCCGGTGCCCATGTTCTTTGCCTCGGCGAAAAGCCTGCGGAGACGATCGTCCCCAACGATAACGACATCGGATTCGGTCAAGTCTTTGTCTCCGTCCTTGCCGCTGCCAATAAAGTTCTCCATCTCATCAGCGAGGACGAATCTCCCGTTGAGCATATACATCGTGTCCTGTGGGACTATCGATGACAGGTCAACGGAAATACTTTTAGGAGCAACCTCTTTGTTCTGAACAGTATAATTGATCTCGTTGTCAATCTCCGATAGCTTCACATTATTGCCGGTCGGGTTTGATGAGAGAATTTTTTTGGCGCGAACCAACAAAGCCAACCGGTCCTCCGCCTTTGTGCCTGTACCAAAGAACAACTGATTCGCCCTTTGAGCCACATTCGGATTAGCCGCTGACAGCATAGACCTGGCCTCCCGGACGGAAGACACATTCATCAGGATGTCTTGTTGAGTCGCTGCATTTATCTGTCCGGTCTGGCGCATATTGTTGGTCCAGTCGACAACGGTCCCCAGGTCTTCACCCATATGCCGGATGAAGGACGGAGACTTCGACATCTTGTCGGCGATGTTCGCGTAATAATCGCCCCTGGCCTGCTTGTATATGGCAACAGCCGTTGTTGGCGTGTTCATACCAAAGGCGCCAACGCCTTCCATGGCCACTTCAGTCGCGCTGAATTGTTGACCGGCGGCCAATTGGGCCAAGGCCTCGCCTAGCGCTTCACTTGGTACATCGATAGCCGTCTTAGCCGCTACAGTACCAGCAATTCGGCTCGCCCTTGAAGCCAGTGGCTTAACCAGATTGAGTCGATTAGTAAGCGCTATCGTAAGTGCGTCAACTGCGAAAACGGCGCCACCTCTTGCTAATCCCGTTGTCCGGGCAGCCTCAATGACCTCCGGATCTTTTAAAGCCGTAGCGGCCTGATTCGTGTCCGTGAGATCGTACTTCTCTCTTGCTTTAGACAACATTGCGTCGCCTACCTCAAGAAGAAGCTGAGACATAGACTGACCGTATGTGAGGCCCCTAACCCCGCCAGCTAAAGTTCCAGCTGCCGCCCCCTTAAGCCCTAACCTTGACCCATACGCCGCCCCAGCTCCTGCTCCGGCTGCCATAGTCATTGGAATAACGTCCAGCATTATGGGCAACACCTGCGCAAAAGAACTGATCACTGCGCCGGCCATTGCTTCAAATGGGTTTTCGGAAATCGCTTCCCAGATTCCATCCAGGTTATCGGTTTCCATTGCCTCATTGAGCCTTTTTTGATTTAGCGAAATATCGCTTGGGACATTTTTTGCCGCAAGTTTCGCCAATTTTAAAGCCAAGGCCGGGTCATCTGGATTGGCATTTGGGTCAGCCAAAAGCGACTTAGCCATCACCCTTTTCATGTCACCTTCTTTGAGGCTTGACATGGTGGAGTTGTAAAGGCTATTTATCGCCCCAGTATATCTCTCCTGGGCATACTTGTCCAGGGTTGCGTTTAAGTAGGTCTTTTCGGTGAACGCCTTATCTGAAGCCAGCTTGTATGTGTTATAGGCGACATTTAAGTCTCTAATCACTGAAGAGTACTCGACTGGATTTTTAACCAATAAGCCTTCGACCTTTTTGTTTATCTCGAAACTCCTCGGGTCAACAAAGTCCTCGCCATACCTGTCTCTGGTATACTTGTTTATTGATGCAATAATTTCTTTTGCCCTGGTCGCTTCTTCTTTTGCTTGGGCCCTCAACCGGGACGTAGCTCGCTTTTGTTCCGCCGACGACTCCTCAATAGCCTCTCTAACCTTGTCAGATGTAGTAAAGTTGTAGAGCGCGTCTCTCTCTTCGATGAGTTTTTTCTTTGCGGCTTTTATGTCCTTGCCATACTTTGCCCGGATTGCAGCATTCGGTACGCCGGCTTCTTCGTATTCACGGATTTCAGCTAGCTTCTCTTCTATTTGGTTTTGCTCTCTTTTTGCGGCGGCCACTTGATCGTAGTTGTCGAGCCCCATCTTCTTGAAAACCCTTCTGTTGAGCTCTTCGCCCGGATTGTCAACCACGTCCTTCCATTTTCCAGCAGCAAATGCCTTTGCAGACGCCTCATCGTTAAACTCAATGGTCTCATTTCTCCTCTTTGCCTCGCTGTAGGCCTTATCGTCATCAAGCTCCATCCAGTCTTTAGGGTCGCTTGTTGATTCGGCGGATTTCGGGAAAAGAGTTGGATACACGACGAACTTGTTTCCAACTTGCGCATAAGAGTATATATGAGTACTCTCAGAGTTATCTTTATTTTTCCTGGCAACAGGTCTTTGCTGTTTGGCCAACTTGGCCTTTTCTTGAAAACTAAGGTCACCGACAATATCCCTTGTCGAGTTTTCTGATACAAATCTCTTTAGAGCATCGGATCCGCCGGCTACTTTTCCAAGAACACCGGGGATATCCATTGATTTTTTGCCATCAGTGGTTGATACTCGAACGCCCGTTGTTCCAGACTTCGCGTAGAGACCATACTTCGAGTACTTTGAGTTGAAGTCCTTGACAAATGGCTCCATATCAACGCCTTTCTCAAGCGAAGAAAGACCAGCCACCTCTTGCGGAGGCACATAGGCTTTTTGTTTCGTAACTATCGGCGCTTCTTCTTCTTTATAATCCTTGAGGTAGTCTAGGTACGACGCCCTTATTTGACTTGCTATAGGTGCTTGCGTAGATCCCTCTGGCAATTTACCTACCCTTGGGCCCGACAGATTCGCGTTTCCAAAACTTCTCAACACGTTGGCTTTCTGCGCCTCCCTCTCCTTCAATGCATCCTTCTGTCTTTGCGCCCTGGCTTCAGGCGTGTTGGCATAGTATGCCTCCTTTTTTTTTAGACGCGCCTCAAATTGTTCTTTCTTGAGGCGCTCTTCTTCTTCCTTGATGCGCGCAGCTTCTTTCCTACGTCGTTCCGCATCCTGTGATGCCAAAAAAAGTGGTTCCATTATTTTGGTATTGTGGCTAATACTTTATTCATTGCGTCTGTTACTGCTGTGCCCTGGGTCGTTGTGTAATCATTCCCAACATCTACCCTCACTGGATCTTTTACGCCCGGGATCAAAACCGTGAAATAACCGTATCCTCCCTTGACATTGCTAACGACCTCATATCCTTTTTTCGTAATATGACTCGCAAAGGCTTTAGCAGTTTCGTCTATCAAGTTCGCGTTATTTGCTGCCGTTTTCTTCCGTATATTCGGAACTATACTGGCATCAATCAAGCTCACAAGCCTTGGGATCGCCTCTTTGACTGTCTCACCAACCTTTTTAGTTGGTGCATCTTTTGCCTTCTGATCCGGACCTAACTCTCCCCGCCCTACCTGTATGCCAAAAAGTGGACCTACCACTTGACCAAAGCTATTTATGTCACTCATTGGAATTTTCATTTCCACCGCTTTCGAGCCAGGCGTAGAAATTTTTTCAAATCTTAGGTACATAACATCTCCCTCTTTCACAAATTGCCCATTCTGTATGCCAGGGACAGTGTTTGCTAAAGTCTTAAGAAATGTCCCTCTATCATCTTCGTTTCCAGTGTACGCTGCATAAATTTGATCTAATATAATTGCCTTCTTTTTTTCTCCCTCAGTCGGTTTATTTTCCGTCTTCTGTCCCTCCGGCTTCAACTGGAGCACGCTAGATACGCGTGTCTCTATTTGAGACTCAAGTTCCTTCCTCACTATTTCCTTATGATGTTCCGTGATAACCGGCTCAAAGCCAAGGGCATTTTGCCCTGGTCTAATAAGGATTTTATTGGGATCCCTTTCCGCTTCTTCCGGATTATCGGTATAAACAGAATTCAAATCGGATGCCGTCTGGCCAAGGATTGATTGTACCGTATACGGATTTGCCAACTGACTCTCGATATATTTTCTTTTAGCCTCCTTGAAGTTTGGATTATTTAAAACAGATGTAGTTGTTGCTATTTTGCCAAAACCAAGAGCCTCCCTCGTCCCAACCTCTTTCATGAAATCATTAACACCGGAGAGATAATTATATTTTTGGAGCCTGAATGTCTGCATTTGAACGACTTCTCTTCCGGACAATTCGGTTCCATCTGGCTTTTTATAAACCAGGATGCCCTCTGGGGTGTAGTCCGGGGTCAAGTCAGATAAGTTCGATTCCTTTTGAAGCTTGTCTCCGATATAAACCGACATGGGATCCTCTTCGCCTTTTGCTATCGCCTCATACTTAGCCTTGCTAAGAGCAGACGACTTCGTTAATACATCGTATTGAGACAATGTCTCATCAACGATGTTTTGTTGGGCAAACTTATACTGCTTGAAAGATATGGTCCCGGAGTTGTAGTCCTTGTTTAATTTCTGCAACCTTCCGGCACCCGTTGTCGCCAAGTTAAGAGCCGCCTGTTGAGCCGATGTAGACAGCCCATACGGAGAGTTCCTGACTGCTTTAGACGACTCACGCTGAAGGGTCAATGCCTCCTCCTTGCGCTTTTCTACGTTTTCAAGAAAAGTAGATGCTGCCTCTGCCAATGGCTGAGACAATGACTTTCTAAGATCGGCCACGCCTTGGCCGTCCATGCTTTTATATCCGAAGTAGCTCATCCTTGTCCTTTAGGCTTTGTTGAAGGATTATCAAATCCGTATTTGGCAAAAACGCCAGAAACATCAGCTATAGACCCCCACGCATTCTCCTGAGACTTAGCCCTTGCGATCATCGCGTCTCTTTGAGCCAGAGCGGCTCCGCTTGCCTCCTGCAATGAGATGCCAGCTCTCTCGCCGGCAAGGCGAGCCTCTTCACCGGCAATAAGCTTTTGGCGTTCGAGGTCGTCCTTCTGGATCTGAGCCATGAGGTCTTGCTCGGCCTTTGTCCTTGCGGCCATTAGCTGCGAGGCAATGGCTCCTGCGCCTCTCTGATCGCCTTCAACGCCGGCCATCATGAGGTCTGCCGCCTGCTGCCCAATGGCTTCACGCTGGGCCTCATAGGCCTTTGTTGGAAGGGTGATCGAGCTCAAGTAATTGGTCTCGAGTTCCGCCCTTGCTTCTCTTACGGCTTTAGCCGCAGCGTCCTGGGCCTGGGCCGCAAGTTTACGCTGCTGATTGGCCTGGGCAAATGACCCGACCATGTTTACTACGGCACCTGCTGCTGCGGCGCCTAATGCTACTTCTGCTCCCATGTCTTTATGAGTTCTGTTGCGTTTGATGATGCTTTCTTGAATCCGGCTATCTCAAAGGCCTCTACGGCAAACCGGTTGTTGGATACTGTATACACCAGTGAACACCCTTGCTGTCTCGCAAAATGAGAAACGGAGTCAATCATTGCGTTCATGATGTACCTACGGTGTGGCTTTTTGCGGTACTCCTTGTTTGAAAGAAGCCAGGTAAGCCATGCCATGCTTGAATTGGTGAAGTACAACGAGCAAAAGCATACCGGTGTATCTCCGTCAAAAGCAATGTAAGAGGTCTCAGGAATAGATTCCTTGGGTGGCGGTGCCGGGAATCCCCAGTCCGACCACCACTTGGTTAGGATGTTCTCGTAGTCACCGTCCTGAATGGCCCTTATCGTCATTATGCAAAGATACCATTTTATGGGAAGCTCTTCATATAATCGACTTCAATCGCAAACATTTCGAATGGAAGCTGGCCATTGCCGAAAGTCAGAGTCACCTTGGCATAATCGCCAAGGATTCCCTGAGACTCCGCGACCTGGTTTTTGACCATGAAGACAAAATAGCTTCCAGCCGGGGTTGGCCCTGGCGCTGATGTCGAGATAGTCGTTGGGGTAATGGCTGTCACTGCCCCGGCGGCAACCGGCGCAGTCGTGGCCGGGTTGCTTGTGTAGTACAGGGTATCCTGAATATCAATCATTGACGATATGGCTCCTGCTGGGAATGTCCACGTCTGAGCCCCACCACCACCCGTGGCCGTTGCATAACCGATGCCTATAACCGACCTAGACGCAAAGTCTACGGGAGACGAAGACGAAACCTTGAGATCGGAGAAATACATCCCCTCCTTCAAAAGGAAGTTTGCCGTAACAAGATCTATCGCTCCAACTTCATTCGTTACAACCTGAACAGAGGGCGGCTTTGAAGAGTCAACTCCAATAGCCTTGAATTTTTTCTTTTCCAGCGGATCGTTATTCGATACAACGACAATGCTAGTCCCGTTTACTGCCCCTCCGTAATAAACGGTTGGAGGCGCACTTGCGTCTTGGTGACGATAGAGCTTACCGCCACTGAACGAGTAAAAACGACCATTGATATGGGTCATCCACTCGGGAGAATAACTGAACCGAGAGGTCCATCCGTTAGCGACTTCGCTAAAAGCTACTGTATCTGCCATATCTTAAGTTACACAAGGATTATACAATTCAACAATAATACCATTCAAAACACGAACCTTGGTCTGAACCCCCCATCCGGTTTGAACCGGAATCCAATAATAACCATCAGCCCTTAATCCGACAGCCATAGCGTCAGAAAACGCCCAATCGTAAAGACCTATAGTTCCAATCACTTGACTTCCCAGAAATAAATTTTGCTGCGGATATCCAGTCGCCGTGCATCCTCCGCCAGCGGCAGTTCCCTGATAATATGCCGTAAATTCTCTGATGGTGTTACCACAAAAAACATCTATAGTTATATTCGATCCAAATGTTTGAGCGCATGGGTTCCAGATTATCAAGTCTATGTCTTCGCCTCCGGATGGAGTCATATAGAATATGCCTCTGCCGGTATCGGACGAGAACAGCCTGTTTGTTCCTACCCTTGCCACCACAGGGTTCGTCCTTAATGAAAATGTATCAACCGTTGTGGACAACGACTTGTTGTATAGGTACTCATTAATGGACGCCGTTCCAGGCGCCGAGTAGCATCCGTTTACTGCACCAAAAAGCCTTTCCTGTACCGGGCCAGTTACGAGATTAGGAGCTCCAAAAAATGCCGGAGACATATTTGCAAAACTGATTCCACGAATAGGATATTGGTTTGGATTTATCGATTCGTTTAGTCTCGTAGTTTGCTGAATCTGAACTCCAATGGGTGAAGTCGGCAAAGCTGTTGAAGAAAGAGCGCTTATTTCAACCCTAAAGGCCGCCTTACCAGACGCTCCAGTAATTCTCTTCCTATATATGCCGGCCGGATATGCTGTGCCGCCATATAGCGTCGTTCGCGTTCTGAAAAACCCACCAATATTGGACTCCGCGCACCTCACTGCACACCCATCTGTGAGGCTTCCACAAACAAATGCGGGGCCTAGAAGACCACCGACCTGTTGACGAGCGACGCCGCAAGACGAATACCACTGGTCGGCGGCTTTAGTTGTCTTTGCTACGTCAGTCCATACAGCTGATGCGGTGGAGAAACTTGTGGTATCTATGTATCTGGTTGGCATATTAACAGGCTTGAATTGATGTTACGGTTCCAAGCGACCCAACTTGAGCCACCTTATCAGTTCCGTCATAAATCTTGTACCAACCCGGAGGTGCCGGGATTGTTGCGGCCATATCTAACGTCAACTTTCTTCCGACTATAAGGGTATTCAATTCCCTATATATTACCAGGTTGTATGTAAGGCTACATATCGAAAATCCAGCGTATGCACTGTATGTTGCATTTGTGTTGATGTAGCTACACGAATCGTTACAAGTCCCACAGCAAGCTAAATTCACCGAGGCGCCCTCGCATAAATTTACGGCCCTTCCTGCCTTTCTGTAATCCCACACAAAGTAAGCATAGATCCTAAGCGGCGTCAGGGTAAACGGCGTAGACGATTTAAAGGATGGATTCGGGTAAAAACTATTGTTGTCAGCCGTCAGGGTTTTTACCTGACCGGCCAACGAAGAAATAGTCGCTCCTTGGCCTGCACCATAAAGCGTATCGCTGAGCAACAATTTAAACCGACTGTCAGCGGCGTCCGGAGAAAATCCTTCCGTTGGGTCTAGCGTGACCGTATGCATATTGAAAGATCCGCCAACCGCGCTCGGCAGCATCTCTACCCCGAATGGCGTAGAAACTAGTTGATTTATGTACTCCCCAGAAACGCCGAGCTGTACACTAAACCTATAGTTCTGAGTCAACGATGGCCCGACAACTTGAGTGGCCTTTTTTCCGGCGTCCGATCCGTCAGATAGGACAACCATTACTGGCACTATTTCATCATTTGTTGGGCAGCCAACTGTTACATTTGCCGTTCCATTTGAGCTCAATATCCTTACCTCAACGTATGCAGGGCTAACAGACTGATTGATTCCGGAAACACTCGTATTATATGTTGGAGTCGTAACCGCTCCGCTTCCAACAACCAACCCATTGTAAACTATTTGATAGTTCACAAGAGTTGCCGATACTAACGCGAAGCTTATTGCGATACTCCCGGATCCTGGATATGGATACGAAAGAGTATAGTATGCCCTTATGATTGTGCCGGCGTATCCTGCCTCAACTCCGGATAAATTCGACGTTGTCCCGCATTGAACATATTGTATAGACGGACCAGGATTTCCGAAGTGAAAAACATAATCCCTCATGTACGGATCATATCCTCCTCTTTTGAGGCCGTTGTTGTTTATGAGCGCATTCCGGAAATACGATATCATGCCAATGTCCGAAATCCTCGTCATTGAATCGCCCATCATCTGAATCACAGCTCCTCGCTTGGCATCCGTGAAGTAAATCTTGTCCCCATATACGGCAAATGTCTCGGGATATATGTCAATGCCATACTCCTCTTGTCTTGGGATTTGATTGCCTAGGACCTCTGGAATACTTGCCAACGTACTTCCTCCGACGGCATCAGACAAGATGTTTTTGCCAAGAAGTACCTTGGACACTTTGTCTTCTTGAAAAACCAGTATGTCGCTTTCTCTTGGGTACATATACTGAATGCCTCCGTATACCGGCTCAAGCGTCTTAAAATTCAAGAGGCCAAGATTGAACTCGTTCAAGTTGTTTACATTAGACTCCCTATTGTAAACTCCACTATACGTCATATCAGGGAATCGGTTTGTCAACTTGTATCCGGTCGATATGGAGTGAACCCTATGGCCAAGTTTCAGATAGTCTCCCGTGATCGAATCCTCGATCGACATACTTTCTACACCGTTACCGAAAGACACACAGTTTGCAAACGAAAGATTTACGATAGCCGGAAGGCTTGACGTTTGGTTCTGCACGTTTCCTTGGTGATTTCCACTTGTAATATTGAACGACTGCTCGTTTTCATAGTAGAGTTCAGGGACAGCGTCTTCTGGAAGCGTCTCAAAAACAATGATTGAGTCAGTTCTTTGGATCTTAATCTGAGCGTCGATCCACGCATTCCTGTAGTCCGGTAGTCCACAAAGTGGCGATCCGTTTTGAACAGACAAATACAACGCGTTTGTGTTTACCGGATCCGTCCAAAACCTGTACCTATTTCTTCCACCTACCCCATTACTAGATGTGTATGGGGCCGAGGTTCCCATAGTGTTATCGTATTCCTGGATGTTTTCTCCAGCGCCATTTACGCAATAGGTATTTGGATATACGGCTGAAGTCACATCAACTCCTTCGCCGTCCCAGAACGCCTTGACATCTGGGTAGTTTGTGGAAGCGATATATCTCCTGCTAAATACGGATTTGGTTACCCCGCATCCTGGACTAGACTGATTGCAAAACCTGCCCTCTCTATTGCAGAATATGTAAATATCGACTATTGATCCAGCAGGAACGTCGTATTTCACATATGTGCTAGGCGCTCCGCTAAATAGCGGTATATTAATGTAGGCCCAATCATTCGCAATATTTGTTCTATTAGTAATAAGCCCGGTGTCCGTAAATGATTCTTGATTGTAATTCGCGCTCCACTTTTCTGCTTTAAATTTTGCGTAAAATCCAGGGAGTTCGGAAATAGCAGTTCCCGATGGCGTTACATTGTTTGCTATAAAGTTTGACGGCTGAACCTCTGTGGCCAAAACAGTAGCGTATACCAATGATCCCAATGGGCCATTGGTGTCTTTCTTTACAATCAACTTTTGTCCTACACTTACCGTTTTTTGAAACTCACCCTCGAGCTTTATCCATACACTCTTATCTGATGGATCTGTATAAAAAACCCTTCCGTAAAAGGTGTCATACCGCTCTTTTGTTGGCTGAATAACAAACTTGTATTTTGTCGCCCAAGATGGAGGTTTTTGAGACGGAGGTATGCCTACCTGAATGTAGTTTTTCCGAGTAGAGGAAGCTGATTGAAAGTATACCGAATTGTCATTGCTAACGAGTACCGGTGAGGCTCTATGATTCTCATCCATGTAGACCATTCCAACTTGATAGTCTCTGTTGCTATGAAGGCTCAATTGTCCTTTTTGATACCCAGCTGTGGCGACGAAGTTTGTGAACTGGAAAAGAGCATATCCATTCAAAATCCCACTACTTAAAGCGGCATAGATGACCTGCGGTATTAATATTTCAAGAGATGCAGATGTTGTTCCGGACCCCACGGAAAAACCGGCATAGTTTGGCCCTTGGTTGGAGCCCGTTAAGCTAAATGAGTTACTTAGGTATATTTTATTCCTGTTTTGAACAGTGTTAAAAGCCGTCGTGATCTGACACGCAAACCTATCAGCAAGAGAGTAACCATTAGCGCAATTCGTTATTGGTTGCTGATAATAATCGATACTGATCCCAATCGCCACTGCGAACTCTTCTGATGTCACCATCTGAAGGAAGTTTGCGTAAAACTTCTGAGCTGTAAACGAAAAGGATATCGGAAACTGTGGGGTTGTTGGCGTAACGGACGTTTCAACGCCACCGGTTCTGTATGCTTGCGCAGACGATACCACGTCAGCTGAAAACCCAAAAGTAAACCCAGGGAGTATATTGTTTTGAAATGCAAGCGGAATAGCGATCGTAGCGATGGAGTTTGCCAAGGTCGTTTGATTCGCCGGAAGCGTCGGTCCAAGACTTCCGATGTATATGGTCTGACTCCCAAATGTCACTGTTAATTGCTCCACGGAGCCCACTTCTTGATTTAAAGCGGTGGGCGTATAATCCAGCCTTACGTCAATGTTTGACGAGTCCTTCAGGTCCCTTCCGTCAACATAGTTCCCGTAAATCAATCGATTTCCAGCGATTGTTTGGGACTTTGCTGAGATCGGAACATTATCGTACAGACGGACCAATTCGTCGGACGGAAGGACCGAGTACATTTTATTGTTCTGAAATCGAGTTGTATACGAAGAGTATGGAGATATATCGGCCTTATCAATTCTTTCAATAAGGTAAATTGCGTTTGAAGAAAACCTTTTGAACACAATGTCAATGCCAACGACCGCTTGACCTCCTAAGTCAACGGTAATGTCAGCACTGTTGTAGGTGTTCTTCATCCCATCGTTAAGGCCGGTGTTGGGGTTGTACGCAAAATCCTTTGGGTCAAAAGCAACAGATGAAAACTGAGACAGAGCGCTATACATATTGTCCTCATACCTGTATCTGTACGCGAAAGACACCATGTTTTCCGCCAAGTAGTTTGATTCAGATTCGTCATTGATTAGCTGAACAACTGGTGATCCTGGAGGCGGAGTTTTTATGACACAGGTATAGGCGTCAATGTCTCCATAAACATTATTTGCCGTATACAGTGTTGAACTGTATTTCTTGCCGATATTTATATACCTTGGAGGGTTTAAGCCATCCGTCCAAAATAATAGGTCATCAATCTTGTTTACCGAAACGATGGGGTAATCAAATGAAAATTTGAATCTATCATTGAGATCTTCAATGTGAACAACGCCTATATTCGATACCACGTTGTAAGACACAACAACGGACTTGTACAAAAATGGATAAGACCCACTCTCGTCTCTTATGAACCAGTAAATCGTGTCATTGGCCTCATCGCTGAATGCGCCTATGGTCTTTGCTGCTGCCGTAAGCGTTACAAATGTTGGGACCGCAACTGTCCCGTAATCTGGAGTGACCGATCCTCCAAGGTTGTTTGGGTTTACCTGATTGTATACCCTCGCATTTAATGCGTCAGCATATTCTCCGGCAGGAATCATCTTCAGGTCAAGATCTTTGTTCATCTTGCCTGCATTGAAATTTATAGGATTCTTCATTTAATCCATTTGTCGCGTCCCCTCATGTTCATCAGAAGGCGACCCGGGTGAATGTTGCTAAGTCGAATTTTTGCGTTCATTAACAAAGCCCGGCGATCTTTCCTGGCCCTATTGACGATGTATTCCTGGATCCCCGCCTTATTGTTGATGATCGCGTACTTAATGGCGGCATAGATGTAGTCCTCAAATAGCTTGTTCACTCCAACCGACGCGTCGCTGCCGTTCTCCATTCCGTCAGAGACATACTCGATGACGCATAAACAACCGGTCATGTTCGAACTGAAGTTGATCACTCCGTTCTTCTTGTCGATCTTGAATGTAGGATTGGCGGTAGCCACCTCGGTATTCAGCCCATATCGGAAGTACCACACATCGTCAATATACCAGCCGTACTGCCCATCGTATGGGCTGAGTGGGTTCTGAAATAGGACGGGCGCCGTGCCATTTATCCGGGCCAAATCGAGCTCGGAGAACTGTGGCGAAACAGCGTTCCCGTTTTGATCGAACAGGATGTTCCCTCCTTGGTCATATAGGTAAGCCAATGCTGAGTTGGCCTGGGTGCTTTCGCTCAATGGGAAAAGCACGCCGTTTGACTCGGCTGATATTCGGACCCAGTTGACAAAGTCGGGAGGAAGCACCACCCGAAGCGCGCTGTCAACAGTCACCTCGAGGACCTTTGTCTCCTTGAGGGCATCGTAGTTAAGCTCCTGGATGGCCCTCTTCGCATAGAACACCACCTGATACCGGGTGATGTTTCCAATGATCTCGTTGTTGCCCTGATACATCAACATGAAGTTGTTGACGATGTCCTCCAGCGAGATGTACTGATAGGATCCCCAGTTCGCGTCTTGAGGCGAAGTACCGTTATTGGTATAGTACTGCTGTTGAGTTATGTAAGTCATTATCCTCTATCTTTTTGGAAGTCAGCAGCCTCTTTTGCGCCAGCCATTTGCACTACCTCTTGCTCCCTAATCGACACGCCGGCATATTGCAGGATCCTGGCGACAAGGTCGGAGAAGTCCGCCTCTGGAAGCTCAAAATCAGTGGATGTCCCCGGATTGTATATTGGTTCTCCGGTGACCAACGAGACATAGTTCCAGTTAGGAGCGGTTGGGACCCGAATATACTGCGCGGTCACGCCGCTGATTATACTGCTCGGATAGACCACGACCCTTTGGGCCAGGGTGGCGCCGGTGCCGGTACCTGTCATCGTATAAGCCGGGAATAAAGTGGATGGCGCCGTAAGATTGGACGCGTTGAGTTGATTGATCTTGCTAAGAGATACCCTGTCAACGATCTTTCCATTGTACAGGACATTGATCATCGTGTAGCAGTCTGCCGGCGCCGAGAAGTTTCCGGCACTGTATGTCATCGTGGCCGTAGCGCTGAAAGTGTCGATGACCTCCTCGGTGATCTGCCTAAGGTTGGCATATCCTTCCCCGGAAATCTTTGTCTTGGCAGCGCTTAAGCTGCCGTAGTTCTGCCGGTATACCTGGTCGTTGTATGTCTGGAAGTAGTCCTCAAAGATGTCCATCTGGGCCATCCTTGCGTATAGATTGAAGTCGTTGGGCGTGATATAGCCGTAGTTGTTCTTATTTACGATAGCCAAAACAGCCGTTCTTACCTCGTTTATCATACACAAAGGTAATAAAAAAAGCCACCCAACTGAGATTCAGCGGGTGGCTTGTTATGGAAGTGAAAGGCTTATGTATAAACCATTGATCCTTCGGCAGCGATTTTTAAGCTAGAAGCAGTCGTCGGGGTTTGCCCGTTGGTAAATACTGCCGGGGCAATCACGAAATCAACCGGTTCGGTTTTAGCGGTAAGGATAAGGTTGGTCAAAGCCCGTTGGAAACCACCGGAAGTATCGGAGGGGATCGTGATCGTCATTAAGCCGACGTTTGGAGCAGCTGTCGAAGTGACTCCATAACGAATCACGACAGTAGTCGCCGTTGACGTAATGAGTCGGATGTTTTCGGTGCTAACAAGTACATCAAAGTTTGATGGGGTGTTGAAGTCTTGTCCGCGAAAGATCACAAATGATGCCATAGTTATGTTTGTTAATAGATGTCTTAAGCCGCAAATGCTGGGGCAACCGTTCTAGATCCTGGCAATGGCTGCAAATCATATGGACTAGCACCTTTCTCGCCTCTTACTGCCGCACAAATCGCATTTCCAAGAATCTCATGAGTGATTCTAGTTGTGTCGGCTGTGCTTAATGTCAGGGTGATTGTGGCGTCCGTTGATCCGACCCTATTTGTGCGAATAGTAAGGACGGTATCGCTAGTTGGCACAATGTTAATGACAGTGTCAGCGTCAAGAAGAAAGTCACCGTTGGTGTTCGTGGTCTGCAATGCCGCAGGAATTCTTAGATATTTTGCCATGATTATGCGAATGTAGCGGTTATGGTTCTGTTTTCGGGCAATGAGAACGAAAATGCTCCCTCCGGACTAGTTATAGCTGAATTTGCATCAACAATTGCGTCAAGAATCGCCTCATGCGTTGCTCCAGTAAGGTCTTCTCCAAACGTAAGGGTTACTACGTCAAAGCTAGCGTTTGGTGTCAACAGGTTCAGTGTAACAGTAGTAGAACTCCCCTCTTGAGCTGTAATAGCCTTTTCTACGTCTAAATAAGTTGGGGCGTCCGTCCGAGTCCGAGGATAGGAGTCGTTGACTGGAGTAGATGTGCTAAACGTATCCGAAGTAAATAAGATTCGGTTTTGTCCCCCAGACCTAGATACGGCAACATAAGAGTTTGAAGTACCACCCAACGAAGCAACGCTACTCCAAATATTGGAGTTGTTATTGTTTGTAGTGCCTGCTGGTGTAGTCCAGGTTGACCCATCGGCACTGAACGCAATTCGGGTATTCTGAGCTCCATCTTGACCAACCGCTACGATGTTTGTATCATTTGACGCCATATCCTTCCAGGCAACGCTTGCGCTTATTCCGTTATTGGCAGTCCAGTCTACTCCGCTATTAACACTAGTCATAACCCTATTTGTTGCACCTGAGTTAGCGACAGCAACAAATAGAGCGCCTCTGTTGGTAACCGACTGCCATGTTCCTGTGACGCCTGTTGTTGCAGCAGTCCATGTTCCGGTCGGAGTCGCATTCGCATTTCGGTTTACTTGAGCCGTAGTAGTTCCGTCTGAAGCAACAATTACCCAAGCAACTCCGTTATAGGCGATACTAGTCCACGCCTGAACAGTAGCAGCGTCAGTAGCTGTATACCCAGTGGTACCATTGGCGCTATGCTGAACAGCTCCAGTTGAAACGCCGCTTGCCACTACGGCAAACACGGTTCCGTTCCATGCAATGCTTGTAAAGGCCCTATCTGTATATCCTCCGGCAGCCGCTGTGACCGTAGCCCATGTAATACCGTCGGTGCTAGTCATTATCCTGTCTGTTCCCGAGTTAGCTACGGCAACGAATCGGCCATTTCCAAAAGTAACACTGGTCCATGTCTTGTTAACCACGGATGGAGTCAAGCCTTGAACAATAGTCCAGTTTACTCCGTCGGTGCTTCGGGCAACCCGATATGGTCCAGAGTCAGCCAGGGCAACCCAAATTGGAGATCCAGGAGTCTTATTTGAAGCAACACAGGACCAGTTGCTGTTGCTAAACTCTGATGGTAATTTCAAAAACTTCGACATATCAGGCGATTGTTGTTGAGATGGTAATGTTTGCTGTTGGCAAAGAATCAAGGACAAAAGCGCTTGCCGACGTGCTAGACTTGCCTAAAGAGGCCGAAGTTATAGCGCTGATAATTGCATTTCTTGACGGAGTGTCTCCGGTTATAGTAAGAGTGACGGTGTCAAGGGTGGCCGTTGGTGAATCCTTTACCCTTAATAGCACAGCGGTATTTGCCGTTGAGCTAACTGTACCAGCTAGGTCCACGTTGATCAGTGTTGAAGCAAGCGCAGTAGCTGCTTTTACTGATTTTGCAATTCTCAAAAACTTTTGCATAGCTAAACTTTAGGCAAATATACGAGATTAATCGGGCAAGTGTTTTTCGAGCGTCTTCATGACCTCGACTCCTTCGTCTGTCAAAAAGAAGGCCCTAGTGGCACTGCGAGCCGTTTCTCCCAATGGAATGGATAGCATTTTGGACTTGTTGGTAGACAGATTGAAGTGGACCGCTGTCTTCTTGGTAACCAGGATGCCGGTGTCGAACATCTTCGAGACAAGTCCATCGTGAGCCACCTGTGGGTCATTTGCGATCGACAAGAACTCTTCCGGATTGTTCCTTGCGTAAACAAGGATGTCCCGTTTAAGCTCAGCAGTCGAAATGCGAGTAGGATCAACCTCAAGAGCCACCCTAGCTACGTTCTCCATCATAGAGATTTCCATCTTGCGAGCGACATTGAGAGCCTCGATCTCGACCTCAATAACGTCAAGCTCCCTGCTTGCGTCTCGCTTATTGTTGACTTCCTCAAACGTCTTCCCATTATCAGGGTGAACCTCCAGGAATCTCTGCAATACTAGGTTATTCTCCTCAACGGATAGAAATCCGTCTTCAAACACGATTGGCTCAAGAATAAAATTTCCGTCTTGTTCATCAACAAACGGGCTCTTTTGATTACGGGCGTAACGTAATTCCCGGTTTGACTTTCCATCAAAATGGTAAAGACGTCTTGCAACTGTATTTCTGCTGGCAAGCATAAAGCTCATAGGCGCAGACCCTCCGATTAACTTATAGATTTTAGGCATTTGATTGAGATTTAAGCGTTTAAAAAAAAGGGGGAGGAGTGCCTAGGCACTCCCCCCTCAGTGATCATGATTAGGACTGGAACAAGAAGAAGTTGTTTGCTCCAAGAGTACAAACAGCGCGCTCTGACAAGTAGTGAACACTCATCGAGTCGCTATCGCTATTTGCTGCACCACCGGCAGAACCAATTGCCCAAGTCTTGAACTTGCGGCTTTCAGCCTCGGTTTCGCGATAACGAACGTGCAAGAACGGACGCTTGGCGTTCTGGCCCATCACTTCGTCGTAGACGTTGGTGGTACCAGCAGGAACAAGCAGACCGTTTACGGCGCCTCCTACAGTTCCGGTAGAAGTACCTTGACCGCGCATGGTGGGGTCATTCAGGTATTTCCAGTCAGACTTATAGAAGTCGTAACCACGGCGGAATCCACGGAAGCCAAGGTTCAAGGCCATTTGCTCACTGTTGTCAAACAGGCCGTAGGAAGTTCCACCGGTACCGTAAGAGTTTTGAGCGGCCAAGAAGTCGTCCATGGCGAAAGAAGCAGCACGGTTTACGAATAGTGCATTTTCTTCGATGGCACCCTGCTTATCAAGACGCTGTACGATCGCGTCAAAGTCGATAAGGCTGGTTGGGAAACCGCCGCTGAAAATGTTACCGCGGTTTTGAACTGCGTAGAACACACCTTCGGTTCCTTTAAAGCCTTGGGTCGCATTACCGGCGTTAGTTGCCTGCGTTCCGATTGCTGGAATGGCTTCAATCATCGCGGACTCAAGGTAGTCCTCAAAGCGAAGGCGAGATTCGTGCTCGGCCTTCATGTACCAAAGGTATCCGGAAGCTCCATTCTCGGTAGTTACCTCTACCCATCCAATCTGGGTCATGTCGGAACCAGTTACAGTGTAACGATCCTTGATGATGATGGGGTTGTTTGAAAAGTACAGGTCAAAAGGCTGAAGGCTCTCAACCATACCAGGGGTTCCCTTCCTGAACTCAGAGCCATATACCCATACGGTGTAGTTTTCAGTAGTGATTAATGGGGCTACAGTGGTGGTGTCTTCGTACAGAGAGATAGACACGTCCTGGTTAACTGCACCACCACCAGTGGTGTAAGTGACAGCTGTCACAATACCGTGAAAGCTCTTTGTTCCATCCTGTTGCTGAAGAACAAGGGTTTGACCGACCCTGATCGCAAAGTTGGTTTGGCTAATAGGGTTAGCGTTTGTCGCTGTTGGTGATCCCAAAGCGGCGGCAAACTGAGTGGATGGAATACGCAAGGTACCACCACCGGTTGCGAATACTGTAAATGTACAGTTATTGTACTTGACGTGAAGGCGGCCTTGCTCTGCCCAACGGATAAGGTCGGATGCACAAGGCATTTCTGCGCCTACCATACGAAGGAATCCCGAGATGCTACGATTACCGTAGCGCTCAAACTCTTTCTCGTAGATGTCTGGCAGATATTGGTTGGTCCAATCGAAAGCGGTGCTTCCGATATAGTTGGTTACGTTCGGCACTCGATAGGCCGAAGGTTGAAGTTGAAAAGTGGGTGATGCGCTAACTGGCATGGTTTTTAAGGTTTAAAGGCTTTAATGCGTAGCCCGTTGCCTGACGACGGTGGGGTTACCGCTGCGACCTTCATGCCTCCCGAAGAAGCTGGCTGACCAGCCGTTCTTACGTCCATGTTGACGTTTTTGCTCTTCTTGGTAAAATCGTCCGTGGCAGAAGCCACTCCTTGTTCGTAGAAGAACTTGGCGAACTTTTCCGGGTTCGATGCGATCGCTAAGGCCCGATGATAACCAGCTGCGTCTGAGATAAGACCATCGGCATCCAGGAACTTCTTTATCAAATTCACTGGGGTGCTGTTCTGGGCTTTAATCTCAGCTGCCTCGGCCGGAGAGTATGTGAGTCTCTTGTCACCTAAGTTGAACTCAAAACCTTTGAATTCGGGACCGAAGACCTCTTCTGTCTTCTTTTGAAACCACTCGCTCCTGCGTTGAGCTTGCTTCTGCTCATCTTGAGCCTTGTCAAGGTACTCTTTGTATTGTTTGTACTCCTCTGAATTCTCTAGAGAGTTTGCCCTCGACTCGAGTGGCGCCCTGTATTTCTCTTTGAGATCGTTGAAGTATTTCTTTGCTTTAGCTAATTCTCTTTTCTTGGCGGCTTTCTTCTTCTTGATAGACGAATCGTCATCGTCATGCTCGCTGTAAGAAAATTTTTCCGCCAAAATGTCCTTTGCGTCTTCCTTGTCAAGAAACTCTTCTGTAGCAATAGTGTACTCCAGAAGCAACTCGTCAGGGTCAACGGCATCGTAATCCTTGTTGAGCTTAATGTAGTCCTCAAGAGTCCTCCCGGTTTCCTGTCGATACTTAAGGATCGACATGATGTCTTCCGGAATTGGATCTTGAGAGGCCTTCTGCTCAAGCAATTCGTCTATGGAATTGATAGGCTTTTTGTACCTTTCTCTAATAAATGAAAGAACGTCACCCTCTTCAATCGTTTTTTCAGCGGGAGGAGTCGGGGGGGTGTTCCCCTTATCATCGCCGGCGAGGGTTTTCTCCAAGTCTTTTTGAGCTTGAATTTCCCTCTCTTGGACAGATGGAGACTTGATTTCTTCATCCGTCAGTACTCTGACTTTAATACTATCCATTTGATTAAATTTAGTGCAAATATATACGGTTTTTTACCGAGGGTTAAATTCTGCTAAATCGAACCCATCTAGGCTGTCCTCATCGCTCTCAAACGAGCTTGGGGGCAGATTATTCTTTCTTTGATCAATCAGCCTTGATTGCTGCGTGTTCTGTATGCCGATCCTCTTGGCCTTCTCTTTCTCCTTGAAGTCCTCCCTCTTCGTAAGAGCTTCGGCCTGGGCCTGGGCGAGCTGCATATTGTACTGGAACTCCCGGTCCATAAGGCCTCCCTTGACCTCAGCCTCTATCTTCATCTTCTCCACGGCAAGAGTCATGGTCATCTTCTCGAGCTCCATGTCGGCCATGGCTTGAGCCTGGATCTTCTTCATCGCCAAATCAGCAGCCATTCTTTGAGACTCAAGCTGAGTCTGCATACGCATTTGCTCCTGCTGCATCTGATTCGCCTGCGTGTTCTCGAGGTTCTTCTTCCGCTTCATCTTCAGCAGCTGGTTAGCAAGCTTGATGTTCTTTATCTCCCGGATATCGATCGCGTCCTCCAAGTTGATGTCTCCCTTTTGAATAGCGGCAGCAATAGTGGCCTCGAGCCTTGCCTTGTCCTCTTCGTCGGGCGAAACCTCGATGAAAACACCAAAATCGTAGATATAAAGGTCTCGGATCGAATCCAGGATAGACACATTGTACCTACCGATCTGATTGATGAACTCCTCCCGGAATGGAGCATACTCGAGAACGTCCGAGATTCTACAGGTAAGACACTCAGAAAGCGTCTTCGTTATGTAGACCGATGCGTCAAGGATGTGCCTGGTGGCCGTGTTTGAGTTCATGGCGGCAAGCTTTTGAACGCCAACAAGCGTCCTGTCGTCTGGCATTGATCCGTCTCTCGCTTCGTTCAAACCGGTTACGGCCCGAATCATGCCAAGGTAATGGTTGTAGTTGCCAATCAAGGCCGCCATCTTCTGCTGACCTGAGCTTGAGTTTAGCTCTTGAATCGGCACCCGGGCGTTGTTGAATTCACCGTCCTGCGTATAACTCCGGCCGATGACGCTACCCGTCTGGAAATAAAGGCGCAAAGCGTCCTCCGGATTGTACGACTGACCGGTTCCCAGGTCGACTTCATTGATGCCATCCGCATCCAAAAACACACCGTCCGGAACGACCCTAGCAATAACCTGCTGCAACTTGAGGTGTGTGAGCTGGATGAGGTCCGCAAACGGGATCATCCGGCGCAAAAGCGACTCAATATTGCCCTTGTACATCCTAGGCGCACAAGCCACATAGTTTGGCATGGCGTTCTGAGACGGAGAGTTTGGCCTCACCATGTTCTCCATGAGCTGCCACTTTAGCACAATCTCTGTGCCCATGACCATAACGCCCTCATACCAAACTTCGATCGTCTTCTCTACTCTCTCAAAACCCTGCTCCTCCATCATTTCTGCCGGAGGATTGAATGTGTCGTCCTTCTCTATGACCCGAAATCCACCGGTCTCTGTCTTCTTCTTCTTGTAGACAAAGGTCTTGGTCGTCTTATAGTTGTAGAACAACAACGTAGCGGTTTCGTTCCGGAAAAGGCTGTTGTCATAAAACTGAGCCACATTGTAGTAGTCATACCACTGCTGGCTGCGGCTCGCTATTTCGTTCAGTTGTTCATTCGTGAGGTCCGGCCGAATCTTGATAAGCTCGCTGATCGGAACCGTCTTCACTTCTCCCCAATAGATGCAGTCCCTAAAATATGGATCTTCCGTGTAGCTGTAGACCACGTTGGCCGGGTCAACATACTGAACCCTTATACCGTCATTGATGTGAAACTCATGCTTACAGATACCAATCCCAAGCACGGTCAAGTCATAGTCAATTCGCTTGCGAAGGTCCGGGAAACGGTTGTCCTCCAAAACAGTTGATATGGCCTGTTCTTCAGCGATCTCAATGGACGGCTTGTAGTTCATCTGCATATACAGCTGCAACTCGTCGTCTGTTTCTGGGATATCTGTTTCCGGAATCGTGAAGGCGTCAACCCCCATCTTTTTCTTTAAAGCCTGGAACAGCGGTTTTCCAGCCATCTGAAGCTCAACGGACTCCTGGAACCGGTTCCTCATCTCGGACGACATGGCGTCCTGGGCGTATGCCTTTACCTTGAAGAACCTATCGGACATACCGTTTACCACAATGTCCACAAATTTGGGCAGTATGGGTACCGGCGTCCAGTCAAGGTTGAGGTAAGACAAGTCGCCATTGACAGACATCTCGTTCTTGTACTTCTCGACAGACTGCTCGCCTCTCGCGTACATCCTCAAACGATGGAACTCGCGCCACTGGGAGTAGAACCTACCACCCACGGAGTCCTTCCGGAACCACTCGTACTGGATTGCCTGTCCGATTCTTAGGCCATAAGCCTCTGTTCTCTTTTCTTGATCAGAGACAAATTGACCAGGAAATCCCTTAGAGGGAACTATCGGTTGGCTTTTTTCCATGTAGTACGCTTACTCTTCCTGAGTTATTATACCTAGCAAAGGTAATGCTTATTTTGTTCTTCTTGATTTCAGGCAAATATAGATGCCTCTGTGTCGCCATTATCGCTAATCCTGAGCTAATTGACGCGTCATGCTTGGTACGGTTATTGATGTCAAATAGTGCCCAATCTTGTAAAGTCTTAGAAAAATACATCGACCCACACTCCTCTGGATCCCTAAATTGACCCTCCGTGTCAAAACCTACATACTTTTCAATGTACGACTCAATGGCTGAAGCGTGTGCTTGCTTTACGTCTTCCGAGTTGTTGGGAATGCCTCCTATTTCGATTTCCGTCTGCGATAACTTGCTCATCGGCTTATCGGGTCTGTTGAGCGAAAACGGCCGGTACCCCCTGTTCTTGAAGTGATACAGGAGCCTGGCCTTGTTGTTCTCCGCCAGCACCGGCATACCATAGAACACGCAGGCCATCAGGACATCCTCGAAGAAGATCTCCGCAGTCTGAGGCCTGGCGATATACTCCAAGAAAAAGTGATTGGATGGAGCGTCGGACATACTGAACTTCGTCAGTCCATGGAGTGCGCCGTTTGATCCTCCTCCACCAACAACGCCGGAGATATCGTATGGGTCACACCCGAAGGCCCCGATATGCTCGTTGCCGGGATGCTTCTTCCCGTTTCTCTCGATCACGTTGTTCTGTAGCTCTGCCGGCGGAATCCAGCTAACGAGGAACCGCCCGGTATTGCTTGGCACCCATATCACTTTCGAGTCCCTTATGCCTCCGGCCCACTGGAATGAACCCCTGGTGAGCGTGTGGCTCATGATCATCCCGTCGTTGTAATCGATCTGTTGGTAAATCTTGTTCAGGTTGAATAACGACTGCCGACTCTCGTCTCTAAAGGCATGAGACTCCGTTCTTGGGAACTGCCGGTAAAACTCGTTCAATGCATCCTGGTCCCTCTTCAGGGAATCGACCTCGTTCTCCCAGTGCGTGATGGCGCCGTTGTAGACCATGGACCCGTCAATGCCAACAACCGGTTCAGAAGTTTCCATAATAGGAAACCCATACCTATCGATGTAACCCTCAAAGTTCCACTCCATGGGCACGAAGAGCTTGTACATACCGCTCTTTGTCTGGCCATTCGCGTTCCTCTTCCTGGCGTCAGAATCTTCGTAAAGCTCCTTGAAGTTGGCGCCACCTTTTGAAAGGGCGTTCACCGTAGAGCCCATGATGCACTTGCCAACGATCCGGCTACCGACCCGGAGTGTCGTCTTGGTGACCCTCCAGCTGTTGAGGATGTTCTCCGGTTTTTCCCACTTGCCTGATTCATCATGGACCAGGAGTAGAAGCTTTTCACCGTCATAGCTGTTGTCAGCCGTGTTCCGCCAGTCAATCGTGGTGTTCAGCCCGTCGCCGTCTGCCGATGACATGACATCGTGCATATTCCTCTTGGTGATCTTGGACGCCGGCAACCGGTACGCCAACTCCGTCTTCGGTTTATCCATACCATCCTGGATGGGCTTGAAGAAGAACGGATAGTTGCTCGAGATCGGCACAACCTTGTCCGTAAACATCTTCTTGGCGTCGGTACCGGTCTTTGACAGAATACCAACCCTTGCGTTTTTTGAAATGGTTGCCATATTTACGGCAACCGATGAGCTCATGAATGAGAATCCCGATCGGCGAATCTTCAGGTAGCACATACCAAAGCAGCGCGGATCTGCGACACAAGCCTCGAAGAACATGAAGAAGATCCTGTTCGCCTCCCGGTAATCGGGATGACCGACGTCTATCTTGGTCCACTGGAGGTACATATAGTAGCTGCCTGGCAAGTAGGTCGGAACGCCATTGTTCATGAACCAAAAGCCTTTCTCCCTCCGATCGAACTCCTGCTCGATGTAGTCAACCCAGGAATCCTTGAACTCCTTTGGCCTTTCATTCCATTGGAATATGCTCTTGATCTTGGCGAGTGCTTCGGGATACTGGAATGGCTCCCAATACTGGTCCTCCTTCTTGGGTGTTCTTGAGTACACTTTTGCCGGCGCCTTGGGGATCCCGATCTTTATCCCGGATACCTCGTACACAGATCCAACGGTCCCGTCCCTCGATATGACGATGATGTCATACTTAGGGTCGTACCCATACTCCCATTTGCCCTTTCGTTGCGGCGCCGGGAGCACGTGGTATAGGCTACTTGGAGTGCCTTTCTGCGAATCCTTTTTTTGAGCCATCGTTCTTTTCTGCCGGTAATGACAACGCTTCCTCTTCAGCCTGGATCCTGGACAAGATCTCAAAAGCGTCGAATATGGCGATCTTCTTTGTGGCCGCCGCGTTCTTGAGCCTGTCGGCACTAAGATCCCCGTCTCCTCCGGTGATGATCTCTTCTTCAGCCACCTTGATGAGGTGGTCAACAGCCTTTCGACCCGCTGCAATTATTTGCAGCTTGTAGTCCATGTCACTCTTCTTCATTGAGTTTTACTGCAATGTTCCCGGTGAATAACCGGTATAACCTCTCACCATCAATGTAGAACTCATATTCTACTTCCGGCTCGTAGACGACCTCATCGCCCTCCTTTATGCCCAGCTTATTCAGCTCGTCATTCGAGTAACGAATGGTGCCAAACAGCATCTCCTCTGAAGATCCGTCCTTGATGAACTTCTCCCTCACCTCCCCGGGCTTTACAAAGCAGTACTTCGAGTGGGTCTTCCACTCCCCATCTCCAGACTTGTACATGAAGAACTGGTCTTCGTCCAGGAAGAACAGATCGTCATGGAAGAATGACTTCCCGCTCTTCTGTCTGCCATACATATCGTAGTAGAACTTGAATACGTTGTGGTGAACGATGAGCGTGTCCCCAGGCTTGATGGGGCCATCGTACTGGACAGGCACGCTAACCACTTCGGCGTACCTATTGGAAAACTTGTGGTCCTCTTGCGAAGCGCTTACGATAAAATCAACATCTCCATATTTCCGGATATTATCGTATCGTTTCGCATCGCGCGGACGCACGATGAACTGAAACGGCGATTGCATCAGAAAGAAATGTTGTACTCAATAGAGATTGGAACCACAGAGTTGAACTCCTTCCATAGGAGCACTTCCTGCGCTTTAGAGATGATATAGACCCGGGTGACTCCCGTTTCTTCCAATACCTTGATTAGGTGAATGGTATACTCCCCACCCAATACCGGCTGGCCAACGATGTAGTGCATCGCTGTTTTATAGTCGTGACCGACTGAGATTTTACGAATGTCCATTAGACTTGTCTTAAAATGAGATTTAAATGCTCCAAGGTCACATTGTTGACCGCAGAGTTTGCCACATACACCTCGACATATTGTCCGGTATTTAGGGTTATGATGGCCGCATTTGATGTGCTTGTGGCTTTTCCTCCGGAAGAAGTTATGGTATCCGACTCAGAGTATAGCACTGGGGATCCGTTTACATGAATGCGAAACATCAAGTTCTGGTTGTTACCGGCCGTAGCGGAAACGCAATAGTTGACAACAAATGTCCTTGATGTTCCGGTATTCGTTATTCTTCCAGCGTTATTGCTGGTTAAGGTGGCGTCATTTGTCGCTCCAGCAACAGTTGTCGCTGATAAGAGAACAAAAGTATTTGCCGAAGCGATAGTCGTTATCTCTCCAGAAGTGTTGTCATAGATCTCCTTGTAAGCTCCACTATAAACCGTAGCCGAAAGGCTAGCAACGGTCACATTCTTCGTGTTACTACTGTCGCTTGCGTCAGTAACGAGGACGAGATCATTGCTAGCCGGAGCTACAACTTCATATGTGCTTATTTTGGGCATCTATTACTTCTTCTTCATCTTGCCGCCATGCTTCATGTAGCCCTCTTTCTCCATCTTCTTCTCGATCTTCTCATGCTTGGCTACTGCTTTCATGTCGGCAGTCATTTTTTTCTTCTTTTTCATGGCTTAGCAGGGTTTTTTGCCCATTTTACCGCCATACTTCATGATGGGGGTTTTGGCTTTCTTCATGGCCTCCATCTCTTTGGCGGACATTTTCTTTTTGGGTGCTGGTTTGTTTTTCATGGTTTGTTTTTTTATGGTTCCTCCTGATTTATATTTTTCAGCAGGATCAAACTGATCCAAGAGTGCCCCATGACGTTCAAGCGCCCTGTCTATTATATGGCCTTTATGTTCTGGGCTAAACCTGTTCTTAAAATCCGTGGAGTCAAGATACTGCCCTAACCGTTTCACTGCAGCAGAATTTTCTGCTGGACTTAAACCTTTTTCGGCAGCAATGCTGTAGTCTCTAAGACGTTGAGAGATTCCTCTAGCCGTTTTAACCGAGTCCTGAGCGTTTTTAAAGTTTTTTGGTTGCGCTTTAGAAACATTTCCGCCTGACTGATACTTCTTGATGGGTTTCTTCATGGTTTTTCAAATTTTTGGATGAGTGAACGAACATAGGAATGAAGGCCGGTCTTGTCGTTTTTCTTGACCAAACGCTTCATAGTTGATACTTGCTTTGGGTTAAAGACATACTCCCCACCGGTAGCCTCAGCAATCTTCCGCCCATTGGCCATGATGTCAATGGGATTCCGCTTGTGAGAAAACACCCCAGGCAATACCTTGGGCGCCGATAGGATCTCCTTCAGATAAACCCTCGACTTTTTCATCTCCGCAAATATATGTAAATTATGAGGCCTGCCGCTACAATGACATTGGCCACAAGGAGCTGCCAGGCCCAGCGGGGCGTGACCTTCTTTGTTGTCACGGAATGACTAGTAACTCGGACCGTGTCCGAAATGACCCTGTATCCCTTGACAATCGTGTCGGTCTTTACCTTGACAATAATCCGGGCACCGTCCGTCTCTAGCCTGACCTTTGCCGGGCCGGCCTGGGTTTCGAACTTGAAGTCCTTTAGGATGCCACCGGTATCGCATGGCGACGGGATAATCGTCTCCACAAGCACCGGCATCTGGACCGTGTCGCGCTGAATGTCCACCCGGGTCCTGTACTCCACCTGGGTAACGGTCTTTCGTCCGCATCCCAACAATAGGAACAGGACGGCAATGAATTTAAGTTGTATAGAGGTAGCCATATTCTTTTTCTGCAATAAACTGAGGGCAGGCCTTCTTCACTCCCGGGAAGTCCCTGTGCCCACGAATCCTAGCCTTTGGGTACTTGGCAAGCCATTCCTTCAGAACGAGTTCCATAGACTTTCTTTGAGCCTCTGTCCTATCGTCCTTATCCTTACCACCAATATAGCATACATGAAGGCTGCTGCTGTTGTGGCCTGCCACGCCATTCGTGATAGATTCATCTGGCGCCAGTACCACGATTTCGCCATTCGTCTTAATTATCCGATGATAACCAACGCTCTTCCACCCAAGATTCTCCCGCCAATACTTCTTAATGGCTTCAATGGGAGTATTCTTGGCGGTAGCGGAACAGTGGCATACGAGGTTCTTAATCTCTCGCATTAAGCTTGGTAGTTGAATCGAATAATGGGCCACACAGCTTTGGTGTTTGTTTTTGAATCAGGTCCAAATATCCAAGGCAGACCAACCCTAATAGTAAAATAGTATGCTTCAGTTGCGCTTTTTTCAGTGGAAGTCCAAAAAGAAATCCCATCATAAGGCGTAAAATCAAAAATACCAACAAGACCTATCTCTATCTTTTGCCCACCTTCATAAGCCGGAAGCACATATCCTGAATAGTCGTTTTGAGTATACAATGTCGCAACTTGAGCCGCATTGCCATCCACTGATGCGGCAATAATTGCGGCCGTATTTGTTGAGCTTTTATCTAACTCTACTGCCTCAGTTACTTCCGGTATAGTTACGTTAGCTCCCCACGGATAAAGCACTGCTGCCAAACCAACCGGAAGTTCTGACATTGCCCAGCTTGACGCTCCACTTGCCGTTGGATAAAAAGAATACCCCAGCTCAAACTGGTCGCCAATATTAGCCCCTCCAGTAAACCCGGTTTTATAGGCTGAGCTACTAGACGATGCGGCAGAGCCAATGAAAATACCCATATTACCAGAGAGCTACGATGTTTGTACAAGTAGTGGCGGCCATCACTTTTGAAACACTGACAGGGAAAAATCCTGCTGGGACGTTGATAAATGTAACAAGGTTTCCAGCGTCCGTTGTGACAGTCAGGTTACCGGTCCCTCCGATGTACAAAATCGCACCGCCTTGTTGAGATGTGCCAGGAGGAGATAATACCGTTGTATTGCTCGGAGTTACTGCTACTGCAAGTGTCGGTTGAAACTTAATGTATGACATCGTTAATCTTTTTTATATGGGAATAGTTCGTTCAATGCTTCTTGTCTTTCTTGGCAACCGCAGTCCTTTCCGGCTACGGCCTCAACTACAGCCTTGACACCGGTTGCTGTAAAAATACGGGCCAGCGTGTCGCCAAAGCCCTTATCCTTCTGATTTGCTGAAGTGTTTGTCGTAGACATATTCAACTGCTTTGAGTCCTCCGAATCCAACCACAAAGGCCACACCAAACTGGGTGTTGTCCTTCAGGTCCATAAAGCTTATGACCAATGGAGTTAGGTAATTGGCCGATAGCGTACCGGCTATCAGTGAAATAGCCTGCTCCTTGACGTTCATCTTCTTCTTCGAACGCCAAATCGTTACCAGGCTGCCCAATAGGCCCGATAGGGCCAGGCCAATATTGAACCCGAGGTCCATTAAGAACTCTTTCATTTTCTTGCTCTATTTTTGGATGCTTTTTCTAAGATAAACTTTCCGCCCTTCTGATGAGACACATCAAGCCCATCGCCCTTCTTACCCATCTCTCTGTTCTTCTGGACGAGCTCCGCGCGGTACTTACGTCGTTCTGGAGTGGAATGATACTTGGTATCGTACTCGGTTTTTTTCTTGCGTGCCTCTGGGTTGGCTGCATAATACTTTGCGG
>CAYVOK010000024.1:0-42008 GCA_964453335.1 uncultured Acidimicrobiaceae bacterium
TAGTCCTGGGCATGACTATAAACTAACCACCACACACTAACTAACACTCAACGAACCGATTATGTCTAAGCAAGTGATGATCTCCATGCTGCGTCAAGGTGCTACTGGCAGTGAGATTCTGTCGATCCTCGATGTTATCGCCAGCGACAATGTAAGCACTGGCAATGATAGCGAAGATGTCGCAGTTGCTATGCCGACACTGCAAGAGATCGACTTCTGAGTTATACTGAGGGGCAGTCATATGCCCCTCTTCGATATAGCTTAGGGCGGACAGGCAGTATGATATAACGGTATCGTGATGGCGGCGCGCCCTTATATTAATAAAAAGGGTCCTATGTAATCTATAAAGTGTTACGGAAGGCATCTAAATATCCCTCGAAGATATTCGCCAAGGGTCCCTCCAAGGGACTCCAAGAAATAAAAAAGGCCCCCGAATATATAAGAGTGGGTCCCCTTTTAGGTACTCTATAGTTAAAAAATTTTTCTGAGGAGAATATGAATTACTGGGTTATTCGCTATACTGACACAAAGAACGAGATGAGGTTCATTGGTATCGTAGGTGAGTCTGAGGAACGCGCAGTAGACTCCTTCAAGTGGTTCGTGAAGGATGCGATTGAGGACTCTATTACAGTACTCACATTAGAGGAATTCAAAGATATTCGTGAAGCCTACGGACTGAACCGCGATGAGATTACAGAAGAGGAACTAACACCTTTTCAGAGAAGTATCAAAAGAATTTACGAAAGTCCTGAGTTTCAGGCAAGACTCGCAAGTGGTGGGTACGATGACTACTAAGTATTATGTGAGGGTTGCGATACCTTATGATCCTGCCAAACAAGACAAACCACAGTTTCACAATTTATCAGAATTTCTCGAAGAGGAAGGTAATCTGAGATGTTGTGACACCCCTGGTCATTACATGTTATTCACTGAAGAGGAAGCGCACCGCGTAGCTCAAAGACTTTCTGAATATAGATATATCACAGAAGTACTCGAAGAGGTATAACATGTCAAGAAAGTTTATTATCGAACTACAGGAAACACCAGAGGGTGATTTGATCTTAGAATTTCCTCAAGAGATCATTGATGAACTTGGATTAATGGAAGGTGATGTTCTGAGGTATGAGATCGATGATGATGGTACAGGAGTCCGAATGTATAAGGACATTTGAAAAAATCGCCGTAGCCCGTTTAGCGCGAAAAATCTTAGAGGTACTTTAGAGCATGATTGAAGAAAATCCAAATACTAAATTAAGGGAACTCCTGCAGACTCAGGACCGTGGATACATGGAGTTTAAATTTAAGGATAATGAGAAAGCACATGAAATTATCAATGACATCATTACGAAACTCATTGAACGTGTGAATCACATTGAAACTTATATTCAAGAAAGCGTAGAGAAACGACTGGAGAATATCGAGAAGTTTGTTACTACAGAACTAATTGGTCCATCCAGTCTACAATATAAACCACCTGGCAATGATGATTACATTGGACTTGGTGGTAATCTAGATCTCATTTACGAACGTCTAAATAATTTGGAGAAACAAATATTTGATCAGGGTAAGTAGATAATGCCTTGCAACAGTAAATCATGTCCAGATTTTAGTCCTTTGAATGATCCTAATATTGGGATCATCATGTCAAAGGAAAACTATCCGAAGCGTAATACAAATCACATCAACGCACCAACGTGGGAGCGTGACCGTGTGATGTACGACTTTGACGACGTGTGCCGCTATGTTGCTCCGAATCGTTATACAACATATTCCACAAGTCCTACGACAACACCAAGTTATATCTTCGGTAACAAGAACGAAATTAATGATACCGCAGGTAAACTGAATGCTCCGCTCACAACAACAAAGTGGTGGGAAGCAGGTGGTTTTGCATGTAATTCAACAAATATCCCAGGAACGATTGTAAGTCCAACCAAGACTCGTTACTGGGATAACTATCCTTCTGAGATTAGTTTTGAACCAAACTTCTCGGATAGTTGGTTCTATTACATGTTCGATACTTATAATGGAGTTACTGGTACACCATGCCATGCGTGGTGCTTTACTGTAACGTACACTGCTGGTTCAGGATCTGGTGATGGAGCTACTGCACCACAGTGGACTTATCAGATGAGAAAGACACCTTATGAGTGTCCATGTCATCCTGATGAAACTTATATCAAGTATAACCTAGAAGATGGATTAACGAATCCTGCATACGATGAAGATGCATATCCATTGTTCTGGGCAGTTGGTACAAAAAGACAAGCAGTTGCATTCCGCTATACGACAAAGAATGCAAGTGTAATGTTGCGCTATAGACCAAATGAAGGCAGCGAAAGTCATCTGGTCTATCGACAAAATGCAACGTTAGGAAACTACGTCTATACCCGTTGGGGTCTTGACATGTGGGGAAGTAAAGATCAGTATGGTACTCAGTTCCCTCATGGATATGAATCCAGACAAAACGTATCATTCTCAAATGGTATGATTCTGGATATGACCTTCAAGGCACATAGAACAGATAGAAATCATTCAAATACTGAAGTTAAGGTCAATGGTGTCGTTGCACTACCTACTGGTGGATGGCCATCATCTAGAACTGTAGTATCAGTCAAACCAAGAAGTCCACTCACAAACTCCATTCTCACAAAAGAGATCATGGGTGATATTGTGATTGTTCCTGCAGGTACTACGGATAACCCAAGCGGTAAGGTTGGTGGTGTTCCTGTAGACTTCATGATTAAGGAATCAAAGTTTGTTGGTGGTCTGTTTGCAGTAACTGGTAATGCTGGTTGGAGCACTTTTGCAAACAACTACATGGTCTGGCCCAATAATGCCCAGAACAATCTTGTTGGTAGAGAAATCAATATCATCAATAAAAAAATTCCTGTTGTCGTAGCAGGTACATATTCACTTGAGATGGCAATTGACGATCAGGGTACAATTGCTGTCGATTCTTTTGGTGTAACTAAAGAAGGTGATGATTACATTCTATCTTCTGCTGATGAGAACAAGCAATTCACTGTAACTGGTGGATTCAATGGTTCTACAGTCAGTGGAAGTTTTAGTGTAGCAAAACCAGGATTCGTAAACTTCAGAATCAAGATTCGAAATAACGGTACGAATACAAACTGGACTGCTAATCCAGCGGGATATGCCATCGTTCTTAGAAACCCATCAGGAACGATTGTATGGACCTCCAGAGATGCTGTGAATGGTATCAATGGAGGAGACTGCTTCCGTGGCATGAAACTCAAGGATGCTGGTTTCGTAGATGCTTGGAATGGTGCAGAAGGAATTGCATTCAAATCTACGGCCGGTGATTGTTGGGTAGCAAACAATACGACAGTCTATAAAGACTACTCAATGAATGGTGGTCTTCGTATTCGTATGAAGATCGATTCGCAGTGGGATAGTGTCAACAATAGATACAACACAATCTGGAAGATTCATAGAGTTCTAAGTCGTGGTTATGGATACTCACCTGGAAATGGTGTTGACTTTATTGATCAAAATAAGTATGTCTTATACTTCCCCGATAAGGATGCTGCTGATCGCATATCAGTAACTCTTATCGTATCAGAAACTCAGGACACTCAGGAAGTGGTCGATGGTGTAGATTACCTATCTTCAGGAATGACTGTGAATGGATGGAACATAAAAAACGTCAAGCACAGTGAAGATGAGTTCAACATGCACCTTGCAGAGATTTCTGGAGGTACTGCAGATTTCACGAAGGATGCAACTTACACAGTTAGCAACGGTCAGAATATAAAAGTTGTCGCTGGATGGGGAATCAAGGATCGTGCAATCCTGATTGGAAGATATGAATTTAGGAAAAAAGAGATTGAATATGGTATCGCAATTCCAAATGAGGGTATTCCATTTGCACCCCAATTAGTTAAACCAAAGTGCGTGGCAAAAATTGAAAATGGTCGCGTTACTAAAATTCAGATCATAAGTAAGGGCAGGGGTCTTACAAATAAAAACATCGAAAATATAAAGATTGCTGTATCACCTCCTCCGACCTATTTTAACCACGATCTATACAATACTCTGATCACTCAGGGAGTCTCCGTAGCTAAGGCAAAAAGAAGATGTAAGGGTACTGGAACGATTGCTCAACTTGAACCAGTGATCATTCGTGGACGTTTGGTTGATGTTCGAGTAGTGAATGGTGGATCTGGTTATTCATCTACAAATCCACCTGATGTATTTGTTCCATATATTGCTAGAAGAATTGATACAGTTGCTAGAGAAGCAAAAGATATTAATATTGCTGAATCTGACAATTATAGAGTTTTCAAATCTTCACCCATCTTTCAATCCTACAACAACAAAGGATTGAATTGGCAGAGTTACTCTAAGAAGCAAACTGATGTTCATAATGAAGTCATCACATCGAGACTGAAACCCGATGTCGATTCCATGCGTCAAAGTAACACCAAGAGAAGTTTTAGATATGAAGATCGTGGTGTCAAGAAAAACTTCATCAGAGCATTCAGGGAAGGTGATCTAACTGCAGATCAACAACAGCAAATTCAGAAACTCAACGAGAGAAGAGAGGAGTACAGTCTCATACCAAATGTAACTCGCTTTAGTTCTGAAAGTGTGATAGTTAATGGTACAACAAAACAAAATATCACAGAAGGTAAATGGACAGAAGAGCAAAGTAAATATGTTAGTACGTATTTCACAAACTACTTGAGTACTTCTCAAAGAAGTGCCTTCAGTGCATATTCTTCAATATCTACTATTGATCTAACAAGTCCAACAAAGACTACAATCAATACTTCATCCGCACCAGAAGGTACGGAGGATGTCGTATTAGATATTGCATCAAAATCAAATCCTTCATTAGTTAGAAGTAAAATCCCATCTAGTGCAGAAGGTAACATCAGTTACACAAAGCAATTTAAAGACTTCACCAGAAAACTTGGAAAGGGAAATCCAAAAGCATTCTATGGTAAAGACTATACAAACTCTGTTCCAAATTCTATTGATATTCAAGAGAACAAACTTTCAGAATCTCTAGATGAGATGTGGGAAAGAGATCTAGAAGATTACAGATACGGTATTTGGAACAATACTGCAATGTCAGTTACAGAGAAAACCTTTTACAATCTCCCATGTAAAGATGATGAGAATTTATATCTCATGAGAAGATTCTGTCCAGATCCAAGGCCATGGACTCATATTACCATTAGATTAGGTGTTGTAAAAAATCCACCCAACCCAAATAATCCAGACCTAACAGTATGTAAAAAATGTCTTCAGGACCAACCTGCACTACAGACAACATTAACTCAAATCAGAAATACATTCAATGATCCTTCATTAGATATTGAAGATGCTTTCTGTGTTAGTTACTATGGTCTTCCATTCGCAGGATGGTATGGTGGTATGGGATTAGGCGCATCTCAGAATGGAACAACATATGCAGTACCATTCTCAAGTAATGGTGGATATCTTGGAGGAGTATGGTATACAAATGATGCTAGTCTTAAGAACTTATCTGGATATAAATCTGGAGACCGTCTTATTCAGGATGGATGCCGTAGTTATGAAGTTCATGGTAGATTACAAATTTATCATGATCTAACTCAAGAAACTAAGATCTTTGCGGAATCTGTAGATAAGTATGGAAATCCATATGACTTTGTGTGTGGTAGACAGTATGGTGATTTAGGAGAAGAAGACCTATATATTACAGAAGATGCTCAGAATAATGACGATTCTGAGTCACCATCACAATTAAGTGAAACTGTACCCGAAGGATATTAATGCCAGGACTAGCAGCAACTGTAGCAGGAACTTGTAGTGGCCATGGGGTGTGTATTCCACCTCATATTCACCAATTTTTAGGTGCTTGCTCTCCTCCGTATACTTCACCATTCCCAATTATCCCAAAACCAGTCTCAACTAAAGACGCAACTTGCAATTGGCCACCTCTAAACACGAGATTGAAGGTACCAATTGCAAGAAATGTGCTCATCAATGGTCAAGTTCCGCTTCTGGACGGTGATTTATTGATAATTCACCCCTCTTCATGCACAAATTTGGTCACAAGACTGGTCCCATCTGGTGATAGTTGTGCAAGATTAGACCAAAAAGCGATCCCGTGTGGAAAATTGACCACGGAAGACATGGTTTATAACGGAAGAGGACACGATAGACGTGTTTATGCCAGTGGAAAATCTGTCCTAGTCAATGGAAGACCCCTAGCAACGGTTGGAGACCCTCTAGGACCGCCCTGTAGATCCGTAATTGCCACTGGATCAATCAACGTAATGGTTGGCAAGTGACCGAAAATGTGGTATACTAGGCAAGTCTTCAGCGGATGAATCAAATATGGCAAAGCGTCCTTCACTCACTAACCGAGATATCATCGAATCCAAACCCAAAAAGTCCCGCCAAGGTATTGGTAAGCATACAAAATACGCAGCAACTAGTCGTAACAAGGCTCGAAAGCGTTACAGAGGTCAAGGATGATCGATTTTTACACTAAAATTTGCTAATATAGAGGGTATCACGCTCATTTGAGTGTGGTACCTTTTTATTTTCGGGATAGCAACCCCGTAAAAAGTTCTGTTTTAGTCTATTCTTAGGAGAAAACAGATGGCAATGAACCCAAATCCCGATAGGGACACCAAATACATGAAGCAAATGTGGGGTACAACTCGATTAATTACCGATTATGTACCACAAAATAAGAAAAATGACCCTCCATCAGACCGTTACTCAAGGCCTTGCGGAGGAAAAGGAGGTTTTGATGACTATGTTGAGAGGTGGCATTGATGAAATGAGTATAAATAATAGAAAATAGAGTTATAGTGTCATCATAATGGCAGATTCGGACGACATTTTTAGGGTTACGCCAAGGTCTTTTAGAGATGTTGGCACAAATTTCAGCAAAAATCCACTGACAAACGATGTCATCTCTCTAAAAGACGAATCTGCCGTCACCCAATCCATCAAAAACTTGATCATGACTAAGTTTGGAGAGAAGTTGATGGACCCATCAATAGGTTCAGATGTATACAACATGTTATTTGAACCTCTTGATGCATTCTCTGCTTTGGATTTGAAGGATAGGATACTAAATACTATTAGAAATTTTGAACCTAGAGTTGATGTCTTAGACGTTTTGGTGACTGCTACAGAAGATGATGATAGTGCAATAGTAGTGACCTTAACTTATAGAATTATTGGAGAACCTCAGATCATTAATAACAAATTCCTATTAGAGAGACCAGTAAGTTAATGAAACCATCAAATTTAACTACTCTAGATTTTAATGAGATAAGGGAGTCCATTAAATCATACATGAGAACTAGACCAGAGTTCTCTGACTATGACTTCAGTGGTTCAACACTGTCCTATCTGCTGGACGTTCTAGCTTATAATACCTATTACACATCATTTAATGCTAATATGGCATTAAATGAACTATTTCTAGACACTGCAACAATTAGAGACAATGTTTCTAGTCTAGCGAGAATGCTAAACTACGTCCCAAGGTCAGCAAAAGCATCTTGGGGATGTGTTACTCTGGAAGTACAGACAGAATTCAACCAAACACAAGCATATCCAGGAACAGTTACCATCAAAAAGGGAACAGTTGCTGGTGGAAATAATGGTAGACAGAATTTTACCTTCTCAATCACCCAAGATAAGACTGTAGAAGTAGACAAAACTACTGGTATCGCAACAATCGGTCCATTCAAGGTGTATGAAGGTGATCTTTTAAGTTATACCTATACAGTTGATACTACAACTAACCAAAAATTCATCATTCCTAACGATTGGGTAGATATTGACACTCTACAAGTCTATGTGAAGCAGAATGCTCAGTCAACAACCGTAGACAAATATAATCTTGTTAAGAATATCACGAATATTGACAGCACATCAAGAGCATACTTCATCAGTGAGTATGAAGATAGAAGATATGAAGTAACTTTTGGTGATGGTATCGTTGGTAAAGCACTCGAAGACGGAAATATAGTTATTTTCGAGTATATCAGAACGAATGGTCCAGAAGGAAACAATATTTCCACAATGGCCTTCAATGGTTCTATCATTGATTCTGACAATCGTGTGATTTCTCCATCTAGAGTCAGATTGGAGTTAAATCAGAAGACTCAATTAGGCGATAAACCAGAAACTCTCAAGTCAATCAAGTTCAACGCTCCAAGATATTATGCAGCACAGAACAGAGCGGTGACTACGAAGGACTATGAGAACATTGTGAAGTCAATTTACCCAAATGCTAAGTATGTTCTTGCTACTGGCGGTGAAACACTAAGCCCTCCAGTGTACGGAAAGATTTACATTTCAGTAAAAACCAAAAATAACACCAGACTCAATAATCTATCCAAAAAACAGATTATTGAAGACCTAAAACCATACTCAATGGCATCTATTGAGGTTGTGGTTCAGGATCCAGAAGAGATCTTTGTGGAATTGAACGTTCTAGTCGTTGCAGACACTTTCAAGAGTGCTCTATCGACTGCAACCTCATCTTCACAGGCACTTCCAGAGGGAACTGCTGATATTATTAAGGAAAAGGCACTCAATGCAATCAAGAGATTTGGTGCCCTAGAGGATCTAGGCAACTTCAACAAGACTTTATCCACATCGAAGATCCAGAAAGAGATTCTACAGGCAGATAAGAGCATTGTAGACGTTATGCTGCAGGTTTCTGTATTCAAACTGCTTGGATACCCATCAGATGAGCAAAAAGGTTTCCCAACTACATGGGATGTGAACTACGGTATTGAATTAGACTGCTCATGCTCATCTTCTCCTGGTGATGTAATCAAATCTAGCGGTTTCTATACTGCTGATAGACCAAGCACTCTACAATACCTAGAAGATGATGGTGTAGGTAATTTGAGACAGTATTATATCTCAAATAACAAAAAAGTATACACAAACAACAATGCAGGTCTATATGATTGCTCAACTGGTATTGTTAGAGTTGGTCCTATTTCACCAGTAGGCGAAGTAAATTACATCCAACTATCAATCAAACCAAAGAACCCAGCAAATATTGCTCCAGGCGAAGTTAGCGGAAAACTTATTGCTAAGAGTCTTCTAACTCCAGGTAAGGTAATTTCTTCAGATCCAAATATGACTGAAGTTCTATCGACTTCTTCTGGTATTGTAAGTTCTCAGACTACAGTTACTGTATCGGCATCACAAACTTCTGGTGCTGTAACTATCGATGGTGTTGTAGTTGCTGGAGATGGTACTGGAACAGGTGCAGCAGGTGGATCTGTGACAATCGGAGGAGTGACCACATCAGGTGGCACCACTGGTTCTCTAGGTACAACTTCAACTTCTGCGGCAACTACTGGTGGTACAACAACTCCCTCAAGCACCACTTCTACGACCTCTGCAGTCACTTCTTTGACTGGTGGCACAACGATAGCAGCCTCTGCTGCAATCGCTACTCCTGGCGCTGCTGGATCCCCTGGAACGTTAATTTCGTTAACTCCACCAACAATTACAGTAGTTCCTCCAGGTAGCGCGACTGTTGCAGCATTTGCTCCTGGTGGTACTGCAGCAGCACCAGCAACCGCAATTACATCAACTCCACAAGTCGTTTCATACCCAGCGTTAACCCAGGCAGATTCAACATCTGTAGATACTTGCTTCGCATAACTCTGTTAAATATAAGTATAGGAGATAGTAATACAAAATGCACAACCTAGCATCCGCATCCCTTTCTGTACTTAATCAAGTACCAGATTTTATTAAAGAAGAAAATCCTCTATTTGAGAAGTTCCTAAGAGCATACTACAGCTCTCAAGAGAGGGGTGGCGGTCCTGTTGGCATTTTAAATAATCTACAAGATTACTTCAATCTATCGAAGTATGAAGTATCACAATTAAGAAGCAACACCAAGTTGATTTCTAATATCTTAGCAGATAGTAGAAACATTGAGGTGGAAACTACTGATGGATTCCCCGATGAGAACGGAACCATTCTAATTGATGATGAAGTCATCTACTATGAATCTGTTAGAAAGTCACCAAACGTGATTCTAACACCTGATATTTCATACACCGAATTCAATAAAAAGTTAGTACCACTATTCAACCCATACCAACAATTTGATGGTATCAAGTTCGAGTTTGATCTCAAAGTCAACAACGAGCCAGTATATCCACCTTCAAATGAGCACATCATTGTAAAAATATACAATGAGTATCAAATTCCTGGTGTTGACTATCAGATCTTAGGAGATAAGATTCGATTCACCAATCCACCAAGACAGTATGATCCAACCAATCTTGGCGATACTAGCGAAGATATTCGTATCGTATATCTAAAAGGTTTCCAAGAATCTGAAATCTCAGTATTTGATCAACTACCAATTCTCAACACAGAGGTAGAAGAGATCAGATATGATTTTAAACTTAAGTTAAATGGAGTAGCATCTGCACCTTCATCTACAAGTCTAGTTATTGCTATTGTAGATGGAAATCTTCTTGTACCTATCAAAGATTTCAGTCTATATGCAGATACTATTATTTTCAAAGAATATCCTAGAGAGTCTGTATTTGTAGGATATATCAATGCTCCTCTACTCGATGTTGGTGATGGTGCAAGTGCAGTTTCTGTTGTTAACGATGATGGTCAACTAGAGTCCATTCTCGTTAAAAATGGTGGATCTGGGTATAGAGTAGAAAATACACCAAAAGTATCTCTTGTTAAGAGTACTGGTGTGAATGCAACTGCAGAGGCTCTAGTAAGTGGTATTAAGTCTGTAACTCTAATCGACTCAGGTAAGGGATATTCTCAACAAAACCCACCAACAATCGTAATTCAAGAACCAACAAACGGTGAGGGTTCTATAGCAAAAGGTGCTGTAACCGTTAACGATCAAGGTGGTATTGATGAAATTCACATTACAGATAGCGGAAGTGGTTATGATTTTGTTCCAAGAATTCAATTTGTCAATCCATCTGGTGCTAAGGTAGGTAATGTTGTAGTTAATCAGAATGGAGTTGTCTTGTCTGTACAAGTCCTCGACGGTGGTTCAGGATACTCTACAGCACCTCAGATCTATATCGATGCCCCAGATACCGAGAATGGCATCAGAGCACTGCTACAGGGCAATATCAACGCTGCTGGTGAACTCGTATCAGTTACTGTTATTGCTGGTGGTGTCGGTTATAGTCAGACTAATCTACCAAGAGTTGCTGTAATCGAACCAACTGGTGCTCAGATCCTTGACGTTGAAGTAGATAGTTTTGGTAGAGTTATCGGAATCGAACTACTTTCTGGTGGATTTGGTTACGATGACGTTCCTAGTGTTTACATTGTTGATGATCGAGTAGACAATCTAGGAAATCCAATCGGAGGAACTGGGGCAAAGGCTGTTGCAACAGTGTTCAACGGAGAAATTATTGATATTAACATCACAGAATTTGGCGAGAACTACTCAATTGAGTTTCCACCAAAGGTATTCATTTCTTCTCCTGTAGGTGCTAAAGCATCTGCAGAAATTGGTATTGGAGAAATTACTGGTTTCCGTGTAATTAATCCAGGTAGAAACTACAGCAAGTCAGAATTTACTGGTTGTAGCAGAGGAGTTAGTGGAATCGTAGATTATGATTCTGAGGATAATGCTGTATTCAGAGCAGAATCTGAGTCTATTGCAACTTCACATTTAAGAGGTTCTGCAGTAAAGGGTCTTGATGCAGTCTTCCTCAGAAAGATCATGGAGAAAATTGCAGCTCAATATCTCCCAGGTCTACCACAGTTAGATATTGACAGTATCGATATCTCAAACGTTCTAAGAACTGTAAAAGATTTCTATGCATCTAAGGGTACTAGAAATTCTATTGCATATCTATTCAAGATTCTTTATGGTGTTGAAATTGATGTATCATATCCTAAAGATCAAATCATCAAACCATCGGCGGCAACTTGGTCGATTGATACGATTCTTCGTGCAAGGTTAATTGCAGGTAATCCTCAAAATCTTAAGGATTCTCTATTGGAGCAGAATGAAGACTTGGTTGATACCAACGTTCTCTACGCTTCGGCTACGATTGAGAACTTCACTGCTATTCAGACAGCAAATTACGATGTGTATGAACTCATCCTATCGGAAGAGTCAATCAATGGTAAGTTCATCATTCCTTATAAGACAAGACTAGCAGAACCACTTTCCGATTCGGATTCCATCATCACGGTAGACTCTACTATTGGATGGCCTGAAAAGAACGGAGAAGTTATCATTGGAACTGAACTTATTCGTTATAAAGAGAAGTCACTAACTCAGTTCATCGAATGTACAAGAGGAATTAACCAAGAAGCATCTGCTTGGGATTCTGGAACTATCTGTACGTCAAACTTCTACGTATATGCAAACCAGGGAACAACTGATGAAGTAATTTTATCTGTTCTTGGTATTGTCGAATCTGGAAATACTCAACTGACAGATGAAAGTAGTTACTATCTACCTGGAGATAAGTTATCAGTATCAAAACTTGGTTCTATTGAAGATACCAATCTAATCAAGTCTTGGTTATACAACGTCAAAAAACTATTAAAAATTGATACCATTACATATGGTGGTGTCAACAATCAAACTGCAACTGTCAACTGTTCATCACCTCACGGTCTACTTGTTGGAGATCAGGTTACAGTTTATGGTGCAAACCCAATCGTATATAACGGTTCTTTCCTAGTAACCTCCAGAGAAAGTGCAACTGTATTCAAATACGAACTACCACAACCAGCAACTCTAAATCCACAAGGTAACATTCTTATCTCTATTGACCTCAATAAGGGTAAGAGTGACGTTTCTTCAATCAACAACTCAATCAATAAGTTTGCTACCAACATCCAAAATACTTTCTTCAATGACAAGTATGTGTATGTGGCTGCTTCTGGTATTCCAAACTACAAGATTGGTCCTTTCGTTGGCACCTCCCTACTACCTGGAAACCAGAGAAAACTTTATAGATTCCCCAAACTACCATCTACGATTTCTCTAAAACCACAAACTGAGTATGGTCCTGTAGGTTCATTCATTAATGGTGTTTCTGTTTGGAACTATAAGTCAGACAAGTCTTTCAAGTATGGTGGTGTAACTAAAGTAAACATCACAAACTTCGGTAAGAACTATGATGCTGCAAATCCACCTGTTCTAGATTTTGTTGGTGGTGGCGGATCTGGTGCTGCAGGAAGAGTTGTTGTTAATGGTTCACTATCTGAAATTGTAGTTACCAATGGTGGTTCTGGATATACATCATCTCCTCTAGTTTCGATTTCTGGTGGTGGAGATGGTGAAGGTGCATCTGCAACTGCGATTGTAACCAAGGGAGTAGTATCTAGAATTCTAGTCAATACTGCAGGTTCTGGTTATACATCAAAACCAACTATCACAATTACTGGTGGAGGTGGAACTGGAGCTACTGCTGAAGCATTCGTTAGAGGACCAATCAAAGAAGTAGTAGTTGATTCTGAAGGACAAGATTACACATCAGAACCAAAAGTCACTCTAAGCAGTGGAGAAGGGGCAGCAGCACAGGCGTATGTAAGTAATGGTAGAATCGTATCAATTGCTGTTATCGCTTCTGGAAGCGGTTATACGACCGCTCCTAAGGTTGTTATTACTGGAGATGGTTATGGTGCTGTAGCAAGAGCAAATATCCAAACTGAAGGTCTTGAAGCGGGTAGAGTCATCTCCGTCACAATCCTAAACAGAGGTATTGGATACAAACCAGGTACTACTCAAATTCGTCTAGAGTCGATCGGTGAAGGAGCAGAGTTCAAGACCGAAATCTTCGAGTGGACTTATAACCTAAACAACAATACCAACTTCGACTATGCTAATGGATCCATCTTCGAAGGATTCAATAAGCAGTTTGGTGGTGAGTATGGTCACGTATCCAATCCAAAGCAACTTAGATATGTTCTAGGTGATAACCTAACTGTAGAAAATGGTGCAATTGTAGAAAAGCAATCAGGTATTGTACACTCTCCAATTATCGGTTGGGCATTTGATGGTAATCCAATCTACGGTCCATATGGTCTATCTGACCCAACGAACCTAAGCAGTAACATTGTACCAATCCAAAGTAGTTACAGACTAAAGACAAATCTAGTATTCAACAGTGTAACTAATCCAGAACCATATAGAATTGCTGGTCCTTCACTTCAGCAGTTCCCTGCTGGTACCTTCATTGAAGATTATGAGTATGTCTTTAGAAGTGAGGCATTCTACCTAGATCAGTATAATGGTAGATTCACCAAAACTCCAGATTTTCCAGAAGGTACTTATGCATACTTCGTAACTCTAAATGCTGACGGTACTCCTGCATTCCCATACATCATTGGACCAAACTTCTATTCAATTCCAGATAGTTGGAACTTGACCCAGTTTGCTGTGCAGTCAAATATTCCAACTGGAATCGTTAGATATAGAGCACCATTCGAAAATGTTGACATTGATGTAGAGAGAGATCCCAACGAGAGTACGAATGCAATTACTCTTGAGAATGGTGATGTACTAACTTTTGAAATTGAAGATGAAAATAGAGATGGATTTATTGACTCTAGTGAAGAGGCAGATCCAGATCTAATCTTCGAAGAATCCAAACTAGAACTATTTGATTACTTCCCTAAGATTGATATTTCATCTAAGGTTGATATTGAAGTTGAGACTACAACTAAGTTCGAAGAAGCAAAGATTTCAGACTTCCTAATCGAAAACCCAGGAGAGAACTATCAGGTAAATGATAGACTTGTCTTCAACGATGAGGGAACCGAAGGATATGGAGCGTCTGCTTCAATCAAGTCGATTCAAGGTGAAGAAATCACATCATACACTTATGAATATAACACTGCTATGGATGAATACTTCGGTGTTGTCCAAACTGCAGTTCCACACAACATGGAAGTTGGTGACTACGTTAATGTCACGACGACTCCTATCATGGAGCCTACAAGCAAGACAATTAGAGTAATCACTGTAAAAGGTCTTGAAGAAGTAAGTGTTGACGTAAGTGGTATTGGTTATGATCCAAATATTGAAGTTGAGGCATTTATTGATAGCACCAGTGGACAAGAAGCAGAAGTAAAAGCTATCGTAGGTAAGACTGGTATTCTAGATCAAATCAACATTATTAATTCTGGTAGAGGTTACAACGATAATCCTAAGATTAGAATTTCCCATCCTCAGATTCAGAAGAGATCGGTTTACTATGCAGTAAACAAGAAGTATCAGTCTGGAGTAAAGATCAACAACTCATTTGTAGATTCTAACAAGAATTTATACTATGTTGGATCTGTAACTTCAACCAATGGCGATGTCCACGGTTATATTAGCAAACTAAATGCTGAAGGTACTACCCTATGGGCAAAATCACTAACAGCAACTCAACCAGCATCTCAGACAAAGAGATGTGAACTTATTTCTGTAGTTAAGGATGGTGTTAGCGTATATGTTGTAGGACAAACGTATCCTAATCCATTAGCATCAAATGCGTTCAACCCAGATATTTTTGTTGCTAAGTATACTGAAAATTCAAGTGGTACAGAAGTTAACTTAACCTGGCAAAGAGAACTTGCTGGTATTAGTGGTGTAAACAGAAATGATTATATTACAGATGTAGCAGTATATGGAGAAAATATCGTTGCATGTGGATATACAACAACCAACAGTAATGGTGTAAATGACGGTATTCTATTCTATATCTCGAATGGTGGTGATGTTCTGATCAAGAGAAAGATTACGTCAACTTCATCTTCAGAAAAACTACAAGCAATTCAGGTTGATAGTAAGAATAACATTTATGTTCTTGGACAGTCAACAACTGCTGATAATATTCTTATTGTTAAGTGTAAACTTGATGGTTCAAAGATCAATACAGTATGGCAAAAAGAAATCTCATATACAAACTTTAAGTTTGAAGATTTAACACTATTAGTAGATGAATATGATGAACTTTATGTAACTACTGCTCTAGAGAACTCATCGACTTCCATTAAAACAAAACTTGCTTTAATTAAGTTAGATTCTGATGGCGATCTAGTATTCAATAAAGAATACTCAGTTCCAAACACATCTTCTGTTTCGGCTTCTAAGTCAACCATTGATGTATTTGGAGAGATTGCTATTGGTTATACCGCAGTAGATGTATCATCTAAATTATACTCTGGTATTATCAAGTGTAAGTTCAATGGAGATGTTCTAAACTCATACCAAATTTCTTCCCTAGAAGGTGTAGAAATTTCTAAGTGTTCTTCTGATGTTTCTGGAGACCCGACTCTCGTTGGTAATATCACAGAAAACAGAACCCAGTTCTTATACAAGGGATCTACATACTCAGATACAGTAGGAAGATATGGCAACTTAACTTCAACTGGAACAGTAACTGTAAATACTGATCCTAAGTTTGGTACGAATGCATATAGCATTACACAAAATGCAAAACTATCTGCATCTTCATTAACAACACAATCTAATGTTTGGACTATCGAAGGATGGATCAAGTGGGATTCTGCTGCAACTGCAAAAGTTCCAGATATTTTCAATATTACTGATGGTACTAACTCAATTAAGGTTGCTATATTTGCAGACACATCATCACCTTCTACATACGGAAAACTAAGAATTTCTAATGGTGGAGCAACTATTAGTCAGTTTACAACAAGTTCAAATGGTGTAACACTACTAACTTCTGACTATAGACATATCGCAGTAACTAAATCTTATAACACATCATCTTCGATCGGAACCTATACTCTATACTTCAATGGTTCACAAGTTGCACAAATTACTACTGGTTTCAACTTAAATCCAACCACAATTGAAGTTGGATCTACTACTTCATATAATTCATGGCCAGTAAAACTAGATGAGTTTAGATATAGCAATTATGCTATAGCGTATACTAGTGCTCCTACAGCAGCATTCACTGGATTTGATTATGCAAATCAAAGTGGATTTGTTATGAAGTTTGATAAGAATGCTGATTCTGAGAGAATGGGATTCATTAATCTAACTAACAACACGTTTGATGTGACAAGATCAAACGTATCCTTAACTGTTGTTGATGATCTAGAACTAGTCAATATTCCTTATACACTTGGTCCTGATGGATTACAGATCCTGGATTTCAACGTTGCGACTTCTGGATTAACTCAAGATTATCATATCCCTTCAACAGTCTATGATTCATGGAGTACAAGAACCGCAACAGTCCCATCTCCAGGTGGAAGGAAGGCAGTGTTCTCATCGAAGGCATTTGGTAAGTTCTTCTTCAATTATTTTGCCGTATCCAAGTTTGACAATATCAGAAAGTTACATATCAATCAAGCATTTACATTCAATATTGGAACAAATCTATTACAAAAGAATGCACTAAATGCTACTGTTGCTTCGGCAAAAATTGTAGATATTGATTACGCAAATAATTACATTTACGTTGCAGATACAACTGGTTCATTTGGTATTGATACTGGTACTCTAGAAAGTTCTGATGCTGTAGTTAATGAAATCAGGAACTATGGTTTTGAAGGTATTGTCAATACTTCTCCAGGTACATTTATTGCATCTATTCCATCTGAAGTAGAAGCAACATTCAAACAGTATAGTGATGATGACTATGCAGTGAGAATTGATGAGATCATTCCAGGATCACCATATGCTAAAGGATCTGTGGTTGTACTTGGTAGTTCATTCTTCAGTTTTAATGCTGGAAGAACTACAGCAACTATTGCTGGATTATCTTCTGTAACTAAAATCACTCTAATTACAAATCTAAAGAAAACTCTTCAGATTGACGAGGTATCAAATACTGACAAGATTTATATCAGAACCTCAACCTCACATTATCTAAACGTTGGCGATAATATCTATGGATCTACAAGTCCAGAATATGTGTATGCTAATGGATCATTCTATGTAAACGAGATTCTATCTCAAAGAGAGTTTATTTTCACATTAAGAGAAGTTCCAGGTTCCTTCATTGGTGCAGGAACTCAAATTCTAGTGTATGTGAAGCATCCTGTATTCAAATTCATCTATGGACAACAGTATACATTTGATGTATCTGATCCATCAAATCAGGGTTACTATCTATCATTCTATAGAGATAATCTCAACAAGATTGAGTATACCTTCAAAAATATTGTAAGAAGAGGAACTCCAGGTCTAGATGCTCCTGGTGTATCTCCATTTATTTCGTTCAAGGTCACTGATGACGTTTCAAATATTAGTTACTATGCTGACCCATCCAGAATTGGTGAGTTTAGTCCAGTATCAAAATCTTCATATATTGACGTTGTTAGAAGTCCTTATATTGGAAGATTTGAAATTAGTTCACTTGAGGGTGCTACAGTCACAACTGGTGCTAATAAGTTCAAGTTTAAACTTGACATTGACCCAGAGAAGAACGCACAAGCATTCACATCTTCATACTCAACAGAGTCAACTAAGGTTGCTGGACCAATCTCTGAGATTCGTCTAATCAGTGGTGGTGGATTCTATAAGAAGTTGCCAGTAATTACCGATATCCAATCTTCAAGAAAGATTGAAAGAGTTGAGATTAGAAATCCAGGTACAGAATATGAACCTGGTGAATACTTCGGTGTACCTATTCTTGGAGATGGCAACGGTGGTAGAGTTAGACTCAAGGTAGATGCTAATAGCGATCCTGTTGGACAGATTATTGAAGTTGTAGTAACAGATCCTGGTAAGGGATATACTGAGGCTTTCATTGATGTTGATGCTATCGATGGAATTCTTGGACCAAACCTAACTGGTTCTGGTGCTGTTCTAGAAGTTATTATTCCACCAAAAGGAACAGGTGCATCTATCTTCGTTAAGGGTGAGAATGTAGGTAAGATCAAGAAACTAAGAAACAACAACTTTGGTTTTGATTATACTCACGATTACACACTAAGACCAGAAATTACTTTCCCAGTAAACCTCCAGTTAATCAATACCAGTGTTCTAAGCAGCATCAAGGTTATTGATCCTGGAAGTGGATATACTTCGGTTCCTGAGGTTGTTATTACTGGCGGCGGTGGAACTGGTGCTATTGCTGAAGCAGAAATTAGAAACGGAAGAATCAGTGGTATTCTAATCAAGAACCCTGGTTTTGGTTATAGTACTGAGCCAAAAATTGAACTCAAGTCTTCATTCACTTATGTTATCAACCTAGATTTGGGTCTATTCCAACTACCATTCCCACATGGTATCGCCAATGGATCTGAATTAACTTTCGATATTCAGGATCTTGGTGAGGGTGCAGCATTTCCAATCACATCATTTGGATATATCATTCCTGGTCAGATTTACTATGCAATTGCTGGTGAATCTGCTGGTCTTGAGAATGATCAATTAAGAATTGCTCTAACTCCAGGAGATGCTGAGTCTGGAAACTACATCTCGTTCGTAAACACTGGTACTGGAAGACAGATTCTTCTAACCAATTCGTTTGGTGGATCTGCAGAGGCAGTTGTGGAAACTGGTAGATTCCTATCTGGTGAACTTGTATATCAAGGTGATTCGCTAGAAAATGCATCTGCTAAAGGTTATGTTTCGGAAAATGAAGGTTGGCAGATTGGTCCAAGACTACTAAAACTCATCAACACAGAAGGAACTTTTGCAGAGGGACAGATCGTAACTGGCACAATCTCTAAAGCAAGTGGTACAATTAATAACATCAACGCTGCTAAGGGTGTTATCCAGGTAGATTCTATCACCAAAACTGCTGGTAAGTTCTTAGATGACGTTGGTAAGACTAATGAAATCGTACAGAAGGTACAGGATTCTTATCTATACCAGTCATTCTCATACAACATCAAGAGCCCAGTATCAATTGATCAGTGGAAGACTATTGTTCTTGACAATACTCACCCAACTGGATTCAAGTTATTTGGTGAGATTGGGGTATACAACGAAGAGAAGGGTCTAACTGATAAGACTGACTTCCAGTTAACTAAGAGTGTAAACTTAATTGAAAGTTCGGTAGTTGCAAACATTGATAACTTCGGTCTTGTAGAACCTGTATATAAGGAATTTGATAATACTCAAGTTCTATTCAGAACTAAGAGACTTACATCATCTGAGGAAATTCTAACCTCATATGTACAGAAGATCGATAACATCGCTAACTTATTTGATGGTGAGAGAACTTCATTCCCACTTACGATTGATGGTTCGACCATTATTGCCAATACAAGTCAAGTAAAGGTCATTCTTAATGGTATTGCACAAGCACCTGGTGAATCATACGAAGTTCAGCAAGGTAATATCGTATTCAAGGAAGCACCACCTGCTCCAACTAAAGTAAGTTATGCAAACTTAACACTACAGTTCCTAACATCATATGAAATTGAAATTGAAAATCTAAGTGGTATTCTCCCAGAATTGGGTCAAACCATCAGAGGTCTTGTGAGCCTTGCTACTGCGACTGTGATTTCTTCAACAACATCTACTATTAAAGTATTCAATATCAATGGAACATTCCAACCAGGTGAAATCATTCTTGGATCTGCTACTGGTTTGAATGCAAATCTAGTGTCGGTTACTGCCCTTGAAAATACAAATACGTTCCAGTTCCAAGAAGCAATTACAAACACAAGTGGAAAGACTGCGATCGTTGAAGAAATTAACCTAGATGCAAACACAAGCACCGTAACAAATCAAATTGTTATCAGTAAAACTTCTGGTACCTATGATAGTCCTTCTGGTCTACTTGCAATTAAGTTCAATGACTATATTGTATCGGCTAAGACTGGAATTATCGCAAGAGTAACCAGCATTAGTCCTTATATTGATCCTGCTACTGGAGAACCACTATCATCTATCTCTATCAGTGACCCAAGTTCCTTCTCTGGTCTACTATACAACAGAATTGTACAACCAGAATATCCAAACGTAATTATTGATGACATTAGTAAGTCTAGCGTCGAAGTTGTGGATCTGGATAATGGTGCTCTAAAAGTTGAAGGTAAATTCCCAGAGTTTGAAATTGTTTCATCGACAACTTTCGAAAATGTTTACGATGATTCTACTACTTTCCAAAATGGAGAGTTTGTACAGAACATCGAAATCGAATATATCAATTCAAGCGGTGACTTTGATCTTGGAGAGACTGTTTCAATTCAGAAACTGGCATATAAGGAGTTGTCTGGAGGTAACTTCCAAGCAGGTGACACAATTACGACAAGTGGTGGATTCACTGCAAAAGTAGTTGGTGTAAGTTATGCGTTCAAGTACCTGTTCTTAGGTGAGAAGAGTGGTACATTCAACAATGGAGATACTATCAGTACCGATAAGTCATTCGTATCAAATGATGATATTGTATCTGGAAGATATGCTGATGCATCTGATCTGATTTTAGCAAACAAACTTCTAATTGCTGATGTTGCTGTTGGAAGAATGTTGGCAAACTTCCCTGGTTTTACTGTTCCAGGAGGTAATCAAAATTGTAAGGATGACATCATCTCAATTCTAGACGAACTTTGCTTCAATGTTAAGTATGGCGGAAACCATAGGGCATATGACGTAGCTCAACTTTATATCGACAATGGATATCTCTCTGGTGAAGAAACTCAGTCTGTCTATGCAATTAACCAGGCAAGGGATCTAGCAATCCAAGCAATGCGTAATGAAACCATTACTCTTGGTGGTCATACTTCTAGAACTCAGGTTAAGGATCTAACAGTTGAGGGTGATCAGTCTGGTCAACCAGGTGTGTATATTCCTGGAGATTGTGCTGATGTAGCATCAACAATTACTACTCTATTTGCTATCGTAACTCAGGGTATTAGTACTGGATCAATTTCTAGCATCACTAGAACTAACATCGGTACTGTAACTGCTAAGATCTCTGCATACCTCGATATTCCATTCAATGTTGAGCAAGTACATTCTGCAAATGACAAGATTATTACTTACCAATTCTATGATGATACACACCATAGATTTAGAGATGCTGCAAATCTAATCAGATTGAATGCAACTTATATCATCGAAGAAGCAGCAGGTAGAATGAAAAATCTCTATTCGGATCTAGTTATCCCAGGAGATGAGGATGGTACTAACGATGGAACCAGCAGATGTAAACTTGATCTAAACCTACTCCTTCAGGCTGTTGCTGATGACATCGAGAAGGGTGGTAACTACAATACTCTAACTGGTGCAAGATTCTATATCGATGAAAATGGCGGTCTAAGATATATCACCAAGCAGGTTCTTCAGAGTCTATATGCTCATGAGCAAATGAATCTACTCTGCCAGCAGGCAGTTATTGGTGAATTATCACAGACTCCAGAATACACTGAACAAACTCCAATCAAACCACTCGAAATTACAGTGGATCCAGGAGATTGTGCAGATGTAAGATCTAAGATTGATACACTATGGTCACTAATCAATGAAGTTCTATGTACAACTGGTGATGTATATAAGGATGCTTCAAATGCTCTTTGGTTCAATAGAAAGTTCATCGCAGAAGAATCCGTAGGTCTCACGACTCAATACTTCACTTACTTCCTAAATGGAGTCAGATATAATGCGTTTGTTTATCCAAATGGACAGACTGGTGAAACAACTTGTGTAAGAGACATCAAGGATTACATCATCCCTTCAATTATCGCTGACCTAATTTCTGGTGGAGATGCTAACACCATCGAAGCAATGAAGTTTTACGTCAGTGCAACTAATGACGTTCTATATGTTAAAGATGAACTTCTACCAACGATCTATGCTCTTGAGCAAGCAAATATCCTTTGTCAGTATGCAGTAGACAACTGGAGAATTACTGGTACAAATACAATCTATCAGGCACAATGGTCATCAACTCCTAAGTACACAGATAATACAATTACTGTTGATGATGGTACATATGGTGGACAGTGTGCAAACATCAAATCTGCTATTGACACTCTATTCACTAAGGCAATTTCAATTCTTCTACCAGAGAGAGACCCATACCAGAATAGAAAGTTTGATGCTGCAAACCTAATCGAAGCAAACAAAGAACTCATTGCTGAGGTTGCTGTAGGAAGAATGCTGGCACAATATCCAGGATTCACAATTCCAAATGGCAATCAAAATTGCATTGATGATATTATTGCGATTTTAGGAGAACTTTGCTTCAACATCAGATATGGTGGAAACCATAAGATGTATGATGCTGCTCAACTATACATCACAAATGGATATCTTGCAGGTGAAGAAACTCAGGCAGTTTATGCATTCAACCAAGCAAGAGACATGGCAATTGAGGCCATGCGTAATGAAACCATTACTCTTGGTGGATACACAACTAAAACTCAGTTCAAGGATCTAGACATCACTGTAGATACAAGCAATCCTAAGTGTGCTAATGTTGCTTCTGCAATCACAACACTATTTGCAATTCTATCGCAGGCAGTTCAGAGTGGTAACTTAAATGGTATCACAAGAACAACCGACAGTGCATCTAATATTGCATACAGAAATGCTGCTAAGTTGATTATGTTCAACAAGAACTATATCAAGGCAGAGACCATGCTTGTGACTCTACAAAATTATCCCAACTTCTCTGTTCCTGGAGGAAATGATAAGTGCCTACGTGACATGGGATACATCATGGATGCTATCATCTATGATCTACTTACAAATGGAAATAGTGCTATACTATTCGCAACACAATCTTATATTGATGCTGCTACTGGAACAATTATCTCCCTACAGGGAGAACTAGTACAAAGTATCTTTGCTTTCAATAAAGTAAAAGATTACATGAAGAGAGCAATTGCTGAGACTCTAGTATCTCCAGCTCCAGCGACAGGATTCTATGCATATACCGATACTGAGATTTCATTGTCTGCTTCGGAAGTTACTGAAATTAATGCATTCATTGATGATAAGATGTCAATTCTTCTCAATACATTGAATAATTCTTCTTATATTGAAGACAATCAAATTATTGCAGAGAATGGAATTACTCTACCAGACTCAATCTATCCAACAAGACTCAATGAGACTGGAATTCTCGGTGGATTAAATGCTGGAGATTACATTTACGGAATCACATCAAATGTAAATGGTGAAATCAAGTCCATTACAACAAATCGTGCTACAGTCAAGAAACTTCTAGTAAGAGTACGTGTAAACTTTAGCAATCCAATCGAAATTTTCTCTGTCGGTGAGACAATCACTAGACAAGGTTTTGCATCGATTACTGGAAAAGTTTACTCATACAGTTACAGCGAAAACTTTAATTATGTCGATATTGTAATGACATCTGGACAGTTTGCTGTAGGAAATATTTTAATCAATGACGATGGATTTGTTGCAACTGTAGTATCAGTTTCAAATAAAGTTCAAGTATCTGACCTGATTGGTTCTTTTGCAAACGGACAGAAGATTAAAGGATTCAAGTCAAATGCAACTTCAACCATTAGTAACTTTACTAACATTTCTGCTCCTGTATTAGACAACACAGGATCTAAGTTAACACTAGATACGGAATCATATTTTGGAAACTTTGAAGTATCTTCTGTAATTTACTCTAGTGTCAGTGACATCTACATTGATGTTAACTACTATGAGGGAACTCAGATTGGTCTAGCAGATATTATCCAAACAACAAATATCTACAAGTTAACTCTAACACTACCAAGCGAAGAGACTTCAACATTTGAAATTGGTGGGGTAATCAATAATGAGTCTATCCTAACTCAAACTGCAGTTATTATTGACTACATTAATGATGGTGGTACAGTTGAACTTTATATTGGAAACCTATCAGAAGAAATGTTTGATGTTGGTGATACTATTCTTTACTATGAACAGAACAACAACTTCCCAGTTGGTGTTGCACAAGTTGCATCTTCTGAGATCATTTCATCTGAGGCTTATGGATTCGTTGAAAGAATTATTCAGGTTGGTGCTGCATATAGACTATATCTAAGCAACGTCAAGGGAACATTTAATCAGTATGCACAGACTATCTCGAAGTCTGGATACAGATCTATAATTAGTTCTGTTGGAGAGGTTGTTGGTAGAATTGATAGAAGTTTTAGAGGATTTGATGGAGTACAAACTACATTCAAGTTAACTATTACTAACGGAACTCCATACTATCCAAACCCAGATGGACACCTTCTAGTTTATGTCAATGGTGTTCTACAACCACCAGAACAGTCATACACAACATTTAGTGATATTATTCAATTTACTGAACCACCAGAACTTGGTGCTACATTCCACTCTTCTTACATTGGTAAGTTAAGAAAACTAGATGACATCAGTTTTGAATTTGACTCATTAAGAAATAGTTTCAACCTAAAACTCAATGAGGTATTCTACTCACTAACTGTTACCGCTGGATCTGAATCTTCAAACATCAAACCAGAAAATAACCTAATCGTATCTCTTAATGGTGTTATCCAGGAACCTGGAGTAGCATTCGAACTAGTTGGTTCTAGAATTATCTTTGCAGAAATTCCTAGAGCAGGTTCAAGTTTCGTTGCATTCTCATATATTGGTTCTGATGCTGACGTTATCGCAGCAGACGTTGTTCCTCCAATTGAAACTGGTGATGAACTAGAGATTGAAGGTGAAGATAAAGACAGAACTGTTGCTATTATTGAATCTTCAAACTCTCTAGTTACATTTGATTACACTGGATCTGTATTCGGAAGAAACGCTTCTGCACTGACTGACATCATCACTGGAAGAATTAAGACCCTATCAATCACATCAAGTGGTGATGGTTATACTTCAAGACCTTCGGTGAGTGTTGACTCTGCTACTGGTTTTGATGCTCAAATCAAGGCATTGGTTGGTGTATCACGAGTAGACTTAGTAAATGCTGGATCTGGATACCTATACCCTATTGTGGAAGTTGTTAATGAAGTTCCAGATGATGAGGAAAGCTTCCTATTTGATTCTACAGCGACAAGTTTCGATGGTACCTCAGTAACCTTCGATCAATCATAAATAAAACATAGAAAGGAGTTGTTAAGGACAAATGGCAAAACAAACCATCAATGTGGGATCACAATCGAATGATGGTACTGGGGATACTCTTCGTACTGGTGCTCAGAAAGTAAATTCTACCATTAACGAAATCTATAACGAACTCGGTAATGGTACGAATTTACAAATTAGCATCAGTGGAAATTTTACTCAAGGCCAAGTCTTGAGGTCCGATGGTACTAACTTTGTTCCTGCAACATTAAACTATACAGATATATCTAATAGACCAACTATCCCACAACCTCCAGTTCAATCGGATTGGAATCAATCGGATATTAATGCTTTAGACTATATTAAAAATAAACCAGGTATTGTAACTTCATTGAGTACTTTATCTGACGTTGATATTACAGCACCTTCGGTAGGACAAACTATTCGTTGGAATGGTACTGGTTGGATTAATCAATCTGTCGAAGAATCTTCTGTAGAAGCATTAACAGATCTTTCTGATGTTACAATTACGACTCCACAAACAGGTCAAGTAATTAGATTTGACGGAACTGGTTTTTCCAATGGATTTCTATCTTACTCTTCTTTGACTGGATTGCCAAGTTTATCTGATGTTGCATTGAGTGGAAGTTATACAGATTTATCTGATGCTCCTTCACTTTCTACTGTAGCAATTTCTGGATCGTATAACGATCTAACAAATAGACCAGTAGTACCTCCCCTATCCGCTGCTCCTTACACTCCAAATCATGCAACTGGAAATGGAAATGCATATCTAGTTGGAGATATTGTATACTATCAAGGCAATGTATACAGAGCAAAGTTCAATAACGACAGTATTCTACCAACAAGTGCAACTTACTGGGATAATCTTGGATCAGGAAGTAGAATACAATTAGATTACCTAGATTTAACAAATAAACCAAATTTATCTACAGTAGCACTAACTGGATCATACGATGATCTTGAGGATAAACCTTCATCATTCCTACCAGCAAGAACAACTGTTAGTGCGACTACAACTTCATTGGCAAATGGAGCAGCAGCAAACTTAACTATTACTGGTTTTAGAAGTTATGCTTTATTGAAGGTTCAGACATCAGCGGCTGCATGGGTTACTTTATATGTTGATACTATATCAAGATCAAATGATACTTCCAGAGATGAAACTACAGATCCTACTCCTGGATCTGGAGTAGTTGCGGAAGTAATTACTACTGGAAATGAAACTATATTATTCACTCCATCTACGATTGGATTCAATAACGATGGAACTCCAACTCAAAACATTTATGCAAAAGTGGTGAACAAATCTGGTTCTACCGCAGCAATTACAGTATCGCTAACAATTATCCAACTAGAGTTGTGATATGGAAAAAGAATACGTAGTAACGTTAAAGTCATTTGATGAATTAGATCAATTTTATGATGATATGGAAACTCCTGGGGGAAACTTATATATTCCAGGAAGAGTAGTTGATTGTGCATTGAGAAGAAACATCAGCAGAAATACTCACTATATGTTGACTGATGATGAGGCAGAGCAACTCAGAAGTGATCCTAGAGTCGTTGCTGTTGAATTGCTACCATCTCAACTTGGAATAGAACCAGTTGCTTTTTGGACTCAGACTGGAAATTTTGAAAAGTCATCTACAGTAGACAGCAATGATAAAAACTGGGGACTACTTAGATGCATTAATGGTATCCAAACTTCTGGATGGGGTACTGACGGTGGAGCATTTACTCAGCAGACTAGTCAGACTATTAAAACAACAAGTTCTGGAAAAGATGTTGACGTAGTAATTGTTGATGCACATGTTAATCCAAATCATCCAGAGTTTGCAGTAAATCCAGATGGTTCTGGTGGTGGTCGAGTAAATACGATTGATTGGTTTCAGTATAGTCAATATGTTGGTATCAATACTACAAATACTTACGATTACTCTACATTATCAAGCAATCACGGAACTCATGTTGCTGGTACTGCTTGTGGTAATACTCAAGGATGGGCCCGTGATGCTAACATCTACACAATAGAATTTAATTATCCCAGTTCACCAGTATATGATTGGGCATTGATTTTATTTGATTACCTAAGAGCGTTCCACAAAAATAAACCTATAAACCCCAATACTGGAAGAAGAAATCCAACTATAACAAATCATAGTTGGGGATATAGTTATAATGATATTGATATTAATACTGTACAGTCAGTGACTTACAGAGGAACAACCACTTCTCTATCTTCTTTAACAGCAGTTCAGAAAAAGCAAACACTAGAAGCGAATGGAGTACCTGTTCCTGTTAACGGAACGTTATATAGAATTCCAGCAAGATATGCTGCTTTAGATGCAGATATTCAAGATGCAATTAATGATGGAATTATAGTAGTTTCTTCTGCTGGCAATTCATATTGGAACTGTGCTGTTCCAGCATCTCAAGACTATAATAATTACATATCAACTACTACACAAACAATATACCATTCTAGAGGTTCATCTCCTGGAGCAGCATCTAATGTTATTTGTGTTGGTAGTATTAGTTCTTCTCATGTGGAAACTAAGTCAAACTTTAGCAACTGGGGAAGTAGAGTTGATGTTTGGGCTCCAGGTACTAATGTGATCTCATCTGTATATAATACTTCTGCAGCATCAGAATTTGGTATCACATTGGTAAATGACCCAAGAACATCATCATATAAGTTGGGATCTATTTCTGGTACTAGCATGGCATCTCCTCAAGTATGTGGAGTTATTGCATGTTTAGCGGAGCAATATCCTTCAATTAAACAACAAAATGCTAGAGACTACATAATTAGTAATGCAAAAACCAGTCAGATTAGACTACAAGTTGGTCAGCAAGATTGGATTGAATCTGGATCAAAAATTCCAACCGAATCTCCATATACTACATTGAGTGAAGATTCAAATAATAGATACTTATATTATCGCTTAGAGAGGCTCTTCAATGGATCAACTTCTCCTAAAGTAACATATAGACAAAGACCTACAACTGGTCACATTTTCCCAAGAATAAGAAATAGAAGATAGAACTATGGCAATAGTACCTGGATCTGGCGCAGTCATTAGACCCATTTTCAACGAAGAAACCTTGGGTGTGGATTCTGTTGTGGTTGAAAATGGTGGTTCTGGTTATAGCGCGATCAACCCACCAAAGTTAAGAATTGGTAATTGCGGCAATCCTATTAGGGATGCCGTCCTAAAACCAGTAATTCATAATGGTAAAATTACTGCAGTAATTGTGTTAGATTCTGGAGAAGGATATGATCCTCTGAGAGTGAATCTAATTCCAAGAGTACCAGAAGATGCTACGGAGCAACCTGTACCAGCAAAGGCTCAACCAATCCTCAAAGAAGATGGTTCCATCGAATATATTAAAATAACTCAACCAGGTGACAGTCAGTACTATGACGTTGATGTGGAAATTCTTGGTGGGGAGGGAGTTGGTGCAGAGGGAAGAGCAGTTTCCAGATCAGTTACTGGTTTAGTATTGTTAAATCCAGGTAGAAATTACGAAACTGCTCCATTTATTAGTATTAGTGGTGGTAATGGTAGGGGAGCAACTGGTGTTGCTGATATTGATACTAGAGGTGTAGTTTCACCAAATATTGAAGTTAGCAATCCAGGTCAATTTTACTTAAAAGAACCATATGTTCTTCTTGTTGGTGGTGGTGGAAGAGGTGCTAAAGCCAGGGCAGTTGTCGATCAAGGTGAAATTGTAGATATTGAACTTATTGATCCAGGAAGCAATTATACTAGTCCACCAAGAGTTATCTTTGCCAGAAACGTAAAAGTAAAAAGAAAGTCTAGAAATAGACAATCATATAACCCAGAAATTTATAATATTAGTGGCATAACTAAGAATATTGGTAGGGCAGATACTAACATTTATCTAAGTACTACACAACCCTTCCCTGGAAGTGGTGTTATTTTACTAGAAAAAGAATTAATTAGATACACTGGAAAGGATGCAAATAGACTGACTGGATGTACAAGAGGTCTTAATTTTAGATATGATCAAAGAATTGTACTCGATAATCTACAGGATGATGATAATGGATTAACATCCTATCAATTTAATATTGGTGATAGAATTGTTAGATTAACTGAGTCTGCCGACAATAAAATCGCTATTGTATATGATTGGAATCCAACGACCAAAGAACTATTTGTTGTCTTCAAAGTTGATGAACTGGCATTCATTGATGCTGGATCTCCAGGAGAAAAAACCAACGTTGTATTTGATGCTGGAGTTTCTGATACTACAGATTCTGGAGACTTACCTCACGTTTTGGTTGATGATGAGTTTGGGGTGATTTTTAAGTTGACAACTCCGTTATCAACTATGACTGGATTCTCATTCGAGGATACTGCAGAGTTTGATGGATTAGGAAATGGTTTACCAGATTTAATAAATGATAATACTGGATTTGAAGGACAGATTAATTTAGATGGTGGTGTCCCTTCAACTCTATATGGTATCGAAGAAACTCAAGGTGGACAAAATACAACTCTATTTGTTGTTGGTGATAAAATTAAGGATTCTAGTTTACCATTCAAGATTGCTCAAATTCAGGATGCTGGAGCACTAGATGAAGGTGTTGATCATTTTGCGACATTAACTATACAGATGGATACATCAAATCCATCTTATTATAATAACGTTGATTATGCTGTTGGAGAAACTGTAACTGGTGTAAACTCTCAGGTACAAGCAACTGTCAAGTCTTGGGATCCGATCAAAAAGATTCTTGTACTTGAAGATATTGTTCCATACGATACTGGTTCAATCGAAGATGGTATCATTTACGAATTTTCACAGAACTCAACTGTAATTGAAGTTAGAATTAATTCAGTGGGTTATAACTATACTTCTGCTCCTACGGTAACGATTGCTGACAGTGGAACGTTCCAAGCAACAGCAACTGCTTCAATTACTGCAGACCAAGTTACATCAATTACAGTAACCAATGGCGGTTATGGATATACATCAAAACCAACTGTAACAATCAGTAACGGTGGTGGACAAGATGCTATTGCTGAAGCAATTCTTGGTGGAGAGAAGATTCAGGGTCAAAATGGTGCCCTATGGAAAATCAAGACTCTATCATATGATGTTCTCGTGAGAAACGATACTTTTTGATAACTAAATATAATAGGTAGATCAATTAAGTTATAGGAAAAATCAATGTCTGCACTCCTTACGGATCAATTTAGAATATACGCAGCAAGAAAGTTCATCAAATCGCTTGAAGGTCCAGATGCTCAAGCGACTGATTTATCTGCAGGTGCTGATAGAGATCGTCTATATGTTTTTATTGGAAGACCTCAATCTTGGGAAGATGAGAACAATCCTCCACAAGCCATTGATAGTTTTTCAGAGTATAGCGATCTGTATGACGATATGATCTCTCTCAAGAGAGTTCTTGCAAATGATACAATCCAGGTAGTGCGTAGAATTGACTGGATCCCACCCGAGAAAACAACTGGTGGTTTGGGTTATATCTATGACATGTATCGTCACGACTATTCTCCAACTAAAACTGCTGCTTCTGGATCTACCCGTTTATATGATGCAGACTTCTACGTTGTAAACTCAACTTATCAAGTATATAAGTGCATCTATAACGGTACTTCTCCATCAGATCCAAACGGAAAACCTTCTACGGTAGAACCAACTGGTACTTCAACATCAATCATCACGACTTCCGATGGTTATCGTTGGAAGTATATGTACACGATTCCTGTTGCACAGGTTCTTAAGTTCTTCTCATCTGACTACATTCCTGTTCTAACTGACGATGCAATTCGTTCAAACGCATCATCTGGAGAAATTGACACAGTAGTTATCAATGCATCTGGTACTGGTTATAACAACGGCACATATGATAACGTTCCTATTAATGGTGATGGAACTGGTGGTAGAGTATCAATCATCGTTGATGGTGGTAAGATTGTTAATGCTACGGTAACTTCTGGTGGTATTGGATATACCTTCGGTAAGATTGTTGTTGACCAGATCAATGGTATTGGTACTGGATCTGGTGGTCTAATCGACGTTATCATCCCACCACAAGGCGGTCATGGTTATGATCCAGCGTTCGAACTTGGTGGTTATCGTGTAATGGTTAACGCCAAACTACAGTACTCTGAAGGTGCTGGTGACTTCCCAACCGATAACGACTATCGTAGAATTGGACTTCTAATCAATCCAAATAAGTTTAATACTTTTGAACTTGCTTCTGACTTAACTCTTAGTGCAACTAGAGCAGTAATTTTCCCACCTTCATTCCAAGGTAATTTCTTCGTTGATGAAATTATCACTCAGACGAAGATTGTTGGAGGTCAGCAGGTTACTTCTAGAGGTAGAGTTATCTCGTGGAACTCAACAACAAAAGTTCTTAAGTACTACCAGAACAAGGTCGATGGTATCTATCCTGAAATCACTGGTTCACTAAACGATTTTAGTGGAAGTAATGTGATCACTGGTAGTTCGTCTGGTTCATCTGGTGAACCAGATGTCAATTTCCCATCAGTTCCAGGAACGTCAACCAGAACAATCAACAATACTGAATATGATCTTGGTATGAGATTCACTTCTGGTTATGCTTTCTCGGAGATCGAAAAGAACTCTGGACAAGTCATCTATATAGATAATAGAAGAGCGATCTCCCGTGCAAACGACCAGATCGAAGATATCAAAATTGTAATCGAATTCTAATAGGGTAGTAAGAGAAAATGCCACAAAATACCAACCTGAACGTCAGCCCATATTATGACGATTTTGATAAGTTTAAGAATTTCTACAAGGTCTTATTTAGACCTGGATTCCCAATTCAGGCTAGAGAACTTACTACCATGCAGACTATTCTGCAGAATCAGGTAGAAAGTTTAGGTACGCACTTCTTTAAAGATGGTGCGATGGTTATTCCTGGTCAGGTTGGTTTTGATAATAACGTAGATGGCATTCTAGTACAGTCAAGTTTTCTTGGCACTAACGTAGAAGAGTACAGAAAGCAACTCGATGGTGCTATCATTACTGGTCTCACTACTGGAGTAAAGGCAAAAGTAATTTACTCAATCTCATCCGATGAGTCAGAAAAAGGATTCATCACCTTCTACGTGAAGTATACAGAGGCTGGTGGTGATGATAAGACTATTATCAGATTCTTAGATAATGAGCAACTTGTTGCAGATAGAGAATTAACATTTGGCAACAGTCTTCTAGAAATTGGAAGTCCATTTGCACAACTTCTTCCAAATGGAGGAACTACTGTTGCTTCTACAGCATATGTAAATACTGGTGTATATTTTGTTAGAGGATACTTTATTGATGTACCTTATCAGTATGTCATTCTAGATCAATATGGGCAAGATCCATCTTATAGGGTTGGTCTAGAAGTATCAGAGTCCATTATCACTTCAGAAGACGATCCATCTCTAAATGATAATGCTGCAGGTTCATCGAACTATGCTGCTCCTGGTGGGCATCGTTTCAGAATCAAAACAACTCTCATTAAGAAAGCACTAGACGATACTGCAGATAAGAACTTCCTAGAATTAATTCGTATTGTAAAAGGTAAGGTCCAACAGTACGTAGATAGAACTGTTTATAACGAACTCGAAAAAGAACTTGCAAGAAGAACCTACGATCAAGTAGGTGACTTCATGATTAGACCTTTTGATATTAAGGTAAGAGAGTCTTTAAATGATGGATTCAACAATGGTGTGTACCTTGCTGGAGAAGTAACGCAAGACACCAAAGTTCCAGCATCTTCTGACCTTTATGCCGTAGAAATTTCTCCAGGAAAAGTATATCTTAAGGGATATCCAGTCGAAACAACTCAAGCAACTTTCTTAGATCTACCCAAATCAAGACAATATAATTGTCTACAGAACAATATTATTCCATTTGAACTTGGCAACTACACTTCTGTACAGAATGTATATGGATCACCAGTTATCACTGGTCCAGATATTACAAATTCATACCAAATCGTAGAACTTAGAAGCGAATTTACTTCCAGTCAAGGCGTTGCTGCTGGAAATCTAATTGGTGTTGCTAGAGTAATGAACTGGGAATATTCTGGTTCTGGTGGAGATCTTATTGATGGAAATGACAATGATACTTACAATTTATATCTGTTTGATATTTCCCTACACACCAAACTAAAGTTATCTGCTTCTGCAACTATTGATGCTGGTTCTCAAGTTGTTGGTAGAATTAGTGGAGCAACTGGCCTCTTAAGAGTTTCACCAGGAGAAACTTCACACACTGGTGATACACTAACTCTCACCGATGTGCAGGGTACCTTCCGTGTTGGTGAAGTTATTCAGGTTGATGGAAGAGACAAGGGAACTGTTGCTGCTGCTCCATACACTTTTAATTTCTCTGATACAAGACAAATTCTAGGTAGAAATAGTTCTGGTTCTAGCGTAATCTTCACATGTGATGCTAGAGCAACTGAGCAGTTTAAACTAACTGGTACTTACTTCACATACAATAGTTCAACTACAACTCTAACTGGTTTCAATAGTAATATTGCTCCAGAGGTAAAACCAGGTGACTTACTATATGTAAGTGCTACTCAATACTTCAAGGTAGATAGTGTACCTTCAACTTACAATCTATCGTCTATCTTTAACTATACAACTCAATCGATTGAGGTAACTCCTTCTGCTGGTTTCTCTCCTACAAATGGTAGTCAGTATCAAACTGTTGTTAGAATTCGTCCTCAACTAGAGGGCAAGCAGAATGGTGATCTATTTACAGAGATGCCAAAGAAGGCTATCAAGCAGATCACAGACGAGAGTATGGTCGTAAGAAGAACTTACGAATCTCAAGTTATTAGTAACAGTTTCTCGATCTCTCTTGCAGAAAACGAGCAGTTTGGTTCTGTAGAATTCGAAAACTACAACCTAACTGTAACTGGAGTTTCTGGTGGAAGTGCCTATACTGTTGGTGACATCATTCCTCTTCAAACTGCACTATCTGGAACTGTTGGTTACACAACATTTAATACCTCTGGTACTCCAAGATCAACTATCTCGGTAAGCAACCTTGCTGGTATTACTTCGGTTAGACTTATTGCTTCTATTTCCAAGAACGTTGTTACGGAGAAAATCAAGAATTCCAATAATATGACAGTTTGGAAAGTGAACAGAACTTCCAAACTAAGTGATCAAATTCCTTTCGGTCTTTCATACACGAACCTATACGGTACAAGAATTGAAGACAGAGAGATCTCTCTTGGTGTAAAAGACGTTTATAAGTTACATGCTGTCTATGAGTCATATGATGATAACGAGGCTCAGATTCCTTATGTAACTCTTGTTGAATCTGCATTCTTCCAGATCGGTTCACTCGTAACTGGTAAGACCTCTGGTGCTAAGGCAATCGTTGTCGATTTCAGTTCAACAACTCTAAAACTATCTGTCGTATACCAAACCTCAAACCAGTTCATTCAGAATGAAACTATTACTGGTGTTAATGGTCTCGGTATCACTATTCAGGGTCTTGTCAGTGATGCTGATGGTTCAGTATTTGCTGGTAGCAGAAACATCACATCATCGTTCGAATTAAACACTGGTGAGTCTTCATTCAACTATGGTATTTCTTATCTAAAGAGAAGACCAGGAGCATCAGCACCTATCAGAAAACTAAAGGTGGTTGCTGATTACTTCACACATGAATCGACTGGTGACTATTTCAATATCGATTCTTATGTTGGTGTTGGTTACGATAATATCCCAACATTTATTGCACCACTAAATTCAGTATCATCATCAAATACTCAAGAAAAGCATCTAAGAGATGTTTTAGACTTTAGACCTGGCGTTAAAGATCTTGCGAGTGGTGCTGGTACCGTATCAAATCCATTCTATCTACAATGCTCTAGTTTAGATTTCAACAGTAGGGTTTATGATGCTCAGTCAACTACTTTTGATATTCCAAAAGTAAATTCAGACTTTAGATGTGACTATTGTTACTATTTGAGAAGACTAGATACTCTATCTGTAGATACTCTAGGTCGATTCTTCTTGACTATTGGTACTCCAGGAGAATATCCAACCGTACCGCCAGAAGTAGACAACTCAATGCTTCTTGCGGTCATTGCACATGAGGCCTATGGATTTGATCCTGAAGTAGATTCTGTTATCTTCAAAGAAGATATTAGAAGATATACAATGAAGGATATCGCGCTTCTTGACAAGAGAATCAAGAACGTAGAATATTACAGTGCTCTAAACTTGCTTGAGCAAGAAACAAATTCATTAACAATTAAGGATGAATTCGGTAACGATAAATTTAAGAATGGTTATCTTGTAGATACATTCGAAAACCAGGATGTTGCAGATCTAGAAAATCCAGATTATAACGCATCTGTTGATCTTACAAACCGTCAAATGAGAGCTTCTCATTATACGACAAATATTCCACTACAAATTAATCTATCACAATCCAGTAATATTTCAATTAACAATAGAATTGTAACTCTACCATTTACAGATCAACTATTAATTGAACAACCATATGCATCTCAGGTAGAGAATGTAAACCCATTTAACGTATTCACATTCTTAGGTTCTATCCAACTAAATCCATCAAGTGATGATTGGGTAGAGACTCAAGTTGCTCCTGCTCTAGTTACACAAATTGAAGGTAACTTCCAGTATCAGGCAGAAAAAATCAGAGCAGACCAAAATGGTCTAGGTCCTGCTATGTGGAATGCTTGGATCGAAGATTGGTCTGGTTCTAGAACTACAATCACAAACACTAGTTCTTGGGCTGGAGGAGGTCGCTGGGGTGTCAATAGAACCGTAACGACTACTGGTATTATCGAAAGAAGAACTGGTACTCAACAGAGACTTGTTACTCGTTTTGATAATAGAAGTCTTGGATCCAGAATCGTTTCTAGACAAAACGTACCATTTATCAGATCCAGAAACGTTTCATTTATTGGAGAAAGACTAAAACCATCTTCACAATTCTATGGTTTCTTTGATAACGTTGGAGTAACAACTTACATCACACCAAAGATTATCGAACTTATTAAAAATCCATCCGAAGATGCTGCGACTACAAACAATCCATTTGTTGTTGGTGAGAATGTATTTGCATATAGAATCACTTCAAGAAATGCTGCTGGGGGTGCAATTACAGAATCAGTACCTATCTTTAGAGGTAAAGTCGCTGCACTGAATGATGGTTATAGATTCAATCCATATACAGACATCGAACTTGCTGAGCAGTATTCATCTACAACTTCTTACCTAAACATTGATACTGATGCACTTGCTTCACATGCAAATGGAACATACTTCGGTAACATTGAGATTGGATGCATCCTTATTGGTCAGACATCAAATGCAAGAGCAATCGTAAGAGATAAGCGTCTATTCACAGATAGAAAGGGCACTGTTAAGGGTTCATTCTTTATTCCAAGAGCAGATGGTCCAACAAATCCACGTTGGGCAACTGGTAGAAGAACATTTGTTCTTTCGAATAGTCCAACCAATGCTCTAGGCATTCCTGGCGGAACAACTATCTCGAATGCTCAAATCAACTATGAAGCTACTGGTATTCTAGAGACAACTCAAGAAACTATTCTATCAGTAAGAAATGCCGAAATCGTAACTGATCAGTTATTCCAGCAGATCACTACAAGTAGAACAAGAAACGAGCAGGTAACTTTAGGATGGTATGATCCACTTGCACAGTCATTTATCGTTCAAGAAAGAGGTGGTTGTTTCGTATCAAAGGTTGAAGTTTTCTTTGCAAGCAAGGATCAAAATATCCCAGTAACTTGCCAGATCAGAACCATGGAAAATGGTTCACCAACCAACAAGATTCTACCAATGTCTACGGTTACTGTATATCCAGAAAGCGTAGAGGTTTCGGAGAATGCTTCAATTCCAACAACATTTAGATTCCCAGCACCAGTATACTTAAGCGATACTCAGGAATATTGCTTCGCAATTCTTTCCGATTCGAATGAGTACACTATCTGGATTTCGGAAATGGGTCAGGTAGACATCACTGGAGATAGAACAATCTCAGCACAACCTTATGCTGGTGTTCTATTCAAGTCACAGAACGCTTCAACATGGTCTCCAAACCAGTTGCAAGATCTTAAGTTCAATATCTATAGAGCTAACTTCGATACCAGTGGAGGAAAACTAACCCTAAACAATGCTGATCTTGATATTGGAAATAGAGGTGTTATCACTCTTAGAGAGAATCCAATTCAAACTAAGAAAGCAAACATAACTCTCACAATGAATGATGATCTTGCATCTTATACTCTAGGTGCAAGAATCTATCAAAAGACCACTAATGCCTCTGCTACAATTATTGCAGTAAATAATGATGCTTCACCAAATCAGATTACTGTGAGTGATATTGAAGGTCAGTTTGTTCAGGGCGATCAAGTTGGTGATGTTATTACATATCCTATCGTAAGTAGTCAGTCTACATCAACTCTATATGTTTCAACTCAAGCAGGAGTTCTAACTGGAAACTATACAGTTGGCAAGACTGTAACTGGTCAGACTTCTGGTGCTACTGCAATTATCACTGGATGGAACTTAGCAACTGGACAACTACAACTAAACTATGTGTCGGATCAATTTGACGCTGGTGAAGTTTTAAGACAGTCAAACCCAGTTGTTGATAGTACAATTCTAACAACTCCTGCTGCTCCTGTATATGCTGGAGATTCCTACAATAAGTACATCTCAACTCCACCATCTTTCGCATCTTCCGAGAGAAGAGTTAAGATTCTACACAGCAATCATGGTATGCATGATACTACAAACTCAGTAGTTATCGGTAATGTGGTTTCTGAGGTATCTCCAACAACACTAAGAACATCCATCACAACAACAGATCTAGTACTATCTGTGGCCGATGCTACAGCATTCCACAAGACAATCAACGGTCTACCAATTGGTACTGACAATCCAGGTTATCTTAGAATCAACGGTGAGATCATGGCATATACTGCTATTACCGATGAGAATACATCTATCACTATTAGAAGTGTAAATGGAAGAGGTATTTCTGGTGGTGCTGCAGTAGGAAACCATACAGAAGGTGATTTAGTTGAGTGCTATAACCTAGATGGTATTCCACTTATTGAGATTAACAAGTCTCATGATGCAGTTTATAATACTACATTGGATAGTTACGAAATAGAAACAACTTCAATTTCTTCCGTGGGTATTTCTGGTGGTGGAACTGCTGTTACTGCATCTCAGAATGTTTGCTATGAAGTTCTAACTCCTCTAATTGGACATGTTATCGTAAATGGTACTGATATTAAGGCAAGATTAAATAGTGTAACTGGAACTTCAATTGGTGGTGATGCTTCTTCAGAACCATCATTCGTAAACACTGGAGACTACAGACAAGTAGATATTAATGAATCTAATAATTTAGGTTCGCAATATCTAATTCTTTCTAAGTCCAATGAAAACGCTAAGTTGTCTGGCAATAAGTCGATGACTCTAGAGTGCGTTTTAAGTTCAGAATCAAATCTAGTTTCTCCTGTTATTGACCTCGATAGATGTAGCGTTATTACCACAACAAATAGAATCAACAATCCAACAAATTGGCAGGATGCTTCTCTCGCAAATGGTGATCCACATGATGCCGCATACATCACTAGAATGATCTCTCTAGACAATCAGGTATCGAGATCTATCAAGGTATTCTTTGATGCTTACAGACCAGGAAATGCTGTTATTAGAGTTCTCTACAGAACAGTTCCTGTTGGATTCTCTGGAGTTGAAGAGGATATTGCATGGAGTTTCTTCAATACTGATGGAAGTCCAGATAGTCCTGTACTTCCAGTTAATGACGAAATCTTCAAGCAGTATGAGTACACTGCATCTGGTCTAGAATTTGTTAAGTTCCAGATCAAGATCGTGATGTCTTCCACAAATCAGGCTAAGGTTCCAAAGATTAAATACTTCAGAACTATCGCTACTGCATCATAATGGAAACTAATTATCTAAAAATTGAAAATCATAATGATTTGGTGAGAGATCCCTCCACCAATGCTATCATAAATAAGAATGAAACCGAGTATCAAAACTATCTCCGAAACTACGAAAGGTTGAAGAGAGAAAAAGAGGATCTCCAAAACCTCAAAGGTGATGTTGAATCTCTAAAGTCTGATATTGGTGACATTAAAAATTTATTAACAAAATTGATTGAGGTAAAACAAAATGACGATTGAAACTACAGATTCTGGTGAACTTCTTGATTCTTTCCGCACTCGTTATCAATCTTTGGTAACAGAGAACCAGCAACTCACACAAAAGATTAAAGAGAATGAGGTTCAAGCACTTAAACTTCTAGGTGCTATCGAAACTCTAGAGTACCTGGAAGCAAGTACCGAAAAACCAGTAGTCGAAGAAGGATGATATAACTCTTGGGGGTTTCATGACCCCCTTTTGTTTTTTATAAATACATAAGAGAACCATATAGTATATCTAACACATTTGGGATAAACACCGATGGCAAATAGAATTCAATTAAGAAGAGGATCTGCCCAAGAATGGTCCAACGTTAACCCTACGTTAGCAATTGGAGAACTTGGCATTGAGATTGATACTGGACGTATTAAAATCGGTGACGGTGTTACTGCCTGGAACTCTTTGAGATATGAAAGACCACTAGAGTCAGTAACTAACAGTGCAAACACTCTTGTACAAAGAGACGCTGATGGTAACTTCTCTGCTGGTTCTATTACAGCAACTCTGGTTGGAAACGCTGCTACCGCCACAAGACTAGCAAACGTTCGTCAGATTGCTCTATCAGGTGACGTTACTGGATCTGCTACATTTGATGGTTCGGCTAACCTGAATATTTCATCTGCTCTCGGTCTAATCCCAACTCTACCACACTATGATGGTACTGTTAATAGTTCTGGTACTTACATTCGAGTTACTGTTGACGCTAAAGGAAGAATCGTTGACGGTGAGAATCCAACCAATATTGCAGACTTTGGACTTGCAGGAACTGTAGAAGGAGAATCTGCACAGGCGTTTGATAGAGACCTTCAGGCAATTGCTGACCTATCAACTACAGGTATTCTCACTCGTGTTTCTGACGGTAACGTTGCGACTAGAACAGTTACTGGTACTCCTGGAAGGATTTCGGTAGTTAATGGTTCTGGTGTTGCTGGAAACCCAACACTAGATCTAATCAATACAACAGTTACTCAGGGTACATATAACACTCCATCTATAGCTGGCAACACACAAACAATTAGAGCAACTAGATTCACTGTAGACCAGTGGGGAAGACTAACTTATGCTGAAGACTTCCCAATTGCAACTGCAGTAGAAGGTACTATCTCTCCAACCTGGGCAACTGGAAATACATACTCAAGATATGATAAAGTTGTTTATAATGGAAGACTATATGAAGCTCTAACTGGTGGTACATCTGGAGCAACACCACCATCTCATACTTCAGGTGATGCTAGCGATGGTGCAGTAACCTGGAGACATCAGGGTGTAGTGACAACTAGACAGAAAGGATTAGCATCTTTTGCACAAGAAGATTTTGATGTAAATGCTGATGGACATGTAAGTATTGCATTTAATGGTGTAGACAATACCCAACTACAAAATAACCAGATTAGATTTGCCGATGGTAGTTCATTCACTTCTTATGAACTAGATAACGAACTAACTGCATCTACTGGTTATCGTGGACTAACTACGATCAATGATCTATCAGTTAATGATACTTCTGGTAATCCTTTGATTCGTAGCATTAACAGCACAAATCCTGCAACTAGCAACTTAGATGTAAATACTGTTACTGCAAATATCTTCTCGGATATTACTCTCGATAAAACTAGCACTGCAGTTCAGACTATCAACCGTGCTGGTTCACTAACTCTTCTAATGGATGCTAATACAGCATCGAATAGATTCCTTCGTATTCTAGCACAAAATGCTGGAACTGGTGAAGGTAAGATGGAAATCATTGCTGATGATTCCAT
>CAYVOK010000025.1:0-30676 GCA_964453335.1 uncultured Acidimicrobiaceae bacterium
GCTTGAGGGGCTAGTGTCCGCAAGGACGTGGGGGTTCAAGTCCCCCCTCCGACACGGTGGCGTGCGTGGATCCCGACGGCCCGGGCACGTCGGGGCGTCGAGCGGGACGCTCCGTCTCGATGGTCGAGGTCAGGGCAGAGAGGTCCCCCTGGTGGCCCACGCTGCCCGCGTCGTCGTAGCGGTCGTCAGCAAATTTGGCGGCGGTGCTCGGCTCGGCCGTGGCGTGGTCCGCGTTGATGGTCGTCCGTCGAAGCGGTTCTACGCCACCTGCCAGCCCGGGAAGAAGTGCCTGAGTGACTTCAGGATCGAGCTGACGGCGATGCCGAGCAGGATCAGCCCGAGGAGGCGGTTGAGAACTCGCATGCCCTGCTCGCCGAGGACTCGTTCGATGCTCGACGCGGCGAGGAGCACCGCGGTGTTGACGACGCACACGGCGAGCAGAGCGGCGAATTCGCGGAGCTCGAAGAGCAGGGTCGGGGAGTCGTGCGCCAACGCGATCGACGCTGCGATCGCTCCGGGTCCGGCGAGGCTCGGGATGGCGAGGGGGACCACGATGGCCGAACGCCCGCCCGCCGTGGAGGCCAACGGGTTCGACTTCCCTGTTGCCATGGCCCAGGCGACGGCTCCGATGAGGAATCCACCCGCCATCCGGAAGGCATCGATCTCGATCTGGAACACACGGAGAATCGCTTCGCCGGCGAAGAGTGAGACGAACAGGATGATCGCGGACGCCACGTTCGCGAGGATGGCCACGCGGCGCCGCTCCTTGCGGTCGGAGTTCTCGGTCGCAGCGAGCAGAAGGGGAATGGTCGTCAGCGGGTTCGTGACTGCCAGAAAGGCGAAGAAGACCGAGAGATCGTTCGTGAAATGCATGGAGGGCCTTCCGACACACAGAAGCCTGACGACACCGCAATGAACAGCGGGACACTAACAGGGGCCGTGGTGGAGAAGGTGTCCCCGCCATGTCGTGACGGCGTCGGGGCTGCAGTGGATCGCTGATCCGAGGTCGATAGCAGAGTCGGAGATGTACAGTTCGGCGGCGCACGGCCGCGTTCTCAGCGGTTCTCGTCGCCCGGGGTAGCGACCTCACGATCAGCCGCATGTCCGTCTTCCTTGCCGTCGATCCCGCCGAATGGGTGGCTAGCAACGACCTGGCGTTCGCGATTCGTGACGCGTTTCCGGTCAACCCGGGTCACACGCTGGTGGTTCCTCGTCGCGTTGTGGCGGAGTGGTGGGACGCCACGGTCGATGAACAGCACGCCATCGTCGATCTCGTGCATCGGGTGAAGCGGCGACTCGACGCGGAACTGTCGCCGGGCGGATACAACGTCGGCTTCAACGCCGGAGTACCGGCCGGGCAGACGGTGGGGCATCTGCACGTCCATGTGATTCCCCGATTCGCAGGCGACATGGCTGACCCTCGTGGGGGAGTCCGGCACGTCATCCCGCAGCGCGGGAACTACCTGGCCGCCCAGGGGCCGCAGGCTGTTTCCTCGGCGCTCGTCACCCCACTCGACGGGCGCCTCAAACTGGAACTGATTCGCTGTCTCATCCGCGACGATCTCGACCGGATCGACCTGCTCGTCAGCTTCGTGAAGCGATCAGGCATCGAGTTGATCGCCCGGCGAGTCGACGATGCGCTGGATCGCGGCGCGCACATCCGGTTGCTCACCACGGACTACCTCCAGATCACCGACACCGAGGCGCTCGGTTTCTTCCTCGACCGGATCTCGGACGGCCCCGGGGGACAGCTGCAGGTGCGCGTCTTCAGCGATCCTGCAACCAGCTTCCACCCGAAGGCGTACATCTTCTCGTCCTCCCTGACAGGTGACGGCGTGGGGTTCGTCGGCAGCAGCAACCTGACCCGCTCCGGCATCACCACCGGGATCGAATGGAATGTCCGCTCCTTCGGCACCAGGCAACTGGTCGAGGAGTTCGATCGCCTCTGGGACGACCCGCGAGCGATTCCTCTGACAGCGCATTGGCTCGCCGACTACGACGCCGAGCGGCGTCTGCGACGGCTCGAGACGCCCGCCCCGCCGGAGCGCCTCGCCGAGGTGGTGGCGCCCGACGTCGACGACGACGATGCGGTGCCGTCTCCGTGGAGCGTGCAGTCGGAGGCTCTGGCTGCGCTGGAGGCAACCCGTCTCGACGGTCACCAGGCCGGGCTGGTGGTGATGGCGACCGGGCTCGGCAAGACGTGGCTCGCTGCGTTCGACTCGACCCGGCCGTCGTTCCGGCGGGTGCTGTTCGTCGCGCATCGCGAGGAGATCCTGGCGCAGACCCGTGACGTGTACCGGCGGATCCGCCCGACCGGGGCGCTGACGCTGTTCACAGGCAAGGAACGCGATCCTGACGGCGATGTCGTGTTCGCAAGCGTGCAGTCGCTGCAACGACACCTGAACGCCTTCGAGCCGGAGGCTTTCGACTACATCGTCGTCGACGAGTTCCACCACGCGGCCGCGGTGTCGTACCGACGGGTGCTGAGCCATTTCCGGCCGCTGTTCCTGCTCGGCCTGACCGCCACACCGGAGCGAGGCGACAACGCCGACCTGTTGGCCTTGTGCTCCGACAACCTGGTCTACGAGTGCAACCTCGCCGACGGCATCGACCGGCGTCTGCTCAGTCCCTTCCGCTACCGGGCCATCCCCGACGTGGCCGACTACGAGCACATCCCCTGGCGAAACGGTCGTTTCGACGCAGAGGAACTCACCGCGCGGATCGCGACACGGGCCCGTGCGCAACAGGTGCTCGACGAGTGGCGAGCCGCCGGCGGCGGGGATCGCCGAACGCTGGCCTTCTGTTCGACCATCGCGCATGCGGAGTTCATGGCCGAGTACTTCCGTGAGCTGGGCGTTGGTGCCGTCGCAGTCCACTCCGGGCCGTCGTCGTCGCCTCGAGCAGCGTCGCTCGAACAGCTCGCCGTGGGAGCGGTGCCGATCGTCTTCACCGTCGACCTGTTCAACGAGGGCGTCGACGTGCCTGCGATCGACCTCGTCATGATGCTCCGCCCGACCGATTCCTCCGTCGTCTTCCTCCAGCAGCTCGGCCGTGGCCTCCGACGTGCTGACGGCAAGGAACGGCTCGATGTCGTCGACCTCGTCGGCAACCATCGTGGGTTCCTGCTCAAGGCCAGGATCCTCGCCCGGCTGGCCGGATTTCCGATGCCGACCGACAGGGAGTCGGTCGACTTCCTCGGCAGCCGCACGACGGAGCTCGCTGACGGCTCCGGGTTGCCGGACGGCTGCTCGATCGTCGTTGACCCCCAGGTGGTCGACCTGTTGCGTGAGATGCTCGGGCGGGTCCGGCCGGCCGATCAGATGATCGAACTGATCCGCCAGTGGGTCGATGAGCACGGCCGCAGACCCACCGCTCTCGAGGTCGCTCTCGCGACTGGGAGGAACCTGGACGTCAGGGCGCGAGGCGGTTGGTTCGGTCTGCTCGACGACCTGGGGCTGCTGTCGGCCGAGGAGCGGACGGTGCGATCGCGTCTGGGCGGCTTCTTCCTGTGGGTCGAGCACGGCAGCTACACGAAGAGCTACAAGCTCGTGACTCTCCGAGCCATGCTCCAGCTCGGCGCCCTACGTGCGGGGGGTCAGCTCCGCGACATCGCATCGACGGCCCGGTGGTTGCTGTTCCGGGATGTCGATCTGCTTGCCGACTTGGCTGACGCTGGGACGAACTTCGCCGATCCGATCCGTCCCACTGCTGAGGAGTGGGAGCGGTACTGGCGGAAGAACCCCATCGCAGCGCTCACCAACGCCAAGCGTGGAGAGGAACCGTGGTTCACCCTCGACGGCACTGCGCTGCGCCTCAACCGGACGGTCGCTGACGAGCTGGGGGAGACCTTCGATGCGATGACGCAGGAGCTCGTCGACTACCGCCTCCACCGCTACCTGGTCCGGCAGTCAGCCCGCAGGTTGGGCGAGACCCGTCGACCGGTCCTCGATGGTGTCGAGGTCGACGCGACGTTCACGGTGGAGGGCAACGGGGTGGTCGCCACGTCGGTGGTCATCGAGTCGGCGGGTGGGACAGCTGGATCGCCGACGGCCCGGAACCTGCAGTACCCGTCCGGCTTCGACCTCGTCCTGCAACGGCTCGCGGGACTCGGTGCGACCCTTGTCGACGCCTACATCGACACGCGCTCCACCGCCGATCTCACCGTCGCCGACCGTCGCCTCGACCCGGGCTCTGCGATCAGATACCCCGTCGACCTTGCGAACGTCGACGACCTTGGGGCGATGCGCCGAGCGATGCTCCGCTCGATGGCGCTGGCTGGGAGAACGCCTGCGTCGAAGGGCGGTGGCAACCAGCGCAAGCGCACCCGACTCGTCGTCGACCTGCCGGGCTCGTGGAGCGCAGCGCAGCTTGCCGACGCACTTGCCGACGGCAGATCGCTGCGTGCGGAGTCGGGGCGCGGCGAGGCCACCGGCTCCTGAGGCGCCCGATCCGGGCCTTCGCAGGTCGATCAGTTCTGTGCAGGTCGCTTCGGCCGGAACCGCTCGAAGGCTCCGGTGGAGGCGATGACCATGGCGATCACCCCGGCGAGGGCGCCCCAGAACGGTGATCCGATCTTCGCGACGCTGACGCCGGAGAGGGTCACGACGAAGGTGAACATGGCGGCTTCGCGGTGGGTCTCGTCGCGCACCGCGTTGGCGAGGGAGTTGCCGACCGTCGGGAGGAGTGCGAGTGCGGCGACGATGTGCACGAGTTCGATGGGCACGGCGTTGAGGAGTCCGGTGATCGAGGTGCCGAACAGGCCGGCGAGCAGGTAGAAGCCGCCGTTCGAGATCGCCGCCGTGTACCGCCGTGTCGGGTCCTCGTGCGCGGGGGCCTCGAGGCAGAGCGGTGCGGCGACGGCGGACAGGTTGAACGCGAACCCGCCGAAGGGGGCGAGCGCCATGGTGCCGATCCCGGTGGTGCCGATCATGTTCGAGATCGGCGCGTCGTAGCCGGCCTGGCGGAGCGCGGCGACGCCGGGGAGGTTCTGGCCGGCCATGGTGACGATGAACAGCGGGACCCCGATCCCGAGGATCGCGGACAGGTCGAACGACGGTGCCATGAAGACCGGTCGGGCGAGTGCGAGGGAGAGTTCCTCGGTCTGCACCGAACCCGACAGTGCCGCCGTCGCGCCGCCGACGAGGAGCACGGCGATGATCGCGTACCGGGGGGCGAGCCGACGCACGACCATGTAGGTGAGGGTCGTGATGACGATCAGCCACGGCGACGTCGTCGCATCGGCGAACCCGCTGATCACGAACCGTCCGAGCACGCCGCCGAGCAGCGCGCTGACGAGCGGCACGGGGATGCGGTTCATGACCCGTTCGAAGAACCGGGAGAACCCGGCGATCGCCATTGCGCACCCGCACACGATGAACGCGCCGACCGCGTCGGAGAGCGTGAAGTCTCCGGGCTGCAGGGTTGCGAGGATCGCCGCCCCCGGGGCGGAGAACGCGACCATCACCGGCAGGCGGAGGAACACCGACGGGACGAGCGTCAGCACGCCCATGCCGATGAGGAGCACCGCGACCCACGAGGCGATCTCGGCGTCACCGGCGCCGAGCGTGCGGGCCGCCTCGAAGATGAGGGTGATCCCGCTCGTCAGGCCGACGAGTGCGGCGACGAACCCGGCGGTGACCGTCGACGCCGAGAAATCCCGGATCATCGGACGACGAGCCGTCCCCTGTGTGCGACGTGCCGTCATCGGCGATCACCGTACAAGCCCGCGGCCGAACCGGAGTCGACCCGGCGTCGAACCGTCAGCCCGACGCCATCGGCCACCAGTCGGTGTCGGGGTGCAGTCCGTACCACGCGAACCAGAACGCCTGGCCGGACACGAGCTCCTGACCGGTCGTCGCGTCGCTGAACCGAGCACCGCGGTCGATCGCAACGACCCGCACCGACCGGTCGCCGACACGGACGACGACCTCGCCCGCTGCGGCGAGCGCAGCGACGGACACCGCGAGATGCCTGCCGCCGAGGGCGAGCGTCGCCACCGGTTCCTTGAGGGGGAAGTGGTCCGGCGTGGCGAGCACCGGGAACCAGAGCTCCTCGGACGCGAAGTACGAGGCGAGCGCCGCGTCGGGCCGGTAGTCATAGCTGAGCGGCGTACCAGTCTCGGGGTCGATCGCGAGCGGCGGCGGTCGATCAACGACGACGGTGTCCGGGTGGCGGGCGGTCCAGTCCGCCCAGGTCGTCGTCTCCACCGGCAGCTCCTGCAGGCGCTTCCCGGTGAGCGGGCCGGCGATCGCCTCGCCGGTGAGTTGCTGCCACAGCGACGATGTCTCGTTGTCGACCATCACCTTGTTCGAATACAGCAGCAGTCCGGACGTGCGGAACGTGAGCGTGCGGCCGTCGATCCGCCGGTCGAACGCGCGGGACGCCCGACAGAGCGTGCAGTAGCTCACAGCGATCGGCACCCCGTCGAGCACGTCGTTGGCCAGCTCGTGACGCCCGATGATCCGCTCCGGGTAGGCGAGCGGGGTGCCGTTCGTGCCGACGGTGCCGAAGAGCACCTCGTCGGATTGCGCCCAGCCCGCCGCAGCGGGCCCGATGCGGGCGGGATCGTTCAGTTCGCGGATCGCGCCGACGCCGACACCACCCCACTGCAACGCGCCGAGGAGCCGCCGGTCGGTGACCTGGAGCAGCAACGGCACGAACTCGTCGTCGACCTGGGTGTACAACCCCGCCTTGAACTCGGCGTACCCCGGCGCCGGTTCGGGCGCCTCCTCGAACGTCCACTGGCCGTAGACGAGGTAGTCACGGATGTACCCGCCGGTGGCAGGGATGCCGCTCAGCTCCGCAAGCCCGGCGACCGCTTCGTCTGCTGCGGTGCTCGAATAACCGATGCGGATCAGGTCGACGAGATGTGCGGCGAAGCGGGGGTCGCGGTGGTGACGGACCGAGCGCACGAACGCGATCGCGTCGTCGGAGTTGCGGGTCGCTGCGAATCGGGCAGCCGCAAGCTCCGGGAGTTCCGGCGGCGCGCTGTCCGCTGAACGACTGTCACCGGAGGTGCAGCCGGCGAACAACGCACACGACAGGACGACGGCGACGCCGAACGAGCGGCGGGTCCGGCGTGCGCGTCGCATCGTCGGTGGACGGTCCATGCGATCGCACCGTACCGGTCCGCGCCCACACCCGTGTCCGACCTGCGTCGGGCGGCCGTAGCCTGAGCATCTCGAGCGCACGCGGCATTGCGGCGCGGACGGCGGAGTCGGGATGGCGGTGCGGAACGTGACGAGAAGAGGACCGGTCGCCGTTCTCGTCGGCGTGTTCCTCGTCGTCATGGCGTTCGGTGTCGGCACCGCGGGCGCCCACAACGAGCTCACCGGGGTCGACCCCGTCGACGGCTCGATCGTCGACCGCGCCGGGACGATCCGGTTCCGGTTCCTCAACCCGGTCCCCCTCGACACCATGTCGGTCGAGGCCATCGACGCGAGCGGCGCCCGGACCCCGATCGAAGGACTCCGGCACGGCGAAGGAACGACGGAGGTCGTCGTGGACGCGGCCGATCTGCCCGCCGGCGCCGTGACCCTGCGCTGGCGACTGGTCGGGGCGGACGGCCACGTCGTGACGGACCGTGTGCAGTACGGCATCGCCGATGGCGGCTCGGTAGCCGGGGTCGTCGCGCCGTCGTCGGTGACCGACTCGACCGACGGCGCCCCATCGCCCGTCGGTCCGGCCGGGCGGTGGCTGCTGCGGACCGCGAGTTATGTCGCGCTCATGGCGTTCGTCGGGGGTGCCGTCACGCAGCGGTGGCTCTGGCCCGGGCTCGGCTCGGTCGGCGTCCTCCGTCACGCGACGAGCGTCGGTCTGGTCCTGATCGGACTGCTGTCCCTCGTCCAGATCGTCGAACTCGCAGCGCAGATCGACGGCGTCGAGTTCGGGTCGGCGATCGGACGATGGCAGTCGGCCTTGCGAGCGCGTGCCGGTGACGCACTGGCGTGGCGGGCCGTCCTCGCCGCGCTTGGCGTCGTGTTCTTCGCCGTCGTGGCGAGGATTCCTCGGACGGTGGCCGACGGCTTGCGCGCTGTCGTCGTGGTTCTGCTGCTCGGAACGTGGTCGTTCGCCGGGCACGCCGCATCGGGGCGATGGTCGGCGCTCGGAGTCGTCGTCGACGGCGCCCACCATGGTGCGGCCGCAGCGTGGATCGGTGGTCTCGCGGTGCTCGCCATGGGCTTGCGGACGATGCCGGGCGACGAGGTCGCTTTGGTCATGACACGGTTCTCGGCGGCTGCACCGTGGCTCGTGGGGACCCTCGCGGTCACCGGGATCGTCGCCAAGCTGCGACTCCTCGATGGGCCGTCGTCGATGATCGGTGCCCACTCGCTCGTGCTCGTCGCCAAGCTCGCCGTTGTCGCGTGCATGTTGTGGATCGCCGATCTGAACCGTCGACGCGTGCAGCGCTGGTGCGACGAGGCCGAGTCGTTCGGGGTGCTCAGGATCGACGTACTCCGCCGGGCGATGACGACCGAGGCGGTCTCGGGAGTCGTCGTACTGGCCATCACCGCCGTTCTCGTGGTGACTGCCTCGTAGGCTCGTCACACCCCCGATCGTTCCAGGAGCTGCTCATGCGCCCCAGATTCCTCGCCGTGATCCTCTCGGGGCTCGTCGTCCTTGCAGCGTGTGGATCCGATGAATCCTCATCCGGCTCGTTCAACGACGCCGACGTGATGTTCCTGCAGTCGATGATCCCCCACCACGAACAGGCGGTGGAGATGGCCGAGATCGCCCTCGACCCCTCGAGCAATGCCGGACCGAAGGTGCGAGACCTCGCAACGCGGGTCCGTTCGGCGCAGGACGGGGAGATCACCACCATGAAGGGCTGGCTTCAGTCATGGGGGAAGCCCATGACGATGGACATGTCCGACGGTCACGACATGTCGTCGATGACCGGGATGATGAGCGCAGGTGACATGCAGGCGCTCGACGCAGCCACCGGCGCCGACTTCGACCGGATGTGGCTCCGCATGATGGTCGCCCACCACGAGGGCGCGCTCGACATGGCGCGTGCCGTCCGCACCGACGGGCGCAACGACGACGTCGAGGCGCTCGCCGCTCGTGTCATCAAGGCCCAGGAAGCCGAGATCGCCGAGATGAGACCTCTGATCGCAGGCTGACCGCGACAGTCGGGCCCATCGGGCAGTTCGGGCTCAGTGGTCGGGTCGGTCCTCCGACGGTGCGCCGGCCTTCGTGCGTTCGAATGCAGCGGCGGCAGCCGGGTCGGCGGCGATCTTCGCGAGTACTGCCTGCTGGGCACGGTCGAACGCGGCACGGTTCGATCGCACGAACGCCATGCTCTCCCGCAGCGGGTTGATGTACCCGTTCAGCTCGGGCACGACGTACCGGGCGACGAGCTCCCAACTGCGCAACGTCGCCTCGCGGTCGGCCCAGTCGTGCGCGAAGCCGACGGCGACGCCGAACCCACCGGTGACGCGCTGCATCGTGCGGATGAACTCGACGAGATCGTCCGGCGTCCCCACCACTGCCGCCTGCGTCGTCGCCGACGTGATCGTGCCCCGACACACCGCCTCGAGCGCCTCGTCGGGGTCGTCGTAGCGCACCGCACCGGGGCGGGCGAGGGTGTCGACGATGTACTCGTTGTGCCAGCGCTGCAAGCCGTGCCGGGCCTCGGCCCGGGCCCGCTCGCGTGTCTCCGCGATGTGCCAGGACATGAGCACCCGCCACGAGCTGCGGTCGACCGTGCGGCCGTGTTGTTCGGCCGACGTCTCGGCGAAACCCCACTGCGTGGGCAGCGCGAGGATGCCTTCGCCCGCCATCGAACCGATCGACAATGCGCCGATGCCGTACTTCCCCGCAAGGGTCATCCCGGACGGGCTGATCATCGAGGCCACGGCCTGGGGGATCGTCTCCTGGAGCGGGAGCAGCTGCAACTGGGCGTCGCGCAGCGTGAACCAGTCCGACTCGTGGCTGAAGCGTGGTTCGCCTGCGAGGAGTCGTGTGATCACCCCGATCGCCTCGTCCTGGCGGTCGCGCTGGGTCATCGGGTCGATGCCGAGCGTGTGCGCGTCGGAGGGGAGCGCCCCCGGACCGGACCCGAAGATCAGCCGGCCACCCGACATGTGGTCGAGCTGCACCAGGCGCTGCGCCACGTTGAAGGGATGGTGGTAGGGGAGGGAGATCACACCGGTGCCGAGACGGATCCGGCTCGTCCGCTCCGCCGCCGCAGCGAGCAACAGCTCCGGCGAGGCGATCGTCTCCCAACCCGACGAGTGGTGCTCCCCACACCAGAACTCGTCGAAGCCGAGACGGTCGAGGTGCGCCGCGAAGTCGATGTCCCGGCGGAACAACAACATCGGGTGCTCGCCGACCGGATGATGTGGTGCGAGGAACGCGCCGAAGCGGAGTCGGGCCATGCGCGCACCTTACGGCGGCCGGACGGCGCCCGCCCGACCTGCTAGGTATGGTCCATGTCCGACTACGCCGTCGTCTGGCCCCGCAGCCCACGCACCGCAGAACCGGTCGCCCTCGCACCCCGACCGACCGCGCTCGACGGTTGTCGGATCGCGTTCCTGTGGGACTACATGTTCCGGGGTGAGGAGATCTTCCCGATCATCGAACGGGAACTGCGGAACCGCATCCCCGGTGTGTCCTTCGTCTCCTACGACGAGTTCGGCACGACGCACGGCGCCGGTGAGCACGAGGTGCTCGAGCGCCTCGGAAGCCGGCTCGCCGGCCTCGGCGTCGACGCCGTCGTCTCCGGGATGGGTTGTTGAGGCAGCTGTACGCCCGCCGTGTTGCGGGCATCCGCCGCCGCTGAACTCGCCGGGGTCCCGACGTCCTCGCTCGTGTGTGAGGGATTCGTCGGGCAGGCCGCCTCCACAGCCGGTGGGCTCGGCATGCCGAACCTGCCCGTCGCCGTAGTCCCGGGCCACGTCGACACCCAGACCTTCGACGAACTCGAGCGCAACATCGTCGAACACACCGTCCCCCACGTCATCGCGAACCTCACGACGCAGTTCGGCGTCGGCGTCGACACCGTCGACCCCGAACCGACCGACATCGTCTTCAGCGGCACGTTCGAGGACGTGAACCGGCACTTCCTCGAACAACGATGGAGCGACGGGCTGCCCGTCGTGCCACCCACCGTCGCCGCAGTCGACGCGTTCCTCGCGCACACCGACCTCGACGCCGACCACAGCTTCGGCCCCCTGCTGCCCGATCGCCGTGCGGCCACCGTGCAGTCCGTCGCCGTGAACGGTGTGATGGCGGGCTGCCGACCCGAGTACATGCCGGTGCTGCTCGCGATCGCCGAAGCGCTCGCCGACCCGGCGTACGGGATCGAGCACTCGGGCAACACACCCGGGGCGGAGACGCTCGTGACCGTGAACGGCCCGATCGCCCGCCGGCTCGGCTTCAACGACGAACAGGGTGCGTTGCGCGACGGGTTCCAGGCGAACACGAGCGTCGGACGGTTCGTGCGTCTGTACCTCCGCAACGTCGCCGGGTTCCTGCCGTGGGAGACCGACAAGGCGACCTACGGCAACACGTGGCGCGTGGCGATGGCCGAGAACGAAGCAGTCCTCGCCGAGATCGGATGGCCGCCGCTCGCCGCCGACCACGGCATCGCCGCAGGCGTCGACGCGGTCACGATCGCCCGCTACACCGGCGGAGGCGTCGTCACCTCGGTGTACGGGCAGACACCCGAGCAGATGCTCGACTATCTCGCCGACGCGCTCGTGAAGATCGGCGGCTGGGAGTACGTCTTCACCGTCGGCGTCGCATCCGACACCTACCGGCCGATGCTGCTGCTGAGCCCGGTGCTCGCCCGCACGATCGCCGCAGCCGGATGGACGAAGGACGACCTTCGGGTCGCACTCTGGGAACGGGCCCGGATCCCGGCGCGGCGGTTCGAGCAGTACCTCGGCGAGTGGACGAACCTCGTCCCCGGACGACGCACGCTGAACGACCTCGTCAACCTCCGGGTCGCTGCACCGGTCTTCGGAACAGGGACATCACCCGAGCGGCTCGTCCCGATCGTCACGGAGCCCTCGCACATCCAGATCGCAGTCACCGGCGACCCGCTGCGCACAAACGCCTACGTGTTCGCCCACAACGGGATGCTCGGGTTCCCGACGGCAAAGGTCATCCGTCACCGCCCGGCGCTCTCGTAAGGTCCGAGCGTGATCGGACCACGGCGGGCAGGGACTGGCCTAGTCACGGGCCGCAGGCGGAGGCGAACAACCGATGATGCGGCGTCTCTACCGGAAGGTGGCGGCAGCCGCCGAGGGCTGGGAGGGCAGCGACCCGCTCCGCCCGCTCGGCTGAACAGTCAGCTCCCCGTGTAACCGACGTCGACCGGCACGTCGACACCCGTCATCGCCGTCGCATCGAGGGCGAGGTGTTCGATCGTCACAGCGACCTCATCGGGTGTCGCGATGCGACCCAGCACGATGCGCGTGCGGTCATGTGCCGCGAGCACGTCGAGCCGACGTTCCGACAGGCCTGCGGTCGATGCCTCGTTGAACCGTTCCAGCATGTCGGTGTCGACCGGGCCGGGGCTCACGCAGTTCACGCGGGCCCCTGCGCCGAGTTCGACGGCGAGATTCCGGGTGAGGCCGATGAGCGCCGCCTTCGACGCTCCGTACGCGACCGAACGGCTTCGCCCGCGCACCGCGGAGACCGAGCCGACGAACACGATGCCCGCACCAGGCGTGAGCCGGTCGAGGAGACCCTGGGTGAGGAAGAACGGCCCGTAGAGATTCGTCGACAGTGCGGTCGACAGGTCGTCCCACGACGTCGACGCGAACGGTGCGGGGAGACCACCGCCGGCAGCGTGCACGAGGGCCGTGACAGCGCGCGCCCCGACGGCGTCGGTCACGGTTGCGATCCCCGCCGCCGTCCCGCAGTCGGCCGCGACCACTTCGGCGCTGCCACCCTCTGCAGCGACGGCTGCGACGACGTCCTCGAGCGGACCGTGTCGACGCCCGACGCAGATCACGTGCAGGCGCCGCCGGGCGAGCCTCCGGGCGACGGCGGCACCGATGCCCGTCCCTGCGCCGGTCACGACCGCAATCCCGCTCTGCTCCACCTGGTCCTCCCCGGCAGGTCCGACCGTCCGACCGTAGCGGGCGAGCCGGGCCGACTCAGGCAACAGGTTCGATGCCCAGCGAGTGGAGCAGCGACTCGACGCGAGTGCGGATCTCGTCACGGATCGGCCGGACCGCTTCGACACCCCGGCCGGCAGGATCGGTGAGCGGCCAGTCCTCGTAGCGGATGCCGGGGAAGACCGGACAGGTGTCGCCGCAGCCCATCGTCACCACGACATCCGCCGTGCGCACCCGCTCGGCGGTCCATCGTTGCGGCGTCGCACCGGCGATGTCGATGCCGACCTCCGCCATGACGGCGATCGCCGACGGGTTCACCGAGGCCGCCGGCTCGGAGCCACCCGAGAAGACGTCGACCCGGTCGGCGGCGAGATGACGCAGCCAGCCCGCCGCCATCTGCGATCGCCCTGCGTTGTGCACGCACAGGAACAACACGCTGGGTCGATCCGTCGTCATGAGGTCGCCTCCGATCGGGGGAAGAGGAATCGCACGAGGAGCGCCGCGAGAACACAACCGACACCTTGCGCCACGACGAACATCGGCGCAGACGTCGGTGCGATGCCGGCGAAGGTGTCGGACAGCGTGCGTGCGACGGTCACCGCCGGGTTCGCGAAACTCGTCGAGGACGTGAACCAGTAGGCGCCGCCGATCCATGCGCCGACGGCGAAGGGGACAGCAGATCCTCGTCCGCCACGGACACAACCGTTGATGACGAGCAGGAGGCCCACCGTCGCCACGACCTCGGACAGCCACAGTGCGACCGATGACCGGTCCTTCGTCGACACGGACACCGCGTCGAGTTCGAACATCAGGTTCGTCAGGACCGCTCCGGCGCAACCGCCGACGATCTGGGCGGCGATGTAGGCAACGGCATCGCGGGTCGGCACGAGTCCGGACAGGCGGTCGACGACGGTGACCACCGGGTTGAAGTGGGCGCCGGACACGCTCCCGAACGTGAGGATCAGACCGATGAGCGCACCGGCGGTCGCCACGGCGTTCTCGAGGAGTTGCAGGCCGACGTCGTGGGGCGACAGGCGGGTTGCCATGATCCCCGAGCCGACGACCGCCACGATCAGCAGAGCAGTGCCGAGTGCCTCGGCGACCACCCGGCGTACGAGATCGGGGCCTGCACGTCGCATCGAAGGTGTGTGTCGCTCGTCGGGCACGGGACGACGGTAGGACCGTCCCGACCCTCCGACAAGGGTGTCCGGATGAACCTTCAGTGGACGCAGATCGACAGCGCGGGCCGATGGGCAGGCCGTGGAACCGGAGGACTCGCCCGCGGCGTTCGCTCGTCTCGCACCAACAGGCGAGCCGCAGACCGAACGCCTGTCAGTCCTGCGGTCCGGCGATCTCACGGCAGAGCGAAGTCGGCAGTTCGATTGCGTCGGGCCACACTGCCTCCGATCCGTCCAGGTTCACGGGGATGCCGAAGGTCTCTGCGTCGCTCTGCGCACAGCGGGCCAACTCCTCCGCCCATGATCTCGGGATGTGGCCGCTCGAGAACGCCGGCGCAAGGGTCAGCACCGACATTGCGAGGAGGCCACCTGCGATGCGTCGAACCACGCCGGTGTCGGTGCTGGTGGCCACGAGCAGGAGGTACCAGGCAGTGAGCACGAATGGGTAGAAGTAGTACCTGGGCCCGGCGAGCACGTGATGCGTGACCAGTGGTGCCGTCACGGAACTGAGCAGGCCGAGGACGCCGATCGCCACTCCGAACAGAAGGAGATCGTCTCGTTGTCCGGCGCGTCGGAGGACCTGTCTACCGACTGCCGCGCCGAGGAAGGAAGCAATGACGAAGCCCGAGAACTCGATGAACCCTGGTGTGGCCGTCTCCACCCATCCGAACGCGTAGAGGCCGAAGTTGCGGAAGAACTGGCGAACAATCGAAAGCGGTTCGACCGGAATGGACGCCCTGCGCTCCGACGTCGCGAAGGTCGAGATCTGGAGCGCGAAGAGCGCTGCCAGGATCGCCGTGCTCACGTAATCGCTGGTTCGCCGACGGAGAATCGACGCGAGCGCGAACGGCACGAAAAGTACCGACCCGGCGAGTCCGCTGAGACCACCGAACACGAGCGCAGGCACGCGCAGCAGCCAGTTGTCGCGCTCCCACATGAGGGTGATCGCAGGCCACAGTGCCACCCACCAGAACGAATACAGCGCGACCCCGAACACTTCCGGACGCATCGGTGCGAGCACGAGCAACAGCGCCATCAGGCACCGTGTCCGCAGCGGCTGGCGGGACATCGGTACCACGAGAAGCAGGATGGTTCCGAGGAAAATCGCTGTCGCAGCGACGTATTCGAGCTCTGGGAGGTAGCGGGGACCGATCGCCGTGATGCCGGCGATAATCATCGACGTCGGAACCAGGAAGTAGCCCACGTATTCGCTGAAGGCCGCCGTCCAGAACCCCTCGGTGACGGTCCGGTTGACGATCAGGTACTCCTCGGCCCACACGTAGGGACGGAGGAGTTGATCCGGGCGACGCAGCACCCAGACCGCGCAACAGAGCATCACCGTTGCGATGGCGCTCGTCCGGTCCAGGGCCGTCCGCCGGTCGACAACGGCCGAGTACAGCCGTTGTGCTCTCCTGGCCCCAACGGTCACAGTCCGCCCGCTCCCTCGTCGATCCTCGACCGACCTCGACGCAGATGACCCGAGCAGTTCGTTCCTCCTGTGGTGGACGTGCCGCCGCCGGTGCCGTGCGACGAGTAGGCGTGGGTGTCGCCAGCCGAACCGTTCACAGCAGCGCGACGGGGCGGACCGGGGAACCGGTCGCGCCCTTGAGCTTCGTCGACAGGAGCACGAAGCAGAACTCGTTGCGGCCCGCCGTGACGAGCTCGTCGAGCTTCAGGTTCTCGACGAGGTACACGCCCGACTCGACGAGCGCGTGCTGGTGCACCGGCATGATGAGCTTCGGGTGCCGCGGGTTCGGGATGACCTCGACCGCCATGTTGTCGGCCGCGATCGCGACGACACCCTGCTCCGTCAGCCACTGCGCGGCGTCGACGTCGATGCCCGGCTCTCCCCGCACGTAGCGGTTGTTGTCGACCATGAACAGGCCACCCCAGCCGGTGTGGATGCAGACCACGTCACCGGGGCGGACGTCGACACCGGCGGCGTCCCGCGCCCGCAACAGCTCGTCACGGCTGATCGGCCGCCCCGACTCGAGCATCGGACCACCGTCGAGGCCGGACACGTCGAGCAGCACCCCCCGGGTGATGATCGGTGGGATGTGCTCGACGCCGAGGTCGGCCAGGCCGTGGTCACCGACGGTCAGGTGCGCCGACCGGCCGTTGTACATACGATCGCCGACCGTCACGTGGCCGAGAGCGTCGATGTGGGTGCCCACATGGGTCGTCATGTCGATGCGTTCGAGGTTCGCCCCGAAGCGGTTCTCGACCTTGTGCGCATCGAGGTCGCGCACAACCGTCGCCGACCGGGTTGCGAGGGTCATGACATAGGGGGTCTGGCTCGGCGGGATGCGCGGAGCACCGTCGGCGATCACATGACCGAGATCGACGACCGCCCCGGTACGGGCGAGGGCGAGCGCAGCGAGGCGACGCTCGTCGGTCATGTGGTTCGCCGCCCCGATCCGGTCGTCGGGTCCCCACGGCCCCACGAACGCCGCATGGTCGTGCACGCAATCGGTCATGTCCGTCCCCCGGATCCCGTCACCGTCGACGGTGCCGAACCCTAGCCGTGGCCCGGCGGCGCATCGTTCAGGCGGCTCGGACGACGATCTCGGTCGCCTTCACGCTCGCCCAGACCACGTCGCCGAGGTGCAGGGCCAGGTCGTCGACCGCAGCGGGCGTCACCTCGGCGGCGAGCGGCACCGGACCGTCGAGCCGGACCCGTACCCGGTCGCCGAACCGGTCGATCTCCGCCACCGTCGCCGACCACGTGTTGCGCGGGCTCCCCGAGGGCGCGGCGCGGTGCAATGCGACGGCCGACGGTGCGACCGTCACGAGACACGGACCGTCGGCCACGTCACCCTTCGCCACGACGAGCATCCCGCCGGCACGGAGCCGCAACGTGGTGCCGGTGAGTTCGCCGTCGAGCAGGTTCGTGCCGACGAGACGACCCACATACGCGCTGCGCGGATGGGCGGCGACCTCGGCGAGGGTGCCGTCGTGGGTGACCCGGCCGTCCTCGAGCACCACGACCCGGTCGGCGAGCGCGTACGCGTCGACCGGGTCGTGCGAGACGACGAGACGCGGGCCCCCGTGGTCGGCGAGGTGGCGGCGCAGGAGTCGCCGCACGTCGCTGCGGGTCGACGCGTCGAGCGCTGCGAGCGGTTCGTCGAGCAGCAGGACACGGGGTGTCGTGGCGAGCGCCCGGGCGATCGCGACACGCTGGCGCTGGCCGCCCGAGAGACGATCCACCCGGGTCCCCGCCGCGGCGGTGAGGTCGACACGATCGAGCCACTCGTCCGCGACCGATCGGGCTGCGGCGCGACCACTGCCCCGGGCCCGAGGACCGAACGCCACGTTCTCGCGGGCACTCAGGTGCGGGAAGAGGAGGTAGTCCTGGAAGACGACACCGACCGACCGACGTTCGGCCGGCACGAAGGTGCCGGTCGCCGGGTCGTCGAGCACGGTGCCGTCGAGGCGGACGTGGCCCTCCTCGAGCGGCTGCAGTCCGGAGATGATGCGGAGCAGCGTCGTCTTGCCCGAACCGTTCGGGCCGAGCAGGGCGACGGTCTCATCCGCGCCGACCCTGAGGTCGACGTCGAGGTCGAGCGCCCCGAGTCGCAACCGGGCGGCGACGTCGAGACCGGCGCTCACCGCGACCCCATGGCGGTACCGACCCAACGGTCCCGCAGGCCGACGATGACGGCGAAGGAGACGCCGATCAGGACGAGCGCCGACACGATCGCCTCCTCGGGCGCGGTCTCGAGCGCCAGGTACGTGAAGAGCGGGAGCGTCCGGGTCGTTCCCGGGAAGTTCCCGGCGAAGGTGATCGTCGCCCCGAACTCCCCGAGGGCCCTCGCCCACGTGAGCACGGTACCGGCGACGAGGGCCGGTCGGATCGCCGGCAGGGTCACCCGTCGGAACACGTACCAGGTGCCTGCCCCGAGCGTGTGCGCCGCTTCCTCGAGACGCCGGTCGTGCTGGCGGATCGCTGCCTCCACCGTCACGACGAGGAACGGCATGGCGACGAAGGTCTGGGCGACGACCACCCCCGCGGTCGAGAACGGCAGGCGGACGCCGAACCACAGGTCGAGGTACTGCCCGAGCAGCCCGCGCCGCCCGAGCGCGGCGAACAGCGCGACGCCACCGACGACGGGCGGGACGACCATCGACACGGTGCACAACGCCCGCACCACCGATCGTCCCGGGAACTGCAGGCGTGCGAGCACCCAGGCGAGCGGCACGCCGAAGAGGAGGGAGATCGCCGTCGCCCAGAGCGAACACGTGAGCGACAACCAGAGCGCGTCGAGCGTGGCGGGGGCCGACAGCACCCGCCAGGCGGACGACCACGGCGCCCGCCACAGCAGACCGGCGAGCGGGAGGACGAAGAACCCGACTGCGATCCCGGCGAGGGCGAGCACGGGGACGGGGATGCGGGGACGCACGGTCGGCGCGCTCATGGGGCGAGGAACCCGGCGTCGAGGAGGATCGCGCGCCCCTCCGGTGAACGGACGAAGTCGATGAAGGCCTGCGCCGTCGCAGCATCGGAAGCGTCCCGTGTGCGGGCGATCGGGTACGACGCGACGACGTTGAGATCGTCGGGGAGCGGCACGCCCGCCACTGCGCCACCCGCTGCGCGGACATCGGTGACGTAGACGATGCCGGCGTCCGCCTCGCCGCTGCGCACCTTGGCGACGACGGCCTTCGGGTCGGCCTCGAGGCTGCGTGGGGTCACGGACACCCCGGCGCGGCGGAGCACGTCGGCGGAGTACGCACCAATGGGGACCTGCGGCGCAGCAAGGACGACGACGAGGTCCGGTGCCCCGAGATCGGCGACCGAACGGATGGCACGGGGGTTGTCGCGTCCGACGACGACGGTGAGCCGGTTCCGGGCGACGACGACGAGCTCCCCGTCGACCACGTCGCCGTCGACGAGGCGCTGCATCGTCGCGGTGTCGGCGGTGGCGACCACGTCGGCGGGGGCACCGTTCGTGATCTGGGCGACGAGTGTCGACGACGCGGCGAACGTGAACGCGACGTCGGCGCCGGGGTTGCGGGCCTCGAACGCCGCGCCGAGCTCGGTGAACGGTTCGGTCAACGAGGCGGCGGCGAAGACCGTCAGGGTGTCGGCGGCCCGGTCGGTCGGCGGACCGCACGCGCCGCCGGAGAGGATTGCCAGACCGGCGCTGACCGTGCGCACCCACGCCAGTCGTCGTCGTGGACGTGGTCGCTCGCCGCCGATAATCACAATTTGACTGTAGAACACTCACGCATGGTGTAGAGAGACGTGCTCACAGGTGGCGGTCGGTATCGTCGTGGTGTGCACGTGAATCCCACCCCGGCCCGACGACTCGCCGCCGCGATCGAGCCGATCGCGGGGCAGGCGCAGTTCTCCCCCGAAGCGCAGGCGGCGTACGAACGGCTGGGCTTCGCCGCGAGTCCCGGCAGGGTGGGAAGTACGGTCATCCCGGATCGCAGCGCCTACCTGTGTGCCAGGAGCGCGGTGCTCGGGGACGTCCCCGGCACCGTGGTGGCCGCGGCGTTCGGTGTTTTCGATCCTGATGCCGTGGTCCCCCTCGTCACCGAAGGGCGGGCGCGCGCCGATGCGGCGACGCTGTGGGCGTGTCGGGAGGCGGGCGCTGTCGCGCAGCTGCGTCGCGTACTCGGCGAGCCCGATCCGCAGGCAGTACGAACGGTCACGGATGAACTCCTCGCAGCGGCGGCGGTACTCCCCGTCGCCGGTCGGGCGCTCGCGGCGGGCCAGCGGGCGCTCCCCGTTCCCGACGAACCGCTCGCCCGACTGTGGCGGGCGACCGACCAACTGCGTGAACACCGCGGCGACGCGCACATCATCGCCTGGACGGCGGAGGGGCTCGACGGGGTCGAGGTCGGGTTGCTCGGCGACCTCTACTGGGGCCTGCCGCCGCGGTCGCACACCGCAGGCCGTGGGTGGAGCACCGAGCGGCTCGAGTCGGCCGAGGCCCGCCTCGTCGCGCGCGGCCTGCTCGTCGATGGTGGCGGGGGGCTCACCGAGGACGGGTTCGCACTCCGCGACCACATCGAGCTCCGAACCGACGCACTCCTCGATCCGGCGCTCGACCGGCTCGCTCCCGTGCTCGACGACATCGTCGCCACGCTCGCACCGTGGTCGGCGTCGCTCGTCGCCGCCGGCGCCTACCTGAGCCCACCGGTGCGGTTCACCTTCTGAGCAGCGGGCGGGGTGCAGCACGACCCCGTACAGTGCCGCCATGATCGAAGTGCACTCCACCACCCCGCGGCTCGAGGCCGCCATGGCCCGCTACGGGATCCGCAACGCCACCGCAATCAGGGTCGACAACCTCATCTTCTTCAGCGGCATGACCGGCCTCGACCTCGAGACCGGCGCCGTCGTACCCGGGGGTTTCGAGGCCCAGGCGCGTCACACGCTCCGGATCTTCGCCGACATCCTCGCCGACCTCGGCCTCAGCCTCGACAACGTGGTCAAGGTGACGTGCCAGCTGCGCAACATCGAGGACTTCGCGGCCTGGAACGAGATCTACCTCGACGTCTTCGACGCGCCGTACCCGTGCCGCACCACCACCGGCGCCCCGCTCGTCGTCGGTGACATCGAGCTCGAGATCATGGCGTCCATCGAGCCGCGACGCTGAACGGGTCGAGCCGATGATCACCGCACTTCCCCGTGTCGCCCTCGCCGTCGCCGACTACGGGGCGGCGGTGGCCACCTTCAGTGACGTGTTCGGCATGCCGGTCCTCGACTTCTCCGACAGGACCGTGCCCGACCTCGGGGCGCACGTCGGCATGTGCATGCCCCGCGGCGGGAGCAACGTCGAGCTGATGGCACCGGGGAACCCGGACCTGCCGCTCAGCCAGGCGATCCAGCGCACGCTCGATCGACGGGGCGAGGGGTTCTACGCGCTCATGCTCGAGGCACCCGTCCCCGACGACGAGGCGGTCGAGCTCGCAGCCCGCGGGCTCGACGTGTTGCCGCTCATGGCCGGCGCCGGCGGACGTGACGTCCACCCGCGGTCGACCTCGGGCGTGCTGGTGCGCGTCTACCCGAACGACTCCGTCGTCGACCCGGGTGGTCTCACCTCCACCGAACCCGGGCTCACCGGCATCCTGCGCACCGTCGTCGCCACCGACGACCTCGACGCGGCTGCCCGGGCGTACGGCACCGGCTTCGGGCTCCACCTCTCCGACCCCGTCGTCGACGAGCACCGCGGCCTGCGCACGGTCGTCGCCACCCCGCCGAAGGGCGGGGTGATCGAACTCGCAGCCGTGGTCGACGCCACCCGCCCGGCTGCCGCTGCGGTCGCCGCGACCCTCGCCGGCCGAGGGCCGGGCCTGCACGCGATCGTCCTCGGCGCAGCCGACCCCGCAGCTGCCACCGCCCTGCTCCGGAGGCGCGGCGTCCGTGCCCACGACGACGGCACCGGCGACCTCGACGTGTTCGGGGCCCGGGTCGCCGTCGACGCGTTCACCCCCTGAGGCGCTCGCGCCTACCCTACGAAGATCACCGACCAACGAGGACCGGCATGACCACCACGACCACCGAACGCCGCCACCACGAGGTCATCGTCCTCGGCGCCGGCGTCTCCGGCATCTACCAGATCAAGCGCCTCGTCGACATGGGTGTCGACGCAATCTTGCTCGAGGGCGACGACGACCTCGGCGGTACCTGGAACCGGAACCGGTACCCGGGCTGCCGGTTCGACTCGGAGAGCTACACCTACGGCTACTCCTTCTCCCAGGAAGTGCTCGACGAGTGGCACTGGAAGGAGATGTTCTCGGCGCAGCCCGAGAACCTCCAGTACCTCCACTTCGTCGCCGACAAGTTCGACCTCCGGCGACACATGACCTTCGGGGCCCGCGTGGCGAGCATGACCTGGGACGACGCCGCCACCGAGTGGACGCTCCGTCTCGAGTCCGGTGACGTGTACACCGCACAGTTCGTGATCACGAGCCTCGGCCCGCTCTCCGCCCCGACGCTGCCGAAGTACCCCGGCATGGAGGACTTCCGCGGGCAGGCGTTCCACACCTTCCACTGGCCGAAGGAGCCGGTCGCCCTCGAGGGTCGCCGCGTCGCGGTCATCGGCACCGGCGCCACCGGCATCCAGGTCATCGGCGCGATCGCCCCGATCGTGGGCGAACTCACCGTCTTCCAGCGGCGACCCAACTGGAGCTCGCCGCTCAACAACAGGCTGATCTCCGACGAGGAGATGGCGCAGATCCGCGCCCGGTACGACGAGATCTTCGACAACTGCGCGAAGTCGCCCGGCGGGTTCGAGCACGTGCCGCGCTGGGGGTTCTGGGACAAGACGCCCGAGGAGCGCAAGGCGCTGTGGGACGAGCTGTACACGCAGCCCGGTTTCGCGATCCTCGCCGGCAACTTCGCCGAGATCTTCTTCGACGAGGCGGCCAACGAGGAGCTCTCCAACTACATCGCCGACCGCATCCGGGGGCGGGTGCACGACCCGGTGACCGCCGAGAAGCTGATCCCGCGCGACCACGGTTTCGGCCTGCAGCGTCTCCCGCTCGAGACGAACTACTTCGAGGCGTACAACCGGGAGAACGTGCACCTCGTCGACCTGTCCGAGACGCCGATCGAACGGTTCACCGAGACCGGCATCCAGACGACCGCCGGCCACCACGAGTTCGACGTGATCGTCTACGCCACCGGTTTCGACGCGATCACCGGCGCCTACGACCGGATCGACATCACCGGCGTCGACGGCGTGAAGCTCGCCGACAAGTGGAAGGAGAGCCCCTCCACGCTGCTCGGTGTGCTCTCCCACGGCTTCCCGAACCTGCTGATGGTCGCCGGCCCGCAGAGCGTGTCCGGTTCGACCAACTTCCCCCGTGCGATCGAGGTCGGTGTCGACTGGGTCACCGGCCTGCTCGAGCACGCCCGGACGAACGGCGTACGCCGCATCGAGGCCAAGCCCGACGCCGAGTCGGAGTGGGTCGCCGAGGTGCAGCGGGCGCACGAGCGCATGCTGTTCCGCCGCTCGAAGGGCTGGTTCACCGGCTACAACTCCAACGTCGCCGGGCACCAGGAGGGCAAGATCCGCTACCAGGCGTACTTCGGCGGGTCGCCCCGTTACGTCGCGGCGATCCAGCACGAGACCGAGACCGGCTACGCCTCGATGGTGATGAGCTGACGCCATGACCGACGCGACGATCACGAACCCGGGTTTCGACCCGGACGCCGTCAGGGCCCGGTACCGCCAGGAGCGCGACAAGCGGATCCGGCGTGACGGACCGTCGCAGTACTACGAGATGACCGGTGAGTTCGCCCGCTTCGCGGAGGACGACCCCTACGCGGACCCGACCTTCGACCGCGCGCCCATCGACGAGGACCTCGACATCGCCATCATCGGCGGCGGGTTCAGCGGTCTGTTGACCGCGGCCCGGCTCAGCGAGGCCGGGGTCGACACATTCCGGATCATCGAAGCGGGCGGCGACTTCGGCGGCACCTGGTACTGGAACCGGTACCCGGGTGCGCAGTGCGACACCGAGTCGTACTGCTACCTGCCGCTCCTCGAGGAGCTCGGGTACATGCCGAAGGAGAAGTACTCCTACGTCGGGGAGATCTTCGAGCACTCCCAGCGCATCGCCGAGCACTACGGGCTCTACGAGCGTTCGATCCGGCAGACCCGGGTGCGGGGCATCCGTTGGGACGACGAGATCGGTCGCTGGCGGATCACCACGAACCGGGACGACGACATCCGGGCCCGCTTCGTCGTCATGGCCCTCGGCACGACCACCCGGGCGAAGCTGCCCGGCATCCCCGGCATCAACGACTTCGCCGGCCACTCCTTCCACACGAGCCGCTGGGACTACGGCTACACGGGTGGGGACACGACCGGTGGCATGACCGGTCTCGCCGACAAGCGCGTAGCGATCATCGGCACCGGTGCGACCGCGATCCAGTGCGTGCCGCGGGTCGCGCGCGACGCCGGGCACCTCTACGTGTTCCAGCGCACGCCGTCGACGGTGGACTTCCGCCGGAACCGACCCACCGACCCCGAGTGGTTCGCCGGCCTCGAACCCGGATGGCAGCGGCAGCGGCGCGAGAACTTCACGCTGCAGGCCGCCGGCCGACCTGTCGAGACCGACCTGATCGACGACGGCTGGACCCGGATCTTCCGGGCGATCAGCGCTCCGAAGGGCGAGAACCGACCCCGCACGCGTGAAGAACGCAACACCTTCGTCGAACTGACCGACATGGCGAAGATGGAGGAGCTCCGCAAGCGCGTCGAAGAGGTCGTGCACGACCCGGGAACCGCGGAGGCGCTCAAGCCCTGGTACCGGGTGATGTGCAAGCGGCCGACCTTCAACGACGAGTTCCTCGCGTGCTTCAACCAGCCGAACGTCACCCTCGTCGACGTGAGCGGCAGTCAGGGCGTCGAACGCATCACCCCGCGCGGTGTCGTCGCGAACGGCCAGGAGTACGAGGTCGACTGCATCATCTACTCCACCGGATTCGAGATCTCCGCCGAGTTCCGCCGGCGGCTCGGGCTCGAGATCGACGGACGTGACGGCGAGTCGCTGTTCGACCAGTGGTCCGCAGGGCTGCGCACCCTCCACGGCTTCACCGCCCGAGGCTTCCCGAACTGGTTCTACGTCGGCGTCTCCCAGAACGCGTTCGACCTGAACATGACGTCGATGTTCGACGAACAGGCCCGGCACATCAGCTACATCATCGCCGAGACCCTCCGGCGGGGTGCCCGCACGGTCGAACCGACCCAGCAGGCCGTCGACGAGTGGGTCGATCTGATCGCGAGCTTCTACGTCGGAGGCCGCGAGTTCCTCGATGCGTGTACCCCCGGGTACTACAACAACGAGGGCGAGACGAAGGAGGGGAGCGGCTTCTTCGGGGCGTACACGCCCGGACCGGCCGCTTTCAACCAACTCCTCGAGGACTGGCGGGCGACGGGCGAACTGCCCGGCCTCGAGTTCGCCTAGGCCGCAGGACGACCGGGGCCGGCACGATGGTCGACGAGGCGTCGCTGCGGGCCGAGGCCCGGTCGTGGTACGAGGCGAACTGGGATCCCGATCTCAGCGTCGGCGCGTGGTACCACCGCATGACGGTCGACCGTTGGGCGTACCCCACGTGGCCGGAACGCTGGTGGGGGCGCGGGCTCTCCACGGGACTCGCACGGATCGTGCGCGAGGAACGTCGCCGGGTCGGAGCCCTCGGGCCGCCGTCCGGCATCGGCCCGTCGTTGCTCGCACCGATGCTCGTCGCCCACGGCACCGACGAGCAGTGCGAGCGCTACCTGTGGGGCATGGCGACGCAGAACTGGACCGCGTGTCAGATGCTGTCCGAACCCGACGCCGGTTCCGACCTCGCGTCGGCACGGTGCGCCGCGGTGCGCGACGGCGACGAATGGGTGGTCACGGGCACCAAGGTGTGGACGTCGAACGCCGACCTCGTCGACATCGGGATGCTGCTCGCCCGCACCGACCCGACCGTCCCCGCGCACGGCGGCCTCACGTTCCTGCTCCTGTGGCGTGACCAGCCGGGGGTCGACGTGCGCCCCCTCCGTCAGATGACGGGGGATGCGACCTTCAACGAGGTCGTCATCGACGGCGCCCGAGTCGCAGTACGCGACGTGCTCGGTGACCTCGGCGGGGGATGGACGGTCACCCGCACGTTCATCGCCCACGAACGGAACTCGTTCAACCCCGCATCGCACGAGGGCGGACCGTTCGGCAAGGTGCCCCTCGACGCCCCGGCCGGGCTCATCGCCGAGCGGTTGCGCACCCCGCGCGGCTCGGCGATCGCAGGGCGGGGCATCGCGCAGGTGCTCGACGGCCTCGTGCGCGGGAGCGATGCGGCGTCGGACCCGGTGGTGCGGCAACGGTTCGTCGGCCTGCAGACCCGGCGTCGACTCATGACCTACACGAACCAGCGCACCCGTTCCGTCGGCGAGTCGGCACCCCGGGCGGGTGCGGTCGGTCCGATCAGCAAGATCACCGTGTCCGACCTCGGGCGTGGGCAGCGCGACCTCGGACTCGCCGTGCAGGGCCCGATCGGCATGCTCGTCGGCGACGACGCGCCGTCCGCCGAGTTCCAGCACTACGCACTGTCGACCCCGGCGCTGTCGATCGCCGGGGGCACCGACGAGATCCAACGCAACGCACTCGCCGAACGGGTCCTCGGGCTGCCCGGTGAACCCCGGCCCGACACGACACGCCGCTGAGCGCCCTCAACGGGCGCGGCGACCGCGCGGCGGTGTGGTCACGCCGTGACGCACGAGCAGGTCGGTGTCGCCGAGCACCACGTCGACGGGGCCGTCCGCAACGAGACGGCCGCCGTCGAGGACGAGGGCGCGGTCGCACTGCTCCCGGGCGAAGCCCAGGTCGTGGGTGACGAGCACGATCGTGCACGACAGCGCGTCGAGCGCGTCGCCGAGATCGGCCCGACCACGGGCGTCGAGGTCAGCCGTCGGTTCGTCGAGCACGAGCGCGCCGGGCCGCATGGCGAGCACCGTCGCGAGCGCGGCCCGGCGGCGTTCCCCGGCGCTCAGGTGATGCGGAGCCCGCTCCGCGAACCCGGCGAGGCCGACCGCTGCGAGCGCGGCCTCGACCCGCTCCTGCAGCGCCGCGCCACGCAGCCCCTCCTTCGACGGACCGAACGCGACGTCGCGCCCGACTGTCGGGAGGAACAGCTGGTCGTTCGCGTCCTGGAACACGAAACCGACCCTGCGTCGCACGGCAGCGACCGTCCGGTCGTCGACCGGTGTCCCCTCGACACGAACGGTTCCCTCGGTCGCCCGAAGGAGTCCGTTGAGGTGCAGCAGCAGCGTCGTCTTGCCCGAACCGTTCGCGCCGAGGACCGCGACGCGTGCACCCGGCTCGATGCGGAACGACACGTCGGCGAGCGCCCGACGGCCGTCCGGGTGGACGTGGCCGAGTCCGTCGACCTCGAGGGAGACGGCCGGCGGGCTCGGCGTCGTGGGCGCGCTCACCGCAACAGCACCGCCCACGCCACCGTCGACCATGCGACGACCGGTGCGAACAGCACGACCACGACGGTGCCCGGCGCCCGGGTCGACGTCCCGCCGTCGACGGCGAGGATCAGGTCGGCGGTCGTCCCGTCGTGCCCGCGGGCGAGCATCGCCCGGTGGACCCGCTCCCCGCGCTCATAGGAGCGGACGAACAACGTCGCAACGGATGCGAGCAGGGCACGGTTCTGCCAGAACCAACGGGGATCGTCACCGCGCGCCGACCGGGCGAGTCGGAGGCGGCGGGCATCGTCACGCACGACCTCGCCGTAGCGCAGGGCGAAGCCCCCGATCGCGGTGAGCTGGCCGGGCACGCGGAGCCGGGCGCACCCGGCGAGGACGTCGGCGACCGGGGTGGTCGCGAGCAGGATCGTCGACGCGGTCACCCCGAGCGTCGCCCGGGCGAGCACCGACCACGCCGCCCACAGGCCGTCGATCGACAGCGGGAGCGGCCCGACGTCGACCCGGGGACCGGTGCCGAGGAGCGGCAACAGCCCGGCGAAGACGAGCACCGGTACCTCGAGCGCGAGCCCCGACGCGAGCCGTCGCACCCCGACCCGGGCGACGGCGGCAACGACGGCGAGCACCACGGCGTGCACGGCGAACGCGCCGATCGACCGGGTCGGGGTCAGAACGACGGCGAATGCGAAGGCGACGAGGGCGGCGACCCGCAGTGCGGCGTCGTCCGGCCCGACCGGGGTCAGGGCGCCACCGGTCCGCGCTGTGGTGGTCGGACTCACGGCCCCGGTCGTCGTCGGGCGGCGATGCGGGGCAGGGCGAGCACGGTGAGCGCCACGGCGACGACCCCCGCAGACGTCCGGGCCAGCGTCGAGATCGTGGAGCGAGTACCGGCAGGCTCCTCGGCGTCCGCCTCGACGACGAGTGCGTGGTCGGTGGCGACGCGTTCGAACCCGTCCGGGGCCGAGCTCGCCCACCGGTCCGCTGCGAAGGCGAACACCAGGATCACCACGAGCGCGCCGGCGATCGTCATGGCGCGACGGGTCGGCTTCATCCGACCGTCACCGTGGCGCCACGACGGAGATCTGCGGCGCCGTGCACGAGATCCGGTCGACTACCGAGGACCGTGCCGACGATCGCGACGCTCACCGCCGCCTCGAGCAATCCGATCCCGGCGTGGATCGTGACCATCGCCGCCGTGAACGTCCCGGCCGGGACCGCCCCGACGCCGCCCACGGCGTACTGGATCGACAGCGCCGCCGCTGCCGCGACAACCGACGCCCAGGCAGCGAGAGCGGTGGCGGCGAGCACCGCCGTCCGACCCGGCGGCGTGACGAACCGCACGGCGCGGAAGACCACCCACCCCACGACGACCGGGACGACGGCGAGGTTCACGACGTTGAGACCGATGGCGCTGATGCCCCCATCCGCGAGCAGGAGGGCCTGCACGACGACGACGGTCGTCGAGGCGAGCAGCGCGGCGCGGGGGCCGACGAGGACGACCGCGAGCACGGCACCGAGCACGTGCCCCGAGGTGCCAGCCGCAACCGGCACGTTCAGCATCTGCGCGGCGAGGAGGAACGCGGCGAGCAACCCGGTGAGCGGGGCGACGGTCGGGGTGCGACGCAACACGACACCGACGGCGGTCGCCGCGACGACGGCGGCACCGATCGACGTCGGTGCGTCGACGAACCCGTCGGGGAGATGCATCACGATCCTTCCTGCGAACGATTCGCAGGTCGGAGTATCGCACAGGGCACGCCCCGCCCCCGTCGTCGACGCGATACTGCGGGCGTGCCGTCAGCCCGCCGTCTCGACGCCCTCCTCGACCAACTGCGTGCTCGCGGGGTCAGGGTGACCGCCGCCCGGCGGGCCGTGCTCGCCGAACTGCTCGACGCCGGACATGACCACATCGGCATCGAGGAACTCGCCACCCGGGTCCGGCGTCGCACCCCGGCCATCCACCTGTCGACCGTGTACCGCACCGTCGAGGCGCTGCGGGAGTCGGGCATCCTCCGGGCGGCCCGCCTCGGCGACCAGCCCGTCGCGTACCACCTCGCCGGGGACACCCACCATCACGCCGTCTGCCGGAGCTGCGGTACGACCGTGGAGTTCCCCGACGCCGACCTCGACGACTTGCGGCGACGGCTCGTCGATCGGCACGGGTTCGCCGCCGACCCCGAACACCTCACCGTGTCGGGGCGCTGCCGGCGCTGCGTGGGCCGGGGGGTCGACGGCGGCGGATCCGCAGCAGGACACCACCGGTAGCATGCGCGCCGTGGCCGAGCCGACGCCCCTCACGCTCGCCGACCGGGTCTGCCTCGCCCTCGTCGAGGAGGGGGTCGGGCACGGGTGGGCCGTCGGGAGCGTGCTGGCGGAGGACGGTGAACTCGGCCGGATCTGGCACCTGTCCCGCCCCCTCGTCTACCGGTCGGTCGACACGCTCGCCGACCGTGGTCTGCTCGTGCGCGCCGGTGGCACGGAGCGGCGGACCCGGGAACGGGTCGCCCTCAAAGCGACGGCGAAGGGGCGCACCGCGACCCGCACGTGGCTCGGCGCGCCGGTCGAACACCTGCGTGACGTGCGGACCGAACTGCTGCTCAAGCTCGAACTCCTCCGACGACGTGGCATCGACCTGCATCCTCTCGTCGAGGCGCAGCGGGCACACTTCGCAGAACGCTTCGCCCGGCTCACCGACGCAGGGCCCGCAGCTGGGCCCGTCGAGCTGTGGCGGCGCGAGCAGGCGCGCTCGGTACGTCGGTTCCTCGACCTGTTGCTCGAGGAACCCACCGGCGTGCCGGCCCGGCCGCCGACCCCGCTCCGTCTGAGCGCCCGGAACCAGGTGCGGGCACGGGTGGTGTCGGTGCAGGTCGGCGACGTGCTCGCCACCGTGCGCACCGTGCTGCCCGACGGTCAGTTCCTGACGGCTGTCGTGACGAGGGAGAGCGTCGCGGACCTCGATATCGTCGTCGACGACGAGGTGCTCGTGATCGTGAAGTCGACCGAGGTCATGCTCGGTCGGCCGTGACCCCGTCCCAACGCCCACCGACGCCGACCAGGTGCGTCGGGTCGGCGATGGACTCCCCGGACCAGCGGTAGGCGACCAGCGGTCCGCCCTTGCCACAGCTCAGGTCGACGCAGACAGGCCTGCCGTGCACGAGCGACTCGGGAGCGCTGTCGGGGTGCCGCCAGTAGTGCCCGAAGATCACCGGGACCGGATCGGTGTACGGCGGCACGATGGGCCTCAGCTCGTTCTGGTCGCCGGGCCTCGGGGGTTCGTGCCACCACGGTTCGCCCGAGAAACAGTCGACCGCGTGGTCGGGTAGCTCACTCAGCTCGGCGCATGTCCGTGCGTGGTGGAGCCACCAACGGACCCGGGGATCGCGCCGGTTGCCGTCACCGTCCTCGAACTGATGTCCCTCCGGGAGCTTGAGCTCGGGACCCTTGCAGAGGTGCTCGACCCACCAGTACTCCGCGGTGTCCTTGCCGATCGGGTGGGCCT